>DASVTY010000048.1:0-30754 GCA_036387315.1 Pyrinomonadaceae bacterium
CGGTCGTAAAGCTGCCGAGCGATTTATTAAAAGACATTCTCGCCGCCGGTTGCTGCTGCCAGGACGTTCCGGTCATTACAATCGGAATAACCGTTCTGTTTTTTGAGGTTTGCTGCGCGTTCGATTTCTTTTGAGTTTTGACAACAGGTTTCGAGGTTTCCGGCACATAAACCTTGACGCCGCTCGCGAGATCGAAATTATCTATGACGCGCTGGCGCGTTTGCGCCGAAGCCGCAGTAACCGTAAAAACGAGGCTGAATAAGGCGAAATAAAGACAGACTTTTCCCATCGGAATAGAGCGTTCCTTCCCGTGAATTTGAGATAAATCGGGGCGAGTTAATTTATCGGATTATTTTTTTATTTTGTCTGTTAGCTGAAAAGAGACTTCACAAGCAGGCGCGATTTCGGCTCTGCTATCAAAGAGAAATTTCTATAGAAACTTGATTTCCAGAAAATTAAACATTTTTGGCAAAGTTTTTTCATTTTGTTTAACACACCTTAAAATATTTCGGCTTGCTCTTGCGCTCGGTTCGTGGCAAATTCTTTGTTATTGATTCATTTAAAAAATTTTGAGGAGTTTTAGACTATGCCTAAAATCACAGCCGAAACCGCTGCGGGAACGGAAATGCTTGAAGCCGAAGCCGGGCAAAAATTGGTTTTGGCGCTTGAAGATCACGGTATTGATATTTTGCACCGCTGCGGCGGAAACGCTCGCTGCACAACTTGCCGCGTCGAAGTCTTGTCGGGCGATCCGGGCGAAATCGGCGAACCTGAGCGTGTGATTCTCGCCACCAAAACCGATTTGGGCGAACGCACACGGCTTTCGTGCCAGATTCGCGTGATTGACGATTTGCACGTCAAAGTTATCCGTCAGGCGAGCGTTGAAGGAATTGACGCGGGAAATCGCCCGGTTGATTAACACATTTCAATTGTTTCCGACGAAAATCAACAATCCGTTTTAAAAGTACAAGGAGAAATTTATGGAAAATCAAAATTCAACATATCCGTTCAGTTTGCCGCCGCTGCCATATGCGTTTGACGCGCTTGAGCCGGTAATTGACGCGCAGACAATGCAGCTTCATCACGACAAACATCATCAGGTTTACGTTGACAATTTAAACAACGCGCTCAAAGACCACACGGAATTTCACAACCGTTCGCTCGAACAAATTCTGCAAAATATCAACGAAGTGCCGGAAGCTGTCCGCACCGCCGTTCGCAATCACGGCGGCGGACATCATAACCACTCGATGTTCTGGCAAATTATGAAGCGCAGCGACGGCGCTGCTCCGCAAGGCGCGACTTTGCAGGCGATTGAAAAATCGTTCGGCAGTTTCGATGATTTCAAAACCAAATTTAACGAAGCCGGAACAAAACTGTTCGGTTCCGGCTGGGTTTTTCTCGTAGTTGACAACGGTGAATTGAAAATTCAGTCGATGCCGAATCAGGATTCGCCCTTGATGAACAATTTACAGGTCGTGATGGGCAACGACGTTTGGGAACACGCTTATTATTTGAAATATCAAAACAAACGCGCCGATTATCTCAAAGCCTGGTGGGATGTTGTGAATTGGGAAGTCGTCGGCGAACGCATTAACAGTTACCAAACAGCAAAATAGAAATTCTAGAATCAACTGCATTTGAAGCTCAAAATGCAAAAGCAAACGGGATGAGTTAAAATAAACTCATCCCGTTTGCTTTTTAAAATGATGCAGGAAGAAAAAGTTTTAATCAATAATTTTATTAAGAAAAAGAAAAAAGAGCGTTTGCCGAAACCGGACTGGCTCAAAATCAAGCTCGGCGACCCGACGAATCAAAACGAAGTTTTGCGGCTGATCGAAGGCTTAAAGCTGCACACGGTTTGTCAGGAAGCGCGCTGCCCGAATATTTTTGAATGCTGGACTGACCGAACGGCGACGTTTATGCTCGCGGGCGACACCTGCACGCGGCATTGCGGTTTTTGCGCCGTCAATAAAGGCAAACCGGGCGAATTGGACGCCGAAGAACCGCGCCACGTCGCCGAAGCCGTGCGGCATTTGAATCTCGCACACGCCGTTATTACTTCGGTCAATCGCGACGATTTGCCCGACGGCGGCGCATCGCATTGGGCGGAAACGATTTTGCGCGTTCGTGAACTGAATCCAACTTGCAAAGTCGAAGTTTTAATACCCGATTTTAACGGCGACGAAGCTGCTTTGAACGCGGTTTTGGTTGCGCGACCGGACGTTTTAAACCACAACACCGAAACCATTGCCCGGCTTTACCGCCGCGTTCGCCCCGATGCAAAATACGCGCAAACTCTCGAACTGCTCGAACGTGCTGCGAGTTTCCGCGACACGCAGTTTCCGCAGATGAAAACCAAAAGCGGAATTATGGTCGGACTCGGCGAAGAGTTTGAAGAAGTCGTTGAATTGATGAAAGATTTACGCTCGGTTTCGTGCGACATTATGACCATCGGTCAATATTTGCAGCCTTACGAACGCCGCCTGCCGGTTGAGCGCTATGTCACGCCGCAAGAGTTTGCGGAATGGAAACGTATCGGTTTGGAAATGGGCTTCAAGCACATCGAATCGTCGCCGCTCACGCGCTCTTCGTATCACGCGCGGCAGCAAACCGAATCCGGCGAGCAGCAAACAATTGTGCAAATTGCCGGAAATTAATCAGAGCGTCGTTTCGCATGCTCGGACAAACGCTTTATAAAAGCAAACGGCTGTGTTTTTGTATTTCGTTAATTTAAATCTGCCTTAGATTTACCATTTGCCGTTCGGCAATTCGTCAATCGAGACGAGCGAGCCGAAAACGTCGGTTTTGCCGTGCAGACGCATTCCGTTTTGAAAGCGCGACCAGGCGTCGGATTCGATTTTGTGTTTGTAAAGTTTGTTTTTGCCGCCCAATTCTTTGCAGAGCAGGTTATAAGTTTCGTCTCGTCCGGCTTCGCGCGTGCTAATGTTGTCAACCTCGATTGCCGCCCATTGCGGATTAAAATCGCTGCCCGAAGTCGTTTTCTCGCCCGCTGCAACCCATTTATCAATCAAAAAAGTGTAGCGCGTTCGATAAACCGGAACTTCTTTGTAGATGGTTTCGGTTTTGTTGCGCGTTTTCGTTACATCTTTGTATTTCGTGCGCGTGCAGTATTCGTCTTCAAAATAGCCGTTTTTCTTGTTCTTTCGCCCGCAAACGTAGCGTTCCGTGCCATCGGAAACGCGCTCGGTATAAGTCTCCGGGACTTGCCTTGTGCCATTTGGAACCCGGTCGGTGTGATGCAGCGCCGTTTCTTTTGATTGAACGCGCGCCGCTGACGGAACTTCGCCTTCCCAAGCGGTTTCCCGAACGGTTTTATATTCTTCGAGACGAATCGTGCGCTGCCATTCAAGCCCGACGACTTCGATGTCGCACGAATATTCAAGAGTCGAAATGTAAATCAGAACTCCGAATAAAACGACAAACAAAGCGCCTAACGCTCCCGCACCGAGCAAAGCGATTTTGAATAGACGACTGCTGAAAAAGGATTTTTTCGGCTGCGTGTTTTGAGAATTTATTGCCGCCGCTGTTTGCGCGGCTTCCGTCCAATCGTTAACGCCGCGAATTTCTTCTTGAAGCTGTTTATTTTCGGCGTTGCGCGCGCTTCCGCAGCTTGTGCAATTCCGGTCGAATGCGCGATTGTTGCCGCCGCAATATTGACAAATCCAATCCGCGCCCGCGTTTGCCTGGCGCAAAAGCGCGGCGTCGCTGACGACGAATGTGTCGTCGTCAATAAAAAATTGAACATCGTCATCGCGCTTTGTGCCGCAAGTTTGACAGTTCAAGAATCGTCCGAGATTTGCGTTTGAACAGCGCAAACAACGCCATTTGCCTTCGTAAGTCGCCATAAGTTCTCCGCTAACTAACGCGAAAAATAAACGAAAATCGTTTCACCAAAGTTTGGATTTTATTTTTTTGAAATTACCAGCGCGTGTCGTATTTGATCAGATTTTCGCGCCACTCGATTTCGTCGCATTCGACGGGCAGAACCGGAATTTTGCCGTCGAGAACGATTTGCGCATCAGCCGCCCGGCGGACGCGATATGTTTTGCCCGACACAGACCAAATAATCAACACGGCTTTGTCTTCGTCAAACTGCGAAACGACGGCTTCGCGCCAATCTTTTTTGCAGCGCAAAACCAGACGCGAGCCGATTGGCAATTCGCCCAAAGTTAATTGTTGTTGCGTTTCTTCCAAAATCGAAACGAAAAAGCGCAAACCGATTTATTCAGTTTGCGCTTTTTCAATTCTTTAAAAACAAACGGGAGTTTAGTCTTCAAACGGCAAGTCCTGCTGTATTTTGCGCTCTTTGTTTACGGCGTAAAATCGCAAACCGATTGAAACCAGCACAAGCGAAATGCCGATCCACGCAACCACCCAAAAAATGCTCGGAACGCCGGTCGCCTGAGCCATATTCGCCGCGTCGCTGTGAACGTGCGAAGCCGCAAACGGCGAATGCATAAAGAAAACGGTTTTTAAATCAAACAAAGCGTTGAGCAAACATTGAACCGCAAGAAAGCTCAAAAAGAACGAAGCCACTCGCGCCGTCGCAAATCGGGCAATCGCCGCGAGTCCGCCGCTGATTACCAAACCGGAAATGACCGTAAACGCAATGCCTAAAACAGAAACTTCGGCGCGCGAGAAATTCCACATCGGCAATGCAAAACCGAAAATCAAAGTCATCAGCGCGATAAAACCTGCTGTCGCGGCTAAAACAATTCTGGCTTGCACGGCGCGGCGAATCAAAATCAACAGCATCGCGCCGAAAGCCGACGCCCCGACATACCCCGCGCTCGAAATAATTAGCGACGCGACCGTTGTTTCCGGCGCGGCTAAAACCGCTCCGCTTCCGTCCGGCGCGACTGTCAAGCTGAATATTGCGCTGTTGGTGATGAGCGAAGCCAGAACGTGACCGCCTTCGTGAATAAACGTCACAAACAACCGAATCGGGTAAATCAAATACTCTGCAAACGGAATAAACCACAAAACAATGCTCAGAACGGTCGCAATTAACAAAGTTTTTAATTGCGGGCGAGCATCCGGCGCGACGTTAAATTTCATTATGCTGTAACTCCCTTGTTTCAAGTCTCGAATAAACTTACGTTTATCTTACCGCAAAGTTCTCGATTTTACGATGCCAAATTCCTCTCCCGATTTCGCTTTTAATCTTCGATTTTCGCCCGCGCGAAATCGCCGCTTTTCCCGCCGGTTTTCGCTTCGAGCCGAATGTCTGTGATTGTAATCGCTTTATCGAGCGCCTTGCACATATCGTAAACGGTCAAAGCCGCGATTGAAACCGCCGTCAATGCTTCCATTTCAACTCCGGTTTGCGCGGTTGTTATGGCTTCGGATTCGAGCGAAACGCCGTAATCGGTCAATTCGGCGCGAATCTCGACTTTTGACAAATTGATTTGATGACACAGCGGAATCAGATTCGACGTTTGTTTTGCTGCCATAATTCCGGCGATTCGAGCAATTTCGAGCGGATTCCCTTTCGGCGTCTGATTGTTTTTAATCGCGGCAATCGTTTCCTTATTTAACAAAACGCGCGCCGAGGCAACCGCGCGGCGTTTAGTTTCGGCTTTTTCGCCGACATCAACCATCACAGCTTTTCCCGTTTCGTCAAAATGTGTGAGCTTTTTCATCGGTAATCCGAATTAATCAAGACTTTTCAGAAATGAAAACAGCGAACTGTCAACTATGAACTATCAACTGTCAACTGTTTTGCAGAAAACTATATTTCCTTGCAAGATAGTTGACAGTTGATAGTTCATAGTTGACAGTTAAGGCTAAATCTCTCCATTTCGAGAAATCCTCCTTTAATAATAAAAACCTTAGCGTCCTTTGCGGTTTAATTCTTTTACGGCAAAAACGCAATTTTGACAACCGAACCGGCTTCAATTCTCACGTTTTGCGGCACAAAAACGAGCGCGTCAGAATGGGCGAATCCCACGAAATCGGACGAACCGCCCCAACGAAGGTTTTCCGCAATGATCTGACCTTTTTCATTTGTCGAAAGTCTCGCAGGCAAAAAACTGTCGCGTTCCTTTGCGCCTTTAAATTTCCCGCCGGAAACGGCAAAGCCCGATTTTAAATCGCAATCATTCGCGCCCTGCATTTTCAGCAGCGCCGCGCGGACGAACAAATTAAACGTGACAATAGCCGAAACCGGATTTCCCGGCAAACCGAAAATCAAACAATCGTTTAATCGCCCGAAAACCGTCGGTTTTCCCGGACGCAAAGCCACTCTTTCAAAAAGAATCTGCGCGCCCAGCTCGCGCAGAGCGGTTTTTGTAAAATCGTATTTTCCCACCGAAACGCCGCCCGAAACAATCAGAACATCCGCCGCTTTGACGGCATTTTCAATGTTCAATTTGAGATGTTCGATTTCATCGCTCGCAATCGGCAAAATCTCGCCTTCCGCTCCGCATTTTTCGGCGTAAATTTTCAGCGTTAAAGAATTTGAATTACGAATTTGATCTTGCGCCGGTTTTTGCTCGATTCGGACAAGCTCGCTGCCTGTCGCCAAAATTGAAACGCGCGGTTTCCGGGCGACTTTTACAGTTGCGTAACCGAATGAAGCCAGACTTGCGATCATCCCTGCATAGACGATTTCACCGGCTTCAAAAACCTTCGCATTCGCTTTGATTTCGCTTGCCCGGCGGACGATGTTTTGACCGATTTTAACCGGCTCCAAAATTTCCACAAAACCGTTTTCTTCGCTCGCCAGTTCCAGCTTTTGCACCGCGTCGGCACTAGGCGGAACCGGCGCTCCTGTCATAATTCGCACGGCTTCGCCTGCTTTTAAATCGCTGTGCCAGCCTTTTCCGGCTGCCGATTCGCCGATTATTTTTAATTTAACGGGTGCGTTTTCGGCGTCTGCGGCTCGGATCGCGTAACCGTCCATTTGCGAGCGGTCAAACGGCGGCAAATCCATATCCGCCCGAATCTCCTCCGCCAAAACTCTGCCGCAAACTGCTGATAATTCAATTTTTTCCGTTTCAACCGGAGAAACGTTTTCCGCAATTATTTTCAGAGCCTCGGCAATCGAAATCATTCGATTAGTTTGCTGTAAACAAGCGGACGAGCGCAAGGCACACAATTTTTCGATTGCTCGCCTTTCTTATTTTTCGCGTTTCTCTTGAAATTTAATGCGCGAGGGCATAACATACCCGCAGTTTGGCGGAGAAATCTAATGATCACATTATTTAAATTTAGTTTTGTTTTCTTCACGCTGTTTTGCCTGCCGCAAACTGCCGCCGCTGCAACTTACACTGTCACGAAAACCGCAGACACAAACGACGGAGCGTGCGATGCCGATTGCAGCTTGCGCGAAGCGATTGCGGCGGCTAACGTAAGCGCCGAAAACGATATGATTTCATTTTCGATTAACGTTTTCAGCACACCGCAAACAATTGTCTTGACGAGCGGCGATCTCATCATTACGAACAACGGCTCTTTAACGATTGTCGGCAGAGGCGCTAATTTTCTCACCGTCAGCGGCAACAATACGAGCCGGGTTTTTACCAATAATACCGGCGCGGCGACGGCAATCAGCTTTCTTCGAGTCACGGGCGGAAACGGTATTAGCAACGTCTCATCCGCACTTGGCGGCGGTATTCACAACGCAGGCGGAAACTTAACTTTGACGGGATTGGTAATCAGCGGAAATGGGGCAGGACACGGCGGCGGTGTGAGCAATTGGGCAAACGGGACTTTAACTTTAAGAGAAACTACCGTGTCGGAGAATACGGCGTACGGCTCTGGCGGGGGAATGACGAATCTTCCCGACAGCACGATAAATATTATAAATTCGACGTTTTCCAGAAACATAGCAGCTTCGCCCACAACGAACGGCGGAGGAGGGCTTCGCAATGACGGAATTGCCAACATAGCTAACTCAACTTTTTCCGGCAACATCGCGCAGAATGGAAGGGGCGGGGGAATTTTCCACACCGGCATATCTTTATCATTGAATAATGTCACAATTACGGGCAACAGGGATAGCTTAAGCACCGGCGGGCTGCTCAGTACCTCACAGACCGCTTTTAATTTAAGAAATACAATCATCGCCAATAACACGGGCGGTAATACGCCCGATATTTCTGGGGCGCTTAACTCGTTCGGCAACAATTTAATCGGCGTCACAGGTCTCGCAACTGGCTTTATTAGCTCGGATTTGCTTAATCAAAACCCGCTTCTCGCGCCGCTTGCCAATAACGGCGGGCAAACGCAGACACACGCTCTGCTTCCTAATTCGCCCGCTATTAATGCGGGAAACAATTGCGTCATCAACGGCAGTTGCGCCGGAGGAAGCCCGTTTCAACCGCTCACAACCGATCAGCGCGGCTCAGGTTTTCCCCGTCAGGTCGGGGCAAACGTTGACATCGGCGCTTTTGAGGTGAATGTAATTTGTTCTTGCGCGACGCGCGCTTTGTTTGATTTCGATGGCGACGGGAGAACCGATTACGTGGTTTTTCGCCCGGCGAACAATTTCTGGTATTTACAACGTTCGACTGCTGGATTTTCCGCTGTCCAGTTCGGCAATTCGACCGATAAGCCTGTTCCGGCGGATTATGACGGAGACGGCAAAACCGACATCGCGGTTTGGCGCGAGAGCGTCAATTCCCCTTCGTATTTTTACATCTTAAACAGCTCAGATAATACGTTTCGCGCCGAGCAGTTCGGCTCGCCCGGAGACGACCCGCGAGTTGTCGGCGATTGGGACGGCGACGGCAAAGCTGATTTAGCTGTTTACCGCAACGCCGTCGGAATCCCGGAAAATCCGGCTCCGACCCATTTCTTTTATCGTCCTTCGGGGACGCCGGGCGTTACATTCCGCGCTATCCAGTGGGGCAATATTTTTGACCGGGCGGTGCGCGGAGATTTCGACGGCGACGGAAAACAAGACCCAACCGTTTTTCGCCCGTCAACTCGGACATGGTACGTCTTGCAAAGCTCAAATAACCAGCCGCTTTACCTGCTGTGGGGTTTGCCGGAAGATAAACTGGTTCCAGCCGACTACGACGGCGACGGGCGAACCGATATTGCGATTTTCCGCAACGGTTTATGGGCAATTATGCAATCGTCAAACAATCAGCCGCTTTACCAAAATTGGGGATTGCCGAACGATATTCCGGTTCCGGGCGATTACGACGGCGATGGGCGCGCCGATTTTGCAGTTTGGCGCAACGGCACTTATTTCGCGCTTCGCAACGGCGATAATCAATTCACCGCTGCGCAATTCGGTTTGAGCAACGACGTACCAATCGCTTCGGCATTCGTTCCGTAAATTTTACTTTTACTTTAAATGCAAAGGCGCGATTGCTCAAACGAGTTTTCGCGCCCTTTTTAGTTGAATCATTATGGAGCTATCCAGTTGACAATGCTGTGCCAAACGGTCGTTTGAGCCAAAACCATTCTAAACGGGAAAGGTAATGCAATAAAATAAAGCAGCAAAGCAACGGCAAAAACGCGGTTGAATTTGCCGTGTTTCATCCTAAGCCACGCAAAACAAAGAATTGCAATCAGTCCCGGCACTCCGAATGTAAACAGCAGCGTATAACTTTCCGGTACAAACGAAATTCTGAACAGCGCGGCGGGCATAAAATTGATCGCCGTCATTAACATCAACGATTTATGTTCGCGCGGACGTTTGCGGTAATATATTGCGCCCGCGAAATAAACTGCGAACAAAAGCATATCGCCGACCGGAAGAATGAAAAATTCGTGCGAATCGATTCCCGGCGGCGCGGAGCTTCTAACGAGCTGCGCATCATACGCCGTCGCCAGCCCGACAATGACGACCAGCGCGGCAAGCGCGATACCTGCCATTCCCATCGTCATGTGTAATTTAATATTTTTGGTACGGATCAGAGCGACCTGCGCCACAAAATAAGCCACCCAAACCGACATCACGATGCCGTGCAAGTGAATCAGGGAGTTTGCAATCGGGCGCGCGTCGGCAAACAGGGAGCTGAAATAATAAGATTTAAAATAACCGATAAAAACAATCAGGGGAAAACCGATTGCCGCCGCCAGAAACAATCCACGATCCGAAGGTCGCCGTATTAAACTTGTATTAATTGCCATATAAATTAACCTCCAACTTAAAACGCGCATTTCTGCGCGAAACGGTATCGCCGAATATATTTTTTCGAGATAACTAAGGATTTAAATCAGAAGGAAGGCAATTAACTTAAACAAGCAATGACAATGAAAATCACGGCAAGAGTTGAAGAAACGGTGCGGATTGTATTCAAATTGTTCCAGCGCTCTTCAAAATTCGCTCTTTGCAAAGCTGTTTCCTTTTCCGAAGCGATTCTAAATTTGAAACGGTCGAGCGTGTTATTTAAAGGAACATTGCCGAAAACAGTTAAGCCAAATACTCCAATCAAGTAAATAACAGTTGCCGCAAGTAAACGCACAAAAATATCAGCAGGGATAAATTCAGCCAACGATTTTGAAACATCATCGCCTCACAATTGCTCTAGTTGAGACTAAGCAAGTTTACGAAAAAGTCAAAATTTGGGACAAAGACGTTTTACAAAGCGACAAATGCGCTTTTCGCTTTGACGAACGAAAAACGCATTTTCTTATTTACGGTCTATTCAATATTGAAATACTTCGCTTCGGGATGATGAATGATAATCGCCGAAGTTGATTGTTCCGGCTCAAGTTGGAATTCTTCCGATAATTCGACGCCGATTCTTTCCGGTTGAATCAATTCAAAGATTTTTGTCTGATCTTCGAGATTCGGACAAGCCGGATAGCCGAAGCTGTAACGCGAGCCTTGATAGCCTTGATGAAAAAGTTTGGTTAATTCGGGCGCGTCCTTTTCGGCGATGCCTAATTCCTGACGGATTCGCTTGTGCCACGATTCCGCTAGAGCTTCCGCCGATTCGACCGACAAACCGTGGAAAAACAAATAATCCGTGTAATTATCGGCTTTGAACAATTCGGCGGCATATTCGCTCGCGCGGCGTCCCATTGTGACCAGATCAAACGCAACGACATCAATTCTGCCCGATTCAACCGAAGCGAAATAATCCGCGAGACACAGATTTTTGCTTCCGCGCTGTTCCTGCGGCTGGCGCGGGAAGGTAAATCTGAGGCGTTCGGTTTTCAAATCGTCTTCGTAAATAATCAAATCGTTGCCGCTCGATTGACATGGGAAATATCCGTAAACGACTTTGGGCTGCAACAGGTTTTCGCGTTTAGAACGCTCTTTTAATTCTGCGTAAGCCGGATAAACTTTTTCTTCGAGAATTTTTTGATATTCCTCTTTCGATCTCCGACCTTGTTTAAATTGCCATTGACCTTTAAACAAAGCGGTTTCGTTGACAAACGCAAACACTTCATCCAAATCAATGTCTTCAACCACGCGCGAACCGTAAAACGGCGGTTTCGGAATCTCGATATTTTCGGAAACATCCGAGCGCTTTGTATGCGTAAAATCGCCCGAAGCGCCGATTACGCCGCGCGGTCTGGCGGTTTTCTTGATACCGAGCTTCGCTTCTTCGCCAATCAAATCATCTTCGGATTCTTCAATCGGCTGATGATCCTCGACTTTAACGATGCCGTTTGTTTTCTCTGTCTGCTTTGCGGTTTCTTTACTCGTCAAAACATCCATTGCGTGCAGACCGTCGAAAGCGTCCTGCGCGTAAAAGAGTTTGCCCTTGTAAAGCGGAATCAAATCTTCGTTAACGTATCGGCGATTGAGAGCCGCGCCGCCGAGAACGACGGGAACGTTAATATTCCGCTCGTTCATTATTTCGAGATTGTCGCGCATAACGAGCGTAGATTTGACGAGCAGACCGCTCATTCCAACGGCGTCGGCTTTGTGTTCTTCGGCGGCTTTTAAAATGTCGTCAATCTGTTGTTTAATGCCGAGATTGACGACGCGATAGCCGTTATTGGTCAAAATAATATCCACCAGATTTTTGCCGATGTCGTGAACGTCGCCTTTGACGGTCGCCAAAACCATAACGCCTTTCGATTGTTCGCCTTCAACCTTTTCCATAAACGGCTCGAGGAATTTGACAGCGGTTTTCATTACTTCCGCCGACTGCAAAACAAACGGCAATTGCATTTGTCCCGAACCGAAAAGATCGCCGACGACTTTCATTCCGTCGAGCAAAATAGTGTTGATAATGTCGAGCGCGGAATATTTTTCGAGCGCGATTTTTAAGTGGTCTTCCAGTCCTATTTTTTCGCCGTCAATAATGTGGTGTTTGAGCTGTTCTTCGACCGGCAAGTTCGTCACGTCAACTTTCATTGACTTAGAAGTTTTGCCCTCAAACATTGTCGAAAATTCGCCGAGCGGATCGTATGTGCAAATGTCGCCTTCAAATTGACGGCGGTCGTAAATCAAATCGAGCGCGACTTCGATTTCGCGTTCATTGAAACGATTTAGCGGCAAGATTTTTGAAGCGTTGACGATTGCCGCATTCATTCCGGCTTCGGTGCATTCGTGTAAAAAGACTGAATTTAAAACAACTCGCGCCGCCGGATTCAGACCGAAGGAAATGTTTGAAACGCCGAGCAGAATATTTGTTTCCGGCATTTCTTCGCGGATTTGGCGAATCCCTTTGATAGTTTCGGCGGCGTTTTGGCGGTCTTCTTCGATTCCGGTCGAAATCGGCAAAGCGAGCGGATCAAAGAAAATATCGTGGGCTTCGATGCCGAATTCGACAGCATCTTTAAAAGCGCGCCGCGCGATTCTGATTTTATCTTCAGCAGTTCGCGCCATTCCTTTTTCGTCAATCGTTCCGACGACAATCGCCGCAGCGTGTTCTCTCGCAAGTTCCAAAACTTTGAAATAGCGCTCTTCACCGTCTTCGTAATTGGTCGAATTTAAAATGCATTTTCCGCCTGCGTGTTCGAGTCCGGCTTCCATCTTTTGCCATTCGGTCGAATCGAGCATTATCGGAATTTTGACGTTTGTGACGAGACGCGAAACCAATTCGTGCATATCGGCAACGCCGTCACGCCCGACAAAATCAACGTTGACATCCAAAATATGCGCGCCCTCGCGTTCCTGTTCTTTTGCCAGCGAAATCAGACCGTCCCAATCTTCCGCATTCAAAAGGTCGCGCATTTTTTTCGAGCCGGAAGCGTTAACGCGCTCGCCGATAATCAAAAACGAAGCGTCCTGCGAATAAGGCTGCTGGAAATAAATCGAAGACGCGGCTGGAGTTAATTTGGCTTCGCGCTGTTTTGGCGTCACATTCGCCATTTTTTCGACGACGAGTCGCAAATGTTCGGGCGTCGTGCCGCAACAGCCCCCGACAATGTTACAGCCAAAATCTTTGGCGAAATGTTCGACCTGCGCGGCGAAAGATTCGGGCGTTTCGTCGTAATGTTGCGCGCCGTCTTTGACTTCGGGCATTCCGGCATTCGGCAAAACCGAAACCGGAACGGGCGAGTTTTCGCACAGATATTTGACGTTTTCGCCCATATTTTTCGGTCCGGTCCCGCAATTCATCCCGATAACGTCAATCGGAAACGGTTCGAGCGCGGTCAGAGCGGCGGAGATTTCCGTTCCATTGAGCATTGTCCCGAATGCTTCGATTGTGACCTGCGCGATAACCGGAATTTTAATTTTTTGTTTCTCGAAAAATTCAAAAATTGCGGCAAGCGTCGCCTTTGTTTGCAGCAAATCCTGACAGGTTTCAACGATAAACAAATCAACGCCGCCGTCATAAAGCCCGCGCACCTGTTCTTCGTAAGCACGTTTTAAATCTCGATAAGTGATGTGTCCGAGCGTCGGCAATTTAGTTCCGGGTCCGATTGAACCGGCAACAAAACGCGGTTTTTCTTTGGTCGAAAAATCATTGGTCAGACGTTTTGCCAATTCAGCCGCTTTTTTATTGACATCGTAGGCTTTATCCGCAATTCCGAATTCGGCTAAAACGACTTCGCTGCCGCCAAACGAGTTGGTTTCAATCACGTCGCAGCCGATTTCTAAAAAGCTCAAATGCACTTTTTCAATCGCTTCCGGCTTTGTGTAAAGCAGATTTTCCGAACAGTTTTCAAAATTCGCTCCGCCCCAATCGTCAATCGTCAGATTCTGTGATTGCAGATTGCTGCCCATCGCGCCGTCGAAAACTATTATTTTTTCTTTAAGTAAATCTAAAAAATTCATAAAACCGTTATTTTATTGGATTACACCGTTTGAAGAAGAATTTTCTCGAAGCCTCCATTTACGGATAACGCACAGGTTTGGGATTTGAATCCGGCAGCGGAATAAATTCATCTTCGTCGGGAACGGGTAAAAAACGTCCCGCTTTCCAATCTTCTTTTGCCTGCTCGATGCGCTCTTTCGAGCTTGAAACAAAATTCCACCAGATATGCCGCTGCCCGTCCATCGGATCGCCGCCGAACAGCATCACGCGAGTTGCGAACGAAGCCGGGGCTTTGATTGTAATTTCCGCTCCCGGTTTTAAAATCAGCAATTGTCCGGCGTCGAATTGACCGTCTTCGGAGATAATCTCAATCGAGCCTTCGACCACGTAAATTGCGCGTTCTTCGTGTTCGGCTGGAATCTGTATCTGAGCGCCGCTTGCCAGCATTGCGTCCGCGTAAAACATTTCCGAAAAAGTCTGCACGGGCGATTGCGCTCCGAAAAGCGAACCCGCGATCAGGCAAACACGTTTTCCCTCGCCTTCGATAATCGGTAATTCCCTCGCTTCGTGATGCGAAAAGCCCGGCTCGGTTTCTTCGTTTTTGCTCGGCAGAGCAATCCAGGATTGAATGCCGAAAAGCTGCGCGCCGCCGTTTCTCATCTCGTCGGGCGTTCGTTCCGAATGGGCAATTCCGCGTCCGGCGGTCATCCAGTTAACTTCGCCCGCGCGAATTTCCTGTCTCGTTCCGAGGCTGTCGCGATGCAACAGCTCCCCTTTAAAAAGATAAGTCAGCGTGGCAAGCCCGATGTGCGGATGCGGAGCTACGTCCAAGCCTCGCCCTGCCTGCAATATTTCCGGTCCCATTTGATCGAAAAAGATAAAAGGTCCGACCATCCGTCTTCGCGCAGTTGGTAAAGCGCGACGGACGCTGAAACCGTCAACGATTTCCCGCGTCCGGGTGACGACAATCATTTCCAAACCGGAGTTTGCCTCATTAATGTTCATCTGCCATTTGCCTCTTGCTTTTAGCAGGCAAGATTTACGTTCAAATCTTGCTGTGGCTTTCAAATAAAGAAAAGCCTCGCGTGCAAACAACGCGAGGCTTTTCTTTAAAATTTAAATTGAAAAGTCTATCGGGCTGTTTAGCGTTTTATTTTAAGTGGTCGCAAGTCGCCTTAACTCACCACTTTTAATTGTCAATGCAAATTTTACACTGCTTCTCAAAAACGTCAAGCCGACTAAACATTTAATCGGCTTGACGAATAATAGCACAGGCGTTTTTTACTGCGGGTTTGCCGCAGGTGTTTTAGTCGCTCCGCCCATCACTTGCTTAAAAGCGCCTTCGAGCTGCGAGATAAAGTTCAACAAGCCCGCCTGCGTTTTAAATTTTTCTTTGGCTAAATCAAAAGCCTGCTGACCACGCGGATCGCCGAGTTTGATAAAGCCGGTAAAGCCCCCGAAAATTCCGTTGAAATCGCTCGATTCGAGCGATCTCTTGAAGCTCTCGAAAAGTAATGGAAAAACTCGCTCGTCGCCTTTGCCGGTCTCCGCCAGAACGCCCAAAGCAGCGGTGCGAATGTTTGCCGGGTTGGCTTTATCGGTGTATTTGAAGCCGGTTTCCATTGCCCGTTTATCGCCCGTCGCCGATAATCCGTTTAAAGCCGCAATTCGCAGGCGGTCGCGCCACGAATTTTGGTCGAGCAAACGAGCGATCTGGTCGTAAGCCTGCGGCGTTTTGGTTGCTCCGAGCGCGTTTGAAGCCGCGTCAATCACTGAATAACTGCGGTCGTTTAAAGCAGCCGCAAACGTATCGGCGTATTTGGCGTCGCGCAACCGTCCGAGCTGGGAAATGGCAGCTTGCCGTACATTGGCACGCTGATCTTTGGTTGCGGTCAGCAAGAGGTTGATGGTTTCGGGCGAAAAATTAGGTTTCGGCAGATTGCCGCTAATCGAAGCTAAAATCGCAGCAGGACCTTGCGGACCAGCCGGAGCAAGAGCATTAATCGCATCGCGGCGAATTTGCCAAACTTTATCGCCTGCAATTGCCGCGCTGAATGCCGCGAGAGCTTTTTGTTTATCAGCATCGGCAGCATTCGCCGCACGCGATTTGGTTCTCAATTCACCCAAAGCCCACATCCGTCCCATCACGTCGGGGTCGTTTTTGAGTTGATAAGCAAGCTCGTCAATTGATTTGTCGAATTTAACTTCGTCAATCAAAGAGTTTTGGTAATCCCAATTAACGAGCATCGGTTCGGCGTCAACCGCAATCGAGACGGTTTGTTCGGGTAGGGCGGCAAGCTGAATGCGCTCGACTCTCGTGCCGGAAGCCGTGCCGATTTCAACGTCAACCGGAGTTTGGAACAATTCGACTTGCGGATAGTCCGAAGTTTCGTCGCGTTTTTGAGTCTGCTTGACGTTGAGCTTTAAAGTTTTCGACGCGGCATCATAAGATTTTGAAACCTCAAAAATCGGATGCCCCATTTTATAAATCCATTGGTCAAAGAAAACGTCCATTGATTGCCCGGTTGATTCTTCGATTGCCGAGCGGAAATCGTCGGTCGTGACAGGTTGGTGCGCGTGTTTTTTGAGATAATAATTAACGGCGCGCCAGAAATTATCTTCGCCCAATTGCGAGCGAAGCATAAACAGCGTCGCGCCGCCGCGCGGGTAAGCGTAAGTGTCAAAAACCGCGTCCGGGTTACCGTAATTTTTCGTCACAACCGGGCGGCGCGTGCCTTGTCGCCAGGTGCCGAAGTAAGCGTCCTGATGCTCTCTGTTTTGCAGCAGAGCTTCTTCGCGTCCGTCGCTCTTTTCCTCCCAGACGACTTCCATAAACGTCGCCCAGCTTTCGTTGAGCCAAATGTCCGACCAATCGCGGCAGGTCACGTAATCGCCGAACCACTGGTGCGCCAGCTCGTGCGCCTGAATGTCTTCGGTGTCGCCGGTCAGCAGCGCACGCTCGTCCTGAATAATCGTGTCGGTCATCGTCGTCGCCGTAATGTTTTCCATCGCGCCGCCGAAATCTTTGACCATTGTTTGGACGTATTTGTTGTAAGGGTATTTCAAGCCCGTGACATTTGAGAAATGCTCGACCATTTGCGGCAAACGCCCGGTCGAGGCTTTTCCTTCGGCGAGTTCGTTCGGATAAACATAAGAAAGAACCGGAATATCCTGATATTTGCCTTCAACCGTCGCGTATTCTCCGACGATAACGGAAGTCAGATAATTCGTGTAAGGCACATCCATTTTCCAGTGAAAAGTGCGCGTGTTGTCTTTGTTTTCAGTTGTCGAAACGAGCTTGCCGTTGGAAATCACCATTAACGGCTTTTCAACAGTGGCGTGCAATTCGGAAGTGCGGAAATCCGACGGGTGGTCAAACGACGGAAACCAGTAACGATTGTTTTCGGGTTGTCCCTGCGACCAGATTTGGCGCGGTCGGTTTGCGTCGCGGTCATTCGGTTTGATAAAAGTCAGCGCCGCGCCGCCAATCGGACTGCCGCCTTTGGGTTTGCCCGATCTGTAATCAATCGCAATCGTGACGGTCTGGTTCGGCTGATAAGCGCGGTCAAGCTCGACCGTGAGCGTTTCTTTGTCAGCGTCTAATTTGTACTGCAATGCTTTGCCGTCCGGCAATTTGACCGAATTAACAGCTCCGAGTTCGGCGTTAAAAGTAGCGGTTTTGGTGTTTGCCAAAAGCGGCGCAAACGTCAAAGTCGCCGTGCCGAAGGCTTGTTCGGCGCTCCAATCGAATTTCAAATCGAGCGCGACGTGGCGCAAATCATACTCGCGGCTCGGAATATAACGAACCGGCGGCAGAGGCTTTTTCTTTGCCGCTTCCTGTATGAACTTTTCTCGCAAATCTTCAACTGGGTCGGAAGCCGCGACCAGATTCGCGTTCAGACTGAAAATCAAACCTAACGATACAAACGATGCCAGAAAACGAGGCAGCTTATTTTTCATACTTTTCCTTTTTTGATTAATATTTTCTCGTAACTTCGCGCGAGATTTTTGTGACAACTATTTTACGGAGCAAACGAAAGAAAGTTTGCTCGCCGGAAATTTAAATTGTGTCGTTGCAATTAAACTTCTGAGTTGATTTTAACTTAAAGCAGATAAGGAATTATGTCTTAGATTTGTTTTTCAAAAAAACGGTAATCCGAAGTAACTATAAACTGTCAACTGTCAACTATAAACTGTCTTGCAAATAAACAATGGTCTTCTGCAAAACAGTTGATAGTTGACAGTTGATAGTTGACAGTTTGCTTTTTCATTTTTGAAAAAGTGCCGATGGTTTATCGCCGCCCCATATATTGCATTGCCATTGACGCCAGTTCGTCAAGAGAGCTGCCGTTGCGGTTTGAATCGAGCATTCCCGATAGCCAGCCGCCAGCCTGCGGCTGCTGTTGCGCCTGTTGCCCGTAACCGCCGAGCATATCAATGATTCCGCCTTGATCCAGCCCTTGCTGAGTTTGCCGACGCCCCAGATAACCCAAAACAATTGGCGCGAGCATCATTAAAATACTGGCGACTTGTCCGGTATTTAAACCGCTCTTTTGTCCGATTTGATCGGCAACCTGCGTTTGATTGTTGCCGAAAATCGTGCTTAAGATTCCGGCGCTCATCATCGGATTGACCGCTCCGCCGCCTCCGAACAGCCCGCCGAGGTTATCAAGAAGACCGCCTTGTTCCTGCTCGATTGCGCTGGCAATCATCGGCGCGGTTTCCGGTTGCTGCGCTTTTTGCGCCAATCCGCCGAGAATTGCCGGAAGCGCCATCTGAATCGCACTTTGAACGGCAGACGGGTCTGCGCCGATTTGCTGGCTGATTTGCCCGACGGCTTCGCTGCCCTGTTGCTGTCCCAATAAATCCTGTAAAGAAAACATTTTCTTTTTCTCTCCTTAAAAAAATAAATTTTGCTTTTGAGAAGATAGTAGCTACTCAATGGCTTGATTGACAAGATTTATTGACCGCACAACAATTATCTTTTTGTTTACTTTCCATGAATCGCCGAATTCTTAATTTCAAATCGTCGGGCAAAATCTTACTTCTGCTCTTAATTGCCAGCCTTAATTTTTCGTGTTCGCAAAGCAATCAATCGTCTTTGCGCGAGCCTTTAACCAAAGTCCAAACTCTCGCCGGAACGGGCGAAATTCGCTTTGGCGAAGTTTTCGGCGTTGCTATTAACAGCGAAGGAGCTATTTTTATTTCCGACGGTGCAAACGGAAAAATCTGGCGAGTTGAAAAAAGCGGAAAAACATCGCTCGTTACCGACAAACTTGATACGCCTTCGGCATTAGTCATTGACAAAGACGATTCGCTCGTCGTCGCCGATTCCGGCTCGCACACAATCAAACGAATCAATCCGACAAATGGCGAAATATCCGTGCTTGCCGGAATCGAAAATCGCAGCGGTTTTACCGACGGCGCGGCAAATCAAGCACTCTTTAACGCGCCAATCGGCGTGGCAATCGCCGAAAACAAAATCTATGTCGCCGACACTTATAATGACCGGATTCGCGTGATTGAAAACGGAACGGTAAAAACACTGGCTGGCGGCGAAAATGGTTTTGCTGACGGTTTTGCCGCGAAATTCGATACGCCGTGCGGCGTCGCTGTTTTGCCCGATAATTCAATTCTCGTCGCAGACACGGGAAATCGCCGAATCAGAAAAATCGAACCGGACGGCTCAGTTTCGACTTTTGCCGGAACGGGCGAAGCCGGGTCGAACAACGGTTTTTCCGATGAAGCGTCTTTTGTCGAACCGACGGGAATTCTGTTTGACCAAACCGGCGCAATTTACGTCGCCGACGCGGGCGCAAACAGCATTCGCGTTTTTAATCGCCGCTTGATGCCATTTTGGGAAACAGCCGCTGGCAATGGACATGGAACTGCGGACGACGTTTTGGAGAACGCGAAATTTAATCGCCCGACGAATCTGGCGATTGATAACGGCGGAAATTTGTTCGTCGCCGATTCCGCCAACAAATTAATTCGGATTGTTCAACCGGAAAACTCAAACCTCGGCGGTCAGATTTCTGCGGAAACCGGCAAATCGCTGTTTCTCTCGCCCGCACAAATGCGCGAGCGCGGCGAAGCACGCTGGACTTACAATCCGCCCGAACGCCCGCGCGACGTTGCCGGAACATTCGGAGAATTGCGCGGCGCGATTCGCAAACCGGGCGATTCGGCTTGGTTTCACAACGGTTTGGACATCGCGGGCGCACTCGGAGAAACTGCCGTTTTTATCCGCGATGAAAAAGTGCTGCGTCCGATTGCGGTTGAAGATTTCGACAAAAAAAACAACCGCGAACGCCTGCGAATGCCGACAATTGGCTACATTCATATTCGCCTGGGCAGAGACGCGAGCAATAAACCTTTCGGCGACGGGCGTTTTCTTTTTCAAACCGAAAACGGAAAATTGACCCGCTTGCGCGTTCCGCGCGGCGCAAAATTTAAAGCGGGCGAAGCGCTCGGCACACTTAATCCTTTTAATCACGTACATTTGATTGCAGGAGAAACCGGCGCGGAAATGAACGCTTTGGACGCGCTCGTTCTTCCCGGCGCGCGCGACACGATTGCTCCGAAAATCGAAAAGATTACACTTTTCAGCGAAAACTGGAATGAAATTAAAGCCAACGAACCTCTGCGCGGGCGAATTAGAATTGCGGCTCGCGGCTTCGACCAAATGGACGGCGGCTCGTCGCGCCGAAAACTCGGGATTTATCGGCTCGGCTATCAAGTTTTAAAGGCGGACAATTCTCCAATTTCAGACAAGCTGGAAACCATTTCTTTCGAGCGGCTTCCCGATTCGGAAGCGGTAAATCTGGTTTATGCCGTCGGTTCGCAATCCGGCTACACGCCGGAAACCGTTTTTAATTACATCGTTTCAAATCGCATCAAAGACAGCGCGGCTGTCGAAGATTTTTTTGATACTACAAAACTGCCGAACGGCGATTACAAAATCCGCGTTTTCGCAGCCGATTTCTTTGGCAATGAAGCATTGCAGGAGCTTAATTTGAAAATCCAGAACTAGGAAATTTTAATTGAGGACGCGCAAAGGCGGATTCGGCTGGCTCGATTGATTGGCTTCAAATCCGGCAATCACGGGCGGTTTGGTTTTGTCGGCGCGCGGCGTGCCTGCGACTTCGACAATATCGAACGCTTCGAGCGAAACGTCTTCCGATTGTTTTTTGCCGATTTTCTCCAAATCGGCTTCGATTAGCTGTGATGCCCCGTCCGAAGAGCGGCGAAATATTGTAACTTTGGCGGCGTTTTTGATTGCGCCGCCGGCGCTCGCAACCGCGCGGGTTAAAGTCATCGTTTGATTGTCGCGCAGGAAAATTGTTTGCGGCGCAGCGACGCCGCCGGCGACGAAAATCGGTTTTGCTTCTTCGACAGTCACAATGTCGCCGGTGCGAACAAACGGATTTGATTCGGATTTTCCCGCCAGAAGCTCCGAGATTTTAACCGTCATCGTTTGCGATTCGGCTTGTGCGGCTTGCGGCGAATTGCAGCTTAAATATGCCGGACGAAAGATTTTGATTTCGCCGCTCGCGCGTTCGCCGATTCCGCCCGTCAACACTAAAATCTCGTTCAAACGAACCGGGCGCTCGATTTGAAAACGCATCGGCGTTCGTACCGCGCCGAAAATTCTGGCTTGCTGGCGCGCGGTGCGGTCAACGACTCGGACGACGATTTCCGGCTTTTTCAAAAATTTTGAATATGCTTCGTAAAGGGTTGCCGCAAGCTCTCCTTCAGTGCGGCAAAGCCCGAAAATAGGTTCTTTGGTGTAAGGAATCGCCGACAAAAAACCTTCCGCATCGAGCTGTCCGCGCCAGTCGTATTCGAGACTGCCCAAAACATCAATGTCAATTACATCGCCGAGATGAATCAATTCTTCGAGTTGAACGCTTGAATTCACAGCCGCCGCTTTTTCGTTCGATTTGTTTTCGGCGTTTTCCTGCTTGGCGGCTTTTTCTTCGGCGAGTTGAGCCGAGGCTTGATTGATAACCGGAGTCGGTTCGACTTTTTGCGCGAAAATTTTCGCGCTCGCGCTTGCCGTCACGAGAAACAGAACGGCGCACGATAATTTTAAAATTAAAAAGCCAAACCTCATTTCTTCAATTTTACCTTAACTCTTTTTCTGACCTTAACCCGATTGAGATTTTCCGCAGCATCTTCAGCCGTTTCAATCTGATCTTCAATCGTTTGAGTATTATTTTCAGCCGTTTGAATATTATCTTCGGCTTTTTCAACATTTTCGACGGATTCTTTTGATTCCTCAAACGTATCCGGCGCTTGCTGTTTTTTTTCTGCGGCTCGTTTTTTTCGTCGGCGCGTCGCCGCAGCTTCGACCGTTCCCGGAATCGCCCACCCCGCAAATTCCCAATTACAAGCGTTGCAAAGGAGATGATACCTCCCGAACATTCTCCACCAAATCGGTGATCGGCGATAACCACGGCGAATTCGGTTACTGCCGCAACGGGGACATTTTGAGAAAATCAATTTTCCGCCTCCAAATTCATTTCCTCCGATTGCGCGGATTTCAATGATTTATTGCTGCTCCCTTGTTGATTTATTAACATCTGCAATCGGTTAATCTCGGTTTCAATTTCGATTGCCGTCGTCTGTCGCTGTACTTCGTTGACCGCTTCGCGCGAAAGATAAAAAAGCGCGTCGCGGTAATGGTCAACGGCTTGCTCGTAATTTTCTTTAAAAGCCGCGCGCTCGGCTAACTCGACCCAGTGCGCAACATACGAAGCGGCAATAAATTCCTGCACCGCGACGCTTGATTCGGCGAGTTGCCGTTCTTGCGGGTAAATCTGCAAAGCTGCGTCCAAAACTTCGAGCGCCCGCTGCGCGGTTTCGACTTTTTCACTGGTCGTGACGCGAATTTGAGCTTCGCGCAAAAGCTGACGAGATTCTTCTTCAGCCCATGCCAAAAGATGATGTTTCTGCAAACCGCGCACGCGCTCCTGTCCGCTGCGAAACGCCGCCAGGCGCGGGCTTCCGGCGTGAACGGTCGGCATTGCCGCCTCGACTTGTTCGAGATAATCGCCGCACGCGCGATAAACTTCCAGATGCGCTTCGCCGTTTGGCGTTTTTGAGACTTCGGCAGCTTCGGATTTGCTTTGTATTTTCTTGAGCGCGGCGACGTGTCTTTCCAAAGTGAGCTTGCCGGGTTCAAGGTTTGGGGCGCCGCGTCCCGGAAATTTCATTTGCTCGCGCCGGAGCAAATATTTATTTTTCACACGGCGCAATAAAACGCCGTGCAGCGCCGCCGCGAAAGCGAAAAAAACCGTTCCCACAAGAAATGCCGGAAACCAGGTTCCGTCCTGCGTATCGTGGTCTTCGGCTAAAATGCTCCACAGAATGAAAAATAAAATGAGCGAAACCGCCGCCGCACTGCCGAAGTAAGTCCAGTTGGAGAGCCAGAACGGACGCACATAAACTTGTTTGCTGCCGCCGACAGCCTCGGTTTTGATTGTTAAATTGGAACGAACTCTTTGCACTTTTTGTTGACGAATCCGCGTTTTTATTGAGAAAGACTGTTTTGTAATTCAGGACGGTTTATGATTTTATCGTTTTGATTAAAAACCTTAAAACGTTCTACGATAATAATTTTTTCGCCGCAGGTGTCAATCTGTCAACCAAATATTTACCATAAGCCGCGGCAAAAGACTTTTTATATTGTGACAGCAAAGAAGAAAAAACCCAAAAAAGATGTCGCGCGCCCGATTTTCGACTCGCTCAGAAAACCGACCGCGCCGCCGAGCAAGACAATCGGCAATCGAAAGTCCGAGGAAAAATCGCGCCCTGCCGGGCGCAAAATCAAACATAAAAAAGCGGAAACAATCGAAGAATAATTTTAAATTTCGTAAATCGCGCCGGGCAGCATTACTTTTAAATTCGGCATTTTCAAAGCCGCCAATTCTTCGCAAATCTCTTCGCGGAACGTCGGTTTGAGATTGATGACAAAAACGTCGCAGGAATGTTTGAATTTTTGCAGCTCAATTTCGAGCTTTTGCGGCGTTAAATGATGTGACGCGGCGGCAAGCTCGGACATTCGGTTCGGAAAAGCGCATTCGATAAAAAGCGCGTTTAATTCCGGTAATTCGTTGATGAACTGCCAAAAACCGGAAGTTTCCGCCGTATCGGAAGTAAAAGCGATCTGTTTTTCGCCTTCCGAAATTACAAAACCGACGGTTTCAACTTGATGATTGACCGGAACGGCAATTATTTCAAGATTTGCGACGCCGATTTTTTCGAGCGGCGAAAATCGAACGTATTCCATAACCGCGCCGTGCTCGTTTTTCAATTCGGAAAAACGCGGATAAATCTCCCAATTAAAAATATGCCGTTCGAGCGCCTCAATCGTTTTTTCAGAACCGTAAATTTTGAGCGGAGCTTCGAGCGTTGAAAACAAATCATCAACAAAAAGCGGCAAACCGGCGATGTGGTCAAGATGCGCGTGAGTGATAACGATGTCTCGAATTGATTTTCTTTGCTCGTCCGAAACTGCAAACGCAAGACTTCCCGCGTCAATCGCCAAGCAATCATTCAGCACGAAACAAGCCAGATGCTGCCGCCGCGAGGCGCAGCCTTTTTCGTCAAACGTGCTGGATAAAAGCTGAATTTTCATCAGTGAGCGGTGAGCGGTGAGCGGTGAGCAGATAAAAGCAGTTTTTTTACTGCTCACTGCTCACCGCTTACTGCTCGCTATCTTGCTGCGGTGTTAGCGCGTCCGCCGTCAATCGAATAAGTCACGCCGGTAATCCAACCGGCTTTTTCCGAAGCTAAAAATAAAATCAAATCGGCAATTTCGTCAGCGCTTCCGGCGCGACCGAGCGGATGCGTTTGTTTTGATTTTTCCAAAAACGCGGCGTAATTTTCCTCATCCATTCCGCTGCGTTTGTGAAGCTCGGTGACAACGACGCCCGGATTAACGGCGTTAACGCGAATCTGCTTCGGCGCCAGCTCAAGCGACGCGCAGCGAGTGAGCTGGTCAATCCCGGCTTTTGAAACGCAATACGCCAAAACTCCGGGAAATGAACGCAGCCCGGCGACGCTCGAAACATTGACGATGTTTCCTTTTGTTTTCTCCAAAAACGGAATTGTCTTTTGCATCAGGGCGAAAACCGAGCGCAAGTTGACGTTCATCATTTCGTCCCAATCGTTTAACGCTGTGTTTTCAATCGTCCCGTTACCGATAATTCCGGCTGCGTTTATTAAAATATCAATTTGCCCGAAATTCTCGACCGTCGTTTCGACAATTTTTTGCGCATCGGATTCATTGGTGACATCGGCGCGAATTGTTTTGACAATTCCGCCCGTTTGCTCAATTTCGTTTTGCAGAGCGTCGAGATTTTCCGGGTTGCGACCGACGGCGGCGACGCGCGCGCCTGCGGCGGCAAATTTAACGGCGACGGCGCGCCCGATTCCCGATGTTGCGCCCGTGACGATTGCTGTTTTTTCTTTTAGCTCTTCCATCTATTAAATTGGACAGCAGTTTAACCGTTTGATGACAAAAAAAAAAGACGACTTTTTAAAAAGTCGTCTTTTTCGCAGCAAATTAAAAACTGTGTGATTAACAATTAGCGCAATTATTCGGCTGCCGCACATCAAACAGCATTTTAATCGCTTCTTTGGTTTCTACGCGGCGTTTTTGTTGAAATTCGCTGACCCAGCCGGTCACGGTCGAAACCATATCGCGCGCGGCGGCATTCGCGGTTTGGGGTTTAACTTGAACGGTTCTGCCGGATTTAAACTCGGCTGCCGATTCTTTTTTGATGACCTTGATTTTTGCTTTCGTATCCATATTCACAGTTCCTGTTGCTTTTTATAATTGCGCTTGCGGCGGCTTTTCGACTGACGCATTCGGTTTCCGACTTTTGCCGAATTTAGAATGATTTATTTTTTCAATCTTGCGTTTGAGCGAACAAGGTTTGCTTTAGATATTTTTTTTAAATAAAAAGTTGCATCGAGCTTTCTTCGCAATCGGTTTGCATAATGCCAAAGCCTTTTTGCTTTTTAATGCCTTTTGCCAACTGTTATTTTCAACGCTTTTCTTGTGAAAAAGTTCCCTGCTCATACTAGAACGCGAGAAAGCGTGGAAAAAAGTATCATCTCGAATCAAAAAATTTTCAGAAAAAAATTGGCACAATCATTGCGACCTGTTTCAGCCGAGATGACTTTTACCGAATTTCTCATTATTTATCTTTCAATCGGCGCGCCGTTCGGCGTTTATTTTTTTCTCAGCCATCGTCCAATCAATTGGAATTCGACGTTTTTGTTAAAAACCGTCTGCATCGTTTTCGGCTGGTGTTTTTACGCTGTTTATTTAATTTCCCGCCGCTCGCAAAATATTTACGAAGCGAATTTAACTTCGGATTCGATTGGCGAAAACGAGATCGAAAAAATTATGAGAAAACTGTTCGCAGCTTATTCGGAAATCTCCCCGAATGAAAAATCGGTTTCGTTTTTTCAATTCCGCGAAATCGTCGAGCGTTACATGGGATTGACTTCCGCTTTGTATGATTCGAGGGAATCAACCGAATTTCAAAACGAGCTTTTCGTTCTCACGGGCAGGAAAGAACAAGATTTACAGCTCGCCAATCGCTGTTTGCAGCGCAAGAATTTGCTGCGTTTAAAAGCTCATCAAATTCAAGCCCAACAAGATTTTTTGCGGATTTTTGAAAAACTCGATAAATCTCCAAGCGTAAATTCACGCGAAAGTTTTTTTCTGGTCGCCGGACAACTCGCCATTCTGCTGGCTGACAATGAAACCCGCAATCATTTAATTCGCATCAAAAGCGAAATTGAAAGACAAAATCCGAGCTTTGCTTCGTCATCGAAAAAGCAGGAGGAATTATGGAACACGCCGCCGCCCGAACAAATCCCCGTTTTGCAAACACAATCTTCGACCTTGAATCTGGCGATGAAGACACAAGATTAGACGCGCTGCTCGCCGCAAACGCGGAAATCGCCCGTCAAAAACAAGCGTTCAGGCTCGAAAAACACGAGACGGAAGCGGCTTTGATGCGCTCTCCCGTGACGGCAAAAGAAGCCTACGGATATTTCGGTTTGCTTTTAGGTTTGCTGCCGCCCGCCGCAATCTTCGGAAAAACCGTCAAATATGGTTTCAACGAAAACGCCGCCGCCGTTTTCGCGTTTTGTCTGTTAATGAATTTAACCTGCGCTTTTGTCGGCAAATTTATCGCGGAAGCTTTCGCCCGTCATTTCATCAATATTGAGCGTAAATCATGGACGAAAATGGTTCTTTTATCGTCTCTGCTCGGATTTTGCTGGGCGATAATTACGGGCGCGTCGGGCGGCGCGATATTTTTCGGTTTCGGAGCAATTTTCGGAGCGATTTGCGCCATTCCGGTCGGCGCGGCGGCATTTCCGGTTTTTGCCGTAATTCACAGCCAACTTGAACGCGGCACGGAAATCGAATGGAAGCATTTTCTGCCAATCGCATTTGGAATCTCAACCGCAATTTCCGCTTTTATTCTTGGACTTTGAAAGTGGTTAGTGGTTAATTGTTAATCGTTAATTGTTAGTTGTATCTATTAACAATTAACGATTAACAATGCTGCTGATTTTACTTCTCCTATCTTTGTTCGTGCTGGTTTCGCTCGGCTTTTATGTTTTCGTCGCCGCGCCGCGCCGCCGCGCCCACCAGACTTTTGCCGCATTTATTATTTGTCTCGCGCTCTGGACGGTCAAAGACATCGTTTTCTGGGAATTTCAAGCCCCGCGCGGAAACGCCGCGTGGTGGGCGGCGGCGAGCTTTGTGCTGGCGCTTTTTTTGCAGTATTCGCTCGTTGTTTTCGCTTGGGTTTTTCCCGAAAATTTGCGCACGCCGCGCAAAAAAGCCGCCGTTTTGTTTGCGCCCGGCGCGGTGCTGATTCCGGCGGCGGCGTTCGGTTTGTTGTGGCATAAAGCAGGTTTCACTTCGGACGGCAGATTTCAAATTGATCTCGCGCCGCTCGCTTTCGCTTTTGTCGGTTACGTTTACGCGATTTTCGCTTACGGCGCTTTTCTGCTTTTTCAGAAATTCCGGCTTTATCGCGGAACGCAGCGCGGTCAGCAAATCGCCGCGATTCTGTGGGGACTCGGAATCACGACCGTTTTAATGACTTCGGCGAATATCGTTTTGCCGTTTTTCGGCTTTTACAATTTGCTGCCCGTCGCTGCGGCGTTTTCCGTGCCGGGAGTTTTGATTTACGCTTACGCGATTTCAAATTTCAAGCTTTTTTCGTTTCAAACCACGCTCGATCAATTCCGGCTTTTCCCGATTATTTACAAAATCGCTTTGACGATTGCCATCGTTGCGGTCGTCAGTTTCGCGGCTTTTCAAATCCCGATTGTTTATTGGGCTTTTCAAGACGGCTTAACCGCCGAAGGCTGGCGGCGTTATCTGACTTTTAGCATTATCAGCGCGCTCGTCCCGAATTTGCTGCTCGTCCTGCTGATTGTCCGCACAATCTCGCGCCCGCTTCGCCGAATTACTCTCGCAGCAGTCGAAGTCGCGGGCGGGCGGTATGGAACAACGGTTGAAGAAGACAGCAACGACGAAATCGGGTTGCTTGCCGCGTCTTTTAACGAAATGAGCCGGAAAATGGCGGCGGATATTGAAAAGCTAAAAAAATTAAACGAGCACCTCGTCCGCACCGAAAAGCTTGCCGCGATGGGAACGCTCTCGGCGGGCGTCGCGCACGAAATCAATAATCCGCTGGCTTCGATTTCCTCGCTCGTCCAAATGCTGCAAACAAAGCAAAATCTGGACGACGAGACCAAAGAAATGCTGCGGCTCGTCCAAACTCAAATCAGCCGCATCACGGGCGTGACGCGGGATATGCTCAATTTCTCCAAAGCCCGTCCCGCCGCCCGCAATCCGGTTGATATAAATGCGGTTCTGGAAACAGCCCTGAGGTTGGCGAGTTTTGATAAATCGTTTCAAAGCCTGCGATTAATTAAAAGTTTTGACGAAAGCCTGCCGAAAATCGTGGCTGATGCCGACCAGCTTCAACAAGTTTTTCTGAATTTGCTCTTAAATGCGCGCGATGCAATGAGCAACGGCGGCAAGCTGGAGATAAAAACCGAATCGGGCGATGAAGAAATTACGATTGAAATCTCGGATACCGGAACCGGCATTGCTGCGGAAAACATAAAACAGATTTTCGATCCGTTTTTTACGACCAAACCGACCGGAAAGGGCACGGGTTTAGGCTTGGCGGTTTGCTACGGAATAATTACGGCACACGACGGGAAAATCGAAGCCGCGCCAAACAACGGAAGCGGCACCAGATTCGTCATCTCGCTGCCGCATCGGGAAATCGAAGTTTAGGCATTGATTTCCGATTTCTATAGCAGTTTTCAATTGCTTATAACTCTAAACTTACCCTGGGAGCGCGGATGTCCACATCTGCATCGCCGCGCAAGCGGCGAGAATTTAGCGTAGAATGTGCGTTTGCTTGCAGCAAACGTGCGGATGTGGACATCCGTGCTCCCAGCAAAAATCTCCTTTTAAATTATTTTGTCCGGCTACTTATTTGTAAAAAATTTTACCTCTTAATTTTCAAATCAAAAATGCATCTCTTGACAGAAAAGTTTTTTCAAGGCAATTTACGCGAAAGTTGAAACTTCTCTTGCGACAAATTTTTGAGGAAATTCTGAAATGAAAAATTTTGCAAAATGTATTTTTGCCGTGCTGTGCTTTGCGTTTCCCGCCGCGGCGCAGGAAAGACCGCAGGCATACGTCGGCGCGCGGATAATTCCGATTGTCGGGCAGCCGATTGATAACGGGGTTTTAGTCGTCGAACGCGGAAAAATCGCGGCGGTCGGCGCGCGAAACGCGGTTCGCATTCTGGCAAATGCCGAACAAATTGACGTTACCGGCAAAACGATTATGCCCGGATTAGTTGACACGCACAGCCACGTCGGACAAGTCGCGGGCGCGGACGGTTCGGCTCCGATTCAGCCGGAAGTCCGCGTGCTCGATTCGGTCAATGTTTTGGACAACGGAATTCAGCGCGCCCAGGCGGGCGGCATTACAACCGTCAACGTAATGCCCGGTTCCGGTCATCTCGATTCCGGTCAAACGCTTTATCTCAAAGTCAAAGACGGGCGCACGATTGACGATCTGCTGATTCTGGACAAAAACGGGAAATATATGGGCGGAATAAAATTCGCCAACGGCACAAACCCGCTGCGTCCCGGCTCGACCGGACCATTTCCCGGAACCCGCGCCCGCTCGGCATCGCTCGTCCGCGAAGTTTTTGTTCGAGCGCAGGATTACCGCGAAAAGATTCGCCGCGCCGGAAACGATAAATCGAAACTTCCCGGTCGTGATCTGGCGATGGAAACGCTCGTCGAAGTTTTGGACGGGCTGCGCGTCGTGCATTTTCACACGCACCGGCACGACGATATTATGACCGCCTTGCGTCTGCAAAAAGAATTCGGTTTCCGGCTCGTTTTGCAGCACGTTACAGAAGGCTGGAAAGTCGCCGACGAAATTGCTAAAGCGAATGTACCGGCTTCGATAATTGTGATTGACAGCCCGGGCGGAAAGCTCGAAGCCGTTGATTTGCGTTATGAAACCG
>DASVTY010000049.1:0-5287 GCA_036387315.1 Pyrinomonadaceae bacterium
GAAAAAGCGAAAAGAAGGCGTTTTGGTAATCATCGGCGGCGCGGAAAATCGAACCGCCGACAGCACGATTTTGCGCGAATTCGTTCGCCTGGCGGGCGGACTCAAAGCCCGAATTTTTGTTTCGGCGGTCGCTTCCGGCTATCCGCTTGAAACCGCAGATTCTTATCTCGAAGTTTTTCGCAGGCTCGGTGTGGCAGAAGTCGCCGCGCTCGACATTACAGAACGGGAACACGGCAACGACCGGAAAATCATTAAATTAGTAGAGCGCGCAACGGGAGTTTTTTTCACCGGCGGCAGCCAAACGAGAATTACGCAGATTTTGGGCGGAACCGACCTTGACGACGTTTTGCACGAGCGTTACGAAAACGAAAATCTCATCGTCGCGGGAACAAGCGCCGGAGCGGCGATGATGTCGCACATAATGATTGCGGGCGGAAAACCCGAATCGGCTTATCATTTCGGCACTGTCGAGCTTGCGCCCGGAATGAACTTTGTCAGCGGCGTTTTGATTGACCAGCATTTTGAGCAGCGCGGGCGTCTGCGGAGACTGCTGGCGGCGGTCGCACAATATCCGCGCGATTTGGGTATCGGAATTGACGAAAACACAGCGATTGTTATCGAATCCGACATTTTGCGAGTCATCGGCGAAGGCAGCGTGACGATTATTGACGCCGGTGACATTACTTATTCAAATCTCGCCCATCTCAACAAAAACGATATGCTGTCGCTCTTCGGCGTCAAAGTTCACGTTCTCGCCGCCGGTTATCGTTTTGATCTGGCAAATTGGAAACCGCTGCTTGATTAGATTTTTCCGCAATTTCGGTTAAAATCACACTCGCCGAAACTTTATTAAAAAATGTCAGAATTAATTTTTGAAATCGAAAGCTCGACAGCGTTTCTAACTCTCAACCGCCCGGAAAAGCGCAATGCGCTCAACGACGCTTTAATCAACGCGCTCAAAGACAATTTGCGCGAAGCCGACAAAAACGAATCGCTGCGCGCCGTTGTCGTTCGCGGCGCGGGAACTGATTTTTGTTCCGGCGCGGATTTGTCGGTTTTGCAGCGTGTCGCAGAAGGCTCGATTCTGGATAATTTGGCTGACGCGGAAAATCTGATGGAATTGTTTGCTTTAATTCGCAGAGTTAAAATTCCCGTGATTGCCGCCGTTCACGGGCGCGCGCTGGCAGGCGGCTGCGGTTTGGCGACGGCTTGCGATCTTGTTTTGGCGACGAAAACTGCGCGGTTCGGTTATCCCGAAACCAAAATCGGTTTTGTTCCGGCAATGGTAATGGCGATTTTGCGGCGCAACGTTTCGGAAAAACGCGCGTTTGAATTAATCACGCTCGGTCAGGAATTCGACGCCGAAAGCGCGGAAAAATACGGGCTTGTTAATCAGATTTTTGCTGATGAAGATTTTGAATCGGCGGTTAAAAATTATCTCGCCGGATTTGAAAAAGTTTCGCGCTCAGCGGTGATGTTGTCCAAACGCTTGCTTTATCAAATGGATGGAATGACGTTTGAAAACGCCTTGCAGTCAGGCGTTGACATCAACACAATCGCCAGAATGACCGAAGATTGCCAGAACGGTATTGCCCGATTTTTGAAAAAGACATAAAAGGAGACTTGTATGCTGGAAATTCTCGTGGGCTTATTTATTTTGTTGGTTCTCGGATTTTTGATTCTCCTGCCCATTATTGCCATCGCTGTTTTTATTTGGCTGAGACGCCGGAAACGCAAAAAAGCCCAACAACAATTTCATCGGCACGCCACCCCGCATTTTAAGAAAAAGCGTCATTATTCAGGCTCTTTGATTGATATTTCATATGATCCGCCGTTTGAATCCGATTATCAATCTTCAAGTCGGGAAAGCTATTCTTTTGCTGAAACATCCGGCAATGAGAATTGGCAAACCGCTAGCGAATCCTCCAACAGTTGGGATTGGAGCAGTTCTTCGAGTGATTCAAGTTCGAGCGATTCTGATTGGAGTTCGAGCGATTCCGGCTCTTCAAGCGACAGCAGCTCAAGCTCGTCGAGCGACGATTAATAGTTTGTTTTTGAATTTATTGTTGATTTAACAGGTTAATTGCCGTTTCGAGCGGGTTTTCGCTGATTTGACTAATCAAGCCGATTTGCAGCGCTTCTTCGGCGGAAAATCTTTTGGCTGTTAAAAAAAACTCCAGAGCCTTTGCTTCGCCGACAATTCTCGTCAGTCTTTGCGTACCACCCCAGCCCGTTATAATCCCCAGATTTGCGCCCGGATGAGAGAAAAGTGCGTTTGAGCCGGCGATTCTAACGCTGCAAGCGAGAGCCAGATCGAACGCGCCGCCGAAACAAAAACCGTTGACTGCGGCAATCGTCGGAAAAGGCAAATCGGCAATTTTCTGCATTAAACGCTGCCCGCGCAAACCGAATTCGCGCGCTTCCCGTTCGGTTTTGAGCGCGGCGATTTCACGGAGATTCGCACCGGAAGCAAAAACGTCCTCGCTGCCCGTAAAAATTAAGGTTTTAATGTTTGAATCGAGTGAGGAAACAATTTGGTCGAGTTCTTTGAGAACCGCAACTGAAAGCGGATTGCGCTCTTTCGGGCGATTGAATCGGACGACCGAGATGTGATTTTGAGTGTCGATTAAAATCGGAGAATCACCGGCTTTCATACAACAAAATCACTCATTCTCCGTTTCCCGTTGATAGATTGTTTTCGCCGCCTTTCGCGCCGTAGAAAATCACCCAGGTTACAAAATCTGCTGAAAAATTTTCAAAACGATGCGGCATTCCGGCAGGCACGAAAAGCACATCGCCGGCAGTGAAATTTATGGGTTTACCGTTCCTGACAAAGTTGCCGCTGCCCGAAACTACTACATAAATCTCGTCCTGTTCGTGAGGCGTTTGCAAATCAGCGCCGCGCGGCGCAAACAGCTCGATTGACATTGTGCCGTGCGCAAAAGCGGTCACAAAAGGCACGCCTTCCGGGTATTTATCGCTCACCGGCTGCGGTAATTGTCTGAGAAATTCGGCAACCGATAATTTCATTTTAATCGCGTTCTTTCACGTTTTCGCGTAAAAATTTCACGATGTCTTCGGTCGAAGTACCGGGCAGAAATACCTCCGAAACTCCTTTCGCTTTGAGCGGTTGGATGTCTTCCTGCGGCACGATTCCGCCGACAAGCACGAGCGTGTCGTCCATTCCGCTTTCGCGCAGAAGGTTGACAATTCGCGGGCAAAGCGTGTTATGCGCGCCCGAAAGAATCGAGATTCCAACCGCGTCAACGTCTTCCTGCAAAGCGGCGGCGGCAATCATTTCCGGCGTTTGCCGCAAGCCCGTGTAAATAACTTCCATTCCGGCGTCGCGCAAGGCGCGCGCGATAACTTTCGCGCCGCGGTCGTGTCCATCGAGTCCCGGTTTGGCTACTAAAACTCTGATTTTTCTGTCTGCCATAAGCTAACTATTTTAACGAATAAATCGCGCAAGTAAACCGTCGCGTTTAATAAAAGGTTTGAGTTCGGCGTAAGCAAAGAAATAACGTCCTTCAGGTTCAAGCGCCTGAACTACGTGCGGAAAATTGTAGTCGTAAAGAAAAGTCACGCCTTTATCGTTAATTGAAAGCTCTTCGAGATGTTTCCAGTTTATCCGTTCCGGCGTCGGATGAAATTCCGGTGAAGATTTGCGCTGGAGGGAAAGCGTTTCTTTTAGCTCAGGAGTTTCCTTTATCGCTTCATTTTCTTGTTTCCGTATCTTTTTTCTGATTTCGGAAAGCAATTTCGGCAGCGCGGCTTTATTGAATAAATCTTCGGTTTTAAGTTGTTTTCCGGTCTTTAAATCAACCACTAAATTTTTAATCGCCGAATCCGGGTAAGCGCCGGAGCCTTCGATTATCAAAGTAATGTCCAGTACGCCGTTATCGTTATAATTAACTTTATAATCTATGCTGTAAGTCCAATCCGATTTCATTTCTTCTCTGAGAGAAGTTTTAAAAACGCGCCAATAACTGATTGTGTTCTCGATTTTACGTTTAAGAACAGGATTTAAACGATTTTTGATTACCGGATAACGAACTGTAAATGTCTTTTTATTATCGGGAATGTCGGCTCCGCGACGTTTATATGTGACTTCTTTGGGAACAATCGAAAGCTCGCTTTGCCGACCGAAAATATTTACGGTCAGCAAAAGCACAACAGCGGAGAACGCTAAAATCTTAAACATAAATTAAAAATCAATATCAGGCGTGACGAAAACATAACACAGTTTGGAAACAATCCCTACAAAAACGGAACTGCAACGAGCGTAAGATTAATCATTTTATTACTTCGGCGCATTTGCCACTTATGCTGAGGCTGTCTTTATACAAATTGTAAGCCAGAGCAATCCATAAAATCAGCGCCGTATAAAAATCAACTCCCAGCACCAGAAACAGTCTTTGAAAGGAGCGTCCGGGGACTAGCGGCAAGAGGCAGGTCACCGTTAAAATCAAGCCGAAAGCCAGAATATTAAACTTTGATTTATTGCGAAAAACAGCGTGTATAAACGGGATGAGCGGAAAAAACAGAGCTAAAAAATAATATCCGTTCGAGCGCGGCGCAATCAGCAGGCTCAAGCAAATCATCAAACCAAATTCGTGGTAGGCGAAAGAATCGAAACGATTCGGCATTTTTGCAGACAGATTATCTTTTGAGTCAATTAATTTTTCAGTGTTTTGGTTTGAAAACCGAATTCTGTTCCTTAGTTTCGAGCTAAACCAAATTAGGAACAATGTTCCAGCCGACATTGCGAGAATCGAAATTCTCCAAATCCAATCAGCTTGATTTTTAGATATGGAAATCACGTTGATGTTTTGGTAATCAGGATCGAAAGTTCTTTTTGTATAATCAACTCCGACCAAATAACGCTGAAGCTGTCCTTTGAGCGAAAGATTAAGCGGTCCGTTAATCTCGTGAAATTCGTTGTTAACCAGAACGTGATTATACCAATCGTTCAACAGCTTAAAATTTAAATCCGCGCCAAAATAAAATGCCGGGAGCAAATTAAAAACGACGACCAAAACAACAGTCGCGGATAAGAACAACCATTGTTTTTTGAGCGCGAAATAAGGCAAAGTCAAAACCGGAACAATCTTAATAGTGATAGCCAGAGCCATTAGCGAAGCGGCAAGTAATTTCTTTTGTTTGAGAAGGAAATAAAATGCGCCGAAAATCAGACAGAGTATTAGAAGATGTACGTTTAGGTTTCTAATTAAAGGAAAAAAGAGCTTTGCGCAAACCAGAAAAGATAGAAATAAAATAAGATAAATAT
>DASVTY010000050.1:0-25427 GCA_036387315.1 Pyrinomonadaceae bacterium
AAAATCAGACGCTGCGGCGGAGTCAATTCAATTAAAAACCGCCGCACTTTTTCAACCAGAATTTTATCGTGCAAACGATTGGTAAAATCTTCGTGCCAGCCGTTGAGCGATTCAAAAGCCGTGTCTTCGATGTTTAATTCAATCTCCAAAACATTGGCGCGTTGACTGTTTAAAAACGCGCGAATCGCAATCCGCCGCAGCCAGGTGTAAAACTGCGCTTCGCCGCGAAAATCTTTGATTGCTTTAAAAGCTCTCAGCCAAACTTCCTGAGACAAATCTTCGGCATCCGCCGCGCTGTGAGTGTAACGAAGCGCGAAAAGATGCAATCTGCGCCCGTAAATACGCGCCAATTCGCAAAATGCTTCGCGGTCGCCGCCTTGGGCTTTTTTTATGAGAACGTTTTCGTTTGTCACAAGAGAAAATTTGATTGCCGTTTAAATAGACACGCAACGCTGTAATCCGGTTGGCGCGAACGACGAATTATTTTTCAACGCAAGCAAAAATACAGCGGAGAATGAGGTTACAAATGCTCATTTTCCGCCGTATTTTTAAAGTGATATTGCTTTTTCAGATTTAGAAAAATCTAAAAGTGTAGCTCGCGCGAATTCCGCGTCCGGGTTCGGGCGCGAGGTCTTTGATGTATGAGAGATGATTGTAATACAGCTTATCGGTCAGATTATTCGCGCTCAGGCTGAAAATATGCGCGTAATGCTCGGTTCCGTAAGTGTAAGAAGCGTTGACGTTGAATAAACCGTAACCGGCTGTCGGCGTTTCGAGCGGAAAAATATCGCCGAGCGATTTTCTCGCCACAAACATTGTTTCGGGACGCACGCTCAAACCTTTGTATTTCAAATCAAGCCCGATGCGCGCCCGCGCAGGCGTAATGCGCGGCAAAGGCGTGCCGTTCGTCAGTTTGGCGTTTACGATGTCACCGACGAAGAATGCGCCGACGTATTTGTTGATGTCGAAATTGACGCTCACATCAGCGCCGATGAAACGGCTGTCGTCCTGCAAATAACGGCGGACGAACAAATTATCTTCAATATCCGGCACTCCGTCGGCATTTTCGTCTTCGAGCGCCTGATAAATGAAATCGTTGATTCGGTAATAGAAAAATCCGCCGTCGAAACGCAGCCGCTTTGTGTTTTGTTTGAACGAAAATTCGACGCCGTTTGAACGCTCGCGGCGCAAATTTTCGTTGCCGATTTCAAACGATATGGTTCCGACGTGCGCTCCGTTGTTGTAAAGCTCTTCGAGAGCCGGAGCGCGGTAAGAACTGTTGAAATTCGTCACAAACGATGCGCCTTCCCACAAACGGAAACGCACGCCAGCCGCGCCGGAAAATCCGGTAAAGCTGCGGTCGAGCAAATTCGCGCTCGCCGTGTCATAAGAGTTGCGCTCGACGCGACCGCCGAATTGGAAAGCGACGCGCTTAAAGCCCAATTCTTCAAGCGCAAAGACAGCGAAATTGTTTTGCCGGACGCGACCTTCGACCAGCGATTCTTCGCCGGTCGTCAAATAACTGCGGCGAAAACCTTCAAAACCGAAACGCCCGGTTAATTTGTTAAAAGGCTTTTGTTCAAAGGTCGAACGATAAGAAAAAGTGTCGTTGTCGAAAACCGTCCCGACTTCTTCCTCTTCCAATTCCTGATGCTGGTAATCGCTGTGATTAACCGCGAAATTCATCGCTGTAATCGGAGAATTCAAATCGTGCAGACCGCCGCGAAAACGCAGATTGCGCGTTCGCGCGCGGATGTCAATGTTTTCGTCGTTGCTCTCGCCGCCCGATTCGAAAAATCCGGCAAAAGGAATTCCATAGCGGCGTTTGTCGTAATCAAAACCGGCTTGAAGAAAGCCTTTGTCACCGAAATATCCGACTTTGCCGACCATGTTCCAATAACGCGAAGCCGAATTCGGAACTACGCCGAGCGGCGTATGATAATCGTCTTCGCGCTGCGCGGAAGCGCCGACATTAAATAAAAACTTCTTGTAGCCGTATTCAATATTGCCGTTCGCTCCGGCTTGCGAATTGACCGTACCGCCCAAACCGCTAAAAAATCCGCGCAAGCCGGTGTGCGAAGTGTTTTCGTCGGATGTCACGGCGTTAACAACGCCGCCGATGGCATTTGAACCGTAAAGCAGCGTTGCCGGACCTTTGACGACTTCCAATCTTTCGAGATTCAGAACGTCAATCGGCTCGCCGTGATCGCCCGATTGCGAACCGAGCGAGCCTGTCCGCACGCCGTCCTGAGTTATCAAAACGCGGTCGCCGTCAAAACCTCTGACGACGGGACGCGCCGAACCCGTTCCGAAAGAGCGTTTGCCGACTCCGGCTTCGCGCTCCAAAACTTCGCCGATTGAAGTGCTGGCTTGTTCGCGAATGCGAAGCTGGCTGACGGAATTCACCGATTGAAACGATTCAAAAACCGATTGCTGCTGTCCGGTTGCGGTAACAGTAACTTGTTCGTTGACGCCCGCCAGCGAAAGTGCGAAATCTACGGTCGCAACCGCGTTGCCGACTAAAGCGACATTGCGGGTTCTGTCGGAAAAACCTTCCGTGTGAACCAGAATCGTGTAATTTCCGGGCGCGATGTCGGTAAATTCATAAACGCCGTTTGCGTCCGTGTTCGTCGTGCGGCGAAGCTGGACGATTTGCACCGAAGCGCCCGTGAGCGCGCTTCCTTCGGTTTCCGTCGTCACGCTGCCGCGAATCGTTCCGCCGGTTTGCGCGAAGACGGAAACGGTCGCGCTGAACACAAACAAAACTGCAATAAAAAATCTCTGATAAAAACTCATTTTGTCACCAATAAAAATATATAAACGTAGAATTATAAAGTTTGATGTAAAAAGCGTTATGCGGACATTTGTTTTCAACAAACTGCTCGCTTCGCAAAACAAAAAGCCGCGCGCTGGATACGAACGGCTTTGAATGAGTGTGAGGCAGAAACACGACCGTTAGGGAGTGTGCTTGCGACACACTCCCTAACGGTCGTGTTTCTGCCTCATTTTTATAAGCGCAAAAGCTGTTCGCGCAAAATCCTTGATTGTAAACGGCTGGCGGCGAGCTGTTGGTTGTTTTTGAGCGTAACCAGATAAGTTCCGCCGGGCAGCGGCGAAATTTTCCGAATCATTTCCAAGTTGCAAAGTGTGCCGCGTGAGAGACGAATAAATTTATCGGGCGCAAGCCGCGCTTCCAAATCTTTGAGGCGAAAATTTATCGTGTGGCGTTCGCTGCGAGCCGTTGTAATGTGTAGCAATTCGCCTTCGGCAACGATTGAAGCGACTTCCGTAACGGGAAGCAAAATTATTTCATCGCGCAGCCGGATCGGAATTCTTTCCAGAAAATCGCGCTTTCCGGTTTCCTCGATTGTCGCCGCAGCCGCTTGGAGATTTAACGATTCCTTTTCTCGAAAATCCGCCGTTTCGAGTCTTTCGTGCGCGCGGTTCAAGGTTTCGCGAAGTCTGGCGCGCTCGACGGGTTTGAGCAAATAATCAACTGCGTTGACTTCGAACGCCTGTAGCGCAAATTCGTCATAAGCCGTGACGAACGCGACGAGCGGCAAAATGTTTTTACGAATCATTTTTACAGCTTCAAGCCCGCCGACTTCGGGCATATTTAAATCGAGCAAAGCCAAATCGGGGCGCGTTTTTTCGATTAACTCAACCGCTTCCGCGCCGTTTTCAGCTTCGCCGACAATTTCAGCGTCTTCAAAATCAGCGAGCAAATTCCGCAGAAAAGCACGCGCCGGGCGTTCGTCGTCGGCAATTACAATTCGCAGTTTCATTTCTGAATTTTACCGCCGAGACGCAGAGCCGCCGAGAAAACCAAAAGAGAAAAGAAAGATATTCTCAAAACTTTTCTTAACCTCTGCGTCTCTGCGTCTCGGCGGTTCAAAAAACTTTTTTATTTACCGAAGAAATTGGCATTGTTACTTGTACCGTTGCGCCTTCGCCGGTTTTGCTTTCAAATTTCAAATCTGCCCGTTCTCCGTAATAAGTTTTCAAACGGTTTTCGACATTATTCAAGCCGATTCCTCTCTTTAAATCATTGAGAGCCACGCCCGCGCCCGTGTCGGCGACTTCCAGAATTAAATTGTTTGCGCTAACGCGCGCCGAAATTTTTACTTTTCCGCCCGCTTTCTTTTGGGAAATTCCGTGTTTGACTGCGTTTTCAACAAGCGGCTGCAAAATGAGCGACGGCACGCGCAAAGATTTCAATTCGGGCGAAACGTCAATTTCGATTTCGAGCCGCTCTTCAAAACGCGCCCGCTCGATTTCGAGATAATTTTGAATCAATTTAAGCTCGTCCCCGAGACTTGTAAATTCAGCAGTTTGCCGCAAAATGCCGCGCAGAAGCTGTGTAAGCTGAAGCAAAGTGTCGAGAGCTTTTTCCGGCGCGGTCTGAATCAGATAACCGATTGTCGTCAAAGCGTTAAAGAGAAAATGCGGATTGATTTGCGCGCGCAGAGCTTTTAATTCGGCTTCGGAAGCGAGTTTGGCGATTTCCTGTTCACGCAAATCCTGTTCGCAGCGCTCGTGCGTGACGCGCAACTGGTCAATGCGCCTCGCGGCAATCAACGCGGCATCTTCGAGCATCTCGATTTCGTCGGACAATAAACGCCGCGCGCCTGAAAAATCGCTCAAATTGATTCGATAAAACGGAGCTTCGGCGGTCGGGACAAAAACGTCCGCCGCGTTGTTTGAAAAAACGGCGTCGCCGCGTCCATTAGTTTCAATCCAACTCGAATTATCAGCCGTTAAAACCGAACCGAATCTGCCGCAAACGTAATTTAAAACCGCTTCAATTGTTTCCAGAGCCTCAATCCCAACCCTGATTTCAGCGCGTAATTTCTGATAATCGGCGCGCCGCAGCAAAATTTTATCAACAAACCAAACGGCGGCGCGGTGCAAATGTCCGTAAATCAACGCGGTCGCCATCCAAAGTCCCAGTAACACGAAAACCGGCTGCGAATCGGTCGGCGCGTGTTCAGCGTGGATGCGAAAAAGCGGCACGCCGACGGCAAAATACAAACCGAAAACCAAAGCCGCGAGCAGCACAAGTGAAAGAGCGCGTTTTAAAAACAAATCGGCGAAAGCGAAGCGAAAGTTTTGATAAAGAATTGCAAACGCCAGCGGCAAGCTCGCCTGATGCGCGACCAGCTCGGTCAGCCAAAATCCTTGATTACTGTGCGGCTGGCTCAAATGCAGAGCCGAAACCGCGAAAACCGCCAGCGCGCTCGCCCAAATCGCTTTTCGCTCGATTGATTGCCGCAAATTGAGCAAAAATAAGGCGGCTAAAATCAACAAATAACCGAAAGTCAGAATTTGAAGCGATGCGGAAAACGGAGCGGCGGCGCTAAAAATCGCTGCCTGAAAATGCAGCGCGGCGGCTGAAAAGCTCAAAATGTAAGCCGCAAAAATCAGGAAATTTGATTTCGCGTTCTTTTTCTCGTTTGAAAAAGCTGAATGCACGACGACCGCTGGGAGAAAACCGAGAGCGGAATAAGCTGTCGCCGCCAAAACCGGCGAAATTTCGGCGTGCGCGAAATCGCGCCAGACAAACGCGAAAAACTCACCTGCATTCCACAGCAAACCGAGAAGCGCGGTTGCGAGCAACAAAAAATCAACTCTCTCTGCGCCGCCGCGTTTGCGTTGCACGCTCATAATGAGCATCATCGCGTAAAGCGCAAGCCCAACGGCAAAACCGAGCAAATTGACCAACAATGCGGCGTCGGGCGTGTTCATCGCTTTTCAATTCAAATTATCGGTTAGATGCGGTTTTTTGCAACTTTTTCATTTTAAACGGTTGTTTTCGGCAAATGAAAACTCATTTCCGCCAAACGAAAAAGCCCGGAGTTAAACAAAACTCCGGGCTTTTTCGATAATTTCCGGCTTGTGAATTTAGTATTTCGCCAAATCCAAAATCGCCTGTTCGACGTTTTCGACCTGCGGCAGAATAAAATCCTCGACCTGCGGCGCGTAAGCGACAAACGTATCGGTTGCGCCGATTCTTTTCACCGGAGCGTCGAGATATTCGAACAATTCTTCGGAAATCCGCGCGGCGATTTCCGCTCCGTAGCCCCACGACAAAGAATCTTCGTGCGCGACGATCACGCGATTCGTGCGTTTGACCGATTCGGCAATCGCTTCCCAATCGTAAGGAACAAGAGTGCGAAGATCAATAATTTCGGCTTCGATTCCGTGTTCCTGCGCCGCTTTTTTCGCCGCCACAAATGAACGCTGAACGAGCGCGCCGTAAGTGATAATCGTCAAATCTTTGCCGGGACGCACCGTTTTAGCTTTGCCGAACGGAATCAAAAAGCCGTCGGGCGGATACTGCGATTTGTTGTAAGCCTGACGATAAAGATGTTTGTGTTCGAGAAACAAAACCGGATCGTCGCAGCGAATCGCGGTTCTCAGCAAACCGTTTGCGTCGAGCGCGTTTGACGGGTAAACAATTCGGATTCCGGGCGTATGCGAAAAGATTGTCGTTCCCGATTGCGAGTGATAAATCGCGCCGCCTTTGAGATAACCGCCGACCGGAACGCGCATCACGACCGGACATTTCCAATCGCCGTCAGAACGCCAGCGCATTGTCGCCAATTCGTTGCGGATTTGGTGATAAGCCGGGAAAATGTAATCGAAAAATTGAATTTCAACGACCGGCTTTAAACCGCGCGTCGCCATTCCGATGGCGCGACCCACGATATTTGCTTCCGCAAGCGGCGAATTGAAAACGCGCGCCGAACCGAATTTGCGCTGTAGATTTGCCGTAACTTTGAAAACGCCGCCTTTGCCTTTGACCGTTTCAAGATATTCTTCGCGCGAAACGTCCGCCACGTCTTCTCCGAACACAATGATTCGCTCGTCACGAGCCATTTCTTCGTGCATACAACGATTGATAAGATCAACCATCGTTCCGGCGTTGCCCGACAATTCAGCCGTTTCTTCAGTGTCGAAAAGCGCCCGATCTGTCGGATCAATCTCTTCGGAATAAACATTTCGGTAAGCCGAATCCGGCGCAGGCTGGGGCATTGCAAGCGCGCGGTCGGCAGCCTCGTTGATCTCGCTCTCGACGGCTTCGCGCAAAGTCTGCAATTCTTCCGACGAAGCAAAACCGTTTTCCATCAAAAGCTCGGCGAAGGTTTTAATCGGATCGCGCTGGGCTTCCTCGTTGCGTTCTTCTTCGGGGCGATAAAGCTTTTCATCGTCCGACAAGCTGTGTGAATACGGACGAATCACTTTTCCGTGAACAAACGAGGGACCTTTTCGCTCGCGGCAATATTGCACGGCGCGTTTGAAAGTTTCGTAACTTTCGAGCGGATTCGTGCCGTCGCATTTTTGAATGTAGAGATTCGGAAAACCCGAAACGACTTTTGAAATATCGCCGCCAGCCGTGTTGACTTCGACCGGAACCGAAATCGCGTAACCGTTATCTTCGACGACAAAAACCACCGGCAATTTTAAATTGCAAGCCGTGTTCAATGCTTCCCAAAACTCGCCTTCGCTCGTTGTGCCGTCGCCGACCGACATCCAGACGACTTCATCGCCTTTAAATCCGGTCACTTTGTCCTGCAATTCTTTGACGAGCGAAGCGCGGTACGTTGCTTCCGCCGCGCCGACCGCCTGCAAAGCCTGCGTTCCGGTTGGGCTGGATGACGAAGGAACATTCAATTTAACGTGTCCCCAGTGCGAAGGCATTTGACGCCCGTGCGAGCTTGGATCGGCTTCCGCGCCGACGCTCGCCAAAAACATTTCATACGCGGTCATCCCGATTTGCAGCATCAGCGCACGGTCTCGATAATATGGATAAAACCAATCGTATCCGGGCTTAAATGCCATTCCAGCGCCGACGAGCAGAGCTTCGTGACCGACGCCGTTGATTTGGAAAAAGACTTTGTTCTGATTTTTAAGCTGAATTTCCTTGTCGTCAATTTTCCGCGCCAGATACATCGTGCGATAAATCGCCAGCATCGTTTCGCGGTCGAGAAAACCGTTCGCGCTCGGTTGTTCCTGAGTTTGAATCGCCGTTGATTGTTGCTGATCCAACTGAGGCTCCGGCTGTTTTTTTGAGCGTGTGGTTTTCGCCGCTTTGCCGTTTGTTTTGGCGATTTCACCCTCTGCGGGTGATTTAGCGGTCGGAGCTGCAAGACCTGCGCGCTTCAAAACTTCCGCTTCATCCAGCGAAAAAGCTCTGGCAAACGCGGTGGCTGTCGCTTGTTTGGTTCCGCTGTCGCCTTTTTCGATTCTGGCGAGTTGATTAACGTGAATCCCGATGGTTTGCGCCGCGCGAGCCTGTGTTAAACCTCTGGCTTCTCGTTCACTTCTTAACCACGCGCCGAATTCGCTTTTCGGCGTTGTTGATGCTCCGTCCGGCTGCTCCTGAGCCGGCGGCGGCGCAATCACCGTGCTGTCTTTCGCTTCAGCGGCTTGTTCCTCGTTTTTTTTACTTATTTTTTGTTTCGCTTTTTTAGTCGTCTCTTCTAATGTTTGAATTGATTCCCGCTCTCTGGTTTTCGCACGAGTCGCGCGAGATTTTTTGGTTGCTGCTTCCATTATAAAATCCTCTGTTTACGATAAAAAAATATGATTAATCAAAAGGCAATACTAACCTTTTAAGCCGAAAAATCCAACAGCCTCAATCCGCTCAATCGTCTGCGTAATCAAGCTCAAGCGTCATTCGATAATCCTGCGCCATCGAAGGATGTCCGTGTTTGTTCGACACTTCGATTCCGCGTTCCAGAGCCGCTTTTGCTTTTTCGCGCTCGCCCTGTTTTTCATAAGCCTTTGCAAGCATTCCGTAAGCCGCGCCTTCATCGTCGGCTTGATTTAAATAATTTTCCAGAGCCGGAATTGCGTTGTCGTAATCTTCCGCTTTGAGATATTCGTTCGCCAGCCCGAACTGCACAAGCGTGTTCGCCGGGTCTGATTCCAACATTTGTTTAAAAACTTCGATTCTGTTTGTCATTTTTAAATTCTTTCCAAAAAATTTTCGAGAACAAAAACTTTGCGAATCCGAAACGGCAAAGGGCTTTCGACAATTGCGGTCGCTTTCAGATTTTCCACACCGGAAACAAAATAAGGCTGACGACAAGCCGGAACATTTCGCAGCCATTCCGGCGTTTCCAAATTTAATTCGCGGCACAAACTCTCAGCCGTTGCCGCCAGCAAAGCGTCAATTCTTTCATCGCTCATTTCAAATGATTCGGCAACGGCTCGCGCATTACGGTTTGCTCGGAAATCATCAACAAAATCGAACAGATGTATTTTCCACCAGCGCGATTCGGCGACGATTTTTTCCTTTGTTTCCTTGAGCGTTATCATTTTCGCCGTTCAATCAATTCTTCGAGCAGAAAAACGGTTTCAGGTTTAATTTGTTTGTGCGGGTAAAAATCTGAAACCGTTGCCAAAATTTCATCAACCACCTTTAATTGCAGCTTTTCGAGCAAAAATTCGATGTCTTCCAAATCCGAAGTGTCGGCGCGCGCCGCCAAAATTTTCATTGCCAGCAAATAATCGGCTTCCGGCACAAAAACTTTCAAATACGGCAAATCAAGCAAAATTTCGCGCTCGTGCTGGACGACAAACATTTTTACGCCCAAATTCAGCCAGCCAACCGGCAAATCGTATTTTTCACCGATTTTATTAGCCGCTCGGCGAATTTCCCGAACCGGCTCAAAAATCGCGTCAACGTCTTTTGTCGCCGGTCTCGCTTTAAAAGCCAGACACATCACCGCGCCGCCGTAAAGACAAATTTCGCCTTTCACATTAACCGCGCAAAGCTCATCATTCAATTCGCGCAAATATTTCTCGATTTCTTCCGCCGTCACAAAATATTGGTTACAACTTAAACATCAACTTTTCGCTGCATTAAAAGATCAGTTTGCGGGTCGCTTCCGAGTTGGAATACGTGCGAACCGCATTCTTCAAATTTCCATTTGCGATAAAACGCCTGCGCGCGGGGATTGTACTCCCAAACGCCAAGCCACATTACATCGCGTTCACGCAGTTTAGCTTCGTCCAAACACCGTTGCATCAAAGCCGCGCCGATGCCTTTTCCTAAAAACTTTTGTTCCGAATAAAGCCGACAAAGCTCAATCGGTCTTTCCGCCGTCACGCCTGGTTCGACGTGATCAAGTAGAAGTTTGGCGTAACCCGCAGTCTCCCCGTCAATTTCGGCAACGAGAAAAATCGCTTTTTCGTCTTGCAACTCCTTTCCGAGCCGTCGGACGTTAAATGCCTCGTCCATATACGCCTTTAAATCATCCGGCGCGTTTTTCGGATGCTCGGCAAAGGCGTCGTAAAACGTCCGCCAACTCAAATCGGCGAGCATTTCGGCGTCCTCAATTGCGGCATAACGGATTTTAATTTCTTCCACTTATTTTCCTGAAATAACCAATTTAGCGATTGTTTGAAGCGCTTTGTAAAATGCGCCGATTATTACAGCAATTTAATTCCGTAATGACTAAATTCTATGTCATTTGTCACAATCGGTAAATTCTCAACTTGTGATTGAGCAACAATAATGCGGTCGAAAGGATCGCGGTGATGAAAGGGCAAAGTTGAAACATGCAAAGCGTGCGCGGGTAAAATCGGTAAAACTTCGATATTTTCGACGGCTATTTGTTTAATCACGTCAGCGAGAGGTTTAGCGAGCGTTAATTTGCCGAGACTGATTTTGACGGCAATTTCCCACAGAGATGCGATGCTGACAAGAACATCGTTTTGCGAATCGGAAATGATTTGACGGTGCGGCTTTGAAAGTGATTTGTTGCCTTCGAGAAACCAAATCAAAACGTGCGTGTCAATCAGCAATCGCATTACATATAGTCCTTAAAATCTTTGAGCGGAGCGTCAAAATCATCGGCAATATGTTTTACCAAACCTTTCATACTGCCGAATTTGCGATCTTTGCGTTTTGGCTTTTCATTTTTTTCCACTCTGATCAGATTTAAATTAGCCAAATCATCCAGCAAAACTTTCGCCTTCGGCTCTAAAATTTCGACCGTGTAAGTTTCCATAAACGAACTTTAGCATAAAAAACGCGAAGACTTTTAACGAAATCTTCGCGTTTTTTATGGAATATAGCCGCAGTTATTTCCCTGAAATAACTAACTTAGCGATTGTTTGAAGCTGCATATTCGACGTGCCTTCGTAAATCGCTCCGATTTTCGAGTCGCGCCAGAATTTTTCGACCGGATAATCTTTGACGTAACCGTAGCCGCCGTAAAGCTCAATCGCTTTGGACGAGATTTTTTCAGCCGTGCGCGACGAATAAAGTTTTGCCATCGCGGCTTCTTTGACGAAGGATTTTCCTGCGTCTTTCAAACGCGCGGCGTTATAGACCATCAGACGCGCGGCTTCGAGTTCGACAGCCATTTCGGCTAATTGAAATTGAACGGCTTGAAAGTCGTTGATTTTTTTGCCGAATTGCTCGCGTTCGGACGTGTATTTCAAAGCGGCTTCAAACGCGCCGCGAGCGATTCCGACCATTTGGGCGCCGATTCCGATGCGTCCTTCGTTCAAAGTTTCAATCGAGATTTTATAGCCTTTGCCGACTTCGCCCAAAACGTTTTCTTTCGGGACGCGGCAGTTTTCCATAATCAATTCGGTCGTCGAGCTGGCGCGAATTCCCAATTTGTCTTCTTTTTTGCCGACCGAAAAGCCTTCAAAACTCTTTTCGACCAGAAAAGCCGTAATTCCTTTGTAGCCTTGTTCAGGCGCGATATTGGCGAAAACGATAAAGATTTCGGCTTCATTGCCGTTCGTGATCCAGAGCTTTTGCCCGTTCAATTCGTAATAATCGCCTTTGTCAGCGGCGCGAGTTTTTAATGCAAATGCGTCCGAACCGGAAGCGGCTTCGCTCAAAGCATAAGCGCCGACTTTCGATTCAGCCATTTGTCCCAGATATTTTTTCTTTTGTTCTTCCGAAGCCCAGCGTAAAAGGGCGTTTGCGACGAGCGTGTTTTGCACGTCAACGAAAACGGCAGTCGAAGCGTCAACGCGCGCCAATTCTTCAATCGCCAAAATCGCGTTGAAAAACGTCGAACCCGCGCCGCCGTATTCGTCGGGCGTTTCAATCGCCATCAAACCCAATTCAAAGCATTGACGAATCAAATCTGCGTCCAATTTTCCGGCGTGTTCCATCGCTTCGACTCGCGGGCGGACTTCGCCTTCGGCGAATTCTCTGACGGAGGCGCGGAAAAAAGATTCTTCTTCGGTTAAATCCGTGAGAGCCGGATTCGTCGTTTCGCGTTCTAAAGCTGCTGCGTTCATTTTTCGGTTTCCCTTGTTAGATTTTATTAAATTGAGCAAAATAGAATGATAAATTACCGTGCGCGAAACGTAAAATTTGCCTCACGGATGAAACTGCGCCAAAAGCGATTTGCGATGACCGAAAACCGACCGAAAACACGAATCAGCAAACTGCAAATCGCCGGAATCGTTCTCACAACTCTCGGTCTCGCGCTCTTCGTTTTTTTCGTTTACACCGCCGGAATCGAAGAAATCTGGGGCGGAATCAGCCGTCTCGGTTTGGGCTTTCTGTTTGTTTTGGCTCTTTACGCGGTAAAAGTTACGACTCGCGTTTACGCCTGGACGCTGTGCGTCGAAAAACCTTATCATTTGCGGTTTGTTGACGCTTTTCGAGCCGTGATGATCGGCGAAGCGTTGAGCGCAATGATTCCGCTGGGAATTTTAATGAGCGGCACGGCAAAAGCCGTAGCGGTTCGCAAACGAGTTCCGCTTGTCGTCGGTTTAAGCTCGATTGCAATTGAAAATCTGTTTTATTCTTTAGCGACGGGAACTTTAATCGTTTGCGGAAGCATCGCGTTTCTGCTTACGTTTCACCCGGCGGGAAACGTGGCGACGGTTGGTTACGCGATTATTGCAATTATTACCACGCTGACCATCGGCGGTTTTTTTATGGTCATTCAGGAATGGCGTTTTGCGAGCTGGCTCGCCGAATGGCTCTACGGCAAAGGATTGGCAACACGGGTTTTGCGTCACGGACGCGTTGAAGTCGAGCGTTTTGAGGATTTGATTTATGGGTTTTACCGCAAGCACCCGCGCAAATTTTTGCCGCTTGTTTTGCTTGAAACCGCTTTTCACGCCGTCGGAGTTTTCGAGGTCTGGTTTATTTTGCGCGCCGTGATGGATGTCGCGCCCAATTTTTTGACCGCCTTTTTGCTCGAAACAATCAACCGCGCGATTCTCGTCGTCTTCAAATTAGTTCCGTTTCTCGTCGGCGTTGACGAAGCCGGAGCGCAATTTATCTCCGATGCGCTCGCGCTTGGTGCGGCGGTCGGCGTCACATTGGCTATCGTTCGAAAGGGGCGCGTGCTGTTTTGGACGGGTTTAGGAGTTATTCTGATTGTGCGGAGCGGTTTGAGCTTCCGCGAAGTTTCGGCGGAAACTTTTAGCGCGCAAAAATCCGAAGCGTGAATTTTCCATAATTTCATTCGTATTTTAAAGTCATTTTGAGGTAAGACAAGTTGAAACGCCGAGACGCGGAGACGCAGAGAAATATAAGAAAAGTTAAACAAAACTTTTTCTCCCGCTCTTCTTTTTCAAAACTCGGCGTCTTTGCGTCTCCGCGTTGAAAAAATCTTTAACCAGAATTGATGTTATTTTAAAATCAAAACGCATCAAATTTTCGTATCTGACAAAAGCGTGTCAACAAACCTTGAAACAATTTCGCATTACAAAGTGCTGGAAAAGCTCGGTTCCGGCGGAATGGGCGAAGTTTATCTCGTTTCCGACATGAAACTGAATCGCAAAGCCGCGCTCAAGATTTTGCCGACGAGATTTGCAGTTGACCGCAAACACCTGAATCGTTTCTGGCAGGAAGCGCGTCTCGCCGCAACTCTTAATCACCCGAATATCTGCACGGTTTACGAAATTGACGACCGCTCTGAGACGCCTTTTATCGCGCTCGAATATGTCGAAGGCGAAACTCTGGCGGAGAAAATTGACGGCAAATCGTTTGATTTGAGCGAAGTTTTGGAAATCTCCGCGCAAATCGCCGACGCGCTCGACGAAGCGCATCGCCACGGAATAATTCACCGCGACATCAAAGCCGCAAACGTCATTATCAACAAACGCGGGCGCGTCAAAGTTTTAGATTTCGGTTTGGCGAAAACTTTTGAAACCGAATCCTCCGAACAGGAAATTACGCGCGCCAAAACCGAATCGGGAATGCTCGTCGGGACGGTGCAATATATGTCGCCCGAACAGGCTTTGGGCAAAGAGCTTGACGGGCGAACGGATTTGTGGAGCTTCGGCGTCGTGCTGTACGAAATGACGACCGGACAACTGCCGTTTAAAGGCGCGACGGTCGCCGCCGCGTTTGACGCGATTTTGCACGAAGAACCGATTGCGCCGGGCGAGTTGAATCAAAATGTGCCGCCGGAACTTGAGCAGATAATTTTAAAGCTGCTCGAAAAAGACCGGGATTTTCGTTATCAAACCGCTTCTGATTTGCGCGCCGATTTAAAACGGCTTCAGCGCGCTTCGTTCAATGAATTAAACGTTTCCGATAAATTCCCGGCAAATCTTAAATCTCGCGCCTCAAATCAAACGCTCGGTCAGAGAACGAATAATTCAAGACAAACGACCGCGCCGGAAATCAGCCGCTCTATTTCAAAGCTGCCGCGTTTTGCGATTCCTGCTGTCGGGGCGATTTTGCTGATTACGCTTGCCGCCGTTTTTTACGGTTTTTATTTTAATTCCGCCGCGCCGCAAACTGATTCCGGTTTTAAAGTCGGCGAAGTCGAGCGTTTGACGAGTCTCGGCAAAGTCAACGACGCGGTTGTTTCGCCGGACGGAAAATATCTCGTTTACGTTTCAAACGAAGGCGGGAGCGAAAGTCTCTGGCTCAAACAAATTCAAACCGGCAGCAATATTCAAGTCATCGCGCCGCAAAACGTTTCATATCAAGGCATTGCGATTTCGTTCGACGGAAGCTGGATTTACTACAACGTCTGGGACAGAAAAGGCGTGGGGCAGATTTTCCGCATTCCGGTTTTGGGCGGAATACCGCAAAAGGTGATTCACGATTGTATGCCGGGAATCACGCTTTCGCCCGACGGCAAGCGTCTGGCATTTATTCGCTCCAGCACGGAAGATCGAACGACGCGGCTGATTAACGCCGGTTCGGATGGCGGCGACGAACGAAACGTAGTTGTCAATAATGCTAATGACAACAGCGGAATATTTACGCCCTCCTGGTCGCCCGACGGAAAAACAATCGCTTTTGCGGGCGCAAAATTGGTTTCACCCGGCAAAGCTCTCGCTCAAATATGGGAAGTTCCTGCGGGCGGCGGCGAGCGAAAAGTAGTCTGGACTTCGAGCAATTTCGCTTCGTTTTTCGGCAATACTTTGACCTGGCTGCCCGATAAAAGCGGTATGCTGATAACTTCCGGCAGTCGTCAGCAATTTTATCTGCAAATCTGGAAAATTTCTTATCCCGACGGCAAAGAAGAACAGTTGACCAGAGATTTTAACAGCTATCGAAATCTCAGCATTTCATCGGACGGCAAGCTGCTCGTCAGCACGCAGGAAGATATATCTCTCGGCGTGTGGACGGTTCCGGTTGATAACCCGTTGCAGGCAAAGAAAATCACATCCGGCAAACTTGAAGGAATGGGCGTCGCGTGGACGCCGGACAATCGCGTTGTTTACAGCTCAGCCGTCAGCGGAAATCCCAACATCTGGATTGCCGACAGCGACGGCTCGAACAAAAAACAACTGACGAGCAACAACCTCAACCTCGAACCTTGCGTCGCCGCCAACGGAAAATACATTGTCTTTACCTCGTCAAACGGCGGGACGCCGAACATTTGGAGCATAGATTTTGACGGCAATAATCTGCGTAAAGTGACTGAGAATTATGCGTGGTCGGTCGGCTGCGCGCCTTTGAGCAACAGGCTTTTCGTCAGCGACAGCGCCGGGCTTGGGATGATTACGACGGAAGGCGGAGAAATTACGCATTTGGCTGACAACGTTGAACGTCGTCCTGCCGTTTCGCCCGACGGAAAACGAATCGCTTATATTTTCTGGAATGAAAAGGAAAAACGGCTCGATCAGGAAATTCTCAACATTGAGACGGGCGAGCGGCGACGCTTTGAGATTCCGCCCGACGCCATTCGCAGCATCAACCAGCCGCCCGTGACTCTGCGCTGGACGCCGGACGGAAAAGCACTGGCTTACGTCCGCGACGCGCAGGAAGTTTCCAACATCTGGACGCTGCCGCTCGAAGGCGGAAAATCGCGTCAAATCACCGGGTTTAACGAAAATTACATCGCTTATTTCGATTGGTCGCCCGACGGCAAACAGCTTGTCGTCTCGCGCGGCTCGATCTCAAGCGACGCGGTTTTAATCCGCAACGGTAGATAATTTCTGAACAAAAAAAATAACTCTAAGCGTTTCAAATTTTCGCTTCGAGTTATTTTTTTTGACTGCCGTTTTGTTTATTGAGCCGCGATTTCAACAATCGTCGGTTTAACTTTTGCCAAATTATTTTCCGATTCGCTTTCTTTCCGGGCGTGGCGCTCTGTTTTCGATTCGTTGATGATCCGACCTGCGGTGCGAACTTGCGTATAAATTACTCGCAGGAAACGATTTTGCCCATACTTATTAAAAACTAATTTTGCGGATTTCACTTGATTTTCATCGCCCGTCGGCTGATAAGCCGGGACAAAGACGGATTTACTGTTTTTAACGCCGCGGATTTGATAAACCGTCTCCGAAACGCGCTGAATTTCATATTTGCCCGCCGTCATTTTGTCGTTGCCGACATAGAAATCAAAAGGCACTTCGTAAGTTTGCCGCGTCCCGTAATCATTGTTCGCGCGGGCTGGAACTGCCGCCGTAAAGATTGCCGCAATCATAAAAACTAAAGATAATCCGAATGAAGCCAAAGTATGTTTTTTCATTTTCTTTCTCCTCTTAATTCTGTTTTCGACTTTCTCAGTCACGCCGGGCTAAAGGGCGATTTGCGTACCGGAAAACAAAAGCGGCAGCGATAAACAGATAAATGGAAGAAAACAAAGAAAATAAAGACTTTTCAGACTGTTGCCTTCAAAAGCTGACTCAATGAAAAAAGCTAACCGTTCGGATAGTTGAGCTATCCGAACGGTTTCGGCGCTTTGTGTTGCGGGAAAGTTTTCGGCGTTTTAAACTGAACCCGATGCCGGCAAAACTGCTCACAATCGAAGGCAAAAATAAAGGCGTCGTTTTCGCGCTTGGAGACGCGGAAACGTTCGTCGGTCGTGAAGCCTCAAATCAAATCTCGCTTAACGACGCTTCGGTCTCTCGCCGTCATTGCGTCATCGAATGGCGCGGCGAAGAATTCTTCGTCAATGATTTAGAGAGCTTAAACGGCACTTTCGTCAACGACGCTTCAGCCGAAAACACGCGATTAAAACACACGGATAAAATTAAAATTGGGGATTTCGTTTTCCAATTTCTGACTGACGAAACGGAAAGAAATTCGGACGAAACAGTCAGAATTGACGAAAAGGATTTGGAATTGCCGCGCGACACGGTGCGAGTCCGGCTTGATGAAGCCGTCAGCGCGATGGCGCGAGATTTAACCGCGCTGCTGCAAATCAGCCGGAAAATCAATTCGGTGCGCGGTCTGGAAAATTTGCAGACGCAGCTTCTCGAACTGCTTTTCGAAGTCGTTCCCGCCGAAAAAGGCGCGATTTTGCTTTTGGAAGACGAAACGGCGGAAGAAATTTCTTCGGTTTTCGGCTTGCAGCGCGACAAAGAATCAACCGAAACAATCAGCGTCAGCCGAACTGTCGTGCGGCAGGTTTTCGACGCGCAAACCGCGATTTTAGCCAACAACGTGGCGGGCGATGTTCATTTATCGAGCGCCGAAAGCTTGTTTTTGTCGCAAACCGCGTCGCTGCTCTGCGTTCCGCTCGTGCTTTACGGCAAAACCATTGGCGCGATTTATCTGGAAACAAATCGGCGCGAGGCACATTTCGACGAAAATCATTTGCGTTTTGCCTCGGCGGTTGCAGGAATTGCGTCGGTGGCGATTGAAAACGTCAGGCAATTCGACCGGCTCGAAACCGAAAACAGATTTTTACGCGAGGAAACTCTCGAAAACCGCAATATGACGGGTGCGAGCGAGGCGATGGAAAAAGTTTTTAAATTCATTGCAAAGGCAGCGCCGACCGATTCGACCGTTTTAATCAACGGCGAATCGGGAACGGGAAAAGAGTTGGCGGCGCGCGCGATTCACGAAAACAGTCGGCGCAAAGACAAGCCTTTTGTGGCGATAAACTGCGCCGCGCTGACCGAAACTTTGCTCGAATCGGAGCTTTTCGGTCACGAAAAAGGCGCGTTTACCGGCGCCGTGCAGCAGAAAAAAGGCAAAATCGAAATCGCGCAGAGCGGCACGCTTTTCTTAGACGAAATCGGCGAAATGGCGATTAATTTACAAGCCAAACTGCTGCGGGTTTTGCAGGAGCGCGAATTCGAACGAGTCGGCGGCACGCGCCCGATCAAAGCCGATGTTCGTCTCGTCGCGGCGACAAATCGCAATCTCGAAGAAGAAGTAAAAACGGGGAATTTTCGACAGGATTTGTTTTATCGTCTGAACGTCGTGCGTTTTACAATGCCCGCGCTGCGCGAGCGAAAAGAAGACATCGTTTTGCTCGCGGAAAAATTCGCCGAAAAATTCAGCCGCCAATTAAACCGCCGTATTCGGGGAATTTCGTCAAAAGCCAAAAAACTGCTCCTCGATTACGATTTTCCCGGCAACGTTCGCGAGCTGGAAAACGCCGTCGAACGCGCCGTCGTCCTCGGTTCTACAGAATGGATTTTGCCAGAAGATTTGCCCGAAAACATTCTGGAAAACGGCGAATCTTTCCCCGATAGACCAGAAATGAACGCGGAAACTTATCACGAAGTTGTTTTGGAAACGAAAAAACAATTGATTCGCAAAGCCTTTAAAGAAGCCAAAGGCAGTTATGTCGAAGCTGCCAAACTGCTCGACGTTCATCCGAATTACCTGCACCGTTTGATTCGCAATCTCAATCTTAAAACCGAGCTTGAAAGCCAGTCTTTTTGATTAGGGCATTAATCAGGAAAGTGAAATCCGAGGTTGAAATTGTAAATTATCAATTGTCAGTTTTACATTGTCGGACAATTTTTTTGATTCTTAACACCTTAGCAGGACAGAAGCCGGATAATTCGATGCGATCCTCCAAACAGATCAGGTCAGATAACCTCCATTTTGTATAGGATTCCGAGCTATTCAATCACTAAAATTTGCTTGCAATTATAACGATATATATGTATAACAAACGCCACAGAAAAACTAATCTCATTAATCAGGAGGAGATTTAAAATGCCAGTAGGAGCATTTACTGATGATTTAGTAAAGTTGATAGCCTTTGTTGTGGTAGCTATTGTTGGACTATTAGTAACAGCAATCGGTAGTGGCACATTCAAATACGAAGGGATAGAGTTCGTGTCAAAGGGGCTGCGTACAAACGGCTCACTTATAGTACTTGGACTACTAATATTCGTCATAGCAGTGATAGCGTACTTTTGGCTTAACGGAAGTGGTAAACCGGCAACCGGAACTCGATGTGTAGCAAAAACTGTAGTTTGTCGTACCGAACAAAGCCCAATTGGATCGCCCTGTGATTGCTTTTCTCTTAAGCCTGGAAGCCCCCTTAATCTGGAAAAGGGAACAGTGCAATAGGTACGAAACTAACGCTAATTAGACGCTCAATTACTGTATATGACTATTCATTTATCATAACACGCTTCTAGAGTGTGCTATGAAACATTATCTTTCATAAATCGCTTATTTGGAGTGATATGAAGATTCAATTGTGATAATCACATTTTATAAAGTTTATTTTAGTCAATAGAACCATTAGGGCATCCGATAGCCCTCATTATGGAGCGTGTGAAATCAGTCAGAAGCGGCACTTTATCAAAAGCTCATATTATGATGTCGTAATTATGCAGATTCTTGCGGATTATTCGCCTGCGCTGCATAAAACACGGCTTGAATAAAGTCAATTTTGCGGACATTTCCACAATTCACAATTAACAGTTTTCTTCCGTGCGCAGGCGGTTCTTGATTCTCTGAAACCGGCTCTAAAATCTATAAACGCAACTTTCCTTCCCGCTCGTACGCTCGCGTACCGACTAGACATCCGGTTGTTTTGGAATAATTTAAAAGAGGATTTTTTATGCCCAAAGAAACAATAATTCAACTAGATTCAATCGCGGGCGCGATTCCCGATTTCGGAACCGGCTCGGTATTTTTCATCGGTACGGCGACCGTTATTTTGCGTTACGCGGGATTTACGATTCTGACCGACCCGAATTTTCTGCACGCCGGCGATCACGTTCATCTCGGCTACGGTTTAACGAGCGAGCGGCTGACCGAACCGGCACTCGATATTGAAGAATTGCCGCCGATAGATTTCGTCGTTCTCTCGCATTATCACGGCGACCATTTTGATCAAATCGTCGAAGAAAAATTAGACAAAAATCTGCCGATTATCACCACCGGACACGCCGCCGCCGAATTGGAATCGAAAAACTTTAAAAACTCAGTTCCGCTCGACACATGGGATTCGGCGACAGTTAAAAAAGGCGAAGCGCAGGTAAAAATCACTTCGATGCCGGGCAAACACGGTCCGGCAATGGTTGATTTCGCGCTGCCCGACGTGATGGGAAGTATGCTCGAATTCAGCGCAAGCGGAGCGGACAACATCACGCTTCGGCTATACATTTCCGGCGACACGCTGCTGATTGACGAGCTGAAAGAAATACCCCAAAAATATCCGAATATTGATTTGGGTTTATTCCATCTCGGCGGGACGCGAATTATGGGAATTCTGCTGACGATGGATGCCGAAATGGGCGTGGAAGCAATCAAGCTGATCAATCCGAAGGAAGCGATTCCGATTCACTACAACGACTACGACGTTTTCAAATCGCCGCTCGAAGATTTCAAACAGGCAGCCGACGCCGCCGGGTTGACCGAGAGAATGCGGTATTTAAGTCACGGCGAAACGTACAATTTTGAAGTTCCGGCGAGCCGCCGGACGGTCAGAGCAAATTAAGATTTGATTTGCGGAAGAAGCGCGTAATTCAAACTTTCGTTTAAATTACATCGGAAGATCAAACTGAAGTTTGAACTCTCAACTTGAATGGGAGCTTAAGTTTATGGCAAAGAAACTACTTTTATTTGTGTTTACGTTTTGCTTATTTATCCTTTCCGCTTCGGCGCAAGATCAAAATCTGAGAAAGCGGGATAGCATAACCCCGCCGCCCGGAGGAATTAAATTACTGAGCGGGTACGTTGACATACCGGGACGAGGCATTGACAGCACGGTCGGGAGCATTAAAAAAGACGGCAGACTTAATATTCGATACGATATCGGAGTTTTGGCGGGCGAGTATGTAAATTACTGTCGGAGAGACAACACTTGCGTTTGGTATAAAGAACAGCAGTTAAACGCCGGATTGGTAAAAATTGCGTTACAAAGAAATGGAGTTATCGTCGCCACTTTTCCGAGAACGATGGCGAACTTTTATACCGAAGCGAGAACCGAAGAAGACATTGCCGAATTTTTGTTAATGATTCTGACTTTTGATGAAACACAGTGTTGTCAAGATACCTTTTGAAATTTAGCCGAAAGTTTTTCAAAGCGATAAACGATTAAATAAAAAAGAACCCGTTTCATAAACAGGTTCTTTTTTTTTATCTCGTCGAAATCATCGCTAGTCAGTCTTAAAAGGCTAAACGTTAAACCTAAAATGAACGACATCGCCCTCGCGCATTACATATTCTTTGCCTTCCAGACGCAATAAGCCTTGTTCGCGGGCGACGGCGTAAGAACCGGCGCGAGTTAACTCGTCATAGCCGACGATTTCGGCGCGAATAAAACCGCGTTCGATGTCCGAGTGAATCGTTCCGGCGGCTTGCGGGGCTTTCGTTCCGATTGGAATCGTCCACGCGCGCACTTCTTTTTCACCGGCAGTCAAGAACGACATCAGACCGAGCAGCCGATAAGCCGATTTAATCAAGAGGTCAACGCCGCTCGATTCGACGCCGACATCTTTTAAAAACTCGATTCGCTCTTCGGGCGCTAATTCGACCAATTCGGCTTCGAGCTTGGCGCAAATAACGACCGTTTCGGCGTTTTCCGCTGCGGCAAAATCTTTGACCTGTCGCACAAAAGCGTCTTCGTCGGGCGCAGCCAGAGCGTTTTCATCAACATTTGCGGCGTAAATTGTCGGTTTTGTGGTCAAGAGGAAAAACTGACGGGCTATCGCTTTCTCGTCATCGCTCAATTCAACCGTGCGAGCCGCGCGACCGTCTTCAAGCGCGGGTTGCAATTTGTCCAAAACTTCAAGCTCGGCTTTCGCTTCTTTCGCGCCGCCTTTGGCGTTTTTCAACGCGCGCTCGCGGCGTTTTTCGACCGAAGCCAAATCTGCCAAAACCAGTTCGAGTCCAATGGTTTCAATATCGCGCAGCGGGTTGACCGAGCCTTCGACGTGAATGATGTCGTCGTCTTCAAACGCGCGGACGACCTGCACAATCGTGTCGGTTTCGCGGATGTTGGCAAGAAATTGGTTTCCCAAACCCGCGCCCTGCGAAGCGCCACGCACAAGCCCGGCGATGTCAACAAATTCGACGGTTGCCGGAACAATGTTCGTTGTTTTGACAATTTTGGCAAGCGGTTCGAGCCGCTCGTCCGGCACGGCGACGACACCGATATTCGGCTCGATTGTGGCGAATGGATAATTAGCGGCAAGCGCGGCTTGCTGCGAAGTTAAAGCGTTAAAAAGCGTGGATTTTCCGACGTTCGGCAATCCGACAATTCCGGCACGTAACATTTTGATAAATTCCTTACAAACAAAATTTCGCACAAAGACGAAACCTTTGTTTTATCAAATGCCGCACATATCGGCAAAGTTATAGCGATTCCGGGGCGTCCTAATATTGTGGTTCAGCAAAATAATTATTTTTCACGAATAGAAAGACGATTTAAAAGTGTCTCTTAAATCAACTGTTTAGTTCAAAAACAAAAAATAGGATAAAGCTATAATAAGCATTGACATTGAATTACTCCTGGTGTAAATTTCCGTTGCTTTAAATTTATTTTAGGTTAATAAAGGGAATGCTTTTGACGCATTTCCTGTCGAGCTAACCTGCGAAACCGACACATCTCAGTTCGTTTTGTTTGTTAGCGAGCGAACCCTTTAGATCGTCAACACCTTTTTTTAGAAATCCGGTGTTGGATCAATCAAACACAACCTTCTGGTTTATAAAACTCGATATTTCAGCATAAACCGCCGTAAATTGCGGTTTATGACAAAAAGGAGATCAAAAGAATATGAAATCCCCAAAAAACTTGAAAATGTATCTTCCGCTTCTAACCGTATTTTTAAGCTGCGTTTCGGTTTTCGCTCATAGCGGCGATAACAACGAATCGCAACGCGCGACTCCGATGTTAGGCGTGCTTGTATTGGAAGATTCTGATTCCACCCTGATTAATGGCAACACAGTAGTTGACGGCACGACAATCCGTTCCGGCGCTGAAATCAGAACCGGAAACCACAGCGCAAGAATTTATCTGCCCAAACTCGGCAGCGTCGAATTAAGACCGAATACTTCTATCAATGTCAGCTTTAATGACAACACAATTGATTTGAATTTGTTTAGCGGTCAAGCGCGGTTAACTGCTTCGGAAGGCGTTAGAGGAACGCTTATTAATCCAGATGGAGTGTTATTTGAAACCGATTCCAGTCTTTCGTTTTCAACTGTTGGCTCCACGGGGGAAACTTTCAATTCAGGAAGCAGATCAGAAGCTCTTTCTGCTTTAAATAAGAGCATTTTCGAGTCGGTTTACGAAACTTTCAAGAATGTCACGGAAAAAACACTCGAAACTTTGAATTTGACCGGAAACGTCTCTGAAGGTGCCAACGGAAACGGAAACGGTAATGATAATGGTAATGGCAACGGAAATGGCAACGGCAACGGAGGTGAAAATGGGAACGGTTGCAATGGACAGGGTCACATACGTGGAAATGGGAGAAATTGTCAGGTAAGCCCGACTCAGTAACAATTGAAGCAAATACCATAAAAGGATAGACCGAAGTTTTATATTTAGAAATGCTTCGGTCTATCCTTTTTGAGCATATTTTTTATTCAGCGCATTTATTTAAAAGCAGGGACAAACTCGAAGAACCGGCATTGGCGCTGACAAGATCGGTTTTGCCGTCATTGTCAGCGTCAGCGGCAATCACCGCCAACGGAAAAAGCCCGACGCCGTAAGCAATCGGATTTCCAAATGCGCCCGTCCCGTCGCCGTAAAGCCGCCAAACGGCTGAACGGTCGCTGTCAACCACGCTCAAATCCGGGCTGCCGTCCGAGTTGAAATCAGCCGCGTCGAGCGATTTTAAAAGATTTCCAAACCTAATGCTGCTCGCATTTTGGAACGTGCCGTCGCCGTTTCCTTTAAAAATTGTAATGCCGGGCGCGTTTACGCCGCCGTTCACGACAAGCAAATCTGCGATGCTGTCGCGATTGATGTCCGAGGCTTTGACGAAAGCCGGAAACGTTCCGGCTGGCAGATTAACCGCCGCGCCGAATGTGCCGTCGCCGTTTCCGGGGAACAGCGAAATCGTATCGGAGGTTGAATTTGCCGTAGCAAAATCGGCTTTTCCGTCGCGGTTGAAATCCGCCGTTTCGATGCTCAAAGGTCTGTTTCCGACCGCAATTGTTGTTGCAGCCGCAAACGTTTCATTGCCGTTTCCAAGCAAAATCGAGACGTTGTTTGAATTGCGGTTGGCGACGACGAAATCCGGTTTCCCGTCGCGGTTAAAATCGCCGATTTTTAAAGAAATCGGGTGAGTGCCGCCTGTCGGAATAGCGCTGCGGCGGTCGAAATTGCCGTTTGAATTAAAATACAGGCGAACGACATTTTCGGCTCGGTCGGTTAGAGCCAAATCCGGCTGCATATCGCCGTTTAAATCTCCGACGACAATTTCTGAAGGCATTTCACCCGCGCCGTAAACTCGGTTTTCGACAAATTTGCCCGCGCCGTCGCCGAAAAAGACGTGAACGAAACCGCCCGCGTCGTGACGCAAACTTCGCCGCTCGGCGAGACCTTCTTCGGATTCAATGTTTGCCGTCACCAAATCCAATTTTCCGTCCGCGTTCAAATCAAAGGCTTTCACGTCTTGGGGCGCGTGCGAGATTTCAATTTTTTCGGTCGTCACCAACGCGCCCGCGCCGTTGTTTAGAACGACGGAAAAACCGCGAGCGGCTTGATTAACCGAAAATAAATCCGTCCATTCATCGTTGTTAAAATCGGCGGCGGCGAGATAATTCGGCGTCGGCGCGGCGTCGTATTTCCGCGTTTCAAATCTGCCTT
>DASVTY010000051.1:0-25505 GCA_036387315.1 Pyrinomonadaceae bacterium
AAACGATGATGCATTCTTCGTTTGGATATGGCGAAGTAATGAGTGTGATTGAACCGCAGAAAATAGACGTTAAATTCGGAGACGGATTGCGTCGTTTGATTCATTCTCAGATTTAAGTCTTTTAGTTTTTTCTGATAAAAAATGCGGTTAGCTTATTCAAGCTAACCGCATTTTTTGCTAATTGAATAAACCAATTAGTCTTCTTCCTCATTTTGTCCCGTGCTTTTTTTGACAGCTTTCAGGACATCAATTCTCAGTTGCAGCCAATCCATTCCTTTTGGCGTGTTGTAATCGTGGGCGGAAAAATAATTTGTAACAGTTCCGGCGCGAAGCATAAAACGGGCTTCGCGTTTTTGATAAGTCACGCGATAACCTTTTGATTTGCCGACCTCGACGAGATCGCGCGTGATTGCTTTTGCCTGTCGGTCTGCTTCTTCAGCCCATTCCGATGCCATATTTTTCTTTTCCTTTGGTGAAATTATACGGCGGTCCCTCGAATTAGCAATCAACAAATTCGCAAACCAACGCGGCAAATTTTTCGTGCGATTGATAAATGACGCCGTGCGATCCGGCGGGAATTATCAGGGCTTTTCCGTTCGGTAATAATTCCGCCATTGTTTCAATCCAATTTTGCGGCGCAATTGTATCCAACTCGCCGCTCAAAACAAGCGTCGGCGCTGAAATCTGCGGAAGTTTTTCTTCAACTTTATCTTTGAGCGAGTATTTTAGCGTGTAGATTTCTCTGCGAATCCCGAATTTAAAATAATCGCGCAGAGCTATATAAACCAGCGAAAACGGCTCGCGCGGAGCATTCATCAGAAAACGCCAGAATTGCCGGAAAAAATTTCGTTTTCCCTTTTCAAATGTCGGCGAGGCGAGAATTAATTTATCAACCATTTCAGCGTGTCGCACTGCAAATTCCGCGGAAATTTGGCTGCCTAGCGAATGCCCGACAATGTTTGCCCGCTCGATTCCGTGAGCTTTCATCCAATCGGCTAGCGCGTCCGCCAGTTCTGTAATGTTAAAAACGCGGCGCGGTTTTGAGCTGTCGCCCCAACCGGGCAAATTCGGCGCAAAGACTTCTCGCCGTTTTGCCAATTCCTGCATAACCGGAATCAAATAGCGATTTGAAATCGCCAAACCGTGAATCAGCACAAACGGCGTTTTGTCGGCAAAATTTGGATTTCGTTCCGCCAATGCCTGAATTCGCAAGCCATTAACGTTTGTCCAAATTCTTTCGATTTTTTCGGTTTGTGAAGGCAATTTATTTTTCGTTTTCAATCGTTTCGCGCAATCGGCGGAAAAGCTCCGCGAGATCGTTTGCTTGATAATGCGCGTTTAAACCGCTCGGATTCGGCAAAACCCAGATTCGCGTTTCCCCGATTCGCTCCGATTGTAAACCTAAAACCGCTTTCGGATGATTGAATGCGATTCGATAAGTTGTGATTCCCAAAACGGCTAAAACTTTCGGCTGAAACCGCAAAACTTTTGCCCGCAATTTCGCGCCGCCCGCAACGATTTCTTCCGTCGTCAATTCGTCTGCGCGCGCCGTCGTCCGCTCGCAAATGTTGGTGATGCCGTAACCGTTTTTCAAAAGCTCGTTTTGTTCCTGCGGCGCGAGCAGTTTTTGGGAAAATCCAGCGGCGTGCAGTGTTTTCCAGAAACGGTTGCCGGGACGCGCAAAATGATGCCCGGTCGCGCCGGAATAAAGTCCGGGGTTGATGCCGCAAAACAAAACTTTTAAATCGGGCGCGATAACATCCGAAATTGTTTTCTCGACGGCTGCCTGCAAATCCTGTTTGGTCGGTTTTATCGTCACAGAATTCAAATGTTTTGAAATGCTTCAAGATATTTTAAGCCCGATCCGGTGTTAAAAATCACGATGCGCTCAGTTTTGCCGACTTCGCCGCGCTCGATTAGTTTTTTGAGCGCCGAGAGACACGCGCCGCCTTCGGGCGCGGCGAAAATTCCGGTTGCCGCGCCGATTTCTTTGACATCGGCGACTAATTCTTCATCCGTTACGGCGACCGCAGTTCCCTCGCTTTTTCGCAAAATGTCCAACAAAATAAAATCGCCGATTGCTTTCGGAACGCGCAAACCGGAAGCGACGGTGTGCGCGTTTTCGATTTCCGCCCCGTGATTCAAACCTTCATGAAACGCGCGGACAATCGGCGCGCAGCCGAGCGATTGAACCGAAACCATTCGCGGTCTTGCGGCGGAAATCCAGCCCATTTTTTCCATTTCGTCAAACGCTTTCCACATTCCGACCAAACCCGTTCCGCCGCCCGTCGGATATAAAATTACATCAGGCAATTCCCAATTCATTTGCTCCGCCAATTCGTAGCCCATCGTTTTTTTGCCTTCGACTCGGTACGGTTCTTTGAGCGTCGAAACGTCGAACCAGCCTTCGGCATCTTTGCGTTCGGCGACGATTTTGCCGCAATCGGTTATCAATCCGTCAACGAGCGTGACATTTGCGCCAAGCTGTTCGCATTCGACAACGCAAGCGCGCGGCGTGTCTTTCGGAACAAACAAAAATGCTTCGATTCCGGCTTTTGCCGCATAAGCGGCGAGCGCGCCCGCCGCGTTTCCAGCCGAAGGCGCGGCGACTTTTTTAACGCCCAATTCTTTTGCCATCGAAACCGCCGCGCTCATTCCACGAGCTTTAAACGAAGCGGTCGGGTTGAGCGATTCGTCCTTGATATAAAGATTGGAAAGACCGAGTTTCTCGCCCAAACGCCCGGTTTTGTGCAGCGGCGTCCAGCCTTCGCCCAAACTGACAATATTTTCGTCCGATTCAACGGGCAAAACTTCCTCGTAACGCCAGAGCGAAGCGACGCGACTTGTTAAAGATTCTTTGGTTAGAGTTTCGGCTGCGCGTTCCAAGTCGTAATTAACGAGCAAAGGTTTCCCGCAAGCGGCGCACAGATTATAAAGTTTGTTCGGCTGGTAAACTTCGGCGCAGTTCGAGCAATAAAGATTAGTTACGTTCATAAATTTATTGATTTCCATTCTAATTCGGGCGTAAGATGCTGGCAACGCGCTTTCCCGAAAAAGGAGAATAAAAAATGAATTTTCGCAGATTTATCATCATCGCGTTGACGGTTTTTTCAGCTCTCCCGGTTTTGGCGCAAACGTCGAATCGCACCGCCGTGTGGAAAGAAATAGAATCTCTCCGGGAACAAATAAAGGGGCGTGAAAACGTTTTGCTTGAGCCTGCGGCTGAAGACCGCACATCTTACGCTCAATTTTTGCAACAGCCGGACACAGGTTTGATTCGCTTGCTGCCGCGCGAAAAATACGACAATAAATTAACAATGCGCGGCGGCGGAGCTTATTATTCGTTCAGTCGCTTAACGCACGAATACGGTTACGGTTCGGACATTTCGCTTGAGCAAGGTGATTTATCAGTCGGTTTTGCCGGAGCGGATTATGGAATGTTAGCGAAACTGGGAGAAGTTCGGATTGAAGATGTCACGCTCGAAAATCCGATTGTTCAGCATCTGACTGGGCATAAACCGCCGACAACCGAACCCGAAGCTCGCATTGAACAACGCAGAGCAAGCGAAGCCACAATGAAAAAAGACGCCGTTTATAAAAGGCGTATGACCGCAATCGCCGGAAATACTTATGTTCTGCGGTCAGTTAATTACGGCAATTCGGATATGCTGGTCGCTTTCAAAATCGTTCGCCAAGACGATGACGACAGTTTGATTCTGGCGTGGAAAATGTTGAAAAAATTCCCAACTCCGCGATTGGAAAGGTAGAGGTACAATTTCATTTTTCAAAATTGAAGCCGAAGCGATTGCATAAAGCAATTCGCACGGCTTTTTCTTTTGCCAGCTTCAGAAATTTTTCATAATTTTTTCAAAGGAACTTCAAGACTTTGCCGCGACGCACGATTTAAATTTGTTCGTGTGAGGTTATGAAGAGTTTTCTGGAAGCGGGGCAATCGCTCAAACATTATAAAATCAAACGAAAGCTCGGACAGGGCGGAATGGGACAGGTTTATTTAGCCGAAGACACGAAGCTCGGTCGGCTGGTCGCCATCAAATTATTGCCCGAAGAGACGACGCAGGATGAAATAGCAAAGCTTCGTCTTTTGCAGGAAGCAAGAGCGGCTTCGGCTCTCAATCATCCGAATATCGTCACGATTTACTCGATTGACGAAGAAAACGACGTTGATTTTATCGTGATGGAATACGTCAAAGGCGAGACTTTGAGAGCGATTATCGAACGCCAGCCGCTCGCCGTGCCGCAGCTTCTCGACATCGGAGCGCGAGTTGCCGATGCGCTTGCCGCCGCGCACTTCGCCGGAATTATTCACCGCGACATAAAATCCGAAAATATTTTGCTAACCGGAAATTTGCAGCCGAAAATTCTCGATTTCGGTCTGGCTAAAACGATTGAGCCGCTGCTGGCTGGCGACGTTGATTCGGGCGCTTCGACAAAGTTCAATTTGACGGGCGCGGGCGGCATCATCGGAACGATTATATTATATGTCGCCCGAACAAACTCGCGGCGAAACGCTGGACGCTCGTTCCGACATTTTCTCGCTCGGCTGCATTCTTTACGAAGCGGCGGTCGGAAAACTGCCTTTTACCGGACGGAGCCTGATTTCGATTGCACAGGACATCGCCAACGCAGAACCGCCGTCGCCGAGCCGAATCAGACCGGAATTGCCCGTCGAGTTTGACATCATTATCGAGCGCGCGCTGGCGAAAGATAAAGAGCGCCGTTATAACTCGGCGTCAGAACTGGCGGCGGCTTTAAAATCGCTGAGAGGCGTTTCATCGGAAATTCACATCACGCAAAACGGCAACGGCGCGCAGATTTCGACAGCAGCTAAACAGACGCCGGAATCCTTTGTTGGGCGCGAAGCCGAGCTAAAACGTCTTGAAGAATTAACAGTGCAAATGATCAACGGCAAAGGTCGAGTCGTTTTCGTTACGGGCGAATCGGGAATCGGCAAAAGCTCTTTGATTCGCGAATTTCTGCATCGCTCGCGCAATCGCTTTACGAGCGTTTTTACTTTGCAGGGGCGTTCGGTCGAACAGTACGGAACGGGCGAGGCGTATCTGCCCTTTCTCGAAGCCGTCGGCGCATTGTTGGCGACTCAGCATCGTGACCGGATTGTCGGGCTTCTGCGGACTTATGCGCCGACCTGGTGTTTGCAGTTCCCCGCCGCTTTTGTTTCGAGCATCGCGCTCGAAAAATTGCAGCAGGAAACAGCCGGAGCGACAAAAGAACGAATGATGCGCGAAATGGGCGATATGCTCGCGGCGCTCTCTACACACGCTCCGGTCATTCTGCTTTTGGAAGATTTGCACTGGGCTGATCCTTCGAGCATAGATTTGCTGCGTCATCTCGGTCAGCGCATTTCCGAACATCGTGTTTTGATTGTCGGCACATATCGCCCTGCGGATTTGGAACGCAGCGAGCACCCGCTGAAAAACTGCAAATTTGAATTGCAGACTCAAAAACTCAGCGAAGAATTTGCGCTCGATTCGCTCGCCGAAGCTCAAATCGCGGGATTTCTCGATTCGCATTTTCGCCCGAACAATTTTCCGCCCGAATTGTCCGCGCTGATTTACGGCAAAACCGAAGGTCATCCGCTATTTGCCACAAGTTTGATTCAGTTTCTGGCTGAAAACGGCGACATCGGCGAAGTGAATGAGCGTTGGACGCTCAAACGCCCTTTGAACGAAATCAGAATTGAAGTCCCGGAAAACATCCGCAGCTTGATTCGCAAAAAGATTGAAGCTCTAGATGAAAACGACAGGCGCGCGCTGCAATACGCGACCATCGAAGGCGATGAATTTCTTTCGACGGTTCTCGCCGCGCTGCTCGATTGCGACGAGCTTGATCTGGAAGAACAGCTTGCGGTCGTCGAAAGAGTTCACGGTTTGATCGAAACCGTCGGTGAAGAAGAACTGCCGGACGGCGGTCTGGCGACTCGCTATCGTTTCGCGCACGCGCTTTATCAAAACGTGCTTTACGCGGATATGGTCACGAAACGACGGATTTTGCTGCACCGGAAAGCGGGAGAAAAATTAATCGGGCATTACGGAAAACAGTCGCCGCGAATTGCCGCACAGCTCGCCGAACATTTCGAGCGCGGGCGCGATTTTCCGCGAACAATCGAGTATCTCGCTCACGCGGGCGACAATGCCGGTCGGCTTTTTGCCAACGCCGAAGCCGCCGCGCATTACAGCCGCGCGCTGAAGTTATCAAAAGAATACGAACAGGCAGACCGTGCGGAAACGCTGCTCGCGCTTTATCACAAACGCGGAAAGGTAAATCTCGCTCTCGGTAAATTTCAAAAAGCGGTTGACGATTTTACCGAAATGCTCGAAGCAGCCAAGCGAACGGGTTCGACCGCTCAGGAATCAGCCGCGCTCAACGCTTTGACGATGACGCTTTTTTATTCGCATCGTTTGGACGAAATCACAGCCCGCGCCGACGAAATTCTGCAAGCCGCCGAACGCGCCGGAAGCGAGGCTTTGCGAATCGAAGCGATGCAGGTTCTCGCGCTCAAACATCTCGGCGACGGCGAATTGGACAAAGCAAAACCGATGCTCGACGACATTATCAAAAGCGCCCGCGTTTTGAATCATAAATCCGTTTTGCTTTCGGGTTTGGCGTGGCGCGGCATTTTGCATTTTTTTCAAACCGAGTATGAAACCGCCGAAACAATGCTTTTGGAAGCTCAATCTCTCGCCACAGAATTGCGCGACAGTTTTCTGCTGCTCGAAAGCTATTTCGTTCTCGGAATGACGCGCGGCAATCGAGGTCGAATGAGCGAGGCGCTCGAAACTTTCGCCGAAGGAATCGAGATGTCGCGCCGCTACGAAGACCAATTCTGGGGTCCGCGTATGCCCAACTGTGTCGGCTGGATTTACCGCGAATTGCAGGATTTTGACCGCGCGATGGAATATGACCAAAAAGGCTTGAACGTCGGGCGACAGGCAAACGTCCTCGAAGCGCAGGCGAATTCTTTGATCAATCTCGGAATCAATCAAACGCAAATGGGCGACGGCGGCAGAACTCTGGAAGCTTTCCGCGAGGTTGAAAGCATTTTCGAGCGCGACGCCTGGTTTCGCTGGCGCTACAAAATCCGCCTCCACGCCGGAAAGAGCGAACACAGTTTAGCGGAAAGCAATCTTGAAAAAGCGGAAAAACACGCTCGCCAATTGCTCGAAGCCGCAACGCATTTCGAAGCGCGTAAATACATCATTGTTGCGCATAATCTGTTGTCTCAAACGGCTCTCGCACGCGGCGATTTCGCTCAAGCCGAAACGGAATTAAACGCCGCTCTCGATCAGCTTGAAAAATATCCGGTTCCGATTGTCGCGTGGAAAGTTTATGCGAACGTTGGTAATTTAAGGCTGCGAACCGGCGATGCGGCAAGCGCTAAAGAAGCTTTTGCCAGAGCCGCCGATACAATCAACAAAATTGCCGAGGGAGTGAAAGAAGAAAACCAGCGCTCGCTGTTCTTCAATTCGCCTGTGGTTAAAAATGTTTTGGAAAAGATTTGAATTTTCAAAAAGTCGCCGAAGGCGACAAACAATATAGCGTAGGGTGAAACCCTACGAAACGACGCAAAAAATAATCCGACGCTGAAGGCGTCGAACAAATGCGCGGTAAGCGTTGCTCGCCTTCAGCGAGCGAAAGCTATCTTGCATTGTCCGTAGGGTTACACCCTACGCTATATTGTCTTTCACCGTTGGAGACATAAACTCAAATCCGTCTTTCATAATTTTTTCAGAAAAAATTCAACAAATTTTCATTGCGGCTTAATTACTTTTCCACCTCGTACCGCCGATACTGTCAATCGTCGTACTCCAATGTCCAATTCTTTTGAGCATTGGAAAACGGAAAGGAGATTTCAAATGAGATACATATTGCCGTTATTTTTACTACTTTTTTCATTTACCGTTTTCGGTCAGCACGGAAATCATCAACCCGACCAAAGGCGGGCGGCGCTGCTGCCCGGAATGGGCGACGTTAATCATCCGGTTTCGACCCAAAATGCGGAAGCGCAGAAGTTTTTCAATCAAGGCTTGGCATTGCTCTACGGTTTCAACCACGATGAAGCGATTTTGTCTTTCAAACGCGCCGCCGAGCTTGATCCGAAGCTGGCGATGGCTTATTGGGGCGCGGCTTTGGCGCTCGGCTCGAATTACAATTTGCAGGCGGATCCGGCGCAGCTCAAAGAAGCGTTCGCAAATCTGCAAAAAGCGATTCAGTTCGCGCCGCAAGCGTCGGAACACGAACGCGCATATATTGAGGCTTTGCAAAAACGCTATTCAAACGATCCGCAGTCGGATCAGCAAAAGCTCGCCGCCGATTATAAAGCGGCGATGGCGGAGCTGGTCAAAAAATACCCGGACGATTTGGACGGGGCGACGCTTTACGCCGAAAGTATGATGAATCTGCGCCCCTGGAAATTGTGGACGCCGGACGGGAAACCCGCCGAAGGCACGCTCGACATTGTTGCGGTTCTGGAAAGCGTTCTCAAACGCAATCCGAATCACACGGGCGCAAATCATTACTACATTCACGCCATCGAGGCTTCTAAAAATCCCGAACGCGGGCTTGCAAGTGCCTCGCGTCTGCGAACTCTCGCGCCAGCCGCCGGACATCTCGTCCATATGCCGTCGCACATTTACATTCGCACCGGCGATTACACGGACGCTGCCGAATCAAACGCCGACGCGATTGTCGCCGACCGCAAATATCTCGAAAGAACCGGCGCGCAGGGCGCGTATCCGATGATGTATTACAATCACAACATCCATTTTCTCGCCGCCGCGCACGCGATGAACGGGCGTTTTGCAGACGAGCTTAAAACGGCGCAGGAGCTTGAAGCAAACGTCAAACCGCATCTGAAAGCGATGCCGATGCTCGAATTTTTTATGCCCTACACGACAGTGACGCTCGTGCGTTTTCAAAAATGGGACGAAATGCTAAAAGCAGCGAAACCGGATGAAAATTTGAAAATAACCGCCGCGTTCTGGCATTTCGGTCGCGGAATGGCTTTCGCGGGAACAAAACAGCCAGCCAAAGCCGAAGCCGAATTAAAATCGCTGCGAAACTTGATTCAGGCTGTTCCGGCTGACGCGCCTTTCGGCAACAGCGCTGCGCGAGACGTTTTAAAAGTCGGGGAAAATCTGCTCGCCGGACAAATTCTGTTTGGTAAAGGCGACAGAACAAAGGCAATTGAACAACTACGCAAAGCCGTCGAAGCGGAAAACGCCGTCGGCTACAACGAACCGCCCGATTGGGACTTGCCCGCGCGCGAATGGCTCGGCGGCGCGCTTCTTCTGAACGGCGACAACGCCGCTGCCGAACAGGTTTTCCGTGAGGAAATAGAAAAACACCCCCGCAACGGGCGCGCGTTGTTCGGACTCGTCGAAAGCCTGAAACGCCAGAAAAAAGATTCGGCTGCCAGATTCGTGCAAAGCGAATTTGAAAAGGCTTGGGAAAAAGCCGACACCAAATTGCGCGTCGAAAATCTGGCGGGCGAGCCAAATCCAATCGAAAGCGTAGTCAAATCAAACGACGTTTCAAATCCGTCTTCAACAGTTCAAATTGTCAAGACTTCGCACAGCGCGGCTGATGCGACAAATCACGGCGAACACAATGCGCCGAAGCTGACATTTTCTGATGTGAAATTAAAAACGGGCGTCCGGCTGCGTTATGCAGAACAAGGAGCGCCCGACGGGCAAACGATAATTTTGCTGCACGGTTACGGCGATTCCTGGTTTTCCTACAGCCGAGTATTGTCTCAACTCGATGCAAAATATCGCGTTTTCACGCTCGACCAGCGCGGTCACGGCGAGTCGGAACGACCTCAAAAAGGTTATAAATTTGACGATTTCGCCTCGGATGTTGTGGCGTTTATGGACGCGAAGAACATTAAACGGGCTGTTGTTGTCGGTCATTCAATGGGCAGTTTCGTCGCGCAAGGCGTCGCAGCCAATGCGCCCGAAAGAGTTGAAAAACTTGTTCTCATCGGCACTGCGACAACCGTCAAAAACGATGCGGTTTTTGAGCTTCAAAAAGCGATTGGTGAGTTAAGAGACCCCGTGCCGCCGGAATTTGTTCGTGATTTTGTCGTCAGCACCAGCTCTCCGTCTTTGCCCAAAGATTTTCTTGACGGCGCAATAGCCGCAGCCGGTAAACTTCCGGCTCGCGTTTGGCGCGAAACAATGACGGGAATGATGGCGGCTGATTACAAAACTAAATTAGACCGAATCAAAGCGCCGACGCTGATCATTTGGGGCGACAAGGAAACGATTTTTCTCCGCTCCGAACAGGATTTGCTGAAAGCGAAAATCTCCGATTCGGTCTTGAAAGTCTATCCCGGAACAGGTCACTCGCCGCATTGGGAACGACCTGAGCAGTTCGCCAAAGACCTTGGGAATTTCATCTCCGGTAAATAGGCGAGTTTTTTTAAAATCCGTATTTCCCGATAACCAAAGTCAGACTTTTCAAGCCGCAGCCGTGTGAATTGCAAACACAATTCGCACGGCTTTTGCGCTATTTTCATAAATGCCTTAGATTATTGGTTATGAAAAGTCAGCTAGTTCAAATGATGTTTGAGGTTTATTTGGAGAACGGCGAAAAGCTAAAACTGCCTGAACAATTGGTCGAAAATTTGGGAGCTGGAAAATGGCTGATTACCATTCAGCCTAAAGCCTCAGAGTCTATAAGAACTCACGATGCATTTTTGAACGGCTACTCGGAAGAAGACGAAGGGCTTTATGACGACTATCCAAGCCGGTGAATTCTGGATAGCTGAGATTCCTTTCACCAGCGGCGCAACAGCTAAAAAACGCCCTATTTTGATACTTTGGATTGACGGTAATGATGTCGTTGTCGCGGCAGTGACATCTGCTCTGCCGCGAACAAAAACCGATGTCACCCTTGCAGATTGGAAAATAAGCGGTTTGCGAGTCGCCTCAACCGTTCGTCTGTCTCGTCTCGATTGTCTGGAACATTCATTATTGCTGATAAAAATCGGTCAGCTTTCAGCGAAAGACGCCGACAGGCTCAAAGAGGCTTGGAATCTTCATATAAAACCTCAATTCTGATCTTCCGATTGTCAAAATAAAAATTTAGATTTTTTCCAAAACTAAAGCCGAATTTTTCGAGCCAAAGCCGATGCAGTTGCATAAAGCAACCCGCACGGCTTTTTCTTTTGCCCGATTCGGCGTGTAATCCAAATCGCAAGCCTCATCCGGTTCGTCCAGATTTATTGTCGGGGCGATGATGTTTTTGTTTAAAGCCAGCAGAGCAGCGCCGATTCCTGCCGCGCCCGATGCGCCCTGCGGATGTCCGACGTTTGATTTTGTCGCCGACATCGGCATTTTGGAGGCGTGCTTGCCGAAAGCTAATTTGACGGCTTGCGTTTCGATGCGGTCGTTGAGCACTGTAGAAGTTCCGTGCAGATTGACGTAATCAACTTCTTCAGCGGCGCGTCCGGCGTTTGCAAGAGCGAGCTTCATCGCCCGCGCAGGTTCTTCGCCGTTTTCCGCCAAACGGACGCGGTGATAAGCGTCGCAAGTCGCGCCGTAGCCTGTGATTTCACCGAGAATGTTTGCGCCGCGTTTCAGAGCGTTTTCCAAATCTTCCAAAACGTAAACCCATGCGCCTTCGCCCAAAACCATTCCCGAACGACTTTTTGAGAATGGGCGCGAAGCAAGTTCCGGCTGGTCGTTCCATTTGTCGGTCAAAACCGTCATCAATTCAAAACCGCGCACAATTCCGGGCGCAATAGGTGCGTCAACGCCGCCCGCGAGCATTTTGTTTTGTCTGCCGAGCGCGATATGTTGCGCCGCATAAAAAACAGCGTCAGTCGAGCTGGTGCAGCCGGTCGAAACAACGTGCGACAGCCCGCGCAAACCGAAAGCCATCGAAAGCTCGGAAGACAATCCGCCGTGAGTCGAAGCGGGAATCGTATAAACGCTGGCTTTTTGTTCTTCGCCCGTATACCAGTAACCGTATTGCTTTTCCGTAAAAGCCAGACCACCGCCGCCCGTACCGAGAATGACGCCGAAACTTTGTCGCTCCTCAAGCTGCAAATCAGACGGCTGCAATCTCGCGTCTTCAAGCGCCTCTAGCGCGGCGCGGAGGGCGAGCGGAACGGTGCGCGGAACGTGCTTTCTATCTTTCGGATTAAGTTCCGCTTCCCAATCAAAATCCGCAATTTCCCCGGCAATTTGCACTTTGAAATCGGAAACGTCAAAACTCGAAATTCTTTTAACTCCACTTTTTCCGGCTTTGAGAGATTCCCAGAACGCTTTGCGCCCGATTCCAATCGGCGTTACGCAACCCATTCCCGTAATAACAACTCGGTGCGGTTTTGTAAGATTCTTTAACATAAACCCCTTGTTTCATCTTTTGAGTATCAGCAGAATAACATTAGCCGGTAAAGGTTTGAAAAATTAAATCTACCCAGCACGAAAAAGCGCCGGCTTGAAAATCAAGCCGGCGCTTTTTTATTTCGGTTTGTTTTTGATTTATGTCGTCGGTTCGACTTTCGTTCCGCATTCGTTACAGAATTTCGTGCCGGGATTTAAATCAGCCTGGCAATTGGCGCATTTTTGTTTTTCCTGTTTCGCGCCGCATTCGGAACAGAATTTCGCACCTTCGCGCAATTCCGCTCCGCAAGCCATACACGGAACTTTTGCCACTTCCATTTTCGAGCCGCATTCGGCGCAGAATTTTGTTCCGGCGACATTCGGCTTGCCGCAGCTCGGACACGGAACGGTTTGCGTTTGCTGTTGCTGCTGCGGTTGTCCTTGTCCCTGTCCGCCCGGTTGTCCTTGACCAAAAGCGTTTGCCATTTGACCGCCGATAGCGAAGCCCGCGCCTAACCCCGCGCCAAGCCCCGCACCGCCGCCTTCGTTTTGCGCGGCGTCGCGCATCGCGTCGGCTGCCTGAAACTGCATATAACGATTGGCGTCGCCCAATGCGCCCATCGAAGAGCGTTTATCGAGAGCTTTTTCGACTTCTTCCGGCAGGCTAATATTTTCAACGTAAAACTTCGTGATTTCGATTCCGAACGTGCGGAAATCATCGTTGATTTTTGTCCGCAGCGCGCCGCCCAGTTCTTCGTATTTCGCGGCTAAATCGAGCGCAGGAATTTTCATTTCGCCGAGCGCGTCGCTAAACGCGCTGACTGTGGCGCGTTTTAATTGACCTTCGATGTCCTCGGTTTGAAAATGCGCATTCGTTCCGTCAATTTCTTTGATAAAAGTTTGCGGATCAGCCACGCGCATAGAATACGTGCCGAAAGCGCGCAATCTGACCATTCCGAAATCGGCGTCGCGCATCATAATCGGGTTTGCCGTTCCCCATTTTTTGTCGGTAAATTGTTTGACGTTGACGAAATAAACTTCGGATTTAAACGGCGAGTTAAAACCGTGCGACCAAGCGCCGAGCTTGGTTAAAATCGGCGTGTTTCCGCCGTCAATCGTATAGCGACCGGGACCGAAAGTGTCCGCCGCCTGACCTTGATAAACAAACACGGCGGCTTGCGATTCGCGCACAATCAACTGAGCGCCGTTTTTGATTTCCTGCCCTTGCACCGGAAAACGATAAACGAGCGTATTCTGCGAATCGTCGAGCCATTCGATGACTTCGATAAACTGGCTTTTGGCAAAATCCGTAACCTTATCAAAAATTCCCATTTTAAAATCTTCTCCTTTTAGTCGCCTAAATTCGGCAATTGATTTACGTTTTTCGACGGCTTGATGTTCAATTCCCTGCCGCAAATATCGCATAAACGGGCGGGAAATTAAAGTGAAACTCAAATTCGCCGCCAAATAACAATACACGCCGTAAAGATTTTCGCGGTTGACACGAGTTCGCGCAATACGATATTTTCTAAATCTCTTATTGAAAACAGAATTCAATTTCAATTTCGCCGAAAGGATTTTTATAAAAGTGGTCAACAGTTTTCGATTCAAGAAATTATTTTCGTTTGTTTCAATTTCACTCTTTTTCGTTATTCCCGCGTTTGCGCAAAACGACTTGTCCATTTCCGGGACGGTTAAAGATCGCAACGGCGCTATCGTCGAACGTGCCGAAGTTCGGCTATTCAACGGAGCAAAGAAAACCGTTGCCGAAACAAAAACTAATGAAGCTGGGGAGTTTCGTTTCGAAGCGACCGGCGGAATTTATTCATTGGTCGTCAAAAAAGACGGAATGAACGAATCGGTTAGAGATTTGAATATCAGCGTTTCGCAGATGCTTGAAATATTTTTAGAGCCGAAAACGCTTGAAGCGAGCGTGACGATCACTTCAAATTCCGAATTTGCCGAAATTGAAAGTCAGACAGCGACGAAAACGGCGACGCCTTTGCGGGATTTGCCGCAATCGGTCGAGATTGTCGGACAAAAATTGCTCGAATCGCAAAACGCGAGGTCTTTGCAGGACGCGCTTTATAACGTGACCGCCGTCACTGTCGCGCAGGGCGAAGGACGCCGCGACCAATTTTTTATTCGCGGGTTTACCGCGCTCGGCGACCAATTCATTGACGGCGTGCGCGACGACGCGCCGTATTATCGCGATTTGGCTAACGTTGAGCGCATCGAAGTCGTCAAAGGTCCGGCGGCGGTTTTGTTCGGGCGCGGCTCGTCCGGCGGTTTGATTAACCGTGTGACGAAACAGCCAAATTTTACGAACAGAGTCGGCGGAGCGGAATTTTCGTTCGGTTCATACGGTTTAAAACGCGGCTCAGTTGATTACGGTCAACCGATTTTCGGTGACCGTCTGGCGTTTCGTCTGGTCGGAGCTTACGAAAAGAGCGGCAGCTTTCGTCAATTTTATTTTCTCGACCGCTACAACATCGCGCCTTCTATAGCCTGGCGTCCCGCCGAAAACACCGACGTTAGCGTTCAATTTGAATATTTAAACGACCATCGGTTGCCGGACAGAGGAATTCCCTCTTTTCGGGGACGCGCGCTTGATGTGCCGATTTCGAATTATTACGGCGCGCCGCAATTTGACGAAGTGCGAAATCGCGTCGCCTCGCAAGCCGTCCGTTTTGAGCGCCGCTTATCGGATTTCTGGCTCGTCCGCAACGTTTTCCGGCATACCGGATATGCGACCGATTTCTACAACACCGTTCCGAGCGGAGTCTGTCTTTTTAATTCTGCAACCGGCTCTTGCTCTGCAAACGTTCCGGCAAGCATCGAGCTTTCCGATAGTCGCCTGCGGGTTTCGCGCACTCATTACAGCAGCAATTCAAAACAAAACAATTATTTTAATCAAACCGAAACCGTCGGAGTCGTTCGCGCTCTCGGCTGGCAGCATACATTTCTTGCTGGCATCGAATTGGGCGCGCAAGACAAAACAACAATGCGTTTTGACAATGAAACCGCGCCGCAGTTTTTAAGAAATTCGTATGTCGCCGTTTTCAATCCGATTTTAACGCCGCTCGTTACAAGAGATGCGCCAACGAATAACAACAGTTTCGCTGGCAGAGTTTTCGGCGTTTATTTTCAAGACCAGATTAATTTTTCGCGCCGCTGGAAAGCTCTCATCGGCGCACGTTACGACCGTTTTGCGCAGAAACTGGATGATTTGCGTCCGAATTCAATTGATTTGGAGCGAATTGATAAACAATGGAGTCCGCGCATCGGTCTGGTTTACCAGCCGCAGGATTGGCTGTCGCTTTACGCATCGTGGACGCGCTCGTTTCAGCCTTCGGGCGAAAATCTCTCGCTCGCCGCCAACAACGCCGAACTTAAACCCGAAACCACGCAAAATTACGAAACCGGAATCAAAGCAGCGATTCCCAAAACCCGTTTGAACGCGACGCTCGCAGTTTTCCGGCTCGACCGCGACAATATCAAAACGACCGACCCGCAAAATCCGACTCGTCTCTTGCTCATCGGACAACAGCGAACCGACGGAATCGAAGCGACTCTGTTCGGCTCGCCGATTGAAAAGCTCGAAATTTACGCCGGATACGCATTGCTGTCGGCGCGCATTTTGCGCTCGAACAACGTTTCGGCTGGCGTGCCGCTCGAAGGTCGCCGCGCCGGACTCGTTCCGCAAAGCTCCGGCAATTTCTGGACGAGCTATCAGCTTCCGCGCAATTTCCGAGTAGGTTTCGGCGCGTTCGCCCGAACGAAAGTTTTCACTTCGGCAAACAATCTGGTCACGCTGCCCGGCTTTGTCCGATTCGACGCTTCCCTCGCCTGGCGTTCGGAGAAACATTACGAAATCGGCTTTAATCTCAAAAATCTCACGAATCGCCGCTATTATGAAACCTCAAACGGGGATAACAACATTTTAGCCGGTTCCCCGATTAACGGTTCAGTCACGCTCCGTTATCGCTGGTAAAACTATTGAATGTACTAGTCAGAACCGCCAGCAGAAGCTGGCGGTCCTGACTTGCTCTAAATTTCTTTCGGCTTAAACAGATTTTCCAACTTTCCGCCGCGCATTGTTTCGCTCCAATTCTCAATCGGCAATTCGATTTCCGCGAGCGCGGCGGTCGGCATTAATTGAAGCTCGCCGCTCAAGATTTCGACGAGCTGTTCAAAACCGGGATTGTGTCCGACAATCAGCAATTTTTCGCAATCGTTTTCGACTTGCGAAACAATTTCCATCAAATCGCCGACACCCGCTTCGTAGATTCGCGGCTCGAAACGGATTTCCGCGGCGATTCCAGCCGCGTCTTTGACGATTTGCGCCGTTTCGCGCGCTCTGCGAGCGGGCGAAGAAATTATTAAATCCGGCACGATCCCGCGCTGCTGCATAAAAGCGCCCATTTTCCGCGCGGCGTGAACACCGCGCTCGTTCAAAGGGCGTTCAAAATCCGTCAGCGAAGCGTCGTTCCAATCGGATTTGGCGTGGCGCAAAACGTACAAAGTTTTCATTCAACCCTTTTCCTCATCGTCTTCGTCCGAATCCGATTCGTTTTCGTCGTCCTCTTGCTCCGAATCATCGTCATCATCCTCATCGTCTTCGTCATCTTTATCGTCTGAATCATCATCGGAATCGTCTTCATCTTCGTCTTCCGAATCGTCCGATTCTTCTTCGTCCGCCCGCGAATCGTTTTCGTCATCGCCGGCTTTTTCTGATTCGTTTTCATCGTCATCCGAAAAAGCGTGAAGCGTGATCGGGCGCAAATGAGAAATCTCTTTCAAAGCGGCGAGCAGCTTTTTGCGCGGCACGGCGTCTTTGCCTTTGCCGACGCCGCTGATTAAATCGGCGAGCGACAAAATGCCGACCAAAACGCCCTCTTTGTTCACCACCGGCAAGCGGCGAAGCTGGCGGCGTTTCATAGTTTTCAGCGCGTCTTCAACCGCGTCGCCCGGCGCGCAGCTTCGCACTTCGTTTTGGCTGATGACTTCGCTGATTTTAATTTCGCTCGCCAGACGATTTTTCGTCACGACCGCAAAGCAGATGTCGCGGTCGGTAATCATTCCGATCACGCGCTGGCTTTCGTCAACAACAGGAACAACGCCGCAATCGCGCTGCCACATAATGTCAGCCGCCTGCGCTAGCGGCGCATCCGGCTGACAATATCCGACTTCAGTCGTCATCACATCACGTACTTTCATTATTGCCTCCAAATAAATTGTTCGTTTTTCAAAACTAAATTTTTTGCTGTCAATTGGCAATGGTTTGGTGTAATTTTTCTGTGATGAAAACGCAAAAACTCGCTGCCATTGACATTGGCTCTAATTCAATCAAGCTGGCGCTTGCCGAAGCTGCGGCATCTGATTCGTTCCGCGTTTTTTTCGCCGAAAAAGACTCGGTCAGACTCGGACACGAAACTCTGCGCGAGCGTCATTTATCGCCGGAAGCGATTGAGCGCGCCGCCCGTTCTATCGCGCGTTTCCGAGAAATCGCCGAAACGCGCGGAGCGCAGAAAATTTTAGCCGTCGCCACGGCTTCGGTTCGCGCGGCGGACAATCAGCAGGAATTTATTGAGAAAATCGAACAAATGACGGGCGTTCACGTCGAGATTTTATCGGCGGTCGAAGAAGCGCGTTTGATCGGCGTGGCGGTTTCGGTTTTATGCGGAAAATCAATTGAATCGCTGATTAATATTGACATCGGCGGCGGCTCGACCGAGCTTTCGCTGATGACGCGAGGCGAGCCGGAACAGCTTTTTTCGATGAAAGTCGGCGCAGTCGGCTTGACCGAAGCGTTTCTGAAAACCGATCCGCCGACCGAAAAAGAGATTAAGGATTTGCGGCTTTTCATTCGCTCGCAACTGATGCGCCCGGTTTTGGAATTGGCAAACGCCAAGTGGAATCTGGCGACCGGGACTTCCGGCACGATTTTGTCAATCGGACGCGCGATAAACTCCGGCAAACCCGGCGAAACGGAAATTTCTTTAAACGATCTCGCCGATTTTAACGCAAAAGTCGCTCGATTAAATCTGGCAGAGCGCAAGGCGCTGCCGGAAATGTCCGTGCAGCGTTCGGAAATTCTGATTGCCGGCGGGCAGATTCTCGAAACCGCGATGCGCGAACTCCGAATTAAATATTTAAATCCCTGCGAATTTGCTCTGCGCGAAGGCGTGATTATTGATTATCTGCGCGAAATCGAAGCCGAAGAATTGCCGCCGCTGCCGGACACTGAAGACCAACGTTTGCGCGGAGTTTTCGCCGTCGGTCGGCGGTTTAATTACGACGAACGCCACAGCCTGCAAACCGCCGCGCTCGCCGAAGCGATTTTCGATAAAATTGCGCCGGTTTATAAATTGCCGCGCCACGACCGCACGCTGCTTTCGGCTGCCGCTTTGCTTCACGACATCGGTTATGCGGTCGCGCATTCCGAATACCACAAACATTCGCTTTATCTCATCAAATATTCCGAGCTAACGGGTTTTTCCGAAAGCGCACGGCTCGTCGTTGCCAACGTCGCGCGTTATCATCGCGGAAAAATGCCGACGGAAAAGCATTTGGATTTTATGAATTTGAGCGAGCAGGACAAAAAAACCGTCTGGCAGCTCGGCGCGATTCTGCGGCTCGCCGACGCTCTGGACAAATCGTGCGGCGGCGCGGCGGCTTTGGGCAATTTGGAAATCACTAGCAAAGGGCGTGATTGTTTGCTTGAAATTGCGACCGACACCGATTGCAATTTTGAAATCGCGCAGGAAAAAGTCGGTATGTTTGAAACCGCATTTGACTGCCGCGTCGTTTTTATGCGCCGCCCAACTTTGGAATAGTTTAACTAAAGAAGCAAGAAGTCGGATTTTGCTGTTCATTCTTAAATTCAGCAACGAACAACGAACGATGAACAACGAACAAATATGCAAGACAAAGAAGTTCAAGAATTGGAAAAAGCGTTGGAGCAGATTTGGGAAATCGCCCAAAAAATGGGTTTAGACCCGTTTCCGACGAAATTTGAGATTGTTCCGGCAACCGTAATGTACGAAGTCGGCTCTTACGCGCTGCCCGGTCGTTATTCGCACTGGACTTTCGGCAAAGCGTATCACCGGATGAAAACGATGTACGATTTCGGCTTGTCGAAAATCTACGAAGTCGTTATCAACACCAATCCGAGCTACGCTTTTCTGCTCGAAACCAACAGCTTGCTGCAAAACAAGCTCGTCATCGCGCACGTTTTAGGTCACACCGACTTTTTCAAAAACAACGCCTGGTTTTCAAAAACCGACCGCCGGATGGTTGACACCGTTTCGAGCCACACTTCGCGGATGCAGGAGTACGAGTTTAAATACGGACGCAAAAAGGTCGAACAGCTTCTCGATTCGGTGTTGTCAATCGAAGAACACATTGATCCGAACTTTTTCATCCGCCGCAAAAACAAAGATGAAAAACAAGAGCCGCTCGAAAAACGAGAAGGTCGCTACGATGATTTATTCGCTTTGGACAAACCCGAACCGGAAAAAGAGCCTGAAGACGAAATCGAACGCGCCGTGCAGCACGACCTTCAACTCATAATGGAAATGTTCGACGCCCCGAAACCGCAAAATCTGGGCGAAAAAGACCTAGTTCATTTCATCATGCGAAACTCTCCCGTTTTAGAGCCGTGGCAGCGCGATATTATTGCGATGATTCACGAAGAAATGGAATATTTCGTGCCTCAGATGATGACCAAAACCATGAATGAAGGCTGGGCGTCATTTTGGCATTCAAGAATTATGCGCGAGCTGGATTTGCCCGACTCGGAACATCTCGAATTTGCGGATTTGCATTCGAGCGTCGTCAGCCCGCATCACGGGCAATTGAATCCGTATTATGTCGGCTACAAAATTTTTGAAGATTTGGAAGAACGCTTCGGGCGCGACAAGATTTTTGAGGTGCGCGAGCTTGATAATGATGTTTCGTTTTTGCGTAATTATCTGACCAAAGAGCTGTGCGAAGAGCTTGATTTGTTTGTTTTCGAGCTGGTCGAAGAGGAAGAATGGACGATTACCGAAAAGAAATGGGAAAAAGTGCGCGATGCGCTTGTGGCGAATATGACGAATTTCGGTTTTCCGTACATAGTCGTCGCTGACGGTGATTACAACGGCAATCGCGAGCTTTATCTCAAACATTTGTACGAAAGCTCAGAGTTGGACGAGCGTTACGCGCAAAAAACTCTGGAACACGTTTACCGTTTGTGGGGGCGTCCGGTTCACCTCGAAACCGTGGTTGACGAGGAAAAAACCGTTTTGCGCTACGACGGCGAAAATCACGAGGAAGGCTAGACGACGGAAATTTACAAAAACGGACAGGGTAAACAGGATGAAAAAGAATCGAATAATCCTGTTTACCCTGTCCGTTTTCGTTTGATTTGAAATGCCGATGAAACAAACGACAGCGCATCGTAAAATCAACCGCGAACGGTTGGAGATTCTGGAACAGTTGGAGCGTTGGCTGGAAACGCCGCTGCTCGTTTTGAGCTTTATCTGGCTCGTTCTTTTTATTATTGAGCTGATTTACGGTTTGACGCCGCTGCTTGATGCCGCAAGCACTACGATTTGGATAATTTTCATTGTTGATTTTGCCGCCAAATTCGCTCTCGCGCCGCAAAAAATCGCTTATCTCAAAACAAAAAGGAAACGGAGATTGCCGGAGTAAAAGAAATCGCCGCGTTGCGGGCGGAAATTGCTGAGTTGCGAATGGAAATCGTCACGCAACGTCAGTACCGCGAACGGTAGTGAGCGGGTTTGTTAATTGACCCGCTCACTACCGTTCGCGGTACTGACTTTTAGCAAAATTGATTTGCGGACTCGATGTGATTTGCGCTTCACCGCTTTTTTGAATCGAATGAACATCAAACTTCGCGTCGTCGCGTTCGGGAAAATCAATGCGAAAGTGCCCGCCGCGCGATTCTTCGCGCCACAGCGCGGCGCGCGCAATCAGAGTTGCGACAGCGACAAAATTGCGCGAACTCGCGCCCAAATTCGCTTGCGAAATCTGCTCAAACTCGCGCAAAGCGCGTTTTAAATTCTCCGCATCGCGCGCAATTCCGACGCGCTCCCACATTAAGCGTTTGACGCGCTTACGAACTGCAACGGCAATCTCACCGGATTGTGGATTGTGGATTGCGGATTGCGGATTTTCAACCTTTGAACTGTTCACTTTGAACTTTGAACTTTCGAGAGCCGCGAGACCGGCTCGTGCGCCGAAAACCAGACCTTCGAGGAGTGAATTTGAAGCCAGACGATTTGCCCCGTGAACTCCTGTGCAAGCGACTTCGCCCGCCGCGTAAAGTCCCGGCAAAGTCGTCCGCCCATCCAAATCCGTCCGCACGCCGCCCATAAAATAATGCACGGCGGGCGAGACGGGCAACAAATCGGTCGCAATATTCAACCCGTAAGAATTGCAAGTTTCGTAGATTTTAGGAAAGCGTTCAGCCAAAAACTTTTCGGTGTGCACTGACATATCGAGAAAAACCGTCCGCGTGCCGGTGCGCTGCATTTCGGCGACAATCGAGCGCGAAACAATATCGCGCGGCGCTAATTCGCCAAGCTCGTGATAATTGAACATAAAACGCTCGCGCGAAGCGTTTCGCAGAATTCCTCCTTCGCCCCGCATGGCTTCGGAAAGCAAAAAGCGCGGCGCGTTTTCGAGATTGAGCACGGTCGGATGAAATTGTACAAACTCGATGTCGGCGATTTCCGCGCCTGCGAGATAAGCCATCGCCATTCCGTCGCCCGTTGCTACGTCAGGATTAGTCGTGTGCAGATAAAGCTGTCCGGCGCCGCCCGAAGCCAGTACGACGGCACGCGCAAACATCTCGCGCGGCGCACGCAAAACCGGATCGAGATAACGAACGCCGCAAACACGCCCGTCGGCGACAATCAGATTTTCAGTCGCCGCGTGCGGCATAAAAATAATGCCGCTTTCGAGCCGGGCGCGCGCGATCAGCGAACGGACGATTTCTTTTCCGGTCGAATCGCCGTGCGCGTGCAGAATTCGGCGGCGCGAATGCGCTGCTTCCTGCGTAAAAACCAACTTTCCGCCTTCGCGGTCAAATTCAGTTCCCCATTGAATTAATTCCTGAATGCGCGTTGTTCCGTCCGAAACCAAAACTCTGACCGCTTCTTCGTCACACAAACCCGCGCCCGCGTACAAAGTGTCTTCCTCATGTAATTCGGCGTTGTCATCGTCCGACAAAACCACGGCGACACCGCCCTGCGCGTATTCGGTGTTCGATTCACTCGTCCGCGCTTTGGTCAGAACCGTGACGCGCGCACCGCTTCCAGCAAGCTCAATCGCGGCTCTCAAACCCGCAATCCCGCTGCCGATGACGATAAAATCAGTTTCCAAAGCCATTACTCGAAATTTTGAACGCTTGCGCCGGAAAATTCAAATTTGTGTAAAATCGAAAGCGATGATAATTAGACCAGCCAAACGTCTTGTCGGCGAAATCAATTTGCCCGGCGACAAATCAATTTCGCACCGCGCGGCGATTTTTGCCGCTTTAGCGGAAGGCACAACGCGCATCGAAAATTTTTCCACCGCCGACGATTGCGCGGCGACGCTCGATTGTCTGAAAAAGCTCGGCGTTGAAATCGAAAGAAACCAAACTGAAATAATCGTTCGCGGCGTCGGCAAAAACGGTTTTAGCGCACCCGAAGAACCGCTCGACTGCCGCAATAGCGGAACGACGATGAGGCTGTTGGCTGGCGTTTTGGCGGGACAAAATTTCGTTTCGGTTTTGACGGGTGACGAATCCTTGCAAAAACGTCCGATGCGGCGAGTGATTGCGCCGCTCGAATTGATGGGCGCGAAAATCGAATCGAATGACGGGCGCGCGCCGCTTACAATTCACGGCAAAAATCCGTTAAAAGCGATTTCCTTTGAACCGCCAGTAGCCAGCGCGCAGATTAAATCCTGCGTTTTGCTTGCAGGTTTAAACTCGGACGGCGAAACCAAGATTTTAGAAAAAACTCCGACGCGCGATCACACCGAAAGAATGCTGGCTTGGCTCAACGCCGAAGTAAAAAATGAAAACAGCGAAATTTCGGTTTCCGGCGACGCAAAACTTTCGGCGCGAGATTTGAGCGTTCCGGCTGACGTTTCGTCTTCGGCATTTTTCCTTGTCGCGTCTGCTTGTTTGAAAAATTCTGATTTGCTGTTGAAAAATGTCGGCTTAAATTCATCGCGAACCGCTGTGATCGAAGTTTTGCAGAAATTCGGCACAAAGCTGGAGATTTTAAACCGCAGCGAAGCCGCAAACGAGCCGCGCGGAGATTTGCGGGTTTTGGGCGGAGAATTAAATTCTCAGCAGGAAAACGTTTTGCGCGGAGAAATCATTGCCAACCTGATTGACGAATTGCCGATTCTGGCAGTTTTCGGAACTCAGCTCGAAAACGGTCTGGAAATCAGAGACGCGGCGGAGCTGCGCGTCAAAGAATCAGACAGAATCGGCGCGGTGGTTGAAAATTTGCGGCGAATGAACGCGCGCGTCGAAGAATTTGAAGACGGTTTGCGCGTTGAAAAATCAAACCTAAAAGGCGCGCGCATTGATTCTTTCGGCGATCACCGCATCGCGATGTCGTTTGCCGTCGCGGGTTTGCTCGCCGCGGGCGAAACCGAAATCGAAAACGCCGAAGCAGTCGCGGTTTCGTTTCCCGATTTTTTTGATCTTCTCGAAAGCGTAGCGGAGCGTTAATGAAATTTTCGCGCAATCAGATTATCGGCTCGCTTATTTTGCTCGCGTTGATTCTGCTTTTTGCGCTCGCGCGTTTTGCTTTTCAATTTTGATTTCCGCACTACAACAACCTGTCATCGCCATTGCCGGACCGACGGCTTCGGGTAAAACCGAAATCGGCGTTGCGCTCGCTTTGCGAATCGGCGGCGAGATAATTAACTGCGATTCGGTTCAAATTTACAGGGAAATCGAAATCGCGACAGCGAAACCTTCCGAAGAAGAAAAACGGGGCGTGCCGCATCATTTGATTGATTACGTTTCGCCTTTCGTCAATTACACGGCAGCGGATTGGGCGACGGATGCAACCGAAAAAATCTATGAAATCGAGGCGAAAGGTAAAACTGCGATTCTCGTCGGCGGAACTGGTTTTTATTTAAGAAGTCTGCGACAGCCGTTTTTTGAATCGCCGAAAACAGACGAAGATTTGCGCGAGAGATTAAAACAAATCCGCACGAGAAAAGGCGCGGAATATTTACATCGAATCTTGAAAAGAGTTGACCGAAAATCGGCGGAAAAATTGTTTCCGCGCGATTACGTCCGCGTTCAGCGAGCGCTCGAAGTTCGTTTTCAAACCGGAAAACCGATTTCCGAACAACAGCCCGCACGCGCGGAGCCGCCGGAATTTGCCGACAGAATAAAAATTTTCGCCTTAAATCCGCCGCGCAATTTGCTCTACGAGCGAATCAACCGACGGGCTGAACTGCATTTTGAAAAAGGTTTGGTCGAAGAAGTCAAAAACTTGCTCGAAAAGGGCGTTCCGGCGGAATCAAACGCGCTCGGAGCGCACGGTTATCGCCGAGTCGTCGAATATTTGCGCGGCGAGCGAACTCTGGAAAGCGCAATTGAACAAACAAAGCTCGATGTCAGGCATTACGCCAAACGGCAGTTGACCTGGTTTCGGCGCGAGGAAAACGTGATTTGGCTCGCAGGTTTCGGCGACGAACCTGAAACCCGGCGAAAATTATTTAAACTTTTGAATTTAACCGAAAACTCCGAGCTTTAAACCTTAATTTAAAATGAAAATTATCTTGTCAGTGCCGCGAACGGTGTTGTAATCTATTCAAGGAAAAACACTTGTCGGGCGCGGAGGGCGTGTGGAAAAAACTGGTTCACAAAACATTCAGGATGCGTTTCTAAATACACTGCGGCGAGAAAAAGCCATTGTTACTATTCATCTGCTCCACGGCGCTACTTTAAGCGGACGTTTGAAGAGCTTTGATAAATTTTCGGTTTTGCTCGACGCCAGCGGTCAGGAATTTTTAATCTTCAAACACGCGATTGCGACCGTCACACATCAACGCCGCGAACCGCAGCAATACAGGCAGGAAAACAGACCGCCGCAGCAACAGCAAGAACCT
>DASVTY010000052.1:0-1983 GCA_036387315.1 Pyrinomonadaceae bacterium
AAGTAAGGGCGTAATAGTTATTACGCCCTTACTTCGCGCGGGCTTCTGCATTTTTTAGAAGTTTTATACAATTCAAATCGCTGTCTTTTGAAAAATATGAACAACTTATTATTTCGAGTGTTTTTGCTGATTGCGATTAGCTTTGTTCCGGCGTTTGTCATCGGGCAAACAAAACCGCGCGCCAGAGATTTGGGCGTGCCGTTTGAAGGCACGCCTGGGCAATTTAATGCGATTACGGACGTAAAAGGCGTCGAAGTCGGATACGTGACCCTGATTTCCGGCGAAGGGAAGACCGCCGTCAGGACCGGCGTGACCGCGATTTTGCCGCAGGGCAAAGATTTCAGAGGACGTGTTTTTGCCGGGTGGCACGCTTTAAACGGAAACGGTGAAATGACCGGAACGACGTGGATTGAAGAATCCGGCGGTCTCGGCTCGCCAGTTATGATTACGAACACTCACAGCGTCGGTATAGTTCGCGACGCCATCATCGAATGGGGCGTTAAAAAACAGATGCCCGGAGTTTATTCGGGCGATTTGAGTTTGCCGGTCGTCGCCGAAACTTATGACGGTTTTTTAAACGACATTAACGGTTTCCACGTTAAAAAGGAACACGTTTTTCAAGCGCTTGAATCGGCGAAAACCGGGCAGATTGCTGAAGGTAACGTTGGCGGCGGAACCGGTATGATGGCGCATGGTTTTAAAGGCGGAACAGGAACGGCTTCGCGCAAATTGGGTGAGCGCGAAGGCGGCTATACGGTCGGCGTCATTGTTCAGGCAAATTACGGCGCGCGCCAGCTTTTTCGCGTCGCCGGAGTGCCGGTCGGTCAGGAAATTAAGGATTTTATGCCGTCGCAGGGCAAACAAGCCGAAACCGGACAAGGCTCGATTATTGTCGTCGTCGCAACGGATGCGCCGCTGCTTCCGCATCAGCTTAAACGGCTCGCGCAACGTGCGGGATTGGGTGTAGGCGTGATGGGCGGGCGCGGCGAAAACCCTTCGGGCGATATTTTTATCGCCTTTTCGACAGCCAATGCCGCCGAAGCGAGCAAAGATCAAGGTCTGGCAAACTTGACGATGCTCCCGAACGAGCGCATCAGCCGACTTTTTTGGGCGACGGCGCAGGCGACAGAAGAAGCGATTGTCAATGCGATGATTGCCGCCGAAACGATGAAGGGAATTAACGGCAATACGGCTTTCGCGCTGCCGCACGACCGTTTGCGCGAGATTTTGAAAAAATATAATCGTTTGACTAAATAAAAAATAAACTCAAATACGGGAGAAATTTATGAAAAGAGTTTTCATAGCTGCAATCGCAATCCTCGCTTTACAAACATTTGCGGCGGCGCAGACAAACGCGCAAAAGGATTTTGTTTCGACGCGCGAAATGGACAGAATCAATTGGATGGAATTTAAAGAAGTAGTTCCATCGCGAATTAACACCGTCTTGCTGCCGACAGGCACGCTCGAACCGCACGGCGTCATTAATAACGGCGCGGACAATACCGCGCCGTTCGGGATGGCGAAACACATTTCGCGCCGCGTCAATGCGCTCATCGCGCCGACTCTGCCATACGGAATCACGGGAAGTATGGAAGCATATCCGGGCGCATTTCAAATCAGCGAAGCTGCGTATCGCCCGTTTGTTAAACAAATTCTCGAAGGTCTGGCGAAAAACGGTTTTCGCAACATCATCATTATAAACGGTCACGGTGGCGGTCAAACCGCAGTTTTGCAATCGGTCGCAGCAGAAGTGGCTGCGGAAAAAAAGGTGCGAACCTTAGTCGTCAATTGGTGGTCGTTCGCTTCGGATGTGACCAAAGAAGTTTTTGGGGAAGACGGCGGACACGCGGGCTGGAATGAAACCGCTTTTATTCAGGCGATTGATCCGACGCTCGTCCACAAAGAGCGTTACAAAGACGATTTGGCAACGCCTTATCCGCCGAGCGGAACCTGGCAAGCCGTCCCGTTTCCGTCGTCAATCGG
>DASVTY010000053.1:0-30808 GCA_036387315.1 Pyrinomonadaceae bacterium
CGGAATTTGCCTGCTCGATGCCGCAGCTTATCGCGGGCGAGATTATGGAAGTTTCGCGCGGCGTCGAATGTCGCCTCGACCGTTTTCCCGTCGGCGTCGTGGCTTCAATCGCGCCGTTTAATTTTCCTTTGATGGTGCCGAACTGGACGATGCCGAACGCGCTCGTTCTCGGCAACACAATGATTATGAAGCCTTCGGAACTCGTGCCGCTATCGGTTCAGAGAATGGCAGAGCTTTTGAAAGAAGCCGGGCTTCCCGACGGCGTTTTCAACATCATCAACGGCGGCAAGGAAATCGTCGAGGGCATCTGTTCGCATCGCGGAATTGAAGCCGTCAGCTTCGTCGGCTCGACCAATGTCGCAAAGCTCGTCTATCAGCAAAGCACAAACAATCTGAAACGCTGCGTCGCGCTCGGCGGCGCGAAAAATCATCTTTTCGTTTTGCCTGACGCGAATCCGACAATGACGGCGACAAACGTTACGGCTTCGATGTCGGGCTGCGCCGGACAACGCTGTATGGCGGCTTCGGCGATGCTCGCGGTTGGAAACGTCAACCCGATTATCGAACAAATCTGCGACGAAGTGCGCAAAGTCGTTCCCGGCAAAAACCTCGGCGCGGTGATTTCAAAAGCGGCGAAAGAGCGCATCGAAAATTATATTTCGGAAGCCGAGCAAAACGGCGCGAAAATCCTCGTTGACGGGCGCGGCGCGGTGGTCGCAGGCAAAGAAAACGGAACTTACGTCGGACCGACGGTGATTGATTACGTGACGCCCGAAATGTCTGTGGCGAAAGAAGAAATTTTCGGTCCGGTGATTTCGATTATGCGCACCGACACGCTCGACGAAGCCATCAAAATCGAAAACGCCAATCCATACGGCAACGCCGCTTCGGTTTTCACGCAAAGCGGCGGTTTGGCGCGTTATGTGATGGAACACGCCAACGCGGGAATGATCGGAGTCAACATCGGCGTCCCCGTTCCGCGCGAGCCGTTTTCATTCGGCGGCTGGAACGATTCGCGCTTCGGCGCGGGCGATATTACAGGCAAAAGCTCGATTGAGTTTTGGACGAAACTCAAGAAAACGACAATCAAATGGAACCCGGAGGCTGGCGTAAACTGGATGAGTTGATGTATTTTGAAGAGCGCGCGTTTTTTACTCTCTCAAAAAGCTCAGATGAAAAACAAAATTAAGTTTTTGATTCTAATAGTCGGAATTCTTTTCGCCGGGCTTGTTTTCGCGCACAGCAAACAACACGCACAAATTAAACAGATAGAAACCGCCGGTCAGAAATTTAAAAACATCAAAGTTTTAAACGAAATGCCCGCCGACCAAATGGGCAAAGTGATGAATTTGATGTCGGCGTCTTTGGGCGTCAATTGTAATTTCTGCCACTCATCGGAAGAAGATTTTGCCAAAGACGACAACGAACACAAACAAACGGCGCGCGAAATGCTGAAAATGACGTTTGCGCTCAACAAAAATTATTTCAAAGGGCAAATCGAAGTTTCCTGCAACACTTGTCACAACGGCAAATCGCACCCGCAATCCGCTCCGAATTTAAATTCGATTGCCGCCGAAAACGCGCGCCCGAAACAACCGGAAACGAAACCGGCGATTGAACAAATTTTAGGAAAATACGTGCAGGCTGTGGGCGGGAAAGCTAATTTGGACAAAATCAATTCGCGTTATATTAAAGCCAGCCGCGTCGAACCGAACGGCAAAAGCGAACCCGAAGAAATCTGGCAAAAAGGCAATAAATTGCTGGTTGTCACGATTTATTCGCAAGCCGTTGTCAGAGAAGCGTTTGACGGCGCGAACGTTTGGAAACGGGCAAATGAGCATTCGATTCCGCTCAAAGCGGACGAAGCCGAACAAATCAGGCGCGAAGCAGAGCTTTTCGCCTCGGCAAATCTGAAAACGATTTATCCGAAAATGGAATTCGGCGCGATTGAGCAAATCAACGGGCGCGAAGTTTATCAAGTCCGGGCTGCAACCGCGAACGGCGGACGCGAACGGCTTTATTTCGACCGCGAAACAGGCTTGCTCGTCCGTCGAACGACGAGCGTTCCGACCATTCTCGGAAATTTTGTTTACCAAGTTGATTATTCGGATTACAAAGATTTCGGCGGCGTCAAATTGCCCGCAACAACGCGCTTCGCCGTGCCGAACATCAGTTGGACGCGAAAGATTTTGGAAGTCAAAAACAACGTGGCGATTGAAGACGCGAAATTCAATCAACCAGCAAAATGAATAAGAAAAATGAACCACAGAGACACAGAGACACAGAGAGTTAAAAAACAATAAAAACTCTGTGTCTCTGTGTCTCTGTGGTGAAAATGTTCACAAAATTATGTCAAGAATTGTTAAATGCGGTTTGATTCAAGCGCACAATGTCGCGCCGACCGATGCGCCGATTGAAGAAATCAAAAAACAAAACGTCGAAAATCAAATGAAAATGGTCGAAGAAGCCGCCCGGAAAGGCGTGCAAATGCTTTGTTTTCAGGAGATTTTCACGACGCCTTATTTCTGCGCCGAACAGCAAACGCGCTGGTACGAAGCGGTCGAAAGAATTCCCGACGGCAAAACCGTCAAAATGATGCAGGATGTGGCGCGAGAATTCGGAATGGTTTTGATTGTGCCGATTTACGAAGAAGAAATCACCGGCGTTTATTACAATTCAGCCGCCGTTATTGACGCCGACGGCAAATATCTGGGGAAATATCGCAAAACTCACATTCCGCACGTCAATCCCGGCTTTTGGGAAAAGTTTTATTTTCGTCCGGGTAATCTCGGCTATCCGACTTTCAAAACGGCTTTCGCGCAAATCGGCGTTTATATTTGCTACGACCGGCATTTTCCCGAAGGCGCGCGTGCGCTCGGTTTAAACGGCGCTGAAATTATTTTTAATCCGTCAGCAACCGTCGCCGGACTTTCGGAATATCTCTGGAAGCTCGAACAGCCCGCACACGCCGTCGCCAACGGTTATTTCGTCGGCGCGATCAACCGCGTCGGCACGGAAGCGCCCTGGAACATCGGCGAATTTTACGGTCAAAGCTATTTCTGCGACCCGCGCGGTCAAATCGTCGCCGAAGCCTCGCGCGACAAAGACGAATTAGTCGTAGCGGATTTGAATTTCGATATGATTCGCGAAGTCCGCAACACCTGGCAATTTTTCAGAGACAGACGACCGGATGCCTACGGCTCGCTTGTAGCTGATTAAAAAGATGCAATTTGAATGGGACACGAAAAAAGCTGCGGCAAATCTAAAAAAACATAAAGTTGATTTTGCCGAAGCAGAAACGGTTTTTGGTGACCCACTGGCTAAAATTTTTGACGATGAGATACATTCAATTGACGAAAAACGCGAAATAATCATCGGTCATTCGATTAAAAATCGGCTTTTGTTGGTTTCTTTTACCGAACGCGAAAACGATACTGTTAGAATTATCAGCGCGAGACCGCCGACCTCACAGGAAAGAAAGGATTACGGAAATGCCGAATAAAAAAGAAGAAATGTCGCCCGAATACAGATTCGATTATTCTCGGGCAAAACCAAATCGTTTCGCGGAGAAATACAATCAAACGCAAAGAACTGTTGTCTTAGATTCTGATGTAGCCGAAAACTTTCCCAGTTCAGAATCAGTCAACGAAGCGTTGCGCTTTCTGATCCGAGTGACCAGAGAAAACCATACGGCTCTCCAAAATAAATAAAGAATTTGCGGCTAATTTTATGCAAGAAAGACAGCGTTATTTTTCCGGCACGAAATGGGAATCAATCGTCGGCTATTCGCGCGCCGTCAAAGTAGGCGAGCGGATTTATGTCACAGGAACGACGGCGACCGATGAAAACGGAGCGATTGTCGGCGTTGGCGACGCTTACGCACAGACGGCTCAGACAATTCGCAATATCGAACGCGCTTTGAAAGGCTTGGGCGCGGGATTGGAAAACGTCGTGCGGACGAGAATGTTTGTCACGGACATTTCGCGCTGGGAAGAATACGGACGAGCGCACGGCGAGTTTTTCAGTGAAATAAAACCCTGCGCGACGATGGTTGAAGTTTCAGCATTAGTTGATGCCGAGATGTTAATTGAAATTGAAGTCGAAGCCGAAATGTGAGGCAAAAATCTATGTCAGTCGTTCATCATTCACCGCTAAATATCGAACAAATCGAACGCAATTTTCGAGAAATCGCGCCGCCTTTAAACGAAGCCGAAGCGATTCTGGAAGCCAACCGCTGCGTTTATTGCTACGACGCGCCCTGCGTGCACGCTTGTCCGACGCACATTGACGTTCCGTCGTTTATCAAAAAAATTGCGAGCGGTAATCTGACGGGTTCGGCGCGCGTAATTTTTGAAGCCAATCCGATTGGCGCGACCTGCGCCCGCGTTTGTCCGGTCGAAGTTTTGTGTGAAGGCGCTTGCGTCGAAAAAACTCTGATGCAAAAGCCGATTGAAATCGGCAGGCTCCAGCGATACGCGACCGATTTTGTGATGAGCAAAAACCGCGACGTTTTAAAAGCGGGCGCGCCGAACGGAAAATCAATCGGCGTCATCGGCTCAGGTCCCGCCGGATTATCGTGTGCGACTTTTCTTGCCAGACTTGGCTATGCCGTCACGATTTATGACAAAAAGCCTTTGCCGGGCGGACTTGATACTTATGGAATGGCAGAATACAAAATCACTCAAGCAGTTTCGGTTGCGGAAGCCGAAATGGTTGCACGTCTCGGTGTGGAATTTCGCCAGAATATCGAAATCGGGCGGCACGTTTCGCTTCAAGATTTGGAAGCAAATCACGATGCTATTTTCCTCGGAATCGGTTTGGGCGCGACAAATCGTTTGAACGTTTCGGACGAAAATCTGGCGGGCGTTTATGACGCACTGGATTTTATCGAGCGCGTCAAAACGCGCGAATGGAACACGATTCCGCTCGGAAAAACAGTTGCCGTAATCGGCGCGGGAAATACGGCGGTTGACGCCGTGACGCAGGCGCGACGCTTGGGGGCGGAAAGAGTTTTGATGGTTTACCGCAAAACCGACAAGGAAATGCCTGCTTACGAATACGAATACGAGCTGGCGAAAAAAGACGGAGTTGAATTTGTCTGGCAAGCCGCGCCGATTGCGATTCTGCCGGGCGAAAACGGATCGCGTCTGTCTCTGCGCTGCGAGAAAACCGACGGGTCGAACCGGGTTTTTGAAATCCCGTGCGATGTGATTATCAAAGCCATCGGACAACAAAAACAGCGTTCGTTTTTCGAGCAAATTCCGAATCTCGAATTAGATTCCGGCGGGCGCATCATCGTCAACAAAGAAACGATGCAGACGACAAATCCGAAATACTTCGCGGGCGGCGATTGCGTCAACGGCGGAAAAGAAGCGGTTGACGCTTCGCAAATGGGCAAATTAGCCGCTCAAGGAATTCATTTCAGTTTGACCGGCGAACAAGTTGAATTTGCCGGAGCGCGTTTGCCTATGATTGAAGAAACCGGCGCAATTAAACAGCATTAATTTTTATAGGAATCAAAATTATGGCAGATTTAAGCGTAAATTTCGCGGGCATAAAATCGCCGAATCCGTTTTGGCTGGCGAGCGCGCCGCCGACGAATATGGGTTCGATGGTCGAGAGGGCTTTTGACGCGGGCTGGGGCGGCGCGGTTTGGAAGACTTTAGGCGAGCCGATTGTCAATGTTTCGTCACGTCTGGCTTCGATTGATCACGGCGCGATGCGGATGATCGGTTTGAATAACATCGAATTGATTACAGACCGCCCGCTCGAAGTGAATCTGAAAGAGATTTACGAGTGCAAAAAGAAATATCCGAAACACGCCGTAATTGTTTCTTTGATGGTCGAATCGAAGCGCGAGGCGTGGCACGAAATCGTCAAGCGGGCGCAGGACACCGGCGCTGACGGTTTTGAGCTGAATTTCGGCTGTCCGCACGGAATGTCGGAACGTGGAATGGGTTCGGCGATGGGACAAGTGCCGGAATACACTTGTATGGTCACCGAGTGGGTTAAAGAGGTTTCGGCGCTTCCGGTTATCGTAAAGCTCACGCCGAATGTCACGAACATTGTTCCGCCGGGTCGCGCCGCGCAGAAAGGCGGCGCGGACGCTGTTTCTTTGATAAATACAATCAATTCGGTGATGGGCGTGGACATCGAGACGATGATTCCCTACCCGAACGTCGGCGGAATGGCGGCGCACGGTGGTTATTGCGGAACTGCCGTCAAACCGATTGCGCTCAATATGGTTTCGGAACTGGCGCGCGATGCGGAATTCAACATTCCGATTTCCGGTATCGGCGGAATTAATACGTGGCGCGACGCGGTGGAATTTCTGCTGCTCGGCGCGGGAACCATTCAGGTTTGCACCGCGGTGATGCATTTCGGTTATCGAATTGTCGAAGATTTGATTGACGGTTTGAACAATTATCTTGATGAAAAAGGCTTTGCTTCGGTCAATGACATCATTGGAAAATCCGTTCCGCGAGTGACCGATTGGAGCAATCTTGACCTGAATTACAAAGTCGTCGCCCGCGTCAACAACGAAAATTGTATTCAGTGCAATCTCTGCCACATCGCCTGCGAAGACGGCGCGCATCAGTGCATTGATTTTACAATGGTTGATAACAAGCGTTTTCCGATTGTGGACGAGCACGAGTGCGTCGGCTGTAATCTTTGTTATCTGGTTTGCCCCGCGCCGGGCGCGATTTCGATGGTTCGGCTCGACGACGGAAGCCAGCCGATGAATTGGAAAGAATATTCCGCCGCTAAAAATTAAAGAAAATTTAGCCACGAACAAACACAAACGGACACGAAAGAAAATCAGTTTTTCGTGTCCGTTTGTGTTTGTTCGTGGCTAAAAAATTAATTTCTGCGCGGAGTCGGCGATGCCGCCGGGCTTGGCGAAGGTGCGGGCGCAGCGTTCGGCAATACCGGCATTTCTTCGCGTTTGTAGCGCGGTAGCAATTCGTCGCGCATTGCGAGCGCGTAAACCGCCGCCGCAATTACAGCCGCAGATTTTTTCACGTCGTCTTCGACAATTCGCTCGTAAGTGTCGAGATTCGTGTGCCAGGTGTGAGTGCCGTATTCTACCGGGTCTTGGGCGACGCCGATTCCGGGCAAACCAGCTTGGTTAAACGAAGTGTTGTCCGAACCGCCCAAGCCGCGACTGCGCGAGTTTAACGCGCCGACAACTCCGTAATCGACAAACGGCGCGACAGCTTCTCGCAGAACGGCGGCAGCTTCAGGCGGTCCGAAAACCGATAATCCGCGAGCGCGTCCCGTGCCGCTGTCAATGTTGAAATACCCGCCGAATTTCTCGTAACCGGCAACCGGGGCTTCAAACGAGCCGAAATGTTTTTTGACGTAAGCCTGCGAACCGAGCAAGCCTTGCTCTTCCCCACTCCATAAAGCAACACGAACCGTGCGGCGAGGTTTTACGCCAAGCGTTTTTAAGATACGCGCGGCTTCCATCATTATCGCGCACCCAATGGCATTGTCGGTCGCGCCGGTCGCCGCGTGCCATGAATCGAGGTGTCCGCCGAGCATAATCACTTCGTCCGGTTTCTCGCTGCCCCTGATTTCGCCGATTGTGTTGTAAGAAGTTCTGCCTTCGGGATAAGTGTTGTTGCGAATGTCGAATTCGAGCGAAACCGGAGTTCCGCCATCCAAAAGACGCCAGATTCTGCCGTAATCTTCGTTTCGCATAACGACGGTCGGAACGACTTTCGTGACATCGAACGTGCGGTTGTTAAAAGCGCGAATCTGACCGTGTTCGCGTCCGGCATCGCTGATGCGAACGAGTGCGCCCGAATCGAGCAGAAATTTATCGAGTTGTTCGGATAACTGCGCGACGCCTACCTGCCCGGGGCGCGGAGTCTGCTGCGGTTGCGGTCTCTGCTGAAAAGGAGGCTGTTGCGGCGCTGCATTCGGGTCGAAACGACGTTTGAGGTCTTCATCGTTGATTCTTTTTGCGGGCGGTTCGAAGTTAACCGGAAGAACTTGCGGTTTTCCGATTAAAACCATTTTTCCCCTGACATCGTTTCTGATGCCGTTGAAATAAGCCGTTAATTCGTCCTGCGTCGGTCTTTCCGGCAGAGTCATTCTAAATGCCTGACCTTGCGCTACGCCTTTTGTGCTCGGCGTCCAAGCCAGAACTTCAAAGACCAGCGAATCTTTGACCGGCGCGGTGATAAACCCCGAAGCCCGTTCGTTGAGCCAGCCGGGATGTCCGAAATCCCAAGCCTCTAATTGGGCGTTGTCAAAACCCCAGTCTTTCATTTGTTTGACAGCCCATTCGGCAGCCGCTCGATGATTCGGCGAGCCGGTCAAGCGCGGACCGTAAACGTCTGTAAAAAAATGCAGAGTTCGCATAATCTGCGAATTGTCCATCGCTTCTTTACGAATGCGGTCGTTGATGTTTGCGTCAATTTGTTGAGCCTGTGCAAGCGGCAGCGATTGAAAAACAAAGCAAAAAAGCAAAAGCGCGGTTGTTTTAATTCTGATTGTTCGTTTCATTTTTGTTCGTTCTGAAAACCAATTGTTCACTTTCAATTCAAAGAATGTTATATCGAAAGATAAACTGATTTTTTTTTTGTTTCAATCAAGCCTGCCCAAAAACAAAAAAAGCCGTCATCAAAACGGCTTTTTTTGTTTTTGGGATGAATCGCGCGTTAAGGGTTTCGCGAAAGTTTTCCAAAGAAAAAGCTAGTCGTATTTGCCCGCTTTTCCACTAGATATTACTGCGGCTGAATTGTCCCGCCCGACGGTGGTCCGTTCCCGGCGTTATTTCCTGCAATTCTATTATTTCCAAAGGAAAAAATGTTTACCCCTGACAATCCTGTCGCGTTTCCGGTAATCATTGTGTTGGAGAGACGGACAATCGGCGCACCGCTGAATACAGCAACACCCGTTGCGTTGTTTGTAATTGTGCAATTCTCGACATTTACATCAACGCTACCGGCTGTCTCTTCAACAAAGATTCCGGTGCCGGCGTTACCGGAGATAACCGAATCTCTGATCAGAACATTGGCGCTTCGCGTAACCACTAAACCGGAATTGCTGGTGCTTCTTTCTAAACGTACATTGGTTAGTGCAGCGTTTACGGTTGCACCCGCACCAGGAGTAATGGCGATGTGGGATTGAGCGATATTATAGCTGCTAAAATTGGTTACAAAGAGATTGCCCGCTCCGGCAGTTGTTCTTTCATCGGTAATAGCGCGATTGCTCTGATTGATAACCGTTACATTTTCAACAACCACAGTTTTAGCTGCTAAAATTCTAATTCCATTTACTCCTTTAGTGACGCCGGCACCGTCTACTTGCAGATTGCGCAAAATTACAGTCGCATCTGTATCGGCAGGGTCAGTTATGTTGACAGTAAATCCGCTAACAGCGGAATTCAATGCAGAACCGATTATCCCGGCGCCATCAACCGTAATGCTTTTGGTGATTGTTAAGGCGCCGAAACCGCCGGGATCAAGGATGCTAATTTGCCCTCCTTTAGCGGTTTTGGATATTGCTCCGGCGAATGTTTTACAGGGAGCGGTTCGGCTGCACGGGTTTACATCGTCGCCGACGCCTGAAACCCATGTTCGAGTGGCTTGTGCTTGAGCAAGTGTAGTAGAAACGAAAGCGAATGCAATTACTGTTAAGGCTTTAATGAGCCATTTATTTCTCAAAGTCATAGAAATCTCCTTTAATTTAAGACGGGATTTTAGTCGTGGTTTTTTAGTCGGACGACCAAGTTAAGCTAGAAGGCTGAACATTTGAAGTTTAATCAAAAAAATGGATTTGTCAAGTTAAGAACTCTAATTTTACAAAACCCTCAATTTCACCATTTAAAGTATTTATTGTCTCGGGTTTGGATGATAATCATCAATTTTCATTTTTAGCCTGATTCATTCCATTAACGCGCCTCATCTGTTCAACTTTTTCCTCCTACAGCCGGACGCATTTGTATTTTATTTTTGCCTAAATTCTTTTTGGTTTTAAATACAGAGTGCGCAAAAGCTGATAATTAAGGCATTAATATAGCTAACTCAGAAAACGCTGCTACCAATTTATCTCTCTTTATCAAGAGAAATGATTTGAAATTGGGATGACAAATCTTCGCTTTACACGTATTAATTAAGTCAATCGCGTTCCTGCCCTTTCGTGTTTTTTTGCCTTCATTAACTAACGCACCAAAACCGACAAAAAACTATCATCACTCAGATATTTTTTTTCAGGATTTTTTTTCACGCCGCTGCAAAATAAAAGATGGCAGGATTAGCCGGTAAAAATGTGCCGCTGAATCAAGTATATTAATACCATAATTAAACAGCTTCGGATTGCGACGTAAAATTAAAAGCCTTTAATTTTAACGCCGGAAGGAGCGAGGCATTTCCGCCTTCTCCGCTTCCGACTCGTTCGGGCGTCCCCATCATTTCGACGTTTCCGGGCGCGAGCATTTGCACGACCGATTGATTAAAGCGGAAATTTTTAACCGGATATTGAATTTTACCGTTTTCAACATACCAGACGCCGTCGCGCGTAAGTCCCGTAGAGCTTGCGGTGCGCGGATCGGTCGAGCGGATGTACCAGAAACGGCTGATGATTAAGCCTTTCTGCATCGAGCGAATCATTTCGTCCATCGTCGCCGTTTTCGCGCTCGTTTCCATAATCGTATTGACGGGTCCGGGCGTCGGCTCGCCGCCTTTTTGTTTTGCCCAGAAACGCGAAAAGATTAAATTTTCCAGCACGCCGTTTTTGACGAGATAAATTCGCTGCGCCGGAATTCCGCCCTGCGCCGATTGAGAGCCGGGCAAATCGGGATTCCACGGATCGCTGTAAATGCTGACGCTTTCGTCAAAAATCTTCTCGCCCTTTCGCGTTTTGCCGCCCGCCATCGAATACGGGCTGCGACCTTCTTCGGCGCTGCGCGCGTCAAAACCGAACGCCAGACCGCCCAGAATATCGGCAACCGCCTGTGGTTCGAGAATGACGTTGTAAATGCCCGGTTCCATCGTTCGAGCGTTGCGACCTTCGAGAGTTTTGCGAATCGCTTCGCGGGCGATGCGGTTTGTGTCGAGCTTGGAAACGTCAAAGTGATTGCGCGAAAAATAACCCGAACTCGTTCCGTCAGCCGTGCGCGGCGTGACGGACAAGCTGACGACCGTTGTTCTGTCAAAACCGAAGTTTCCGTTTTTGGTCGCAAACGCCGAAGCGCGAGCGCGCGATTGGTGAAAGCCTGCGGTAATGACTTTTTCCTTTTCGCTCATCGTCAAAATGTCGCCGATGGCTTTGGCGCGGGTGGAAAGAGAGATATTCGCGGTCGCTTCGACAAAAGCGTTGACGGGTTTATAAGTTTGCTTGCCCAAACTCGGCAAATATTCGCGGTCAACCGGAGCGAGACGCGCAATCTGTTCGGCTTGTTCGACCGTCGCGCGCAAAGAAGCGTCGTCCAAATCGTTTGTGTTTGCCGAACCGCGCTTTCCGCCGATCCAGACGGTCACGCTCGCGCTGCGATTTTCGGTCTGCCCGCTCGTCAAAAACGAATTATCGGCAAAACGTAAGAAAGCTAGGTTTTCGCTGTTAACGCCCACATTCGCGTCGTCGGCTTTGACAAAAGAGAGCAATTTTTCGGTAATCGTTCGGGCTTCCTGTTCGGTTAATAACATATTTTTAAAGTCGTGAGTCGTGAGTCCAGAGAGTCTGGAGAGTCGGAAGAATTATTTTTTGACTCATGACTCCCCAGACTCTCTGGACTCACACTAATAATTTATGACCGCTGTGCGGATGTATTTAAAACGTTAATTTGTCGAAAACGCGCGACGGGACAGCCGTGCGAGACCGCGTTTGATTGTCCGGGTTCGCCTTTGCCGTCGTTGAAAGTTCCGGGCAGTTGATAAGTCGCCTGACCGCCGAGTCCGTCGCAGGCGTTCCAGAAATCGGTCGTGCGCGATTGATAAGCGACATCGCGGAGCATTCCGGCGACTTTGCCGTTTTTGATTTCCCAGAAGGTTTGCCCGCCGAATTGGAAATTGTAGCGCTGCTGGTCAATCGAATAGCTGCCGCGACCGTGAATCATAATTCCCTTTTCCACGCCGCCGATTAGATCGTCAGCCGTGACGTTTTCTTTCGCGGGTTCGAGCGAAACGTTCGGCATTCGCGGAAACGGCACGCTGCTCCAGCTATCGGAGTGCAGACATCCGTAAGATTTTTCTCTGCCGACGCGAGCCGCCAGATCGCGAGTTGTTTGCCAGTCAACAAACACGCCGTCTTTGACGAGATACCATTTTTGTCCCGGCACGCCTTCGTCGTCGTAACCGACCGTCGCCATTCCGGCGGGCTGCGTTCGGTCGGCGAAAAAGTTGACGATTTTCGAGCCGAATTGGAGTTTGCCGGTTTTGTCGGGTGTTAAAAACGAAGTTCCGGCGTAATTTGCTTCCCACAGCAATGCGCGGTCAAGCTCGGTCGAGTGTCCGACCGATTCGTGAATCGTTAAAAACAGATGCGACGGATGCAGAATCAAATCGTATTTTCCGGGTTCGACCGATTTTGCCGAGAGCTTCATCACGGCTTCCTCGCCCGCTTTTCGGGCGTCGCCGATCCAGTCAAATTGGTCGAGATATTCGTATCCGGCGCTGTTTCCTTCGCTGCCGGAATTGCGCGATTGAAAATCGCCGGTCTGCCGGTTTGTCGCAGTCACCGTGAAATTCGGAAAACCGCGAACGATGTATTGGTCAATCCGTGAGCCGTCCGAAGTGGCGAGAAACTTCTGCTCGTTTACCCAATTCATTCCCGAATTGACAAAACTGACGCCTTTAACTTTCAAAGCCTCTTCGTTGAGCTTCAAAAGAAACGCAATTTTTTCGTCAATCGGAACTTCAAACGGGTCTTTTTGAAACTGGCTGCGCCAGCTTGTGACAACTTTTTCGACGGGCGCGAGCTTGATTTTTTTACGCTGAAACTGTGAATTTGCTTTAGCGATTTCGACCGCCTGCTGCGCCACGCGCCGGGCGTTTTCTTCCGTCACGTCCGGCGAAGCGGCAAATCCCCAGGTTCCGTTGACCAGAGCGCGGACGCCGAAACCGTAATTTTGATTGCGGGCGAGATTTTGCACTTGCCGCTCGCGCGTTGAAATAAATTCGGTGCGGTAACGATTGATGCGAATGTCGGCGTAAGAAGCGCCGAGCTTTTTCGCCGTTGCAAGCGCCGCGTCAGCAACTTTGTTTTTATCGTTGGCGAACCGTTCGCCGATTGCCGCTTCTGCGTCCAAAATCCAAGCCGGCAAAGTAATCGCGCAAGCGGTTGCCAAACTTGCATTCTTCAAAAAGTCACGTCGTGAAAAAGCCATCTCCGAGTTCCTCGTAGTTCGTTGGAATAACAAAGCAAGTTTATTGTTTAATTGCTAAGAAATTAAGAATAGTTATTTACCACGATAAAGCCGTCTCTGCAATAAAAACTTTTGCGGTATTTTTATTTCACTTTTATCGAGGATAATTATAGATGATGCAACTCAAGAGCGGAGCTTGAAAACCAGGAATCAAATTCTCCTCTGCGCCCTTTGCGAGAAACCTTTGCGTCCTTTGCGGTTTAATTCGGTAAAAGCATAGAAAAGTTAACCGCAAAGGACACAAAGGTCAGCGCAAAGGGCGCAGAGATTTTTTATTCCTGATTCACATTTGAGAAGATTTTTTATGAATATCACCTTTTTTTGTTCTATTTTACTCTTACTTTCGCTTTCAGTCTTCGGTCAGGAGGCAAAACCTAATCGCCCGGATCAGCTTAATGTCGGCGGCGAAGTTTATGCGGCTGCTTTCCAGAACTTCACCGAAGCCGAGAAAATCGCCCAAACTCAAGGCAAATCCCTTGTCATTACCGACAATCGGATTTTTGCCGCCAACAAAACGATTTCAGTTCCGCTTGTCTTTAAATCGGGCGGAAAATTCAGTATCAATCCCGGCGTCACCATAAGCATCAACGGCTCTTTGGAAGCTCCGCCGGAGCGGATTTTCGACGGCTCGGGAAAAGTTGATTTCCAGAACTCCAAAACTCGCAGGCTGCCTGTCGAGTGGTGGGGCGCGACCGGACAGGATTCAACGGATGATGCGTCGGCGATAAACGCGGTTGTGGATTCGCTCGGTGCGGGCGTAGAACAAAGCGGCGCGACAATCGTGTTCGGGAATTACGATTACACATTCAACAACCAACTTGATTTTACTCTCTCCAACAACATTACCTTTGAAGGTCACGAATCTGAATATATCGGCGGAAGACCGACGCTCAGCTACAACGGCACGAATTCTCCGGCAATCAAGCTCGTTTCAACGCGCGGCATTGCCTTCAAAAATATGAGGTTTTATGTTCCCAAAACGTTTTCGGGCGTCCTCGTTCAAGGCGGCGATTCCGTTCCGAGGGGCGACACCGTTCATCTAAACATCGAAAGCTGTAGTTTTATGGCGGTAAACAGCGCGGCGACTTTGCTCACATTGGATAGAACCATCACCTCGCAAGTGCGCGATTCTAATTTCATCGGCGGTTCGGTTGCGATTGTAGGCGCGATTACAACATCCGACTCGAACGTAATTCTGATCGAAGCCAATCACTTTAAATTGCAAACCCGCGCCGCTATCAAATCCCCCGGTCAATGGTGGACGATGATTAATAATACCTTTTCCGGCGGCGCGTCGGACTCTTATGCTGTAACAACCGACGACGCGCAGCTTTTCACATCGCGCGCTCTATTGTTTTCAAACAATTATTTTGAATCAAACAAAGGCTATGACGCGCCGCCAGCAACGGGAAATCTGATTAAAGTCAAAGTCGCCGGAGCCGCTTTCGTCGGCAATACTTTTTCCGAATCTGGAAGAACTGGAAATGTCATCGAATTGGTCACGTCGCGCGGCGTCGCTTTTGTCGGAAACCGTTTTGAAGGCGGCACAAACCTAATCGGGGTTTCGGGAACGCTGAACGCCTACGGCATCTCGTTTACCGGAAATGATTTTATCGGTACGACTCCGGTCGGCGGCGCGGTTGCCGCCGTTTATTCGGCATCGGGCAACACCGGATTGGCGGATAAAATGAACGGATTATTGGTCGTTAACGAAGCAGCCTCCACCGGAGCGAACGGCGCGCCCGGCGTCACTTTTGGCTACAAAACAACAATCGGCAGCGCCAACTCGCTCGCTCAAATCGCGGTCTTGGACAGCGGCACGGGATATTTAAACCGCTCGCTCGGATATTTCGCCCCCAGCAATAACAACAATCCGCATATTTTCTTTACCTGGAACGGCAGCGCCTTTGTTGATAGATTTTCAATTGGTCTTAATTCGGTAGCATCAAACGTTCCGATTACAGTCCCGGCTGATCCTTATAACGCCGGAAAATGGAACGGCTCGACCGAAGTGCCGACAAAAGGAGCAATCGAAGACAAGTTTACTTCGCTGACCGCTTCGGACATCAAAGGCGGCACAATCACTAACAACATTTCAACAAATAGCCTGACGGTCGGCAGCGGCGCGGCGATTACGAAAGTTTTATCGGTTACGGCTTCGATTGATTTCGGCGCAACTCGTGCCAATTCTTGCGAAGACTCGAACCCGATTGTCGTTCAGGGTGCGCAGGACGGAGACGTAGTTCAAATCGGCGTACCGTCAAACTTAGCTTCAATTACAGGCACAAATTTTACCGGCTATGTTTCAGCCGCCGATAGAGTAAAAATTAGAAGATGTAATTCCACCGGCTCGATTGCTTCCGATCCAAATGCAGCAACTATCAGAGTTGCTGTAATGAGATTTTAGAGCGGTTATGGAATCATTGTCCGGTTAAATCAGGCATCACAGTCAGTACCGCGAACGGTAGTGAGCGGGTTTGTTAATGACCCGCTCACTACCGTTCGCGGTACTGACACGGACATACTATGTTGAGTCGCTCTAGATATGTAAAGCGGCAGACTTATTAACCAAATGTCTCAAGATAAACAGCTCTGTTTTCCATTTGCACAAAATAATTACGTCAAGGATGAAACTTTTCCCTGTCTCAAGACAATAAGAAATCAAGTGAGCTAATTTTAGGCTTCCGGGCTGAATCAAATTGAACAAGATTACCGAAGACAATTTAATCAAAAAAATCGCACGAGGCGATGAGCTTGCATTTAATGAAATCTATTCTCTTTATCGTAATCGCGTTTATGGTTTTATTTACCGGATGACGATCAACAAAACGCTCGCCGAAGACATCACGCACGAAACCTTTATGGTTCTGATTGAACACCCGGCGCGATACCGGACGGAACGAGGCGGTTCGCTATTGACATTTCTTTGCGCCGTAGCCCGCAGACAAGTGATGAATCATCTGCGGCGTAAACACAATTCGGATATCGGATTCGATGAGGTTGAAAATTTCGATGCTCTGGAAGACGAAACAACGAACAATCCGCTTTCGAACTTGCTCAATCGGGAGCTTGCGGCGCAAATTGACGCCTGTGTCGCCGCTCTGCCGCCGCTTCAGCGAGAAGTAATCGTCCTGCGCGAATACGAGGAGCTTTCATACGAAGAAATAGCAAGAGTGACGGAAAGCGAGCTGGGATCGGTTAAAGCGCGGCTGCATCGCGCCCGGCAAACTTTAGCCAAACAGCTTGCCGCCTATATCGCTACCGCAAAAGATAAATGTTATGAAGTGCATTGAAAATAAAAAAAATATTGAAGCATTAAACGATAATGAATTGGACGACGCGCTCAAAGATGCGGTCGAGCATCATTTACAGGTTTGCTCCGTTTGCCGCGAATTGAAAGAAGAAGCCGCTTCTCTTTCGACGTTATTGCAAATGAGCCAAATTCCGTTGCCGTCCGCTGCGCTCGACGCGCGCATAATGAAATCTTTTCGTCAGCAGCACGCAACAGTTCCAATTTGGCGGCGATTTATCTTAGGCACATTTGCCGTTCCGAAACCCGCATTTGCAGCGCTTTTGATTTTGGCAATTGTAGGATTCTGGACAGCATTCCAACTTGGAAAAATCTATTCAACCTCGATTTCGATCTCAGAGCAGTTGGGCGAGACGACGAAAGCTCCGATTCCGATGCCTGAACAAACAGAAGTTAAAACCGTTGTAGTCGAAGTTCCGGTAATCAAAGAAAAAATTGTGACGCGCACGATATATGTGCCTCAACCAAAAATTAATAAAAACGAAAAGAGTAAATCTTTAGATATTCTGCGGCAAAGCGATTTGCCTTTGTCGAGCGTTGTCGCAAACAACGGTTATTTTACCGACGTGAGCTTGAAAGGCTTTCAACCGTCGGCGGAGATTAACGCGAAAATTATTAAAGGAGTTAAAGAAGATGAAAAATAAATATGTGTTGGCTATGTGTTTGGCATTTTGCTGCTTTTTCGCAGCCGCAAACGACGCGGCGGCTCAGCAGGCTTCCGTCAGCTTCAACAAAAAAGGGATTTCGGTAATTTTCAAAATCGAAACATCTTCGCCCGATGCCACGAAACAATCGTTCGGCAGCGTTTATTTTACCGGCTATAACGAAACCGAAAAGGAAAGCCGCGTTCACCGCGTTTTGGCGGATAAAGCGAGCGGCGTCTATTTCGGTTACGATTTAGTCATCGAATCGCAAGCCGAGCCTAATAAATTCAAAGTTTCCATCAAACCGCTTTCAATCAATCCGCCCGAACAAATGCGGTTGAGCGATTTGACGATACGTTCGCTGCCGAAATACCCGGAAGATATGATTGTCGAAGACGGCGACACAATCGCTCTGGACGTTCTGGTTAATCCGCAGACCAAAGTTAAAATCGTTGATTTAATCAAAATCACGACGAAAAAACCGCAAACCACTTCCGATGATTCCTTATTCACCTCACGGGCAAAAAGCGCAGGTTTCGGCTCAGGCGGCAACGATAATTTATTTAATCGTCAAAAGGCGAAAGATTTTACGCTTAATGATATAAAGCTGAGATTGACCTCGCCGAAACTGCTCGTTAACGGCGCGCTTAGCCCGATTCGCGGAAGCGAGTGGGAAGGCATTATCGAAGGTTCGGCGATTTATATTTATATTCCCGAAAAAGGTCGCTTTATCTTTTCTCTTTTTCCGCAGGACGGTTTTAGCTTTCGAAAAGACGCAATTCTTGAAAACTCGAAAATCGCTTTTCAAGCGAATGACGAGCGTTATGAGCTAATTTCCAGCGCGCCGATTGTCAGCAACGGCGGAAGCTGGAGCTTGTGGATTTTGAATGACCCGGATTACAAGCCCGACTTAACTTTGGGTTCGACGACTGACTTGCTGCAATACGGCGCGTCCGATGAAGTCAAACATCTTTTAACGCAGAAACGCCGCCGCGTTTCCAATCCGACGGCGCAAGCGAGTACCAAATCATTTTACCAAAAATGGCTGGAAAGCGACGTTCGCTATATTGTAACCGAAGCGGAAAAACAAACGTTTTCTCAACTAGATACAGATGAAGAACGCGAGCAATTTATTGAATCGTTCTGGCTAAGACGCGATTCCAAACCCGAAACAAAGGAAAACGAGTTTCGTCGGGAATACTACAACCGCATCAGTTATGCCAATCAAAACTTCGCCTTTGGCGAGACGGCTGGTTGGTTAACCGACCGCGGGCGCATCTTTATTACTCACGGAAAACCCGACACGGTTCAGACAATTTCATCGGGAGAAATATGGATATACAAATCTTTGGCGGGAATCGGAGATAACATCAAGTTTGAATTCGTTAATTCCGCAACAAAGGGAGAGCTTCGCCTCCAACAGTAAAAGCGTCCCGCAAAAACAAAAAAGCCGCCGGACGGCGGCTAATTCATTGATTTTATTGGCGGAGCGGAGGAGCTATTCCGAAGCATTTTTTTGCTGATAACGGCGAATCTTACAAAAGCAATAATCCCATTTTCAGCCCTTGTGTTACCGCTTCGGTGCGCGTTGTGACATTGAGTTTCCCAAAAATTGAAGAAACGTGGAACTTTACAGTGTGCTCCGAGATGTTCAAGCGGTGAGCTATTGATTTGTTGCTCGCTCCCTCTGCCAGCATTCCCAAGACTTCCTGCTCTCGCGGCGTTAAAGCTTCAATTAACTCTTCGGGTAAATCATCTCCGGCATTGAGAAGCAGCAATGATCTGTTGTTCGCCAATAACTGCAATATCGTTTCGACAATTAACGGCGGAAGAACGAGCAGTCCGCTGGCAGCGGCTTCAATTGCCGCCGCTATTTCGTTTTCATTTGCATCGCGTCCCAAAATTCCGCGCATATTGCGGCGCACCATCTCCGTCAGCCATTCCAAATCTGTTAAATCCGGCACAAGCGCAACGATTACGGGAAATTCTCCGGTTTCTTCGGATGAACCTGCCGATTGCGGCAGGACTTCAAACCAATCTTCATTTTGGTTTTCGATGTCCAGCAGTAATACGTCCGCCGTTTGAGTTTGGAAAGAATCGTCGGGCAGCGCGGTAGAAATCTCCGCCGTGCTGCCGACAACAATAAAACGCTCATCAGCTTCGACCAAAGCAGTCAAACCGGCGCGAACAATCGCCGAGCTTGCAACGATAAAAACCGTTATAGCGCTGCCCTCTTTTTCAGACATTATCTTCTGCGCCTGTGCCGTCTTTCGCTTCTTACCGGGCGTTCTTCAAGTGTAATTTCAACCGTCTTCAATTCCCCGCCGCGCAGCAAATCAGCTTTGACCGCACTTCCGGGTTCGCGTCCGCCGAGAATTGTTTGTATGTCCACAATATCGGTCATTTCTCTGCCTTCCAATCGAAGCAAAACGTCACCGATAAATATTCCGGCTTTTTCCGCCGGAGAATCCGGTTCGACTGTTACAATCATCAATCCGCTCGCTTGTTGCAAATTTAATTTATCGCGCAGATTTTGCGAAAGCGGAATAGGTTGATGCATGTAGATGCCGAGATACGGGCGAGCGATTTTTCCTCTTGTCAATAGCGTTTCAACCACCCGGCTTACCGTTGATGCCGGAATGGTCAAGGCGGTTCCGCGCCCGAAAGCCGAGGTGTTTACACCATAAACTTTTCCTTCGGCATCAACCAAAGCGCCGCCCGAAAAACCGAGATAAATCGCCGTATCAAGACTGATAAAACGCTCAATCTCGTCACCGCGCCAGGTTCGCCAGGCGCCCGCTACCGAGTTAACAATTCCAAAACTTGCTCTCGCCCCGCGCTCCGCATCGGTGCATCCGACCGCTAAAACGATGTTGCCGACTTTCAGATTTGCAGCATCGCCGATTTCAACCGGCTGCAAAGATTGCCCCGCCGCTTCATCCGATATTTTCAGCACGGCAAGGTCAGTCCCTGCGTCGCGCCCGACAAGTGTTACAGCGTGCCTTGCACCACCTTGCAACTGAATCGTAATGTCTTCATCGCGACGAATGGTGTGATTTGTCGAAACTATAACGCCTTCGCGCCAAATGATTCCGCTCGTCGGCACACGCGGGCGAGCGTCAATAGCCACGATTGAGCGTGAAACCTTTTCGACTGCTGCCGCTAATTGCTCTGATAAATTAGCCAAAGAATTATTTGTGTCCATCTCTAAACTCCAATTTATTTTTTTGCGTCAAAAACGCCTTTGTCTGAAGATTGGCAGAAAAGAAATGCCCGCGCATCAGGCGTTCGGCTAGGAACCGGACCCGGAAGTTTGGCTAGGAGCTTTATCGGGCAGGATAGCTATGTAGTTAACGTGAGTTCGGGATAATGAAATAATAAAAGTTTAATAAAATCAATTCTTTGCGCACTTTGCGAAAAACCTTTGCGTTCTTTGCGGTTAAAAAAGCGGAATTAACCGCAAAGGACGCGAAGAAAAGTCGCAAAGAACCGCAAAGAAACTTCTGTTTTAAGCTAACTCTTTAATTTTCAACGGCACTTATCCCGAATTGACGTTAGGTGCTGTATTTTCAAGCACAAAATTATGCTTTTTTCATTTGCGCAGGCTGTTTTCTTATGTCAATCGCAACATAAACTGCGGTCGAGGTTTTTAAGAAATAATCAACGGTTGGAATTTTGCGCGGGCGGCTTAGGAAGATTTCTGTACTTCATCGAGATATTCTCAGTCTCCACAATCTCCCATTTTCGTAACGCCCAGCCGGTTTGCAGCTCCCACTTAGTGCGAATCTGTCCCGCCAAATGTCGCGGCGTACGCGCGCCCGGCGATGAGCTGGTTTTGATGTCAATGATTATTGTCGCGTGCTCGCCTTCTATCTGTTTATCGACGACGGTGAACTCCTTCGGCTCATCTTCATCAATTCTCCAACTTATCGGTTCGCCCGCTCCGTTCTCTTCCGGCACTTCTCTGAGATAAACGTCGTTAATCTCTTCTCGAATCTTTTCATCGGTAATTTCGGGCAAGTCGTTTGACGCGGAAGCAGACCCGCTCTGTTTCCCGTCGCCTTGCGAAGAAGATGGCGCACATCCGAACGAGTTGGATAACAGCAAGGCTAATCCTAAAAATGATGAAAATAAGAATGTCGCGCGCGGCACATTCCGAACGTGCCGAATCGTTCTCATCGTTAGCTGTAAGAATTCATCCGTGCGCATATATTTCCGATTATTCGCCTGCATAGCTGATCTCCATGCGGCGTATGTGCAGACTCGCGAGAAAGAGCACGACGCCAGTAAATATAAGAAGACTCGGCACGGAAATCCACGCGGGCGTCGGTTCGACCAGCACCGCGAACGGACCTTCGGACATCGGCACGGGCACGAGCGATGTCAAGTAATGAATCACACTTATCTTCTTCAATAGCGGCGGCAGCAGAAAATTGAGCCACTCCCAGCCGTAGAGCATCAGACCGGGAATGATCGGGTTGCGGAAAAACAGTCCCACAATCAGAAAGACCGCGCCGTATCCGATGCACGCAAGGATTGTGACTCCAAGATAAGCCAGCATCTGACCTGCACCCGCGCCGTCGAAAAAGAATCGCATGGATTCTGACGGGAAGAGCCAGAAGTAGTATATGAACATCGAGCCGACTGTCGTAATGCCGAATAACACGATTGTCGCGATGAGTCCCGACAGATATTTGCCGATGACAAGGACTTCGCGTCTGACCGGCGCGAGAAAATAGTAGTGCAAGCTTCGGTCAACCACTTCGCCGCGAAATAAATTCATAAAAACCCACGCGCAGCCGAAGAAGATGAGCGTGCGAAGGATAAGCCCGCCGTAAATCGCCGCAAAGACCTGGCTCATTTCGTTGAAACTCCCCAACTCGTCCGTCAGCGGCGGAAAGAGCGCGAGCGCCGACAGCAGGACGAGCGGTAATCCCGCCATCAAATAGAGCAGAAGAGCGCGACGGCTCAAAAAGTTTTTCTTGATCTCAAGACGCAAGATCGCAACGGTTTGCCGCGTCCAGAGCGACCAGGAAGACGCTCGCGCCCTGCTCACATTCGGCTGGTTCACATTTGTTGCGGCGGTCTGTTCTCTGATCTCAGATGTTGAACTCATCGAGTTTGCCCTCCGTCGGATGTAATTAAGTATTGATAGACGGCATTCAGATCATCATCAACGGGCGCAACCGATTCGATTTGAAGATTCTGCTCCGTTATCACCTTGTTAAGCAATAGATAGAAATCATCCGGTCGGCGCGTTTTAACAAACAAGCCTTGACGGTCGTCGTGGATGCGCGCTTCGAGCGTTTGCTCGTGTTCAAACAAACGCGCTGCCAGGATTTGCGGTCGGTCGCAGCGAATCAGAATCTGAATCGGATGTTCTTCGATCTCATCACGCACGCCGTGTACTTCGCCTTCCGCGACGACATAACCGTTATGCAGAAGCACAACGCTGTCGGACATCATATCCACTTCGTGCAGAATGTGGCTTGAGATAACAAGGTACATTCCCGCATCGGCTAGCTGGCGGAACAACCGTATGATTTCGGCACGCGCCATCGGGTCAAGCCCGTTCAGAGGTTCATCCAACACAAGCACCGAAGGATTGTGCGCGATAGACTGCGCGAGCCGGACGCGCTGGCGCATTCCCTTACTAAACGACGAAACTTTGCGGTCTGCCGCTTCTAAAAGCGAAACTCGTTCGAGCGCAGCATTGGTCAACTCGGCGGTTTCCTGTTTCGTGTAACCGTGGACGCGCAGATAAAATTCGATAAACTCGCGTGCGGTCGCGCCGCGCGGAAATGAATCGAACTGCGAACAGTAACCGAGCTTTTGAAACATCGCTTCAGGTTCGTCGGGCGATGTGCCGAGAACACGTATGCGCCCTTGCGTTGGTTTGAGCAGCCCCGTCATCAAATTCATCAAAGTAGTCTTGCCCGACCCGTTCGGTCCGACGAGACTCGTAATGCCCGGCGCGATCTGCAAATTAACTCGGTTAACGCCGAGAATCTCGCCATAGAATTTCGACACGTCTTCAAACACGATCATCTTTTCGGAAGAAGCGGAAGCAATGGACGCGGGCGATGTTGTTGACGCCGGGGGCGATGCGGGCGTCGGTGACGATTTTGTTGTCGTTGATGTTGTTGTCGTTGGTGTCATTTGATTACCTCGTAAGCGCGCACCTTGCGCGCGAGCAGCCAAACACATACGGCGCAGACCAGCGCGATTACCAGCCACGAAGCCCACAGCGGCGGCTCCAGCAGTGCGATGTCAAAAAACTGTTCATTGTAAATCGGATTGCTGACTTTTCCGCGAATTTGTCCGGTCTGCCGCACGAAAAGTCCGAACAGCCCGCGCCAAATGCTGTCCATCGTCGCCCACAAACTGATCAAATGTCCCGCGCGTGTCAGAAAAAGCTGATTGACGATCTCGCCAAATGCGCTCGGCACGAAGAACAATCCTAACAACGCGCCGCTCGCCACCACGCGCCATTTGACAAGCGACGACACGGCGAGCGCAAGTAAAGACAGCAGGATGATCCAGACCATGCATCCTGAGAAGATCGCCCAGATCATCCACAGATTCGACCACAACCACCCGAAGCCGGCGAGAGACGCTTGAAAAAAGAAGATCAGCAAGCCCGGAATCCACGTCACTAACGACAGCAGGAACACAACGACAGCCATTTTGCCGAGCACGTATTCGGCGCGCGAAAGCGGGCGGCACAAATAAAGCGGCAAAGCATTGTTCGACAAGTCGCGCGAGATGAGCGGCGGCGCGACGAGCACCGTCAGGATAAAAGCAAACCCGCATTGAAGCTCTACGAAAGAGCGAAAGAACGAAGCATTGATGGGCAGCAGTTCGCGAACGTTTATTTGCAGCAGCGCGAGCGCGTTCACGTTATGATGCAGATAAACCAGAATGGTCGCGACGAGCGGGTAGATAAAGCAAAGGATAAAGACCGTCGTAAACAGCTTCGACTTGAAAGTTTCGCGCAGCGCGTATCGCGGTATCACGAGAAAGCGCGACCACGCGGAATGCGACTCGCCTTCATACGCGCCGTACAAATGCTCATAAACTGCCATTGCTCGTCCCTCCGTTTCCATTCGCGTTCTCAACCGCGTTCCCGTTATTGATTGATACGCTCGCGCCATCCCTCATATTTCCGTTCTCCATCGCCTTTAGGAAAATGTCTTCAAGCGAATCGCGCTTGAAGTTGAGTCGTCTAATCTGCACCCCGTGTGCAAGCGCAATGCGATACAAATCGCCGATTTCGACCGTCTCCTGCATAATTAATTTTATGCGGCGCTCGCCTGACAGAGCGTACTCGCATCCTAAACCGCTGATCGCTTCGACAAACGCCGCGCGGTCGCCGCCGCGCGTTTCAAGCTCGATAAATTTACGGTTCGCCTTGCGCTCCTCTTCCAGATTACAATTGGCGGCGATGTGCCCGTCCTTCAACACGAGAATCTCGTCGCAGCACTCCTCCACGTCGCGCAGCAGATGAGACGACAAGAGTATGCGCGCCCGCCCGCCGTCGCGAATCTGACGAATAAGCGAGATCATACGGCTGCGCGTCGGCGGATCGAGACCGTTAGTCGGTTCGTCCAGAATAATCAGTTTGGGTCCGTGAACTATCGCCTGCGCGAGCTTCGCAAGCTGTTTCATGCCGAGCGAGTAACTATCAACCGGACGATAACGCGCTTCTCCCAAGCCGACGAAAAAGAGAGCTTCGTGTGCGCGTTCGAGCGCGTGACGGGCGGGAATGCCTGAAAGCTCCGCCATCAAACGCACGAAGTGGACGCACGACATTTTGGCGATAAACGAATCGCTCTCCGGCATATAGCCGACGGTCGCACGTACCTGCTTTGCGTCCGTCGTAATATCTTGCCCGAAGATGCGCGCCGTGCCGGAAGTCGGCGGATGAAAGCCGAGCAAAGTGTGAATGAGCGAAGTCTTGCCCGCCCCGTTCGGTCCGAGCAAGCCGATGGCGCGCCCGCCCAGCGCGCCGTTGAGAGATTTCAGAATCGGACGTTTTCCAAACGTCACGCTCAGTTGTTCAAGCTCGATAACACTTATCATGTCGTTATCACCATACGTTTATCAGTTTTTGTAAATACTCTCTATCATAACGGTTGCGCCTCACGTTATGTTCAAAGGATTTATAATCTTCACGCCCTTCGCGGACAAACTCGATGATTTCTTCGGTCGAAATGCCTAAATCAATGCCTGCTGCGTCAAGGGCAACGCTCGGATGTTTCCACCTTGAGAACAAATATCTGCCCGTCGTAGCGTCTAATCCGAATTTCGCCTTCCTCACGCGCTCGCTCATGCAAAGCCGATAAATTTTCTTGTGTTTCCAGGTATGTTTGCATTTGTTAGTTTGCCTCCCAAACTTCTTTGCCCGTTATAGTTCGGGTTGTCGAACTGACCGGGACTTGCCCCATTGCAGGCTCCACAGTCCGCGCGCCGAGAGAATGACGGAAAAGAGCGTGGTCACGCCGAGCGCGATGAGCGTCCAGACGAAGAAGAAGGCTCCGCCGGAGTTGGCGATGTCGCCGCCGACAAGCCCCGAACCCGTCATATGAAGGACGGGAATGCCCAACCCAAGGAGCGACAGGACGAGGATGATAATGTACCCCGACCGCCGTTCTGCGAGCACGAGCGTTGTTCCATACAGCCAGACGACCAGGAAGATCACCGGAACGAGATTCGATAAACCTCCCGGTGCCATCCCGCGAACAACGTCGTCCGCATGGTGAAACGTGAAGAAGAGAATCGAGAGCAGAGACCCGATGGCTAACATAACGTTGTTTTTCATTTGATATTCTCCTTGCCGGATTCGGGTCTGCCAAATATGTAATTCCCTTTGATAAACACGCGCCACATAATACGACAAAAACCGATGGACGCTCGAAATCGTCCGCCGGTTTTTCGCCATCACATTTATTGAATCATCAGCCAGCCCGTCATTATAGCAAACGCCTTTTCTAATTAACCTTTAGATTTACTTTGCAAATTAAACTTTTGAAACCGCAACCTTTTAATAAATAAAAGGTTCTATGGTGTCTGAATAATATCCTTCGGAGCGTTGTTGTATTCGTTCAGACATTTATTGAGCGGCTCGCCGTTTGTGTGAATACAATTGCAGAAATTTTCCCCTGCTTTGGTGCGTTTGTCTTTAAATTGCCTTAGACATTGCGGCAGAGTGTTGCGCGGTCTGACGCTGTAAAGGCTTGGAACGAGTGCCACAAAAAAGACGACGGCGGCAAAAACTCCGGCAAAGAAAAGAATCGGGAATTTATCATTCAGAAGTTGTTTAAAAAAAATACGGAAACGCACATAAAGCGAGCGTGGTTTATATCGGGAAAAGATGCCGTTCTGCCCGACAGTTTCTTGTGTTTGAACGTCGCTTTCGAGGCTGTTCTGCTTTGTTATGTCATTAAAGGGAAGGATGTATTTCCATTTCTCATAATTCCAGCCGAGAATATACAAATTAGCCAGCGTCATCAAAGGCGCGGTGAAAAGCGAGCCGTCAAAACGCGTGGCGAATGTCAGAATACAAATATTCAATATGACCGGAAAATAGATAAACGCGCCGAGCGTCGCCGTGCGCGGAATCAGCAGCATAATCGCCGCCGCCAACTGCGCGACGCCGATAAATGTGTAGTAATAGCCCGTCAGGTGAAGCGCTTCCAAATAATGCCCCATCGGATGATTAACGTGTAAGCCGCTGGCGAACCGCTCGTCAATAAGTTTGACGATTGCCGCAGGTATAAATCCGAGTGCTAAAGCGAGGCGGCAAAAAATCGAAAAAAGCCAAAGCCAACTGTTTTGCTTTGCCTTTAAATGAATCCGGTCAAAAGTCGAAGAAATACTCATAAATCTTTAAAACCTAATTCCGCGGGAAAAAGGTTTTCAAATAAAACAGGTAACAGAGGCGGATTAAAAGTAATTACTAAATAAAAGCCCGCCTGATTCAAAAGAAACGGCGGGCTGACTGGCGTTGCTTTAGTTCATTACTTCTTCTGTACGTTCTTATCGCCCATTGCGTTCATTAAAATGTGCTGCATCTCGAACGAATGCGGCAGACCGATCAGACTCGCCGGACTTAAGCCGAACGCGCCGCCCTCAGTGTTCGCCGCAAGCGTAATGCGGTCGCCCTGCGCGTAAGCATAAGCCAGAGTCGGCGGCGCATTCGCGTCAATCGAACCGAGCATTTGACGCTGTTCCTCCGTCAACTCTGCACCGCCCGCATTCTTCATTCTTTCCGCAAGCGGTTTCATGAGGGGCGCGAGATCGTGATAAAGAAGCGCGGAGAAGTTAGTGTTACCGTCCTGCGGCAGCGCGCTCATAAATCTCGACGAACGGGCGAGCGTGTTGCCCGCATCGCGATTCGCAATGGACTGTTCCAGCAGCGCGCGGCTCGGCGCGGCGATAAGGTAACCGTTCACGTAAGTGTAATGCAGCACTTCAACTCCCGCGTCAGCAGATTTAATAGAGTAATAAGTGCGGTCGCCCGCAGTCGTATTCTCCAGGCTCAGTTTGCCTTTGCCGTGCAGCACGGAAAACTGGTTCAACTTTTCGATTGCGCGCTCGAACGCTCCCTGCAATTTCGCCTGGTCATAAACTTCCAGGATAATTTTCCACGAAGGCGTCGGGAAGATAGGACCGTCAATCGCGAAGGCGAACTCACCGCCGAGCGGCGCGGCGAAATCGTTGCGAATATCGAAACCCTGCTGCTTTTCGATGTCCTGCATACTGCGTCGCAAGTTCGGGTCAACCGTCTCTAAAAATCCGAGCAGATCGTCAACCAGGAGCGCCGGGTCTTTAACCACGAACGCGGTCGCGACGTTTGCGGTCGGCGAAATGAAGTCTAACGCGCCCATCGAACCCGGCGCGGCGAGCCACGTCGCAATACCGCGATTCGATTCGTTGAATGTCAACGCGGCGCGGCTCAAAGTTTTGCCTTTTACTTCTTTCTGTTCGACGACGAAGTGGCGCAAGTTCATCACACCAAGCTGTTTGAAACCTTCGAGACGACGCTCCGCGCCCGGATCGTTATCTTTACTAACCGCCTGAGCGACGATTTTTTCGAGGTCGGCGGCGACCACAAGTCCCGCGCCGTCTCTGTAAACGTCGTTAATGCGTTGATGAAATGCTGAACCCGCGAAACGATTCGCGCCCGGTGCTTTCAATGTTGTCTCAAGCCCGCGCAGACGTTCGATCTGCGGTGATGCCGCGAAGATGTCATTGTGAATCCAGACGAACAGTTCTTCGGATTTAGCCGCCGCGTTTTTCGCGAGCGCCGCGTTTGGTGTCGCGGTCGTTGTTGATGCCGAAGTATTCGTTACTGTTGCAGTCAGCGGATCGTCAATGATGCGGACGTTCACCGCATTGCCTGATTCTTTCGCCAAGTTTGCAAGCTGTCCGTTAAGATACGTGCGGAAATTCGCTGCGTTCTTTACTTCGCCCAACACGAGCACGCCGTTCGGCTCGCCCTTAGCATCCATCTCCGCGCTGACGACGATCTCTTCACCGAGCTGCGAGCCGAACTCGCGAACGCGCGCCAATGTCTGTTCGTTAATGCCCAAGCCATTGCCTTTGTTGCCTTTCCACCACTCGGCGAGCGCCGGATTCTGGCTGATGCGCTCTTGCATAATACGCTGCGATTCCGCGAGTGTATCGGTCAAGTTCGGCAGAGCCGCGTAGAACACCGTGTTCTCAGGAACGAGATCGACAAACTTGGAAGAGTAACGGACACCGGGTAATTGAACGCGTTGATTAACGTCACGTCGCAGTTTCGCCAACTCTGAAACGAGATTCGCATAACGCGCGGCGTTGCGACTCCACGCGACGTTCTGCTGCACCGGAGTTTTGTCCAAACTGCGGCTGGTCGTCGTTTGATCGCCGGGAAGCAAGGTTTCGTCTTTGCCCGCGTGATTGACTTGCACTTCGCCTTCGACCACCGAAACGCGCGAACCCTTCGTGCCGCTTTCGACCGCGAAGATCGTGCCTTTGACGGAAACGAGCGAGTCGGGCGTCTGAACATAAAGACGACCGTTATGCTGCTTCGCGGCTTCAACAATGACATCGCCGCGTTCGAGCTGGACGGTTACGCCGCGCCTGTTTTCGCTCACCGAAAACTCGGAACGTTCGCGCATCTCAACCGTCGAACCGTCGGCGAGCCGCAGCAGGGCGTTCGAGTCCTTCGCCGTGCGCACGCGTTCGCCTTTCTGAAGCTGCTCGCCCGCCGCAAGCTGGCGACTCTGCGCGTCGGAAACCACATAAACCGCGCCGTTTGCATTCTCGACCGTCGCCGCAAGCGTGCGCCCGGACAAATCCAAACGCTCGAAGACAAAAAATCCTGCCAGTCCGACACAGATGGCGAACACGGCGGCGATGCTCCAGCGCGCGACGTTGGTTTTGCTCCATCCGCTCATAAATGCGCGCTGCTGTCCAAGCGCCGGGTTCCGCACGGGTTGACGAGCGCCAACCGTCGCCGTCTTTGGCGTCTGGTCTGCGCTTTGGAATTTTAGCGCCCGGCGACACGGAATGCATTCGTTGGTATGGTCTTTGAAGAGCAGCGTGCGAGCCGTCGAAAGTTTCCCGTCGAGGTACGCCGGAATGAGCGATTGGAAATCAGCGCATCCACGAATTTGTTCGGTAGTGTTGTTAGTGTTCATTGTATTTAAATTTCCTAAATGTGAATTTGCGGATGACGAATTCTCCGCCGCAGCGAAATTTTCGTCCGACATCTGTCGGCTGACCCGCGCCCAAACGCGCGTCGCGGATTGCTCAATGATCGAATCATTGATTTGCTCGTCGCGTATGCCGCGCGCGGCGTCGTCTATAATTGCGTCCAAATCTTGTTTATTAAGCTTCATGATGTTTCTCCAAATAAGTGCCGATTTCTTTGCGCAAACGTGTTCTGGCGCGGTGCAGCGTGACGGCGACGACCATTTGCGACATACCTAAAACTTGCGCGATCTGACCATTGTCGTAACCTTCAAAATAACGGAGCGCGAACGCGGTCGCGGCGCGCCCTTCGAGTTTCGCGACCGCATGGCGGATAAGCTCGCGCAGCTCAACGTCTGCAAAATCGTCTTCGGGACTCGGATGCGAGAGCTTCGAGCTTTGATCGAAATCTATGACATCCAAAGAAACGGAATTGGCGCGCGCGCGACTCCTAATCAAGTCGAGCGAGGCGTTGACCGCCGCGCGTTTCAGATAAGCTCCGGCGTTCGGCAAAAAATCGCGACGCGCCTGGCTCGGAGTCAGCCGCAGAAAGATAGTCTGCAAAACGTCTTCGGCGTCGCTCGGGCTGCCCGTAATACGATAAGCGATGCGGAAAATCGTTTTATGATAATCGCGAAAAAGACCGGCGAGTTCTTCAAGCTCCGCGTTTCCTGCAATCGCTTTATCGGGCGTCGCGCTTTTTGCGGAGTCTGTTAAATCGCTCGTAAATAGCATATTGGC
>DASVTY010000054.1:0-10456 GCA_036387315.1 Pyrinomonadaceae bacterium
ATTACACTGTTGACTGTAAACTTTGCTGACTTTCAATCGAGTTGTGACTCAATCGAAAGCGGGAACCAATGATTATGTGACAATGCTGAAAAATACGAATAAATCATATTTCAGCATTCATATTGCTCTTTAAAAGACTAATCCATTCTCTATCCCTAAAAAATTTATTCACTCTTCTAAAGAGATCAAGTTAGCGTCTCAATGGTGTGCAATATAAAGTGATTTATAAGCCGTGTCAACATTTTTTTTGAAATACTGCACAATTCGTTCAAATTGACAGCATTTTCTGACACGAGCCATTCAATAAATACGGCGTCTTGCACACAGAGTAAGCAATATATTTTAAAACTTGACAATTATCAAGCATAAAACCGATAAACTTCAAAGAATTATTAAGTTTTATGTAGAAAATTGCCTCTTTCCAAAAATTATTCGATGATCTTTGAAAAATAAATTTAACCTTTTTACTGCTGAATAATTGTTAATGTATTTATTAAAGACTATGAATAATAGGTATTTCGGATTTTTTGGCGGTTTGCCGCCGGGCTTTGTAGCAACGATTTTCTTTGTCCCCTACATTTCCCGAAAAGCTCTCGACAAGTTTTTAAGTATTTAAACAGAAATTTTCTGTTTCCGCAAGAACATTGGCATATTTTTTTTCAATTGTCGGACAGAATGATCGCCAAACAATCTCCGGTCGGAGAAACAGAAGCCGACAACAAAAACAGAAGAGCGCATTAACCGATTTATTTTAAGTTGATTTTCTTGTCGTATTGCTTTACTTTCTCCCTAATTCGCTCGACAAAACAGCAGTTAAAACCAAATAAAATAAAAGGATAATTTTCGATGTTTAAAACGACTTTGTTCCGCACCATCGCGTTAAAGCCGCGCAAATCTCTATTTTGCTTAGTATTTCAAGTCGTGCTGCTTGTAATTACGACTTACGGTCAAACTTCAACCCAAACGCCGCAACCCACTCCAACGCCGAGATTTGCGCCTTCGCCGCAGATTTCACCGACGCCTCAAATTTCACCGACTCCGGCTGCTAAGCCGCAAGACCCGCTCAAGAATTTGCAATACCGATTGATCGGACCGTTTCGCGGCGGTCGCGTCGCGGCGGTTGCGGGCGTCGCTTCACAGCCGAATGTTTATTATTTCGGCGCAACCGGCGGCGGAGTTTGGAAAACGACCGACGGCGGGACAAATTGGGAGCCAATCACGGACAAGTTCATCAAAACCGGCTCGGTCGGCGCGATTGCGGTCTCCGATTCCGACCCGAATGTTTTGTATCTCGGAATGGGCGAAGAAACCGTGCGCGGCAACGTCTCGCACGGCGACGGCGTTTATAAATCTATTGACGCCGGAAAAACGTGGAAATTCATCGGTCTCGGCGACACGCGGCAGATTTCGCGCGTCCGCATCCATCCGAAAAATCCCGACTTGGTTTATGTCGCGGCAATCGGTCATTTGTGGGGACCGAATCAGGAGCGAGGTGTTTTTCGCTCGCGCGACGGCGGCAAGACCTGGGAAAAAGTTCTTTTCCGCGATCAGAACACAGGCGCGATTGATTTAACTTTCGATCCGTCGAATCCGAGCACTTTGTATGCTGCGATGTGGCAGATTCGCCGAACGCCCTGGGGATTTGAATCGGGCGGTGCCGGTAGCTCAATGTACAAATCAATTGACGGCGGCGACACTTGGACGGAAATCACGCGCAACACGGGATTGCCCGCAGGAGTTTTGGGGAAAATCGGCGTCACGGTTTCACCGGTTAACCCGAACCGCATTTGGGCGATTGTCGAAGCCAAAGATGGCGGGCTTTACCGTTCGGACGACGCGGGCGAAAACTGGCAGCGCGTCAGCAACAACCCGCAAATTCTGCAGCGCCCCTGGTATTATCACCGTGTTTACGCCGACACGCAGAACGCCGATTCGGTTTACGTTTTAAACGTCGGGTTTCACAAATCAATTGACGGGGGAAGAAATTTCACCAGCATTGGCGTTCCGCATTCCGACAACCACGATTTGTGGATTGCGCCCGATAATTCGGCGCGAATGATAAACGGCAACGATGGCGGCGCAAACGTGACGACCGACAGCGGCAGAAACTGGACTGAACAAGACCAGCCGACCGCGCAGTTTTATCGCGTCACGCTCGACCGCGATTTTCCTTACAACATTTACGGCGCGCAGCAGGATAATTCGACCGTCAGAATCGCCTCGCGCTCAAACGATTTTGCGATCACCGAACGCGATTGGTGGGACGTTGGCGGCGGCGAATCGGGCTGGATTGCGCCGCATCCCGATAATTCAAACATCGTTTTCGCGGGAAGCTACGGAGGTTATTTGACGCGCTATGACCATCGTTCGGGACAGCTTCGCACTGTCAATGTTTATCCTGATAATCCGATGGGCGCCGGCGCGGAAGCGATGAAATATCGTTTTCAATGGAATTACCCGATTCTCTTTTCGCCGCATAAAACAAACGGAGCTTATTCGCTTTACGCCGCCGGAAATATTCTTTTCCGTTCGCTCGACGAAGGGCAAAGCTGGCAGGCGATTTCGCCGGATTTAACGCGCAACGATAAATCGAAACAAGGCACAACCGGCGGACCGATCACGCAGGACAACACGAGCGTCGAATATTACGCCACGATTTTCACCGTCGCCGAATCTCCGATAACTCAAGGAGTGATTTGGACGGGTTCGGACGACGGACTGGTTCAAGTCACGCGCGACAACGGTAAAAGTTGGCAAAACGTGACGCCTAAAGGAATGCCCGAATGGATTCAAATCAATTCAATCGAAGCCTCGCCGCTTGACGCCGGAACGGCTTATGTCGGCGCAACCGCCTACAAATCCGACGATTATCGCCCGTATCTTTATAAAACAAGCGATTACGGAAAATCCTGGAAGAAAATTGTCAACGGGATTCCTGCCGATGCTTTTACACGCGTCATCCGCGAAGACCCGAATCGGCGCGGTTTTCTTTACGCCGGAACGGAAACCGGAATGTATTATTCGACGAACGACGGCGAAACCTGGTCTTCGCTGCGTTTGAATTTGCCGGTTGTGCCGATTACCGATTTGGCAATTCACAAAGACGCGCAGGATTTGGTTGTCGCCACGCAGGGACGCTCGTTTTACGTTCTGGACAATCTGCCGATTTTGTACAATCTCGCCGACGCCAATCGAGCCGATGCCTTTTTATTCAAACTCGAAGATGCTTATCGCCGAACGGGCGGCGGAGGTTTTCAGCTTCTCGCAAACGCCACGGTCGGAGCGAATCCGGCGAACGGCGCGGTCGTTCACTATTGGCTCAAAAACAAACCGCAAAAGGAAATCGCTTTGGAATTTATGGACGCGAGCGGCAAAGTTTTGCGGAGATTTAATGCCAGACCGCAGCCCGAAGGCGCGCAGCAACAGCAGCCTTCGCCCGGTGGTGGAGGCGGAGGCGGCGGTGAGCCGCCAGTGCCGATGGAAATCGGATTGAATCGTTTTGTCTGGAATTACCGTTTGCCGAATGCGACGACGATTCCCGGTTTGATTTTATGGGGCGGCAATTTAGCCGGACCGCGCGTCGTTCCCGGAAACTATGCCGTCAGATTAACAGTTGACGGAAAAGCCGTCGCAACTGAAAATTTTTCAATAAAATCAGACCCGCGACTTAACGTAACGGCTGAAGATTTACAGAAACAATTCGATTTGATGCAGAAAATCAACGCCAAATTGAGCGAAACGCACGCCGCGATTCTGGAAATCCGCGATGTTCGCAAACAGCTCGAAGATTTGTCTGGGAGACTTAAGCCCGAACAAAAAGATGTTCGAGACCGAGCCGCCGAAATAATGAAAAATTTAACGGCGGTCGAGGAAGAGCTGATGCAGACGAAAATCAAATCGTCTCAGGACGCTTTGAATTATCCGATTAAACTCAATAACAAGCTCGCGGCTCTCTCTTCAGCGGTGGACAGTGCCGATTTTGCGCCGACAGCACAGTCTTACGACGTTTACAACGATTTGACCGGACGAATTGACGCTCAATTGACAAGACTTGGGCAAATCAAGTCTAACGACATTATGGCTTTCAATCGAATGTTTGCCGAGAAAAATCTGCCGGTGATTGTCACGAAAGGCGGGAAATAATTTATGAAACACACCTCAATTTTAATTGCGCTTCTGCTGACATTTGTTTTTTCGAATGCAGTTGCGGCTCAGGAAAGTAAAAAGCTGACGCTCGATTTGTTTCTTGATTGGGAATATGCGATGAATCCGCAGATTTCGCCTGACGGAATGCAAGTTGTTTACACGCGGCGCTGGACGGACAAAATCAACGACAAATACGAATCAGATGTTTGGATTGTCAACGCGGACGGCACGCGCAATCGTTTTCTCCTTAAAGGCTCTTCGCCCGTTTGGTCGCCGGACGGAAAGCGCATCGCGTATGTTGCGCCCGGTCAACCGGCAGGCGCGCAGATTTTCGTCAAATGGATGGACACGCCCGACGCCGGGACTCAAATCACCGCGCTCGAACGCGCTCCGGCAAATCTCGCCTGGTCGCCCGACGGCAAACGCATCGCGTTTAATATGCTCGTGACCGCCAAAAATGCGATGCGCGTCAATTTGCCGCCGCGTCCCGAAGGCGCAAAATGGGTTGAAGCGCCTCGCGTTGTTGACCGGATGAATTATCGTTCGGATGGTTCGGGTTTTCGACAGGAAGGTTTTACACACGTTTTCGTCGTCTCGGATACGGGCGGAGTCGCGCGTCAATTGACCGACGGCGATTTTAACCACAACGCGCCTGAATGGATGAATGATTCAAACACGATTGTTTTCAGCGCGATTCGCAAACCCGATGCCGAATACGTCCGCTTCGGCTCTGAAATTTACGCGCTCAACACGCGCACAAATCAAATCACCGCGCTGACAGACCGCGACGGGCAGGACTCTGAGCCGACCGTTTCGCCGGACGGAAAACAGATTGCTTACGTCGGTTCTGACCGCAACGAAGATACCTACAACGTCCAGAAGCTCTATGTGATGGACGCTAACGGACAGAACAAACGGGTGTTAACCGAGAGCTTCGACCGCACTCCGTTCGGCTTGATGTGGAGCGATTCGGGCGGCGACATTTATTTTGCGACCGAGGACAAAGGCACAAACAACTTGTATGCCGTCAATCAAAAAGGCGGCGCGGTTCGCCAAATTACGAAAGGCAATCATCAGCTTTTGCCGTCAAATATGAGCAAAAACGGCGTGGTTGCCGGTGTTTCGTCCGATTATAAAGAGCCGGGCGACGTGGTTGTTTTTAATTTAAAACAACCGATGCCGCGCAAACTAACGAACGTCAACGATGATTTGTTGGAAAACAGAAAATTGGGCGACGTTGAAGAAATCTGGTACGACTCGGTAGGCGGAATGAAAGTGCAGGGCTGGGTTGTCAAACCGCCCGATTTTAATCCGCAGAAAAAATATCCGCTGATTTTGTACATTCACGGCGGACCGCATTCGATGTACGGCGTCGGATTTAATTTCGAGTTTCAAAACCACGCGGCGGAAAATTACGTCGTTTTATACACCAACCCGCGCGGCTCGACCGGCTACGGCAAACAGTTCGGCAACGCCATCAACAACAATTATCCCGGCGAAGATTACGACGATTTAATGAAAGGCGTTGATGAAGTCGTCAAACGCGGCTATATTGACGAGAAAAATCTGTTCGTCACAGGCGGCTCCGGCGGCGGTGTTCTAACGGCTTGGATTGTCGGACACACAGATCGTTTTGCCGCCGCAGTTTCGATGAAACCCGTCATCAACTGGTATTCGTTCGTCGGCACGACCGATGGCGCTGATTGGTATTACAATTTCAAAAAATTGCCGTGGGAAGACCCTGCAGAACATCTGCGCCGCTCGCCGATAACTTACGTCGGGAATGTCAAAACCCCGACGATGCTGTTGACCGGAGAGTTGGATTTGCGTACACCGATGGAACAAACCGAACAGTATTACCGCGCGCTGAAAATGCGCAAAGTCCCGACCGCGATGGTTCGCTTAAACGACGAATATCACGGCTTTAACGCTCTCGGTCTGCGGCATCCCTCAAATCGTCTGTCGCAAATACTCTATTTGCGACAATGGTTCGACAAATACAAGCGAAAATAATCAAATTCTTTATAAAAGATAAATAAGAAAAGCGTAAATCCGAGTGTTTACGCTTTTCTTTTTTCTTTTCAACGGCGAGACTTGGTTTGGCATCAAAATTGCCATTACATAACGGATAAATAAATGCTTGAAACCGGAACACTTTTACAGAACCGCTATTTAATTGAAACGCAAATCGGCAAAGGCGGAATGGGCGCGGTTTACGCGGCTGTTGACCAAAGATTCGGCAGCCGCGTCGCCATCAAAGAAACATTTTACAAAGAGGACGATTTAGGCGAAGCGTTCGAGCTTGAAGCACGATTGCTGAACAGCCTGCATCATCCGATTTTGCCGCACGTTTCCGATTATTTTACTGAGGACAGCGGGTATTTTCTCGTCATGGAATTTATCGAAGGCGAGGATTTATCGGAAATTTTGAAACGCGAGGGCGCGTTTCCGGTGCCAACGGTTTTGCACTGGATTGATGAATTGCTCGACGGACTCGATTATCTGCACTCTCAAGAGGAGCCGATTATTCACCGTGACATTAAACCTAATAATTTAAAGCTCACAACGCGCGGCAACATCGTTTTGCTCGATTTCGGATTGGCGAAATTAAATCCGGCAGACCATTTGGGAATGAAAAGCGTTTTCGGATATTCGCGCACTTATTCGCCGCTCGAACAAATTCAAGGCACGGGAACCGACGCCCGCTCGGACATTTTTTCGCTCGGTGCGACCGCCTATCATCTTTTAACGGGCAAACCGCCGATTGACGTTCTTGCGCGCGCCTCGGCGATCATTGCCGGAAGACACGACCCGCTTCAGCTTGCCAGCGAAATCAACCCGGAAGTTTCGCTTCCGGTTGCGCAGGTTTTACAAACGGCTCTCGCTCTGAATGCCGAACGTCGTTTCATTTCGGCAGATGCAATGCGGAAAGCGTTGAAATTTGCGATTAATACGGAAGCGACTTTGGACGCAGAAGCGCTGCCCGAACCAGCCGCGACGCTTGCCGCTTCCGCCGATCAAGCGCTTAGTTCCGCCGAAACTGAAAATTTCCCGGCTCTGGCTTCGTTTGCCGCCGACGCTGAGGCACAAAATTCACCGGATACACAAAGCGGCGGAGTTCAAGTGAGAATTCCGGTTGTTAGAACTCCGTCTCAAGCTCCGAAAGTTTCGCCTGCGCCCGTTGCCGTAAACACTTCAACTCGATCAGGCTCGCCGCGCAATTCGTTTTTGAAAGCCGCGGTTTGGGCAGCGATATTTTTCAGCGGAGTTTCGGCAATCTGGTATGTCACGAGCGGCGCGAAGTCATCGAACGAATCGAATCAGGCTCCCGCCGTTTCGGAGCCAAGTCCTGTTTTAAACGCTGATACAAAACAACCGACGACCATTCCCGTTTCGCCGACGCTTGAAGTGTCGCCCGCGCAGATTTTGGAGAAAGAAAAAACGCCGCAATCGAAACAAGCTCCAAAGACAAAAGAAACAGTAGCCGAAACACCAAAAACTCCCGACAATTTGCCCGCGCCTGAAGTCGCTAAGCCCGATAAGCCCGAACGCACTCAAAATCGAACCGTGCAGCCGCATTCAGTCCCGGCACCGACTCCGCGCCGCACTAACACTCCTCGCCCGGTTGAACAGCCTGCGGTATCGAGTATCGAAAGAGTAATGACCGGCGAAACTCCCGAAAGGCAGCAACGCACCCAGCGCCGTGAAGAACGCCAAAATCGCCGCGAAATGAGCGAATCGGAAAAGGAAGAGCTTCGCCGCCGCAGAACTGAAGACATTCTGCGCCAAAATCGGCAGCCAACTCCGCCGCAATAAGCATCAAATTCACGTTTGCTTGAAACAAGTTGATTTTTTCCCCGACAATCTGTAAAACAATTTTCTCCAACCGTAATTGGAACTTCATTCCGAAAAGAGGAGAAAATTGAGATGATTTTATCGGCGAAAAAAATAATCGTATTCCTGCTTATCTCTTTTACATTCGCGTCCGCTTCGGCGGCTCAAACGAATGCGCCGACGGCTTGGACGCCGGAAATGCAAATAAAAGTCAAAACGCTCGGCGCGCCCCGCGTTTCACCCGACGGCAAACGAGTCGTTTATACAATCGTCAGCGAAGTGATGGCACCGGACAAAAGCGAGTTTGTCACGCAAATCTGGATGGCTTCTGCAGACGGCAAAGAAAACGTTCAAATCACGTTCGGCGATAAATCTTCGACGAACCCGAAATGGTCGCCCGACGGAAATTGGATTGCATTTACCTCAAACCGCAAGGACAACAAAAACAATCTTTATCTGCTGCGTTTAAACGGCGGCGAAGCCGAGCCTTTAACCGATGTAAAAACCGGCGTTTCCGATTTTGAATTCTCGCCTGACGGACGGCAGATTGCCTTTACGATGACCGATCCGAAAACCGAAGACGAGGAGAAAAACGACAAAGGCAGAAACGATTTTCGGTGGGTTAACGAAAGCGTCAAAATGTCGCGCCTTTATGCGATTCCCGTCGCCAAAGACGCCAGCGGCAAACGCGAGCCGCGCAAATTGACAACCGAAAATTACAGCGTTACGGCGTTTGATTGGTCGCCGGACGGCGCGCGCCTCGTTTTCAGCCATACAAAATCGCCGGTCGCTAATGATTGGACGACTTCGGACGTTTCAATCGTCGAAGTTTCCACCGCGAAAGCAGCGCCGTTTGCCGCCACGCGCGCCGCCGAAAGCTCGCCCGTTTTTTCGCCTGACGGAAAATCAATCGCGATGCTCGTCAGCGACAACCCGCCGCGCTGGGCGCAAAGCGGTTTGCTCCAAATTTATTCAGCTTCCGGCGGCGGGCAGCCGAAATCTCTGTCGGCTTCTTACGACGGACAGCCGAACGTCGCGGGCTGGTCTGCGGACGGCAGACGGATTTATTTTTCCGAAGCCAAAGGGACGGGAACGCAAATTTACGCGATTGATGTCGAATCGAACAAAGTAGAAGAAATCAAAACCACGCCCGCAGTTTACGGTTCATTAAATTTAAATCACGGCGGTACAATGTTCGGTTTTACGCGCCAAACCGCCGACTCGCCGCCCGAAGCATTTGTCGCTTCGATTTCAAATTTCGCGCCCGTTCAAATCTCACGCGCCAACGCCGATTTGCCGCGCCTGCCGCTCGGCAAAACCGAAGTAATCCGCTGGAAATCAAAAGACGGCAAAGAAGTCGAAGGGCTTTTGACTTATCCGGTTAATTATCAAGCAGGACAGCGCGTGCCGCTGATTTTGAACATTCACGGCGGTCCTGCCGGAGTTTTCCAGCAATCATTTATCGGCGGGCGCGGAGTTTATCCGATTGCCAGTTTCGCGGCGCGCGGTTACGCGGTTTTGCGACCGAATCCGCGCGGCTCTTCCGGTTACGGCGCGGAATTTCGTCGGGCGAATATCAAAGATTGGGGCGTCGGCGATTATCAGGATTTGATGACCGGAGTTGATAAAATTATCGAAATGGGCGTTGCCGACCAGAATCGTCTGGGCGTAATGGGTTGGAGTTACGGCGGGTTTATGACTTCTTGGATTGTCACGCAGACGAAACGTTTCAAAGCCGCTTCCGCCGGAGCGCCCGTCACGAATTTGATGAGCTTTAACGGCACGGCTGATATTCCGGCGTTTATCCCCGATTATTTCGGCGGGCAATTCTGGGAAAACCCTGAAATTTACGCGAAACATTCGCCGATGTTCAACGTCAAAGGCGTTTCGACGCCGACAATGATTCAGCACGGAGACGCGGACATCAGAGTCCCGATTTCGCAGGGCTATGAATTTTACAACGCTTTAAAAGCCCAAAACGTGCCGACCAGAATGCTCGTTTTGCCGCGCCAGCCGCACGGACCGAACGAACCGAAAATGCAGCTCGCCGCAATGCAGTCAAATCTCGAATGGTTTGAAAAATATTTAAAAGGCGGCGAAACCGCGCAGAAATAGCGAGTCTGTAATTTAATGCGGAAACACGCGCGAAGTAAGTGTGATAAAATCGACTTACTTCGCGCGTGTTTCCGCATTTTTGAATTCTTATAATCCAGCCATATCCCATTTTCTGACCACATCCGTAATTAAATTCGCCACTTTGTCGGTTACTTTTTGGAAATATTCGTCAGCTTTTTTCTGGTCGAATTTCGGGTAGCCTTGTTTCGGCTGGTAAAGCCCGATTGACGACGGAAACGGGACGGCTTGCCAGGTTCCGCTCGGCGGATAAGGCGTTGCCAAATCGTCTTTGTAACGCTCTTTGTGGACGAGCGTCGGATCAATCGCCTGAATAAAAGCGGTTTCATTCCAGCCCGCGTGT
>DASVTY010000055.1:0-12419 GCA_036387315.1 Pyrinomonadaceae bacterium
TTCCAACCGCGAATTTAAAACTGCCGAGTTTGTCGAAAGGGAATTGCGCCGCATTGGTTTGGAAGTGCGGACAAAGATTGCCAAAACCGGCGTCGTCGGAATTTTGAAAGGCGATTTGCCGGGAAACGTGATCGGTTTACGCGCCGATATGGACGGGCTGCCGGTGACAGAAAGAGTTAATTTGCCGTTTGCTTCGAAAGAAAAAGCGGAATACAACGGCGCGCAGGTCGGCGTGATGCACGCTTGCGGTCACGATACGCATGTTGCGATGCTGCTCGGCGCGGCGGAGGTTTTGACAAAAATGAAATCGAAATTGCGCGGGACGGTTGTTTTTATCTTTCAGCCTGCGGAAGAAGGTCCTCCGGCGGGCGAAGAAGGCGGAGCGCCTTTGATGGTCAAAGAAGGCGTGATGGATAATCCGAAAATTGACGCGATTTTCGGGATTCACATCAACTCGCAAACCGAAATCGGCAAAATCAAATATAAATCCGGCGCGGTGATGGCTTCGTCAGATTGGTTTCAAATTAAAGTAAAAGGCAAGCAAACTCACGGCGCATATCCATGGAACGGAGTTGACCCGATTGCGGTCGCTTCGCAAATTGTAAACGGACTGCAAATGATCGTTTCGCGACAGTCAGAACTTACAAAAGCGCCGGTTGTAATCACTATCGGCAAGATAAATGCAGGTGTGCGCGAAAACATTATTCCAGAAGAATTGACGATGGCTGGCACGATTCGCACGCTCGACGATGCGATGCAAAAGGACGTTCACGCGCGGATTAAACAAACAGCCGAGAAAATCGCCGAAAGTATGGGCGCGACTGCCGAAGTTTCGATTGATACCAAAACTTTGGTGACTTACAACACGCCTGAACTCGTCAAACAAACTCTGCCTTCGCTGGAAAAAGCCGTCGGAAAAGAAAATGTTTTGGAAACCGAATGGGTGACGGGCGCTGAGGATTTTTCGTTTTTTAGATTAAAAGCTCCGGCATTTTTCTTTAATGTCGGCGGAATGCCCAAAGGCAAGAATCCGAAAGAAGCGTTTCCGCATCACACGCCGGATTTTTATTTGGACGACAGCCGTTTGGATGTCGGCATCAAAGCCTTTGCAAATATCGTGATGGATTTTAAAATGGCGGCAAATTCGGCTCAGGTTTCGGCGGAACGTAAAAACTAAAGTTTTGAAACCAAAGATTAAAGAATATCCGTAATAACATCAGTCGTGAGAATTTGCATCTTATTCTTGAAGTAGCGCTGCTATTGGTTTGCTTCTCTAAAAAAAATATGAAAATCGCAAAGTTTTATTTTCTCATTGCCGGTTGTTTGTTGTTTTCCATTATTTCCGTTTCTGCCCAGAAACCGGCAGAAAAAGCGATGTTTAAGGTTGATTACGAAAAATTTACTTTGCCGAACGGTTTAGAAGTCATTTTCCACGTTGACCGAAGCGATCCGGTTGTCGCCGTTAATTTGACCGCGCACGTCGGTTCCGCGCGCGAGAAAGCCGGGCGCACCGGATTTGCACATCTTTTTGAGCATTTGTTGTTTCTCGAATCGGAAAACCTGGGTAAGGGCGGACTCGATAAAATGACTGCCAGAATTGGCGGTTCCGGTGCAAATGGCTCGACATCAAGAGACCGCACCAATTATCTCCAAACCGTGCCGAAAGACGCGCTTGAAAAAATGCTTTGGGCTGAGGCTGATAAACTCGGCTGGTTTATCAATACCGTCACTGATCCTGTCCTCGCGAAAGAAAAGCAGGTTGTAAAAAATGAGAAGCGTCAAAGCTACGACAATAATCCATACGGTCATACTTCGTATGTCATTGATAAAAATCTCTACCCGGCAGACCATCCTTATAACTGGCAGGTAATCGGCTCGCTTGATGATTTGCAGAATGCGACGCTCCCGGACGTTAAGGAATTTTTCCGGCGTTGGTATGTTCCGAACAACGTAACGCTCGTGGTTGCAGGTGATTTCGATACTGTACAAGCCAAAAAGTGGGTTGAAAAATATTTCAGCGAAATAAAAAGAGGTGAAGACGTTAAACCGCTCCCGAAAAGACCGGGAATGGTTAAAGAAATCGTCAAGCTCTATCACGAAGATAATTTTGCCAGATTGCCCGACTTGAATATGGCGTGGGTCACCGTCGAGCAATATCATCCAGATTCCTATCCGCTCACGGTTTTAGCACAATATCTGTCGCGAGGTAAAAAAGCGCCTTTTTACCAGGTTCTGGTCGAAGACAAAAAACTCACTTCCACTGTCGGCATCTTCAATCGTGAATCGGAATTGGCGGGACAAATGCATTTATCCGTGCGCGCTTTTGCCGATAAAGACCTCGACGAAATCGCAAAGGCGATTGACGAGGCTTTCGCCAAATTTGAAAAAGAGGGCATTTCGGAAAAAGATTTGAATCGCATTAAAGCCGGACAGGAAACGCAGTTTTATAACTCTCTCTCCAGCGTTCTCGGCAAGGGCGCTCAACTCGCCCAATACAATATTTTTGCCGATGATCCCGGTTTTATCGAAAAGGATATTAAAAATATTCTCGCCGTTACGCCTGCGGATGTGATGCACGTTTATGAAAAATACATCAAGAATAAGAACTATGTAGCGACCAGTTTTGTGCCGAAAGGCAAACCGGCGCTCGCGCTGGAAGGTTCAAAGAAAGCCGAAGTCGTCGAAGAAAAAATAGTTCAGGGCGCGGAAGAAACGGTTGATCCTAATGTCACCGCAACTTATGAACGCACGCCATCGAGTTTTGACAGAAGCGTCGAGCCGCCGTACGGTCCTGCGCCGGAAGTTAAAATTCCTGCGATTTGGGAAAATAAATTTTCAAATGGCTTGCGGGTTTACGGCATAGAAAACAGGGAAGTTCCGCTCGTTCAGTTTGAAATTGTCATTGACGGCGGTCAGCTTTTGGAAGACATCAATAAAGTTGGCGTTTCAAATCTGATGGCGCGGATGATGACGCAGGGAACGCTAAAGAAAACCCCGCAGGAACTCGAAGAAGCGATTCAGCAATTGGGAGCTACAATTAATGTCGTTGCCGGAACCGAAGATGTCCGAATCATCGTTAATACGCTGGCAAGAAATTACCAGCCGACAGTAGCTTTAGTCGAAGAAATCTTATTGGAACCGCGCTGGGATGCAAAAGAATTTGATTTAATAAAACAAAGCACGATCAGCCAAATCCGTCAGCAGGAAGCCAATCCGAATTCCATCGCGCAGAATAACTTCAATTTGTTGATTTACGGAAAAGACAACATCCGTTCGCGCAATATTTTGGGAACAATCGAATCGGTAAATTCAATTACGCTTGACGATTTGAAGGCTTTTTACAATAAAAGCATCTCGCCTTCGGTCACCCGAATGCACGTTGTCGGTGCTTTGGATAAATCATCGATTACAAAGCCTTTAAACGGAATCAATAAAAACTGGAAAAGTAAAAAAGTTGAGATTCCCGAATATAAAACTGCGCAGCTTCCGACAAAATCACAAGTCTATTTCTATGACGTTCCCGATGCAAAACAGTCAGTAATACGGTTCGGTTATCCGGCTTTAGCCCAAACCGATAAAGACTATTATCCGGCAACCGTTATGAACTACATCCTCGGCGGCGGCGGTTTCGCGTCGCAGCTAACACAGCAATTGCGCGAAGGCAAAGGTTACACATACGGCATCGGCTCAGGTTTCTCCGGTACAACAAGCCCAGGTCCATTCACAATTTCAAGCGGCGTCAGAAGCAACGTAACTCTGGAATCGGCTCAATTAATTAAAAGCATTTTGCAGGATTATCCGAAAAATTACTCGGACAAGGATTTGGAAACGACCAAAAGCTTTCTGATTAAAAGCAACGCGAGAGCGTTTGAAACTGCCGGGGCAAAACTGAATATGCTTGAAAATATTAGTAAATACGGTTGGAAGTATGATTATGTGAAAGAGCGTGAACAAATCGTCAAAGCGATGACCGTCGAGCAAATAAAAGCTTTGTCGCAAAAATATCTCGATGCCGATAAAATGATCTGGCTCGTCGTCGGAGACGCCAAAACTCAGTTGCCGCGTTTGAAAGAACTGGGATTCGGCGAACCCGTTTTAATTCAAAAATAGAGCCGATAATTAATGAATAAAATGGCATCAAAAGCGACTAAAACAACCAAGAGGACAAAAACATTAGCGAAAATCGAACGGAAAATCTTAATTACCGGCGGGACTGGATTTCTCGGGACGCACATTGTTAATCAATTTTTGGATGCGGGCGAAAAGAATCTGCGCGTGATGGCTTCGCGCGTTCCCGCGTGGATGAAAGATGCGGGAATTGATGCGGCGGAAGGTTCGGTGACAAATCCGTCGCATGTTGCCGAAGCTGTAAAAAATGTTTCTGCGGTTTTTCATCTCGCCGGTAAAGTTTCGCGCGACAACGCTGACGCGCGCGAGATGAATAAAATTCACATTGATGGGACGCGCATTTTAACGCAGGCGGCGAAAGAAGCGGGCGTCAAAACTTTCGTTTTGGCGAGTTCGAGCGGCACGACCGCCGTTTCCGAGCGCGAAGAGATTCTTGATGAAACAAATCAACCGCCGCTTGAAATTATTTCGCGCTGGTCTTATTACGCCTCGAAGTTTTATCAGGAACGAACTGCTCTTGAAAATTTCGACGGCGACGGTTTAAAGCTGGTCGTTTTAAATCCTAGTTTGCTGCTCGGCAGCGGCGACGAGCGTTTAAGCTCTTCGAGCGTTGTGCTGGATTTTATGGCAAAGCGAATTCCGATCACGCCCGCCGGAGGATTGAATTTTGTTGATGCGCGCGATGCCGCAACCGCGTTTATCAACTCGCTGGAAAAAGGCAGACATCGGGAAAAATATCTGCTCGGCGCGGCGAATTGGACGTTTGTCGAATTTTTCCGCAGGCTCGAACGATTAACCGGAGTTTCCGCGCCCCTAATGAGATTACCGAAAAAGCTGGCGATTTCCGGCGCGGCTATTGTTGATTCGTTTTTCAAAAGCCGGAATTGGACTTCGCCGATTGAATCGAAAGCCGTCGAAATGGCGGAATATTTCTGGTATTTCGATTCATCAAAAGCCGAGAGGGAATTGAATTTCGCCCCGCGCGATCCGGCTGAAACTTTGAATGACACCGTGAAATATTTGCGCGAAAACTTTCTCGGCGCAGGCGTTTTTAAATAAAGTTTCTTGAATCGTTTCAAAAGAAAAGGCGAGTCGTTTGACTCGCCTTTTCTTTTGAAAATCACAACGGAATTCATTTATACAGCTCTTAAATCTGCCGAAACCAGCGAGCTGTCGCCTTTTAATAAAAAACGAATGTAATTGTTATTTTTAAATTTAACAATCGCTTCCGAATCTGAAAAATTGGTAATTACGCCTTCTCCATAGCTGGGGTGCGCAACTTCGTCTCCAATACTGCAAAGTTTATTTCCAACAAAAACAAACTTATTATCCATTTGCGAATTACCGTTTGCAGACGAGGTTCTGTTTGGAGAATCGTTTTCAATTCTGTTGAGACGCCTGTTTACGTTTTCAATTGCTTCGAGCAGCAATTCGGTATCTCTCGAAACTTCGGTTTTCGTCACCTTCGCAGGCTCAATGCCCAGTAATTGAGTAATAGAATTGATAGTTTTCCCGCCGTCTTTATAGGCGCTTCTTAAGGCGTGCGTTAATTCCGGGATTGCTTCTTCTATTTTATCAATACGCATATTCGCGTCGTATTGAACTTCCCTCCAGCCCTGAATATCGAAAATTCTGGTAGTTTTGTTGTCTTTGATTAAAGTTACGGGAAGATTGAACGCTTGTCTGACGCCAAGCTGGTATAAAACATTCGGATTCTGAGAGCTTACGTCGCAGACAGCCATATCAGCTTCGATGACTTTCTTTAAAACATCTATCACGATGTGATTCGTCGTGTTTATGTCTTCTTCACGGATGGGTTCAAAACCCGCATTTTTACAAGCCGGTCTAATAATGTATTCATAAACCCGCTTGAAATGCCCCGGTTCATATGAATCGGCGCTCGAAGAGGGCATCATAATAAAACACGTTTTCTTGCCGTCTTCCGTTCTTTTGTTCCCGTTAGTTCCGTTTGTTCCGTTAGCTCCAAGTTCTTCGTTTGCTCCATTTGAGGCTGACATAGACGCTTCTCTCAACTTTCCAAGTTATTCTAGCAAGTCAAATTGCCGTGTATCTTAGCACTAAATCGCCATACCTTCAATAAAGATAATAAATAGAAAAAGTTATCCGCAATTGGCGAAACACCAAAATTTAAAACAAAAATAGCGATAAAAGTGCAAAGGCGCTTAATTAATCAAATTATATCTTTGTTTATCTATGTTTATCAATAACTTTATTTTTCTTTGCAGATTTTAGTCTCAAAAGTGAAATTTGTTTTAGACATCAACGCGAACAATTCCGCGCCGGATGGCGGACATTGCGGCTTGCGTGCGGTCATCAACATTTAATTTTCCAAAAATATTTTTTAGGTGAGTTTTGACAGTATTTTCGGTGATTGAAAGCGCAGCGGAAATTTCTTTGTTGCTTGCGCCCCGGACAATCATTTCAACGACTCGCTGTTCGGCGGGAGTTAAATCTTCAGCGCCGAGATTATCGGTTAAAACTTCGGCAATTTCGGGCGAAACGTATCGTTTGCCGCGAAAGACGGCGCGAATCGCTTTGATTAATTCTTCCGTCGGCGCGTCTTTTAAAACAAAACCGCAAGCGCCGTTTTCGAGCGAGCGGCGGATTTCAGCATCGCCGGCGCGATCTGCCAAAATGATGATGTTTGCTTTCGGTGATTCGGCGCGAATAAATTTCACTGCATCAACTCCGCATAAATCAGGCGTTCTGAGACCGAACAGAGTTATATCGGGCTGAGATTTGCGATATTGCGCGACGCCTTCAGTGCCGGAAAACGCTTCACCGACAATTTCCATATCCGCTTGTTCGGAAACGACGGTTTTGATGCCGATGCGCGTGAGCGGATGCGGTTCGACGAGTAAAATTCGGATTGGCGCGTTTGTCGGGTTCATCTGTAGCCGAGCATTAAACGAACCGAGCGGTCGTGAACTTGATGACTGGCATTGTCGCGCCAAGCCTGAACGATATTTCGTTCTTCCATTGAAATCGGAAAATTTGTCATCTTCGAGGTTTGCGTGCTCTCAAAAGCCCGGTTTGTCAGTGCCAGATGCGGAACGCTGTAGCCCATACCGTCAGGCGTTTGCAGCGCCAGGTCAGCCGTTTCCGCGTCTAAAAATAAATCTTCAAAAGCCGCTACGTGCCAGACTGTTTCGTCTTGATTTTCGTCAATCGCCAGAACTTTCAGTAGCCCGTAACCGCTTTCTAGTTGATAAATCAAAACATCGCCGATGTTAAAATCCCGAGCCATAAACCCTCCTCGATTCGTTGAAAGATATTTTAAGATTAAACTATGAATGAAACTTTTAAAAGACAAGCCTTTTGTTTTGTCGCAAAGCCGCTTTATAGTTGACCGAAAACGCTAACGGCTTTATTCTTGTCACCTCAATCGAGCTTCGAAATTGGACTTCAAAAAAATGAAATCAAAACGAAAACTTCTTTTTCTCGTATCTTTATTCGCGTTTGTTTTGACAGGCTGTTCGGGCGATGATTTTTCCAGACGTTTGACCGCCGAAGCTCCTGCGGAAATCACATCGGTTCTTCTTGACCGCGACCGGAAAATTACACGGCGGCGAAGTGGTTCAAATAATCGTCGGCGCACAAAAACCAAAACGACTTACGAAACCGACATCGAGTATCGCTACACCGTCAACGGAAAATCTTACGACGGCGTAAGCGAAAAAGATGGCGACGTGACCGGCAATTTTCGATCCGGCTCTTCGGTAAAAGTCTGCTACAACCCGGCGCAGCCCGACGAATCTGACGTTTTTGAAAACAATCATCGCTGCGGCTCGTAATAACTGAAAATGTGAATCAATAGTAGAAACTGAGCAAAAGTTAGGCAATGTTAATTTGCCGATGCAATGAATCAGCCTGAAAATGGTGATGAATGCAAGCGCAGTCAATTACAAGTGCAATTAACTGCAAGTAGCAATCAAAAGTTAGACTTACTATTTGAATCTAAATTTTGAAACTGAACCACGCTATTTAATTGATTTCCTACTTCATAAAAAACTCTTTCGCCGTTTCTGGAAATTGCAAGCCTGAAAATCGCATCGTTTTCCCATTCACGTAATTGTTCGGGTTGGCTGCCGTTTAAAGGAAGTTTCCAGAGACTGAAAGGCTTTCCCCGTTTCAGGACAACAAACAAATTTCCCCCGTCTTTTGACCAATCCAGAAAAGGAATATCATCGTTTTGCGGAGTCGCCGGATATTTTAAGACTTCGCCCGTTTCGGCTGAAACGAGCGCGAGCATCATCTTATTCGTTTCGGGATTTGAAATATAACAGGCAATCGTTTTCCCGTCGGGCGAAATACGCGGCGAGCGAGTAGTACGGTCGGTTAGTTTTATCGGATTTTCACCATTAATTGAAACTCGCCATAATGTTTCAACCAAACTTTCAGAATCCTGAACAAGGTAAAAGACCGTTTCGCCGTCAGGCGAGATTATCGAATCTTTAACATTTCCGTTTGCCGTCAGCCGCATTGTATTTGTTCCATTCGCGTCAGAGCGCCAAACGTCCATTTGCCCGGTGCGATTCGACATAAATATCAAAAAGCGTCCATCGGCGGAAAGCTTTGGCGAGATTTCGGCGCTGGCGTCCGAAGTCAATTGTTTTCGCTCGCTGCCGTCCTCGCTGATAGTAAAAATGTCCGCATTTCCGTCGTCCGCTGCGGAATATACAATCCTTCCGTCCTTCGTCCAATCTGCGCCGAACGGCAGCGGGTGCTCATCCGAGATTGTCGTTAGGACGTGAGTATTTTTAAATAGATTATCAACCGGAGCGGTCAGGAAACAGGCAAACTTATTCGATTCTACGGCGACAATGGAATTTGTCGCGGCATTCAAACTGATTCCGTAGTTTCCGTTGATGCCGTTAGTTACGAATCGGGCTTTTCCCTCTGGATACGAAACAACCCAAAGCTCGTCATTTAAACTGGGCGATTTTGCTCCGTATGCGACCGCAAGAATTCCGCTGCCGTCCTTGAGCCAAACGGTTTGACCTGCCGAAATCCAATTTTCGTGTGAAACCGTTCTTTGTTCGCCGGATTCGGCATTGACGACCGCCACCTGAACAGACGTCCGGTCGTTTTCACGCTGAAATACCGTCGCGGAAAGTAATTTCCCATCGGGCGACCAGGAAGCGCCGCCATTTGTAAATCCGCTTTCTGATTGGCGAATTGCCAGAGTTAGTTCGTTTTTACCTTCAATATCTGTAAGCATCAACGCGGTTTCTTTACTCCGAGGATTACGGCGAACGAATGCGAGGCGGCTTTCATTAGGCGAAATCGCCACCGGGCTATCAATGTTGTGCAGAATTTCCTGCGAAGCGCCGCCGAGAACGGAAACCTTGTAGAGCGTTGAGATTCCAGGTTTGTTCGGTTCGGAATTTTCATTTACGGAATAATAAATTTGCTCGTCGCGCGGAGAAAAAACCGCGCCGATAAATTTTCCGTTGATTCGCGGAACAATCTCAAAGCTATTGCCGTTTTCGATTTGCCGCAAATGCAGAGATTGAACGCCGTTTTTAACTTGAATTAGCGCGAGATACTTTCCGTTCGGGGAAATCACCGAGTTTCGGATGTCAGCGTCGGCGACAATCGTATCAACGCGAAATTTTCTAAATTGTGATTCCGCAAAGCTCTGATTTCCATTAAAGCCGAGAGAGGCAAAGTATCCGATTGTAAAAGCCAGAAACGCCAGCAAACCGATGGAAATCACCTTGCGGGGTGAAAAATCGCTTTTTAGAAGTAATTGACGATGATTGACGGTAATTTTATCCGAATTTGTATCCGATGAATCGTGGATTTCGCATTGTTCGGCAATGAGATGTGTTCGCGTGTGTTTTTCAACCACAATTATTTCTTTATCGCCCAAAATTTCTTCATCGTCCAAAATTTCCTGAACATCGCCGACAAACTGATAACCGCGGCGAGGAACCGTAACGATAAATTCTTTGTCCTTTTGAAAACGGCTGAGAGCTTTTCGTAAAGTCAGAATATTTTGCGACAAGGTTGTTTCCTCGACAAAAGTATCCGCCCAAACTTCATTGAGGAAACATTCTTTTTCAACCACTTTTCCGTGGTTGCGCAGCAGCAGAACCAGAGTTTGAAAAGCCTTCGGGGTCAGAGAAACCGGCTGATCCTGAAACGTCAGACACCGCTCGCCGACATCCAGATGAAAATCGTCGAATTTGAAAAAGAGTAGTGTTTTGTTGCTCATAGCGTATTTGAAAAGTCTTTCATAAAAATTTCAAACGAACTTTCACGTAACTTTCAAGACTTTCAAAGCCAAAGTTTCTTATCGTGAGTAGCGAATGAGGGAGACAATCACAATTTGCGGTTTGGCAATGTTTGACCAGGACAGAAAGAACTGCACTTTGGTTTTCCTCATTCGAAATATTTAAAAGTTTTAGACAAACTCTTGCAGCCAGTTTCAGAGAAAAAAGGAAATCAATGGCAAAAACCCGGACAGAAGTTTTTATTGAAACCAGTGAAACCTTCATCATTAAACGAAATAGAACATTCGTTCGAACATGGTGCAAAGGCTGCGAACGCGAGGTCAGTATGCTCCCGCTTGAGGAAGCGGCGTTGATTACCGGTCACGACGTGAAAGCGATTCGTTCCATGATGGAAAATCAGCGCGTTCACTTTTGTTACCTGAAATCCGAAACGCCATCCGTTTGTCTAAGATCATTATGCTTATTTTAGTTATTAAAAAGGATGAGGTGAATCAATAAATAGATGCTTCAACGCAAGAAAAGAGTTTAAGAATTTGGAGCTTATTTTAGCAAATTTGAAAAGCCCCAATCTGGTTGGAAATCGAATTGAAGCATTAAAAACATTGACGAAATTATTGCTTCACGAAATTGAATCACCTGAAAGAAATAACCTCTAAGGTCAAAACATAAACCTCGGTTTATTGAATTAAATAATAACCGATGACCGAGAACAATTTCTTTATTAAATAACGGGAAAATTTCTGTATGAAGGTGAGCTTTTTAATTTCGTCCTAAAACCAAACGTTAGTCAATAGTTCAAAACCTAAGGAGTAAAAAGTGAAATGCAAAGAATATTTTTCTTAACGCTGACAATCATTATGTCGGCAATGACGTTTTCGACGACGGCGGCGGCGCAGGGAAAGTTTTCCGTCTACTTAAGCGGCAGACAGACAGTTCCGGCGAACAATTCGCCGGGCAGCGGCACTTGCATGATAACGATTAACCAGACCCAAACGCAGGGTACGGTCGAGTGCAGGTATCGAAATTTATCTTCAAATGTGACGGGAGTGCACATTCACGAGAATGGACCGGTCGGTGTTAACGGTCCGATTCGTTTCGACCTTGCTTTTACCGGCGGGACAACCGGCACCATCAGTTCGCGGACATTTACGACGACACCAGCACAAGTCGCCGATATGCGCTCAAATAAATGGTATGTCGATATTCACACCGCGAATTTTCCCAACGGCGAGATTCGCGGGCAGGTCAAACGAGCCAATTTAGTTTCCGATTATGACGGCGACGGGCGCTCGGACGTATACGTTTATCGCGCTGCACCAGACTTCAGGTTCTATATATTAAACAGTTTAGAAAACAATATCACTGCTTCTATTCCGGTCGGCATGGGACTCGACGACCTGCCCGGGATTGTCAATAATATGGGCGATTTCGACGGCGACGGCAGAGCCGATCTTGTAGCTTGGAACACCGATGCAAACGACCACATCTACTGGTGGATCCTGCAAAGCGAAACCAATACAGTACGCACCGTAATATGGGGACGGTTTCGGAATCCCGCCCAGGGCGCCTCAGATGAATTCGTCCCGGCAGATTATGATGGCGACGGCAAGATGGATGTCGCCGTTTTCCGCCGCGCAACCGGCTTTTGGTATATCATCGAAAGCTCAACCGGCAATCCCCGCTACGAACATTGGGGACGACAAAATGATTATCCGTCAGTCGGCGATTACGACGGCGACGGCACAGCTGATTTATGTGTTCTTCGCGCAGAGAGCGGATTAAACGGACCAGTCAGTTGGTATATTCGCAACAGCTCTGACGGACAAATGCAGAAAATTCTTTGGGGCAATCCCGCTACCAACGACGCTCCTCAACTTTTCTTCCCGATTGACGTTGACAACGACGGTAAACATGACGCTTATGTACGACGCTTCTTCAACGGACAACAGGTGTTTTTTGTGCGCCGTAGCTCCGACGGACAGCAGTATAGTTTGACGTGGGGCTTGCAGAACTTCTTTCTTCAGTTCGGTG
>DASVTY010000056.1:0-16714 GCA_036387315.1 Pyrinomonadaceae bacterium
GTGGCAGCGAGAGAGAGTTTTCCTGAGCAAAAACATTGATTAAAGAAAAGATTGAAAAAAGGGAAAAAAGGGAAAAAAGAACAAAACGTTTAATTTTCATAGCGTAATCATAATTTTCCTGCGAAATTGAGACAAGCAAGATGGCTGGCTGCCGCGAATTCGCAGTTTGAAATTTTAGAGCGAATCAACATGGTATATCCGTGTCAGTACCGCGAACGGTAGTGAGCGGGTCAATTACAAACCCGCTCACTACCGTTCGCGGTACTGACTGTGATGCCTGACTTAACCGGACACTGATTCCATAAACACTCTAGCCGATAATTATCTTCGCACGTAAATTTTGTAGATGTAACGAATTTCTTTTTCGCCCGGCGGAACTGACAAATTCCATTTAACAATTGAATTCGGATTAACGGCTTGCAGATTTAATCCTTCGCGGCTGATTGCGCCGCCGTCGGTTGCCGTCAGAACTTCGCCGACGAGGTTGCGAGTCAGGGCAATTTCGACCGCCTGTTTTTTGACGTTGCGGAGCTTGATTGTGCCTTCGATAGTCACCAGATCAAACTCGTAAGTGCTGCCGCTGTATCGCAATTGCTGTCGGGTTCGCTCTTTTTCTTCGAGCCGGTGCGTTCCCGTAATTTCGGTTGCGGGCGTCACGCGCAAAATGTTTTCGCCGCCGATTGGCGTAAAACTGAGCAGATTTTGCCCCATCGGCTTCCATTCGCGGAAACTCAAAGCCGGTGCTGTCGTCCACGGCATTCCGGTTTGATTTTTGAGCTTGAGAGCGTACCAGATTCCGCTCGACAAATCTTGAAGGCGCGGTTGTTGATTGGACGAGCTTTGATAATTTGAATATTCGTTTCCGGTTTGCGGCGGATCGCTGATCGTCCATTCAAAAACTTCGCTTGCGGGAACGGTCAGCGAAAACAGTCGCAGGCTCGCCCGCTCGCCTTTTTGAGTTGGATTTGTTCGGCTTTGTAAAGAAAAAGCTGTTCGGCGGAAAGCGAATTTAAACGCTCTTCATTCGGCAAAGTCGGAGCCGGATTTTCAGGTGTTTGCCCGTAAGACGAATCGTCAGCCGTCACGACCTGAGTCGAAACGGAATTTGCGTAAGCGTCGCGTCTGTCGCGCCCGCCAGTTTGAAAATAGCTGGAAACTCCCGCAAACGCCGTATTCATCGTAAGCGGCGAGATTGTTTCCTGAAACAAAAGGCTCGGCACGCCGACGACGAAATAAATCTCGGAATTGTTTAAATCGGCAAGCTCGTTGATCAGCATCGCTTCGAGTTCCAGCTTGGCTTCTTTGATCGGCTCGCCTTTGACTTCGACGCGATAAGCGGGAATCCAGCGAATCCCGCGCTCCAAAGCGGCGACTCCCAAATTGATTGCTTGCCCGTCTTTCGCGCCTTCGATTTTCAACGCCAGACGATTGCTTTTTTTCATCAGCGAATTTTTCGCCTGTCCGACGACTTCGACGGTTTTAATCGCCGCCGCCGGAAAAACCATTGTCCCGTTTTCGGTTTTGAGCGCAATCGTCAGCTCGTTGAGAGCGTTGGCGGCGTAAGCGTAGCCGTAATTGGGGTTTCTCGTCTGCGCGGAAATCGCCGCGTTGTCCGGCTTGAGAAGCTCATAAGTTCCGGCGAGAAATTTATCGCCTTCGAGAAAAGTAGGGCTGACTCTGATTTGCGCGCCTTCGTTTGCCAGCAAAAATTCGGCGATGTTTGTCACGCGCTCTGCCTTATCGCGCTCCCCTTCGGAAGCTAAAAGCTGGACGACGCGAGCATTCGGCGCGGTCGTATAGCCCCAAACGGTTCCCAAAACTCCGATAGGCGTTCGCGTCGTGTAAGCCCAGCCGTTCGAGGTCGCGGTTTGACCTTCGCGGTAAGTAAAAGCGTAACCGTTTTTGAAAACCGCAACGCGGCGGATTTCGGGCGCGAAATTCGGCATCAGCGCATTTTCCTGCGAAAAGACGGGTAAAGCGTTTGCTAAAAACGCGGCAAAGAGCAAAAAGGCTTTTTTCATTTTGTTTCGGCGAAAGAAATTCAGAGTAGAAACTACGGTTTTGTGATGAGGCGCAGTTTTTAGGCAGTTGCTTTTACCCGTTTCTTCCAGCGAAATCTTTCATAAATTCAACCAGCACAGCCACTCCGGCTTGCGGCATTGCGTTGTAAATCGAAGCCCGGATTCCGCCGACCGAGCGATGACCTTTTAAACCGCTCAGCTTTTCCCGTTCGGCTTCTGCACAAAATTTTTCTTCCAATTCTTCGGACGGAAGGCGAAAAGTGACGTTCATCAAACTGCGCGCTTCCCTTTCGGCGTGCGGGCGATAAAAACCGTCGCTTCGGTCAAGCGCATCGTACAAAAGTTTGGCTTTGGCTTCGTTTTCACGCTGCATTGCTGCAACGCCGCCTTTCGCTTTGAGCCAATCGCAAACCAGATCGAGCAAATAAACTCCCCAGGTGTTCGGCGTGTTCGGCATCGAGTCGTCTTTGACAAAAACGCGGTAATCGAGCAGCGACGGCAAACCGTCGGGAATGTTTCCGAGCAAATCATCGCGCAAAACGACGAGCGTCACGCCCGAAGGACCTAAGTTTTTCTGCGCTCCCGCATAAATCAAAGCGTATTTTTCCGCATCAATTTTTCTGGACATAATGTTTGACGAAGCATCGCAAACGACCGGAATTCCGCCAGCGTCGAGGTCGTATTTAAATTCTACGCCGTCAATCGTTTCGTTCGAGGTGTAATGAACATAAGCCGCATCCGGCGTGAAATTTAATTCCTCTTGCGTCGGAACTGAACGGAAGCCCGATTCTTCGCCGGAAAAAACGATGTTCACGTTTCCGATTTTCCTAGCTTCCGCAACCGCTTTTTTGCCCCAAACTCCCGTGACAATGTAATCAGCCGTCTGATTCGGCGGCAGAAAATTCATCGGAATCATCGAGAATTGCAAAGACGCGCCGCCCTGCAAAAACAAAACGTGGTAGTTTTCAGGCAAATCGAGCAGCTCTTTTATTTTTTGACGGGCATTTTCCAGAATCGTTTCAAACTGTTTCGAGCGATGGCTGATCTCCATCACCGACATTCCGCTCTCCGTGTGCGATAAAAGCTCGCTTTTCGCTCGCTCCAAAACTTCGGTCGGAAGCGTTGCCGGACCGGCGCTAAAGTTATAAATTCTTTCGGTCATTTTTCAAATAAAATTAAAAACTAAAGAAAAATGCAGACTAACGAGGTTCGACGTTTGAAGTCAAACCGCTTCTGCGAAGATGAGCGAAAACTTGCCCGCAAACTGCAACTAGACTCTTCGCCGAGAAAAACGTCTCTATACACTTTAATCTTTTTGGTATAGAATCGCCGCGTCTTAAAGATAAATCAAAATTTGAGAAAAGATATGCGCCCACAACCGGATTCTGATTACCAGAATGAATTATTAGCGTCTTTATCCGATGAAGAATTACAACGCATCGCTCCGCATTTGAAGAAAGTTGAGCTAAGGCAAGGCGAAGTGCTCCACGAAGCGGATTCGCCCCCTGATCACGTTTTCTTTCTCGAAGAAGGCGTTGCTGCTTTGTCCGTAACCAGTCCAGAAGGCATTGATTTAAGTTTGAGCATTGTCGGAAATGAAAGCACAGTCGGAGAAAGAGCCATTTTCAGAGAAGGCTCTTTTATTATCCGATGTCAGATGCTCACTCACGGTAGCGGTTATAAAATTCATCCCGATACTTTTAAGGATGAATTTGAGCGCGGCGGCGCATTGCACGATTTCGTGATTGGTCGGCTGGAAACCAGACTGACGGAAACTTCTCAAACCGCATTGTGCAGTCATATGCACACAATAGAACAACGTCTGAGTCGTTGGCTGCTGAATTTAGCAGATCGTCTGAAAAGCGAAGAACTTCCGTTGACGCAGGATTTAATTGCCAATATGTTGGGAGTTCATCGTCCGGGCGTCACATTAGCAGCCATAGCTTTGCAGGACGCCGGTTACATTAAATATACGCGCGGTCATATTTCAATTGTAAATCGCAAGGGATTGGAAAACTTGACTTGTGAATGTTACGAAATCATAAAAAAGGCATTAGAGTTAAATACGGTCATCAAATCCGTCCTCAAGAAGGTTTAGTTTTTGTCAGACTGGATAATAAATCAAGAAATTCCTCGCCTGTCCCGAGGTAAACAATGTAATCAATGTCTCCGAATTGAGCGATTGTTCCTTCCAGCTCTTCGTCATACTTCACCGCGATAACTACAACCGGAACATTTATTTTTGCATTTTGACGGAGCGTGCGCCCGAAGTTTAATGCTTCGTCTCCCGATTTTCCGACGAGATTAACCAAAATTAAATCCGATTTCACCAAACCGTCATTAACTCTTTGGAGAGCATCGTTTTGATCAACCGCCAGGATAACTTTATATCCCTTTCTTATTAGCAGTTCTTTGAAAATGGGGCGAGTATCGTCGTCATTTTCAAGTAGAAAAATTGTTGGTTCAGTCATTCTGCAATCTGCCTAGTAAAGCTAAAACACATTTATAATTAGTTTAAAAGCTGGTTAAATATTATTCTGTACTTAATCGAACATTCATTCGATTTTGCTTCTTTTATACTTTTTGCGATTTATTCTGAATATGAATATCAATATTGACATTAAGTCTGTTTTATATTTTAGTAAGCGCATTATTTATGACGGTTCTCTTGTGAAGGAGAGTTTCTAAATGGATTTCGTACCCCGGGAGCAAATCGGAAACCTGATTCTTTCCGCCTTGCCCGAAGAAGAGTACAACCGATTATTGCCCGAACTTGAGCTGATTAAAATGGAAATCGGCGATCTCATTCATCGCCCGGACGAAGTAATCGAGTACGTTCATTTTCCACAAGACAGCATTGTTTCATCCGTTACTTATCTGGATAACGGAATTAGCGTCGAAGCCGGAGTTATCGGGAGAGAAGGAACGACCGGAATTGCCATCGCGCTTTCAAATTCAAAATCACCGCTTGAGGTCACCGTTCAAATACCGGGAGATTGTTTGCGAATCAAAGCCGATAAATTCAAACAGGCTCTGGAAGACAATCCTGTTCTAAAAAGATTAGTGCATCGGCATATCTTTGCTTATATCACGCAACTCGCGCACGTTAACGCCTGCAATGCTCATCACGTTCTCGAAAAACGTCTGGCGAGATGGCTGCTGATTTGTCGTGATAGAGTAAACAGCGATACTCTTTCATTAACACAAGACTTTATGGCGCAAATGTTGGGCGTCCATCGTCCCGGCGTAACATTAGTCGCCCTTAATCTGAAAGAAGCCGGAATTATTAATTATCGCCGCGGCGAAATTACCATTTGTGACAGAGCGAAATTAGAAAAAGCGTCTTGCAAGTGTTACGAAGCAATCAAAAAGGATTATGACGATTATCTCAAACCTGATAATCAAAACAATCTTTGAAAACTTAATTCGCTTTTAACCCGAGTTTGAGCAAACGAAAAGGCGTTTCCCGTTGAAACGCCTTTTTCCCCGCTTTGTCTTCCCCGTGACCGAGCTATTCAGTTGTTCTATGAAAATGACTGTACGCGAACGGACTTGAGTTATTCTTAAGTCCGGTTTTTTCGCTCGCAGAGCCTTTTGTCAGGCTGGATAATAAATCAAACAATTCTTCTCCGTATTCAAGATAAACGACGTAATCGTTTTCGCCGATCTGAATGTTTTTGCCTCGCAAATCATCGTTATGTTCTCCGGCAATTGTAACAAGAGGCACATCTAATTTTGCGTCCCGACGAATGCGGCGACCGGTTTTTAACATCTCTGCGATTGATTTGCCGACCAGATCAACTAAAACCAAATCAACAGCAAGGTGTCCAAAGCTGACTCTTTCAAGCGCATCCGCTTCATCAATTGCGAGCAGTGCCTTGTAACCATTTTTTTTTAATATCTCTTTAAAAAGAAGGCGAGTGTCCTCATCCTCTTCAATCAGAAAAATAACCGGCTCTCTCATTTATCCACCCGCTAAATAGCTTACTCTCCCTTGAAGTGTAATAACAATAATATCGGGTTGTTATTGTTGATTCTGTACGATTGAGAACATCATGGATTGTAATTAGTGATTCTTAGCCTCTTATGGTAAAATTCATCTTGTTTACTTACTGAAGTAAGTTTTTACATTCTCATCAGGTCCAGCCCGGAAGACTTTTCCTTTTGATGCTTGTTCAGGTATTAACCGTTAACAACAGAAAGGTGAAAGACTCATGATGAGCACTTCCGAGAATCGCAATCTTCAACAAACCAGAAAATTAAATAGCGAAAACTCACAAATTAATAACGTTATTCTTTCCAGATTAACTGAAAACGAATACAAAGAGCTTTTGCCCGACCTTCAATTTGTAGAAATGAAGAGTCACGCCATTATTCATCGTCCGCACGAGCGTGCCGAATACGTTTATTTTCCCGAAAATAGTCTTATTTCAACCGTTACCGTATTTGAGGACGGAACCAGCGTTGAAACCGGCTGTATCGGGAGACAGGGGACGACGGGGGCTACAATAGCTTTGTCAAAGAAACAATCGCCGAGAGAGTCAGTTGTGCAAATACCCGGCGAGGCTTGGCGAATTAAAGCCGACAGATTTCAAGCTGCTTTAAAACGCGAAGGTTTGCTGGCGCAATTGGTGTCGGAGTTTATCTTTGCTTTTCTAATGGAAGCCGCACAATGCGCCGCTTGCAACTCGCATCACGACATTAGCGCGCGATTGGCAAAATGGCTGCTGATAAGCAGTTACAAAACAGGACGTAATGAGTTTCACTTAACGCAGGATTTTATCGCACAGATGCTCGGAGTTCACCGCCCCGGCGTGACATTAGTGGCTATCAATCTGAAAGAAGCGGGACTTATCAATTATCGCAGAGGATTGATCACCATAATTGATAAAGAAGGTTTGGAAGATGTCACATGCGAATGTTACGAAGCAATAAAAAGCCAATATGAAAGCTACGCAACAGTTTGATTATTTAATCTACTTTTGCGCGGAACATTAATTTTGGGACATTTAACCCGCGTTGATTGTTGATTCCTTTTGCTCGACCAATCGAAAGACCGTTTCAGTCAGAATATTAAGATCATTCGGTTTGACCAGAAAGGCTTGCGCTCCAGATTCAAGTATCGCAACACGATCTTTCTCTCGCGCCGAAGCGGTGAAGAAAACTACCGGCACATTTTTATTAAACGTTCTGATTGCGCGGCAAACGTCCATCCCGTCAATTTCCGGCATCAGGTAATCCAAAACTACCGCGTCGAAGTTTTCATAACGGATAAGCCTGATGGCTTCCTGCCCGTCCTGGCAGGTAACAACTTTATAACCATCGCCTTCAAACATTAAACGCATAAGCTCGCACGTATCAATGTTGTCGTCAACACAGAGGACAGTATGAGTGTTCTTTTTCATAATTCCGATCTAAATTTTCCCTCAGTCCGAGCAAGGAAGCCGTCTCTAATGAGAACAAAGTTATGGAGAACTCTTTCCGACAACAGCCTTAATTGCTTAGCTTATTTTTTGGAGTGATTCAGAACAACAATTCTGATATGAATGTTTCAACAATAACACAAACTCAACAGCATTTCTGTATGTTTTACTACATTGACTCAAAAAAAGATTTTGTTGCCGCAACGCTCCGCACTTTTGCGATTAAACCTTTTTCAAATTTAATCGTGTAATTTCAGGAAGATTTTTATAACCAATTAATCGAATCGGCATTCAGAGTTTCGCGCAATTTCGTCATTCCCATTCGCATTCTGGTTTTAACCGTTCCAAGCGGAACATTTGCACGCTCGGCAATCTCCGTTTGCGAATAGCCGTCAAAATATGCCATCAGCAATAAACTGCGTTGGTTTTCGGGTAATCCGCTTAAAGCCGTTCGCACCACCATTTGACGCTTGCGTAGAATCAGGTTTTGCTCGATCTTTGAATCAATATAAAGCGGTTTACTCGCGCTCGCTCGCTCGGCTGCAAGTGTTCGTGTTTTCAGGAAGCGTAATCGGTCAATGGCTCTACAGCGCGTAATTGTCAGAAGCCAGGTAAAAACCTTGCCCCGTTCTGCGTCAAAGCTCTTTGCCTGTTGCCAGACCTGAACAAAAACCTCTTGTAATATATCTTCGGCTTCCGCGCGGTTGTTTAGAATGCGAACCAGTAATCCGAACAGAATTTTTCGATAGCGGTCATAAAACAAGGCTAAAGCAGCTTCATCGTTATTTGATATGCGGCGAATCAAATCAGCATCGCTGGTCTGCTCGGTATCCAAAAATACAGGATCAATTCTCGCCGCCATATGCGCCTTATTTCAATCGTGTTTTACGATTCAAAGGATAGCACCAACTCGAAGGCGAAATTTATTGAAATATGATATTTTAGTGCGGAAAACCTGCAATTATTCCTGATTTATGGTGAAATTCCGCAAACTGATACGATATGGATTTATTTGACAAAAAAATCCTTGCTATTGTTCAGCAAAACAACCAGCTCTCGGCAGACAAAATTGCCGAGCAGGTAAACTTGTCTGCATCCGCCGTTCAACGCCGCTTAAAGCGACTGCGCAAAGATGGAATCATCGAAGCCGACGTAGCCATTATCTCGCCGCAGGCAAGCGGCAGATTGCTGACAATTATCGTCGAAGTGACGCTTGAGCAGGAACGCTTAATATCTTCGGTTCTCGATGAGTTTAAGAAACTTGTGCTAAATACGCCGGAAGTTATGCAGTGTTACCACGTAACGGGAAACGCCGATTTTATTCTGATTATCGCCGCGAAGGATATGCAGGATTATGAGGCTTTAACGCGCCGGCTCTTTATTGACAATCGAAGTGTCAGGCGTTTTCAGACGAGCGTCGTTGTCAGTAGAGTTAAATCAAGATCAACAGTACCGTTTCTTGAAGAACCGAGTGAATAAATAAAAAAGGCGGTCGCAAAACCGCCTTTTTAGAATTTAAACTTTAAAAGTTTTTAGCGTCTGCCCTTCAAAAGAAAGCCGAGAACGATTCCGGCTGCCGCTGAAATCAAAAGCGCCTGACCCGGTTTGCGGCGGGCAAAATCCTTGGCTTCTTCGGTAATTTGATTCAAATCTTTGTTCTGCAAATCTTTGAATTTATCTCCCGCTTGTCCAAAATATTCCTGCGCGTAACCTTTCGCTTTGTTCAAAGCCTCGGTCGCCTGCTGCCCGTAAACCTGCGCCTGCGCGCGCCAATCTTCCGTCGCGGTTTGCGTTGTCGCGGCGTCTTCGCCGTTTGGCGGCGTCGAGCGAACGAGCGCGCGGTTATCCGATAATTCGGCTGATTCATTGTATTCTGACATTTCAAAATTCTCCTATCTCAAATAAATATTTCAGTCACGATTGCTGATTTTCCCGCCTGTCCGATGCTTCAATGACTACAAAAGGTTGATACGAAATTAAAATAAACAATGTTCGGCTTTACCGGAATTGATTGCGGATAATGCCGATTTGGAAGATGAAACACAGATTTTTAAAATGTTTATTTATCAGCCATATTCCCTCAAATCCGCGTTTTCTGCGGTCTATTTATGCTTGACAGCAGATTTATTTTCGGGCAAAGTAAGTAAGTGCTTACTTTGCTTTTAAAGGAGAAGATTTGAACCCTGATTCATGTTTATTAAAAAACGCTTCCGGCAGAATGGCTGCCGATGACAGGCGTTTGCAAATCCTGCAAGTTGCGATGGAATTATTCTCACAGCGCGGATTTGGCGGGACGACTACGCGCGAAATCGCGCTCGCGGCGGGTGTGTCTGAAGCGATTATTTTCCGTCATTTCACAACCAAACAAGAGCTTTACAAAGCGATTCTCGATCATCAGATTTGTCACGGCGGAGGCGGCGATAAAATGTCGGAAATTGCCGAAATCTTTGAGCGGAAAGACGATTACCAGATTTTTTATCAGCTCGGTCTCGGCGCGATGAAACATCATCAGGAAGATGTGGATTTTATGCGTCTGCTCTTTTTTTCGGCGCTCGAAGGTCACGAATTGGCGCAGATGTTTTTTGAGGGTTTTGTCGCCGAAATGTACGACCGTCTCGGCGGTTATATCGAACAGCGGCAGCAGGACGGCGCTTTTCGGATTGATGTTCAGCCGCGCGTTGTCGTTCGCGCGTTTGTCGGAATGCTGATTCATCATTCGCTCAATAATATTTTATGGGACAAAAAACGGCGACTTTTAGATATTTCCGACGAAGAAGCCGCGCGCCAGTTTACCGAAATTTTACTTGGCGGCATTAAAATCAAGGATCAGGGATGAAGGCGGAACGATGAAGTTTTCTTTTTATAAAATAACGCTATTTATTTTTACATTAGTTTTCGCCGCCGCGCTTGCAGCTTGCAGCGGTTCACGGGCGGAATCGAACAAAACCGCTAATGCGAACGCAGCGCAGCCGACTGTTGTCAACGTCACGACTGCACCGGCTGTCTTGCGCGAGCTGCCGCAGTTTTTTGAAGCGACCGGAAATCTAGGGAGCGATCAGCAGACGGACGTAGCGCCGACAGTAGGCGGCAAAGTGGTGGCGGTCAATTTCGATGTCGGCGGTTACGTCAATCGCGGCGATGTTTTAGTCAGACTTGACGACCGCGACGCGCGGATTCGGCTCGAACAAGCCCAGGCGCAATACGCGCAGGCTCAATCGCAAGTAAATTCCGCTCGCGCAGGCGTTGAACAGGCTCAGGCAAATGTGCGGCAAGTTCGCGCTCAGTTAGGACTTGGTGAGAACCAAACTTTTAACGTGAATAATGTCGCCGAAGTCGGCGCGGCGCGCGCGGCGCTCGAATTAGCGGAAAAACAACTCGTTCGTTTTGAACGCCTGATCGAAACCGGCGACGTTTCGCGCTCGCAGTACGACCAGCAAAAAGCGCAGCGCGACACGGCTCGCTCTCAATACGAAGCAGCTCTAAACGGCGCAAATCAGCGTTTTGCCGCGATTCGCACGGCTCAAGCACAAGTTGATACGGCGCAAGCGCAAGTCACTGCCGCACAGCGTGCGGCAGAAGCCGCGCAAACGCAAATCGCTTCAGCGCAAAAAGCAATTACCGACACGACAATTTATTCACCGATTAGCGGAACAATTCAGGAACGCAACGCCGACGCGGGCGAATTTATTGCCACGACCGGCAAAATTGCGACGATTGTGCGGACAAATCCGCTCCGTATGAGAATTGACGTGCCGGAGCAATCAATCGGACAAGCGCGCGTCGGGCAATCAATTTCGCTGACGACAAGCGCGTACCCGGACCGGCAGTTTGCGGGAACGATTGTCAGAATTGTTCCCGGCTTGAATACGACTTCGCGGACGATGACCGCCGAGGCGGAAGTCAACAACATTGACGGGCTGTTGAAACCCGGACAGTTTGCGAGCGTTAAAATCCTGCTGCCCGAATCTCGCCGCGCCGTGATGGTTCCGACCTCAGCCGTGCGTCAGGAAGGCGCGACCGCCCGCGTTTATGTCGTCAAAGACGGACGCGCGCAGGAAATAATCGTCACGCTCGGCGAAGTCGAAAACGAAATGGTCGAAGTCAAAAACGGCATCGCGCCGGACGAAAGAGTTGTGACAAACAATCTCGAACAAATTTACGACAGAGTTCAAGTCAATCAATAGTCATTTGTTCGTTGTTCGTCGTTCGTTGTTCGTTGCAAAAAGCAATTTACAACGAACAATGAACGACGAACAACGAACCAATTTTTATGCAGTGGTTAGCAGAAGTTTGTGTTAAGCGTCCGGTTTTCGCCACGATGTTGATTTTGTCGCTCGTGACGGTCGGGACGTTTTCGTTTTTCTCTCTCGGCGTTGATCTTTTTCCGAAGATTGACTTTCCGACGATTACCGTGACGGTCATCAATCCGGGCGCGTCGCCGCAGGAAATCGAAACCGAGATTACCGAAAAGGTTGAAGAAGCCGTGAACACCGTCAGCGGCATTGATGAATTGCGCTCGACTTCGATTGAAGGCATTTCGCAGGTTTTCGTTCAGTTTGTGTTGGAAAAAGACGTTAACGTCGCCGCGCAGGAAGTCGAAAACCGCGTGCAGACCGTGATTCCCAACTTGCCTGAAACCGCCGAGCAACCGACCGTGCAAAAGCTCGACACGGACGCCGCACCGGTTTTGCGAATCGTCGTTTCAGCGCCGACTTCTTTGAGAGATGTCACGGAAATCGCCGAAAATAAAATTAAAGAACGCATTGAATCAATCAACGGCGTCGGACAAGTAACCGTCATCGGCGGGCGCGAGCGGCAAATCAACGTCTGGGTTGACCCGGACAAAATGCGGTCATACAGCGTTACGCCCGCAGAAGTTACAAACGCATTGCGGATTCAAAACGCCGAGTTTCCGAGCGGACGGCTGGACGAAGGCGCGACTGAAACGAGCGTCCGCACGCTCGGTAAAATCAAAAAACCCGAAGAATTTGCGAACGTTGTCGTCGCGACGCGCGGGGCTTATCAAGTCAAAGTTAAAGATTTGGGCTATGTCGAAGACGGCGCGGAGGAAGTCAGAACAGAGGCGCGCCTTAACGGTCAGCCCGCCGTGACTCTGATTGTCTCGAAACAATCTGGACAAAACACAGTCGCCGTCGCCCACGCGGTTAAAGAAAGATTAAATGAAATTCAACCGACGCTGCCGCCAAACTATCAAATGCGCGTCGTCGCCGACAACTCGATTTTTATTGAAAACTCGCTGCATGCCATCGAAGAACACTTGATTGTCGGCGGCATTCTGGCATCGGTTGTCGTATTCCTGTTTTTGTGGAGCTTTCGCACGACGATTATCGCCGCCCTGGCAATTCCCACTTCGATTATCTCGACGTTTGCGTTGATGTACGCGATGGGCTACACGCTTAACTCGATCACGATGCTTTCATTGACCTTGATGGTCGGAATCGTGATTGACGACGCGATTGTAGTTCTCGAAAACATTTATCGCTTTGTCGAAGAAAAGGGAATGAACCCGTTTCAGGCGGCAATCGAAGGAACCAGAGAAATCGGTCTTGCGGTTCTGGCGACGACGCTTTCGCTGATGGCGGTTTTCGTTCCCATCGGATTTATGAGCGGCATTGTCGGGCGCTTTATGTCGTCGTTCGGTTTGACGGCGGCGTTCGCCGTCGGCGTTTCGCTGATTGTTTCATTCACTTTGACGCCGATGCTTGCGGCGCGTTTGATTAAACCGCATAAGAAAAAAGAAGAAGAAAAAACGGAAACTCCCCCAAGCGAAGAAATCCAGGGCGACGAAACGATTGAAACCCCGAAGCCTGCCCGCAGGAAGGACAGCAAAGAAGCGGGTTTTTATCGTTATATTGACAACACTTACACCTGGCTTTTGAGATTTTCGATGAATCATCGCTGGCTGATTGTCGGGTTGTGCGTGCTGGTTTTTCTGAGCATCATTCCGCTGTTTATGTTCGTCGGCAAAAACTTTTTGCCGGTTGACGATCAATCGCAGTTTGAGCTTTCGATTCGCGCGCCCGAAGGCTACAGCTTATCGGCGACCAGCGCGTTGTTTGAACGCATTGCCGCAGACCTTCGCAAAATCGAAGGCGTCACCGACACTTTAACGACTGTCGGCGGCGGGCAGCAGCAAATCGTCAACAGCGGCACGATTTACGTTAAGCTCTCCGATGTCGGCGACCGCGACCTGTCGCAGGAGCTAATGATGGTCAAAGCGCGCGAGCTGATGAAAAACTATCCGCCGGAACTCAGAACCAGCGTGCAGCAGGTTCAGGCGTTTTCGGGCGGCGGTTTCCGCAATGCGAACGTGCAGTTTTTGATTGCCGGACCGGATTTGAAACAGCTCGAAATATATTCGGCGAAATTGCTCGAAAAGATGAAAACGATTCCCGACGCGGTGGACGTTGATTCGACTTTGATCAGCGGCAAACCGGAGCTTCAATTAACGGTTGACCGCGATACGGCGGCTGATTTGGGCGTTCGCGTCGGCGACGTTTCGCAGGCTCTGAACACGCTCGTCGCCGGACAGGAAGCGACAAATTTTAACGAAGGAACGGATCAATACGAGGTCCGCGTCCGCGCTCTTAATAATTACCGCGCCGATGTCGAAGGCTTAAAACGGATGATTGTTCCCTCGACCAAAGTCGGATGGGTGACGCTCGACCGCGTTGTAAAAGTGTCGGAAGGAACGGGACCGAGCGCGGTTGATCGTCTCAACCGCCAGCGGCAAGTGACGCTTTTGGCGAATACGAAACCGGGCGGCTCGGCGGCAAATATTCAAACGGCAATTAATCAGGCTGTTAAAGAATTGAGTCTGCCTCCCGGTTACACGACCGGCTACGTCGGACAATCGAAGGAAATGAGCAAAGCGGGATTTTATTTTCTCGTCGCCATCGTTCTCTCGTTCGTCTTTATGTACATCGTGCTCGCGGCGCAGTTTGAATCGTTTATTCACCCGGTCACGATTTTGCTCACGCTGCCGCTTTCGATTCCGTTCGGAATTCTCAGTCTTCTGATTGCGGGACAAACCGTCAATATCTTTTCCGGTTTAGGATTGCTGCTCTTGTTCGGTGTGGTTAAGAAAAACGCGATTTTGCAGATTGACCACACAAACGGCTTGCGGCAAAAAGGAATGGAACGCTATGACGCGATTATTCAGGCAAACCGCGACCGTCTCAGACCGATTTTAATGACGACGATTGCGCTCGTCGCCGGAATGATTCCGCTCGTCGTTTCGACCGGCGCGGGCGCGGGAACAAACCGTTCAATCGGCGTTCTCGTCGTCGGCGGTCAATCACTCTGCTTGCTCTTGACTTTGCTGGCTGTTCCGGTTTTTTATTCGATTTTCGACGATCTCGCAACCAGCCCGGTTTACGGTCGTGTTTCCCGATTTTTTGGCGGAATGTTCGGCGGTTTGCGGCGGCGCGTTGCCGGTGCGACAAGCGCGTTTTTTAGCACGAAATAATTCGGTTTTAAAACCGATTTTGACCGTTTAGAGGCGGTCTTCGACCGCCATTGCCATTCAACAGGGCGGTCGAAGACCGCCTCTAAACGCTTTTGGAGGAAATTATGGAAACGGATGTAATTATCGTCGGCGCGGGACCGACCGGGCTTTCGCTGGCTTGTCAGCTTTTCAGATACGGAATTGATTTCGTTATTCTCGATAAAAACGACGGAATTTCACGATATTCCAAAGCAATCGGCGTGCAGGCGCGGACACTTGAGATTTATGAGCAAATCGGCTTGGCTCAGGATTTAGTTGATCTCGGTGCCAAAGCCGAAAAAGCGCAGCTTGTCGAAGGCGGTGAAGTGCGCGGGAAAATCGAATTATCGGAAATCGGGCAAGGTTTAAGCCCGTACCCTTTTTTGCTTCTCGTCGAGCAAAACAAACACGAAGAGTTTCTCTTAAATTACTTAAAAACCAACGAAAAAGACGTTCTCTGGCAAACCGAACTGTTAAGTTTTTCACAAGACGAAAACGGCGTCACGGCAAATATAAAGACCGGAAACGGTGAGATAAAAACAATTCGCGCGAAATATCTCGTCGGCTGCGACGGCGCGAAAAGTCCTGTGCGTCACGGTTTGGATTTAACTTTTGAAGGCAGCACTTTTGACCGACTGTTTTACGTCGCCGATGTCGAGATTAATTGGAATTTCAGCCACGATTCGCTTTACGTTTGTCTGGCGCAAAGCACAATCACCGCGTTTTTTCCGCTGCCCGGCGAAAACCGTTTTCGCATCGTCGGCACTTTTCCCGAAAACGAAGAACGACGCGAAGGCGAGATTTTATATGAAGAAATCGAACGCCAAATTGCCACAGACACAAAATTAAATCTCGACATTCACGACGTAAACTGGTTTTCGGTTTACCGCGTTCACTCGCGTCGCGTTAATAAATTCTCCGAAGGCAGATGTTTTCTCGCCGGAGACTCCGCTCACATTCACACTCCTGCTGGCGCGCAAGGAATGAACACCGGAATTCAGGACGGCTACAATCTCGCTTGGAAAATGGCGCAGGTCTTGGGCGGCAAAGCCGATCCGAAAATTTTGGATTCGTACAACGAGGAACGGCTCGAAAACGCCAAAAATCTGCTCGAAACCACCGACCGCATTTTTGAATTCGGCGCTAGCCCTGAGACGTTTACGTCATATATTCGCACGCATATTTTTCCGTACATCGCCAATTTTGCGTTGAGTCTTAGCCCGGTGAAAAATTTTATTTTCCCGCTCATTTCGCAAATCGGAATCAACTATCGCCACAGCTCTTTGAGCGATCATTTTGAAGACGCGAATTTTAAAATCAAATCCGGCGACCGGATGCCTTATTTCTTGATTGAAGGCGAGAGCATTTACGATTGTTTAAAAGCTCCGAAATTTCACTTGCTCACGTTTTCCGACGGACAAACGGATTCTCAAATCTTACGTCAACAAATTGAAAATGAATTTGCCGATTTATTCGATTACAACGTTTTTCCGCTTTACCCGCGAATTGCTGAGCTTTTCGACGAAAACAAAACATTTACGGTTTTGCTTCGCCCTGACAATTACATTGCAACAATTTTTTCCGGCACCGAAAACAGTCGAATAAAGGCGTATTTTAATTCGCTTTCGAGAGCGAAGATTTTTGTTTAAAAGCAATTCTGCTGCTGGGAGCGCGGATGTCCACATCCGCACGTTTGCGCTAGCAAACGCGAATTCCGCGCTAATTTTCGCCGCTCGCGCGGCGATGCGGATGTGGACATCCGC
>DASVTY010000057.1:0-2227 GCA_036387315.1 Pyrinomonadaceae bacterium
ATGCCGAATCCGAAACCAGAAAAAGAGAACAAGAAGCCGTAGCTCGCCAAAAGGCTGAAAATTCGGCTCGTTCGCTGCTCGAAAAAGCTAAACAGGAAGAAGCGAGTTCAAAAACCGGCAACGGCGCGGTCGAAAACGGAAACGACGCTGTAACCGGAGATAATTCCCAAATTCTGCCGCAACATTCATTTAATGAACGGCAAAAACATACTCAAGCCCAAATATCAATTGAAACGACCGCGAACGTTTTCGACACGAATTCGATTCCAGAAAGAAACCTTTTAAAAAAATCGGCTTTATATGCTGCGTTTCCGATTCTTATCGCAGCGGCAGTCGGTTTTTACGTCGTTTATAAACCGATTAGCGGAGCTTTAATAAATAACGGCTATTTCGCCGATTCTAATACCAGCAAAAATATTGATTCGGGAAACAAAGACGGGCAGGAGTTTTCGAAAAATAACGCCGTTTCAATCGGCGAGCGCCTAAAAAACAAGATGGTTAAGATTAACGGCGGAACGTTTCAAATGGGGCGCAACGATGTTTCTCCAACCGAAGCACAATTTTACGGCACTCAATTTCCGGCTCATCCAATCAGCGTCGCTGATTTTTATCTCGATCAAACCGAAGTCACAAACGAAGAATACGCCGAATTCGTCGCGGAAACCGGACACGCGGCTCCCGATTATTGGCAAAACGGAAAACCGTCCGATGATCAGAAAAAGTTGCCAGTCACAAATGTCGCTTACTTTGACGCGCGTGATTTTGCCGGTTGGGTTTCAAAGCAGGAAAATACGATTTGCCGCCTGCCCAGCGAGGAAGAATGGGAATATGCGGCGCGCAGCGGAGCACAGCAAAACGTTTTTCCGTGGGGAAACGATTGGATTGCGGGACGCGCCAATGTCGCCACCGGCAAACTGATGGAAGTCGGTGTTTCCGGCGATGTCACAAATCTTTGGAAAATCAAAGATATGATGGGCAATGTCATTGAGTGGACATCTTCGCCGTTTGGTTACTATCCGAATTTCCCGGAAAACATAAAAGACAGCAGTTATAAAAACAGCGGTAAATTTACTTTGCGCGGATTGTCCTTTAGTGCGGAAGGCAATTCTTTAAAAAAGACGAATTTGAATTTTACTTACCGGCAGCCCGCGTCGGGCGGAATCAAGAAGAATTTTATCGGCTTTCGGCTTGCTTGTGATTCTAAATAAAAAACAATTCGAATAAAACCGCATCTTTTTTAGACCAAATCGCCATTTCATCAGTCTAAAAAGTTGTCTGCCGCAAACTTTTTGTATTCAACTCTTTTATTTTGACAAAATTGAGTGAAAAAACTTGTGGTTTTCATCCCGTTATTTATAAAATGAGAGACACGGTTCGATTAACCGCATTTCTCGCAGTCTGTTGAGTTTCAATATTGACAGCCAAAACTGTCGGCTAAAAAAGACCTAAGCGCGCGAAACCCTTTTTCAAACTACACGCTTCGCGCCCGATCAAATAAGGAGAGCAAGATGGAGACAAATTTAAGCATCGGTCTCAGGATTTTCATCCGAAAATGTTTGAGCGTTTGTTCAATGGCGCTTTTGCTGTGCTTTGCGGCAAATGTTAAAGCAAGCGACGAAATCCCCGATTCATCCGACCCCGTTTTAATCAGCGTTCCTGATTCAACCCGCGCTTTGGCGGCGAATGCCGGAACGTTTCGCGGCGGACTTCCGCGCAAAAACACCGAAGTTTTTCAGCCCGGCGACCGCGCGACGGTTTTCGTCACGAACATTGATTTAATCGAAAACGAAGACGCGGGGGCATTTCGCGTTTTTGCGGAGGACGCGAGCGGAACTCAATATCGTTTAACGGTCGAAGACATTCAGCCGGTGCGGAGAATGGATTGGGTTTACGCTCTAACCGTGCGCCTTTACGACCAAAACGGGTACAACGGTCAGCCTGACGCGAGCGGAGACATTTTGATTCGCGTTTCATGGCGCGGAAACACGAGCAATCGTGTCCGTTTGGGTTTGGGAACAACCGGAGGGAAAATCAGAGACGATGCCGGAGCCGTTCCGACTCCAGCCCCGAATTCTCGATTGATCAAGGCGGAGCGTTTTGCCACAACCGCCGCCGACCGCAAACGGTTTATGGAACAAGCTGCTTTCGGTCCGACTCCGACTCTTGATCTCAAACTAAGACAGCTCGGTTTCAGCCGTTGGATCGAAGAACAATTTACCAAACAGCC
>DASVTY010000058.1:0-98117 GCA_036387315.1 Pyrinomonadaceae bacterium
GCATTATCCGAAACACCTGGGCTTAGGCGTCGAAATTACCAAACAAGAGGCTTGGACTGAAAGAGATTCGGGTTTACAGGTTTTTATTCCCGAGTTTATTTCGGAAATCGTCGAGCAAATCGCTTTTGAAGCGCGCGACGATCAGCGGATTGATAAACGCAGCGGAATTTCGCAGCGTTTGCCGATTTCGGTTCTGGAAGCGGTCGTCTCGAACGCCGAACGACGCGCGCTGTTAAATGACGAATCGGAAATTGTGCCGCGAATCTCGGACGTTTACTCGGCATTGCCCGCAATGACCGGAAAAATGGAGCTTGAATACGAAGGTGAGCAAGTCGGAGCAGAGCGCGTTGCGAAAGATTTGATCAAACGCGCCTGCGGGCAAATTTTTGAAGGCTTTTTCGTCGGCATTGATTTTACGCCGACTGTCCGATGGTTCGACACGGGAAATAAATTAAAGCTCGCGGATACGGCAGCCGCAAATGAATGCGTCTTTTTTCTTGAAGACGTACCGGAATTGGCGGAAACCGCGCTCGTGCCGTTTGATTTTAATCGCGGCGAAGAAGCAAAACTCGTTTCCGCTTGCGAATTTGTTTTGGAAGGCTTATACGCGCAAAACAAAATCTCACGCAACGAAGAAGGAGGTTTTGAAGCCGTCACGAAAGCGCGAAAAGACCGTCGCGGAATGATTTATGATGATTTGAGCGATTTGGATAATTTTAATTAAACTGAGGCTTTCGAAATGAGTCAAATAACGGTCGAAACTGAAATCGAAAAACGCCGTGCCGAATTGTGCGAGATGGCGAAAAATCAAGGCGTTAAACCTGTGCAAAAAGTCGAAGATTTGTACGGAGATTTTGCCGATGATGTAGATATTGATGAATTTCTGAAAATAATTCGGGAAATAAGAAATTCAGACGAAAATAGTAAGAATTAATGGAAGATTTTGTTTTGTCTGATACAAACGTCGTTTCGTACCTTTTCAAAAAAGACACGCGAGGCAGCGTTTACAAACCGCATATCGAACACAAATTGGTGTTTATCGCCGCGCAAACTTTTGCCGAAATCGAACTTCTACCACTTAACAACAAGTGGAGTAGGAAACGCCACGAAAAATTACGCGAGAACTTGAAAAATTATGTTTTTATTGAAGCGAGTCGGGAAATAAGTGTAAAGTGGGCTGAAATTCAAGCCGAAGCACGAAAAAAAGGTAAACCTGTTTCGGTTGGCGACGCTTGGATTGCAGCAACGGCTTTGATTTACAATATTCCGCTCGTTACTCACAATCCTGACGATTTTAAAAATATTTCCGGTTTAAAAATTATTACGGAAAAACATTGATTTATCTTTCAAAAATGACTTGAGCGATGGCGTGCTCGTTTGTGTGCGAGAGCGAAAGATGCGCTCTCGTTGCGCCAAGCGAATCGAAAATCTGTTTTGCGCCGCCTCGAATTTCCAAATTCGGCGCCCCGTTTTCATCGCCGCAGACTTCGATGTCCTGCCAGCCGACCGCGCCGCGCCAGCCGGTTCTTAAAGCCTTGAGCGCCGCTTCTTTGGCGGCAAACCGCGCGGCGTAATGTTGCGCCGCGACGACGCCTTTGCCGTCGCAGTAGGCGCGTTCTCGCTCGGTAAAAACCCGCACGACAAAACGCGGCGTCCGCTCGATTGTTTGCCGAATGCGGTAAACTTCAACTATGTCAATTCCGATTGAAACTATCACGACAGAAAATTTGACTGACGAAAGTTTAGCCGAAAAAGGATTTCGCTGGCGAGAAAAAGACGGCGTTCGCGTTCTGACCTGCGCCGCTTTGGAGCGAGAAGGCTTCGTAAACGGTTTTTCGACCAGAACCGGAGGTGTTAGCCCTTTTCCCGAAAAAGATTTAAATCTCGCGGGTTTTGACGACGATTCGCCGGAAAATATTTACGAAAACCGTCGCCGCTTTTTAAAAGCCTTTGAAGGCGAGTGGAAAATCGCTTCGTGCTGGCAGATTCACAGCGATTTAATCAGGCACGTCAAAGATTTTTCGGACGTTGACGACGGCAATTTCAAAATGGATGCACTCATTTCTGACACGCCAAAGGTTTTGCTCGGAGTGAAAACGGCGGATTGCGTTCCGGTTTTGCTCGGAGACGTGAAAACGCGAGCGTTCGCGGCAATTCACGCCGGTTGGCGCGGAACGGTCGCTTCGATTGTGCCGAAAACAATCGCCGAAATGCGCGAAAAATTCGGCACAAATACTCAGGATTTAATTGCCGCAATCGGTCCGGCGGCTTCGGGCAGAAATTACGAAGTCGGCGCGGACGTGATCGAGCTTTTTCAACAGAATTTTCCCGAAAATTATCAAGATTTTTTCGCGCCGACGCAAGAAAATCACGCTCTTGTTGATTTATTTAAAGCCAATAATTTACAGCTTTTATCTTGCGGCGTTTCACCCGAAAACATTTATATTTCAGAGCTTTGCACGATGGAGCGAACCGATTTGTTTTTCTCTTACCGCGTTGAAAAAAGACTTTACGGCAAAACCGGCAGATTGCTTTCTGTAATCGGCAGACAAAGTTGATTTCACCGCAGAGACACGGAGATTTAAACAATAATAATCTCCGTGTCTCTGCGGTGAAATTTTATCGAACAGACGCGCTTAAAGTTACATCGCCGCTGCGTGGCGGATAGCAAACTTCGTCGGTGCAGCTTTGATAATCAACGACGGCGCGAATTCTAGCTACATTGCCTTTAAAATCCGGAGGCACGGTGACGTTGACGCGAAGAATTGTTCGACCTTCGTAAACGCTCAAAGGTGTGTTGGAAAAGCTGAAAGTTTTAACCTTTCCTTGGGGATAATTCACCGCGCCGAATTTCAAGCCCGCACCTGAGATTCTTAATCTGGTCGGAATAAGCTCGCGTTTGCTCGGTTTGTTTGAATTCGTATGAAGATCGCCGGGAATGTCTAAAATGATTGAAACGATGGCGGTTTTGCCTTTTTCCAGCCGTCCGTTGCCGACTTCGCCGCCGATGTTAATGTTTTGCGCCGAAACCTGAGAAGCAGCGCCGAAAATAAAGACAAACGCCAAAGCGAAAATAATTTTACCTGCCAATTTATAAATCATAGTTTTTCGTAAATTCGGAGAGTATGTTCGGATTTTACCGACAAAATAATTTCCAGCGCAAATGCGCTTACTCGTAAAAATACGGTTCAAACTAATTTTCGGTTTAAACGGCTGTGATTTGCACCAGATTCGGGGTGCTTTTTGCGGCAAGCTGCCCGCAAGCGGCGTAAATGTCGCGCCCGCGCGGTCGGCGGACAAAAGCGTCAACGCCTTTGCTCGCCAGAATCTCCTGAAAACGCTCGATTTGTTCCCAAGACGATGGGCGATATTCAAGCGGCTCGGCTGAATTGTGCGGAATCAGATTGATTTTAACGTGCCGGAAATTGTATCGGTTAATTAAATTTGCAAGCTGGCGGGCGTGTTCGTCAGTGTCGTTAACGCCTGCTAACATCACGTATTCAAACGTAAAACGCTCGTTCGGTTTGAGAGATTTTTCAAATTCCTGACAAGCAAGCATTAAATCTTCAATTTTCCAGCGTTTGTTGATCGGCATTAATTTATTACGAAGCTCATCGTTCGGCGCAGATAAAGAAATAGCCAGATGCGGGCGGGCTTCGGTTTTAGCGAGTTCATAAATTTTCGGCACGATTCCCGCTGTCGAAACCGTCACGCGATTCGGGACGATAAACAAACCTTCTTCCTCCGACATTATATTCAGAGCTTTGAGCAAATTCTCAAAATTCAGAAACGGTTCTCCCGCACCCATTGCAACCAGATTTGTGCCATGCGGCGTCTCGTTTCCCGCGCCGTAAACATCGTTTAAAACGATAATTATTTGCTCGACGATTTCACCGGCAGTTAAGTTTCTCAGAAGACCGAGCTTTGCCGTCAAACAAAAATCGCATTTCAGCGGACAGCCCGATTGAGAAGAAAAACAAATCGTGTCGCGGTTTTCCGTCGGTATAAAAACGGCTTCTACCGGCAGATCGTCTTCGGTTTTCATCAAAAACCGGCGTGTTCCGTCTTCGGAAACATATTTAGATTCAACCGTTAAACTCTGTGTTTTCGCAATTTCGCCGAGCTTTGCGCGAAAGTCTTTGGGTAAATCGGTCATTGCGTCGAACGACAATACTCGCCGATTATGCAAATTTTTAAAAATCTGCCGCGCGCGAAATTTCGGCTCGCCCAGATTTTGGACAAATTCGGTGAGTTCAGTCGGCTGCAATTTCGTTAAATGCGTTTTCTGTTCCATTTCTTTTGATTTTAGCTTATTTTAACCGTTAAGTAATTCTTCGCGTTTTTATGTCAAAAAATAAAATTTACGGTTTAACCGTTCGTCAATGGACGGCTTTACTTGTTGTTGTTATCGGCTTAATCGTTTTCGGCTGCCGTGCTTGTTACAACTTCATTGGTGACCGAACGTCAAACAATGTAAATAATGCAAATGTTGTAGTTGAATCAAACCAAACCAATAAAAAACCTTCGCGCCCGACGCAAAATCCTTCTTCAAGTCTAACAGTCGAACAGGCGACGGAAATTTATTTAAGATTGGGAAATCCAAGCGGAGCCAACAATTCCGATCCGAACAATCTTTTGATGGTCAAACCGTATTATGCGCTGTCTTACAATCGCTCGCGCGGCACGGCGAATTGGGTTTCGTGGCGCGTCACGCAAGCTGACATCGGAAACGTCGAGCGCGCCAACGATTTTCGTCCCGATCCGAATTTGCCGTCGAATTTTCCCCGAATCACGCCAAGCGATTACACCGGCAGCGGTTTTGACCGCGGTCATCTGGTTCCGTCCAAAGACCGCTCAAATACGCCGGAAGCCAACAGCGCGACGTTTTTTATGTCAAATATCGTCCCGCAGGAACCTGACAGCAATCAAGGCGTTTGGAAATCTCTCGAAGACGAAAGCCGCAGACTCGTCGAACAAGGAAATGAGATTTACGTCGCCGCCGGAATTACGGGTGAACGCGGTCGCGTGAAAAATAAAGTGGCTATTCCGGCGAGTATGTGGAAAATCATCGTCGTTTTGCCAAACGGCTCCGATGTTTCAGAAATCAATGCGAACACGCGGATTATTGCTGTTGACATTCCAAATGCGAAAGGCGTTCGCAACGACGACTGGCGAAAGTATCGCACGACAATTCGACAAATCGAACAAAAAACCGGCTACAACTTGCTTTCCGGCTTGCCGCCGAACGTTCAAGATGCAATCGAAACGAAAACGGACAGCCGTTAAGCCGTCCATTTTTAATTGTTTGAAACCTTTTTATTAACTTCCCGCTTGCCATTGTTTAACCGCGTCGAGCGGATAAATGAGCATCAGAATGTTGAGCAGCAAACTATCTCTAATCCAGAAAATCAATATCGCTTCGATTGCCAGAAAAACAATCAAAGAACGTATAAAACCTAAACTGCGCGCAATAGCGAAACCGATTCCGCAACTTAGTACATCGCCGAAAGAATTAATAATTGTGTCGCCATAATAACCGAGCGCGGCTGTATTTTCGCGGTAACGCTCGATGACGAACCTTGAATTCTCCAAAACTTCCCAACCGGCTTCAATCGCAATCGCCAGCCAGAGCTGCCATTCGCGTGCAAGACGCGGAAAAATCGAAGTTATTAGCCAGCAGAAAAGAAAGCCGTGCAAAAGATGCGTAAAACTATAAGGATCAAGGAAATGTTGAGAAGTATTTGAACTCCAGGCATCGCTTACCCAGAGAAAAATCCGTCCGCATTCGCAAAACCACAAACGTCCTTGGCTCCAAAGCGCGGCGACGAGAATCAAAACGGTAACTGCAATTGCAATCAACGCCCAATTTTTTCTCGAAAGAATTTGTCGCATTTGTAATTGACGGTTTATGTTTCGACCGCTTTGGTTTTAACGCCGGCGAGATTTCCTTCGCCGTCAATCCCAACAATGTAAATGTTAATTTGTATGTCGCCGACTTTAAAGACTTTGACGTTCTTTAACTTTGTTGCGAGCAAATCCTTTAACTTCAAATATTTTTCAACCTGCGCTTTTTCTTCGTCCCCAAACCAGTCCTGCATTTCAGTCGGGTGTTTGAAAAACTCGTCCAAAGTTTTTTCCGCAGTTTTTGCGTCCGGCTTTTCTCCGACTAATTTTAAAACGCTTTCGATTGAAACATCACCGACGGGCTTATCTGTTTTCCAAACAAAGGCTTCAAAACCGGCGTCGGTTTCGCTGATGTAAAACAAACCCTCGCTGGCGGCTTTTAAAATCGAAAATAATTCATCCGATTTGTTTCCGGGATTTGTTTCCGAAGATTTTTCTTCTACAGATTTTTTTTCCGATTTCATTTTCGGGTTTCGAATTTTTTTTCTCATCGGAGAAAATTTTTCACTTTTTGCAAATTGCTGTGAAGTCTAACATTTCGCCGTGTACCTGCCAAATCAATTTTAAAGCAGATAAAATCGCCAAAATTAAGTCAAATTATTTTGCAAAAAAAACCTGTGGATAACTCTTGCATTTTAGTTTGATTTCGTGTTAGGCTTTGCCCCGTTTTGATGATTTCGATTGCTTGTAAATTATTGAAAGTAAAAGAGTTAAAGTAAAACTTTAGCTTTTCTAAACTTTTCCACAACCCTGTGGAAAAACCTGTGGAAAACTTTTCGGAAGCGGAGTTTTCTACCTTGTTTTTTAGTTACTTGCGCAGTTGAAGGAAATGTTTTTGATGAACGGCGAAAGACGAAAATTTTGAGCAATTTTTTTTAGACGGTTCAATTATTAAAAATGAATTTTGGAGATAAAAATATGACACCCTCGGCGGAACAACAAATATGGAGCAATGTCTTGCAATCGGTCGAGCGAAGAATCAACCGACACATTTTCGACACTTGGTTTCGCCCGATACAGTTTGAGGGCTGCGACCACGCGCAAGGCGTAGTACGGCTGCACGCGCCGAGTAAAGTCAGTAAAGACTGGATTAGCAGCAATTATTCAGACCTTTTAAATCATTCACTTAAAGAAATGAACCTGGGTAGCTACCGTTTTGATTGGAGCTGGGACGATACCGAAACCGAACGGCTCGCCGAAGAAAGCTCGCGCGATGATCTGGAAGAAGACGGCGGCGAAACCGGATCAAGATTTGTTCCAAGTCAATTGCCTGCGACAAACGGCAACGGCAAAACAACTAATCTTTTTTCAATTCTCGAATCGGTCGAAGCGGAAACCATCAAATCGGCAGCGCCAACGACTTTTGTGGACATTGAGCCTGTCGAGCTATCTTTAAGCCATAAATACACTTTCGGGACTTTCGTCGTCGGCTCTTGCAACCAGTTTGCCCACGCCGCAAGCTTAGCCATCGCCGAAGCGCCTGGCAAAACCTACAATCCTTTATATATATACGGCGGAGTCGGTTTGGGAAAAACTCACCTGATGCACGCCGCCGGTCACGCGATTAAAGAACGCAATCGCCATCTGCGCGTGTCGTATATTTCGGCGGAAAAGTTTATGAACGAATTAATTAACGCAATTCGTTACGATAAAACTCAAACTTTCCGCGAAAAATATCGCTCAATTGATGTTCTTTTGATGGACGACATTCAGTTTATGGCGGGAAAAGAGCGCACGCAGGAAGAGTTTTTTCATACATTTAACGCGCTTTATGACAAACAAAAACAAATCGTGATTAGTTCGGATTGCCCGCCGCGTGAGATTCCCACACTCGAAGAACGCCTGCACTCGCGTTTTGAATGGGGCTTGATTGCGGACATCGAGCCGCCGGATTTGGAAACGAAAGTCGCAATCTTAAGACGTAAAGCCGATTTGGACGGAGTTGATTTGCCGGATGAAGTGGCGCTCTTTGTCGCGTCGAAAGTTAAAAACAACATTCGCGAGCTTGAAGGCTCGCTCGTTCGTCTTGTGGCAATTTCATCTTTAAGAGGATTGCCGATTTCCAAACTTCTCGCGCAAGACGCGATTCGCAATATTTCCGATAGCTCTAAGCCGGATGGAATTACAATGGACAAGATTGAAAAAACAGTGGCGATGCACTACCGGTTATCAATCGAAGAGTTAAAGTCAAAAAACAACTCTCGACAAGTCGCAGTGCCTCGGCAAGTGGCGATGTATCTTTGTAAACGCCTGACCAAACACAGTTTCCCGGAAATCGGGCGCGAGTTTGGCGGCAAACATCACACAACCGTTATTCATTCTTGCGAAAAGATAGATTCATTAATTCAGGAGGATAAAAATTTCCACAGGGTAGTTTCCGAGCTAATTGATAATCTTTGCAGTTAGTTAAAGGAAATTACCGGAAAAAGATTTCCACAGGTAAAAGATGTTTAAACCTGTGTTTAGTTAAACTATTTCTGTAATTAAACAATTTTTTTCCACATTTCCACAGGCTGTCAAAAATTTGCCCTGTGGAAATTGTGGAAAACTCTCTGTGGAAAAAGTTATCCACAGGCGGAGCTGTTTTTTCCACAGCCTTATCCACAGGGTTTTCCACAGGTCTTTTCGATGTAAAATTACTTTATGCAATTATTTAACAAAAGTTTTCCACATTTCCACAGCCCCTACTACTACTACTAAGATAAAAAGAGAAAATATGTATTTAGTTAAAGTAGTAAAAAGGCGTTGCGAGTTAAGATAAAAATTGAACATTTATTAGGCAATAATAAAGGCAATAAAAAGGAGTAGAAATAATGGAGTTTGTAATCAGCCAGGAAGCACTCAAAAACGAATTGGGATTTGTTCAGGGAATCGTCGAGCGAAAAAACACGATTCCGGTATTGGCGAACATTCTGATCGAATCAATCGGTGAAAACACGATTCGCATCACCGGGACGGATTTGGACGTAACGATTCGCTGCGAAGCGGAGGCGGAAATTAAAACTAGCGGAGCGATGTGCATTTCCGCCAGAAAGCTTTTCGATATTGTTCGCCTGCTACCGGACGCGCAGGTGAAATTCAAAACAGATGAGAACGACTGGGTAAAGGTCGAATGCGGGCGCTACAACAGCCGTCTCGCGGGCGTTGGGCGCGAACAGTTCCCGGAAGTCCCTGCTTTCAAATCAGCGCCGCTACGCCTGCCCTCAGAGCTTTTCCGCAATTTCATCAAACATACGGCTTTTGCCATCACGCAGGAACAATCGCGTTTCACTTTGTCGGGCGCAAAATTTATGCTCGGCTCAGACGGGGTGCGGATGGTGACAACCGACGGTCACCGGCTGGCATTTATCGAAAAGAACGATTTAGGAGAAGCCGCGCCGGCGGAAGCGATTGACGTGCTGATTCCGAAAAAGACTTTGAGCGAATTGACCAAGCTCGCTGAAACCGCAACTGGTGACATCGCGCTCGGCGAAGACTCGAATCACATTTATTTTGAAGTCGGCTCGCGCCTGCTCGTTTCCAGAAAACTGACCGGGCAGTTTCCTAATTACGAAATGGTGATGCCGAAAAACAACGACAAAACTGCGCGATTCGACGCGGCGGAATTTAACAATGCGCTGCGCCGCGTCTCGCTAATGTCCGACGAGCGGACAAAAGCCGTCAAACTGGAATTTAAATCCGGCGTCATTCAAATCGGCGCGAGCGCGGCTGAAGAAGGCGAAGCAATCGAAGAAATTGCGACGGATTATCAGGGCGAAGATGTTGTAATCGGTTTTAACTCGCAATATCTTCAGGAATTCTTTAACGTCGTGCGCGAAGGCGCGGTGGCTTTTGAGTTCAAAGACGGAAACGCGCAGGGACAGCTTGTTCCCGTCGTCGAAGAATCGGCTTACGATTACAAATACATTGTTATGCCGATGCGCGTTTAATGAAATTTGGAAATTTAAAAAAAAGGCTGACATTGAACAATATGTCAGCCTTTTTTCTGTGAATTTTCTGTTAAATTTAGAAGAATGAAAAATTAATTGAATTCAGGATTTGCTTTTCTCGCCGGAGTTTTTTGATGAATTCATTTTTTCGATAATCGCGGCGGCAAATTCCGAGGTTTTCGATTCGCCGCCGATGTCTTTAGTGCGGACTTTTCCTTCTCGGAAAACTTCGAACATTGCGTTTTCGATTTTGTCAGCCGCTTTGCGCTCGCCCATATGCCGGAGCATTAAAATCGAAGATTGCAAAACGGCGGTCGGATTTGCCAAACCTTGACCAGCAATGTCCGGCGCTGAACCGTGAACGGCTTCAAAAACCGCGCCTAGTTCGCCGATGTTCGCGCCCGGAACGAGTCCGAGACCTCCAACCAAACCGGCGCACAAATCCGACAAAATATCACCGTACAGATTTTCCATCACCATAATGTCAAACTGTTCCGGTCGCATTACGAGCTGCATACAGGCATTGTCAACGATTTTGTCATCGGCTTCGATTTCGGGAAAATCTTTCGCCACTTTATAAAAACATTCGAGAAACAGCCCGTCGGACAATTTCATAATGTTGGCTTTGTGAACGGCTGTCACCTTTTTGCGCTTTTCTTTGCTCGCGTACTCGAAGGCGTAGCGCGAAATGCGCGTTGAGGCTTTTTCCGTGATGATTTTCAGGCTTTCAACTACGCCCGGTATAATCGTGTGTTCGATTCCGGCGTACAGGCTTTCGGTGTTTTCGCGCACAATCACCAGATCGAGTTCGGGATAGCGCGACGGAACATTCGGAAGAGCGCGCACCGGGCGCACATTTGCGTACAAATCCAAAGCCTTTCGCAAACCGACGTTTACCGACGTAAAACCTTTGCCAATCGGCGTGGTAATCGGACCTTTGAGCGCGACTTTGTTGCGTTTCACGGATTCAAGAAGCGAGTCCGGCAACGTTGAGCCGTATTTTTCCAAAGCGTGCGCTCCCGCAAGCTGCGTTTCCCATTCGACCTCAACGCCTGCCGCTTCGACGATTTGCACGGCTGCCGCGACGACTTCCGGTCCGATGCCGTCGCCCGGAATCAATGTAATTGTATGTTTCGCCATTTGTTTTTCCTTTTCACGTTAAAATCTTCTGTTTTTGATTTTAACCTAGAATTTTATCAACTTCGATTTGCAGATTCGGTACGCTTTCGGAACGAACTGTATCGCCCCGTCGAAAAATCCGAATTTGACGTAATTGGTTTGTGCAAACTTCTATAAAACCCGCTTCGGCATTTGCAAACCAAATCTCCGGTATTTCCGCTGCCGCGTACCATAAAGCCTTTGGATGATCCGTATAATTGTATTTCAATGGAGTAAATTCGATTGTTAAAAGCACGTCCGCAGATTGCTGCAATCTTTTTTCGTAAAAGTCGTAACAGAACTTCAAAACCGAAACGTGAGGCAAAAATTCGCTAAAGGAGCTAATACGAAGTGGGCTTTTAACCCGAACAATCGCCTCTTTCTCCAATCTTTTACTTAAAATTTCGGCGGCTGAACGAAATCTCTTCTCGTCTTCTTGCGTTAAAATCTGCTCGAATATTTCGCCTTCAATCAGTTCGACGTTTCCTTTTTCGGACAAAATGCCAAGCTCGAACATTTTGTAAAACTCGTCAACCGTAAACCGCAGACGCATGGGTTGTGGATAAGCCGTCATAAATCTCGCCACCTCGAAAACATCTTAATCAACCGGATTTGCCGTTTTCAATAATTCAAAGCCCTCAGAACGCGCGACAAATGTCGCAGCCGTTAAATCGCCGACGACGTTCAAAGTCGTGCGGCACATATCGAGAATGCGGTCAACGCCCAATATAATCGCAATCAACGCCGGATTAACACCGATCATCGCCAGAATTCCGATGATAAACGGAATCGAGCCGGAAGGAACTCCGGCTGTTCCGATGCCGCCCAAAATCGCCAGATAAACAACCGAAAGCTGCTGCGCCATTGTCAATTCGACTCCGGCAAGCTGCGCCAAAAATAAAACTGTGACGCCTTCGTATAATGCCGTGCCGTTTTGATTCGCTGTTGCGCCGACTGTCAGAACAAAGCTGTTGATTTGCGGCGGAACGCCCAGGTTTTCTTCGGAAACGCGCAAAGCCGTTGGCAAAGTCGCATTTGAAGAACTGGTCGAAAACGCCGTCACAATTACCAGCCAGATTCGGCGGAAAAATTCAATCGGATTAATTCTGGACAAAAACACCAGCGAGAGCGAATAAACTCCGAAAAAGTGCAACCCTAAACCGAGCAGAACCGTCGTTACAAACCAGCCGAGCGCGCCGAGCAAATCAATCCCGAACTTCGCCATATTGTTAAAAATCAAACAAGCGACGGCGTACGGCGCGAATTTCATAATCATGTCAATAATTTTTGATGTGATCTGAAACAGCGACGCCATTCCGCGAACAAACGGGGCGGAAACCGGTTCGGGCAGCAAAGTTATCGCAACGCCGACAATCAAAGCGAAAAACATCAAATGCAGCATATTCGGATTTTCTCCCGATATTGAAGCAAACAGATTTTTCGGGACAACGGTTTTGACAGCCTGCATTAATGGGGAATCAGTTACGGCTGAAGCATCTTTGGCTTGGGCTTCGACGCGCTTTCCGGCGTCGGTTTTGTAACGTTCCTGAAGCTGGGCGGAAACTACCGGATCAATTCGCTCGCCCGGTCGAATCGTGTTCGCCAAACCCAAACCGATAACTACGGAAATTGCCGAAATAATCAGACAATAAGCAAACGATTTCAACCCGACGCGCCCCAATTTGCGAATGTCGCCGATTCCAGCAACTCCGACGACGAGAGAGGAGAACACGAGCGGAACGACAATCATCAACAGCAAATTCAAAAAAAGCGTTCCGATTGGCTCGGTAATGTTGCGAATCGTCCAATCAACGTTGGCAATCGAGGCTTCGCCGCCGGCTTTGCCTATTTGATTGACAATGATTCCGGCGAGGACGCCGACGACCAACCCGATTAAAATTTTCGTGTGTAGAGCAATTCCGCGCGGTTTGTCTGCTGTTTCGTCATCCAAATCCGTCTCAAGCTCGCGTTCGTAATTTTCGGAATCATCATTACGTGCGTCATCCTGTCGAACTTTTTGTTCTTCGTTCATCTTTTGCCTTTCGTTCTGGGGAAAATAACTGCTCGCGGCATCATACAAACGCTGCTGAAATATTTCAATCAGTATTTTTATTAAAAAGTTGGCGAGAGGAAGTTAAATGAAAATCAATCAGCCGCGTTGACGCGATTTCTTTGGAAGGATTCGAGCGCTTTTTCGAGGGCGGCGTCGCGCCCCGCGCGAACGTCGTTGCGCGTTAAGTTGAGCGTTTCGTCCGGCGCAATGCCGACGCCTTCGAGCCGGTCGCCGTTGGCGAGACGAAAATCAAGCTCGCTGATTTCGAGCTTGCCGCCGTCGGGCAAAGTGTGCTGACGCCGAACGGCGAGAACGCAGCCGCAAGTCTGCGCGCCGATTACGCGCGCTCTGGAGACGTTTTTGAGCGCGGCGACAAAAATTTCGGCGGCGCTGGCGGTTGCCGTTCCGGTCAAAATTACCAGCGGAGTTTTCGTAACTTTTTCGGAATTGACGATAAAAATCGGCGATTGGCGCGTTTCAGCTTCCTGCGCTACGCGACCCGCCCGGTCGTAAAAATTGCCAATTGTAGTTTTTTCCGGCAGAAAAACCGAAGCCAAATCAACGCTCGCTTCGGTCACACCGCCGCGATTGGCGCGTAAATCCAGGATGATTCCCCGCAAATTGTCCCGATGCTGGCGCAACGCGCCTAAAACCCGGCTGACTGTTTCGAGCGTGAAAACATCGAATCCGATGATCAAAATTCCGTTTTCTTTTTTAATGCGAACGTCGGATTTTACCGTGCGCCACTCGCGCAGGAGATTGGCGCAGCGTTCCTTGGCGCGTTCCCGCTGCCAGCAAATTCGGACGCTTGAGCCGACCTCGCCTTCAAAAAGCTTGGCGGCGGTTTGCAGACGATTGATTGCGGGTGTCGAAGCACCGCTTGTTTCCGTCAAACGTTTGTCAAAAAAATCGGTTGCCGCAATGCCGTCAACGCTCTTAAGCAAATCGCCCGGACGAACTCCCGTTTTTTCCGCCGCCGTATTTTTTTCAACTCTAGTGATGATTAATTGATTTTCGACTTCGCGGACGGCGACGTTAATACTGACCACGCGCGGCGCAATCCAGTTTGCGTCTTCGCCGGGAGCGAAAACTCTGGTGTGAGAATCCTTTAAACTCCCAAGCATTTCACGCAAAACCCGGTAAAGCTCGGTCGAATTTTGCGCCGCCGCGCTTTTCTCTCGAAAATCATCGCGCTGCGCCGCCCAATCAATTCCCCGCAGCTTCACATCGTAATAACGTTCTCGAACCGTCTCCCAAACTTCGTCGAAAACCGCCAGATTTTTTTCCGGCGAAACACCGTTTCGGGGCTGCGCCGGAACCGGCGAAAAAGCGAAAACAAAATGAATGATTAATGCAAAAGAGACAAAACGGCGCATAAAAATTAATCCTTCTTTTCGCGGGGGCGGCGAAAATTGTAACGCAGCACAAACCGAACGGGAATTGCGCTGCCGTTTCGCAAAGCCGGACGAAATTGCATCTTCTTAATTATTTTGATCGTTTCTTCGTCTAATCCGAAACCAGCCCACCGAACGATTTCTACGTTTTCAACCCCGCCTGCGGCGTTTAAGTCAACGGCAGCTTCAACGGCAGCCTCGATTTCAAAACGCGCTGCCGCGTCCGTGTAAGCCGGTTTCAAACTCTTATACGGCAAAGGCGTCCGAATGTTTTCATTTTCTGCAGTTTCACCGAAAATTTCTAAAAAATTGGAGATTTTTGGCGGCGCGGCGCGTTCTTCGCGCTCGCGCGCGGCTGCGATTTGCAATTGAGCGAGAAAACGTCCGGCGATTTTGTCAGCTTCGCGGAGAAGATGTTTTTCCGCATCTTCCAATTTATCGGCTTCCTGAGCGGGATTTTCCCAGGCGATGAGTCGTCCGGTGCGCGTGCTGACGAGAAAAATACTGGCGTAAGATTCAAAATAAACGTCTTTTTTGAAAGACGAACGCCGAACCGTGTCGGATTTGACGACGAAAAAGAACTCGCAATCAATCGCCGCCCCTAAATTTTTCGCTTCTTCGAGCGAGAGATTGAACGGAGCTTTGTAGTTCAAGCCGCGCATTGCGGAAAGGCTCAAATCTTCGTCAATCAGTCGAACGGAATTTTGCTTTGCCGCTTCGGCGCGAAACCGTTCGTGAAACTTCCGCCCGGTTTCTCCAACAGACAAAACTGCGATTTCAAAAGTTTGCCCGGAAGCGACGGGGGCGAGAAAAAGCGCGCTGAAAATCACAGCCGCGACGGTTAAAATTTTGCCGCCGAAATCCATCATTGTTGATGATAAAGCTCGGTAATTTCCCGGTTTAATTCGGGCGGAAAGCAGGCGCGCAAAATCTCGAATTCCTGCTGCAATCCGCGCACTGCGCCGGAAACTTCGGAAATTTCGCGGATTTGCGGGCGCGAAAAACCGTCTTCGACATAAATCAGATTTTTCGGATTTGTTTCCCCCAGCGCGGAATACAAAGCGTAATAAGGAACGTCAGCCGCGCGGTCGGCGACAAAATAATAATCCGGGTCGAAATTGTTTTGCGTGACAATGTTCCGCGCTTTTTCGAGAAACCGCTCGCGTTCATCGTCCGCCATATCCAAATCCAAAGCCTTGAATAAACGCCGATTAATAAAACGCCGGCTGAGATCGCTTAAAATTGCATCGTCGCTGCGCTGCCATTGCTTGATGTGAAACAAAACGTCGGCGTCGTCAATTTCGAGATGCTCGAAAAGATTTATCCGTTCGCGGCGCACAACTTTTTCAAAAGCCGTCCCGCTTGCAATCCAAATCGCTTTCCCGCTTTGATTCAGTTCAAAAGCGCGGCGCAAAATCGCCCTCAAAACGACTTCAGCCGAACGCAGCGTGCGGTGAAAATAAACCTGCCGAAACATATAATAACGCGCCTGCAAATAATCTTCGACTGCGAAAAGCCCATGCGCGGAAACGTAAATCCGGTCGTTCTCGCGGTCAATTTCGAGCGCCTTAATAATCCATTCGTGGTCGTAAATTCCGTATTTGACGCCGGTCATCAAGCTGTCGCGCAAAAGATAATCCATCCGGTCAACATCGAGCTGCGATGAAACAAGCTGCGCCAGCGCCGCGGGGCGAAAATCGCCGTTGATTACCGCTGCCACGCGCTCCGGTAATTCTGCAGAGAACGAGCGCAAGACTTGTCCGATTTCGGTTTCTTCGTGGAGAACTGCTTGAACCGTAAAATCTTCGTGATGAAATCCGAGAACGTTTTCCATTACGTGCGAAAACGCGCCGTGTCCGACATCGTGGAGCAGAGCCGCGGCGCGCACTGCAATCCGGTCGAAATCGGAGATTTCGTATTTGGCGGAAAATTTTTCCAAAATTCGAGTGGCGAGATGAAGCGCGCCCAGAGAATGTGTAAAGCGGGAATGTTCCGCACCCTGATAAGTAAAAAGCGCGAGTCCGAGCTGACGAATCCGGCGCAGGCGTTGAAATTCAGCCGTATCAATCAAACGAATCAGCAAACGGTTTTCCGGCGTGTTTGTTTGCAGGCGAATAATGTTATGAACCGGATCGCGGTAAACTCGCTCCATTTTTATTTGCTAGCTCAATAAAATCTGACGTTTTATACTATCATCGGAAATCCCAACGAAAGAGATAATTTTCAAAAAATTGAATCTATGATTATGGGGAAAATTCAAAATTATGAAGAAATTACAAAAATTTAGAAAAGCCCTCAAATTTAAAGACCGCTCTAAATCTTACATTTCAAAGCATTAATAAAACTATTTAAAGCCGCTCTACTTTTGGTCTGCAAGTTGCAGGTTTAGACGTGCCAAGTTATTGCTCGGTTGATTCAATCAATAAAACTGCAATAACTCTTTTAGTCCTAAAGATTTTTTTAAGGAGCAAAAAATGAAAAAAAGTTTAGCATTTCTAACTTCAATCTTGCTCGTTGTTCTTTGCTTAAGCGCAAGCGTTTTAGCACAGGAAACATCCGGTAATATTGAAGGAACTGTAAAAGACCCGACTGGTGCCGTTGTTCCGAACGCGACAGTTTTGGTGTCTGCTTCGGATAGAACCGATTCGACGAATGCGTCTTCAACCACAGGTTTCAGACGCACAACTCAAACGAACAATGATGGATTCTTCCGTGTTCTGCAAGTGCCCCCCGGTCTCTATACTGTAAGAGTAGAACCGACTGCGGGCTTCGGCGCAGCGACGGTTCAGAACGTTCAAGTCGTTCTCGAAACAACCACTCCGGTAAACGTTTCACTCACGCCGGTGGGCGGTGGAGAAAACATCGTTGACATTCAAGCCAGCGACCAGCCTGTTGACCCGACCGATACGAAAGTCGCAACAAGCATCACATCTCAAAGAATCGAATTATTGCCGAAAGGCGTTGACTTTACAAGCGTGCTGAAAACCGTTCCCGGTACTCGCGCTGAAGGTCTCTCCGGCGGTTTTTCGGTTGACGGCGCTTCGGGTTCGGAAAACGTATTTATTATTGATGGTCAGGAAGTTACCAACTTCCGCACCGGTACGTTGAACGGCAACAACGCTATTCCGACTCAATTTGTGCAGGAAGTACAAGTTAAATCTTCAGGTTTCGAAGCCGAGTTCGGTGGAGCGACCGGCGGCGTTATTAACGTTGTAACCAAGGGCGGAGGTAACGATTTCCGTGGTGAATTTGGTATTCAATTCAACACGCCTAAATTAAATGGTGACTCGCGCCCGACTTTGCTGCGCTTCACTTCAGGTTCTGCTGCAACCTTCAAGCAGCCGACAGAATATCTTAATTACCCGAAATCCGGTGGGACAAACGTTTTTCCGACGGCGAATTTAAGCGGTCCGATTATCAAAGACAGACTCTGGTTCTTTGGCAGCTATACGCCGCAATATTTTGTAACGGAAAACAATACCCAATTCTTTTCGAATGCTCCGGCGGCAACCAGAACCTTCTTAGGCTCTGAACGATACAATTATAAGAGAACTTACGAGTATGCGTTTACGCGCCTTGATGCCTCGCCGATGAACAACTTACGTTTGACCGGCACATACACATGGAATCCAATCGTGGATAGAGGCGCGCTTCCATACAGCACATTTGATTTCGGCAACTATGCGACTACAGGTCAGTTTGCCGGATTAGGAGCCGGACCTTACGGTAGGTTTACTAACACTTCAATCGGTAATAATGGTGTCTTAACCGGTACACAATTAACCAACAGACAAGGCGGACGCCAAAATTCGACTAATGTGACCGGACAAGCTGTCTGGACGCCAACCAACAGTCTGGTTATCAGCGGACGCTTCTCGCGCGGTTTCTTGAACGAAAAACTTGGCTCCTACTTTAATCCCGATACTCCGCGTACAGTTTGCCAAGTTGGCGGATCTGTCGCTTCCGGAGCATGTCCGCAAAGTCAGGTTGATCCTGTCAACACGCAAGTTCTTAGAGACGTTTCGATTCGTACTAACTACGAAGGAGACGCCACTTACATTGCTAGCGGATTTTTGGGTCGCCACGAATTTAAAGGCGGTTATCAACGCTTTAAAGTCTTCAACGACGTTGAAAGAGGTTACCAAAAAACCGGTCGCGTCGACTACTACTACGGTTATGGCATTGATGAACTAGGTGCGACATCTGATCCTAGCTGTGTCATTCCTAACACTCATACTGCGGGACCCTGCCAACGCAATGCTGCAGGAGAAATTACTAACAGAGACCCTGATGTTATCGGCGCTGGCGAACTTATCCGCATCGGTACTCTCGGAAAAGCCCAGAACCTTAACCAATCAATCTACATTCAAGACAAATGGCAGCCGGTTAACAACTTGACCTTAAATGTCGGTGTTCGTGCTGAAAAAGAAGACCTTCCGTCATTTAATGGTCTCGCGCCGCCGATTAACTTTGGTTGGGGAGATAAGATTGCTCCGCGTCTCGGAGTTGCCTGGGACATTTTCAGCGATGGCAAAACCAGAATGTTTGCCAGCTTCGGTCGGTTCTTTGACCGCTTGAAATTTGAGCTGCCGCGCGGCTCGTTCGGTGGTGATTTCTATCGCGTTGATTTCTTTGAAATCAGAGCAGGTCAGGGCGATTATAGAAGCTATACGCCTGCCAGAATTCTCGGTAATTTCAATGATGCTCCCGGCGGCAAATGTCCTACGACAGGATTTATTGGAAGCGGTATTAGCCGTTGCCAATTTGACTACCGTATTGCGTCGAATGATCCGAATGCGACAATTTACACCGGCGCGGTCGATCCCGACTTGAAGCCTTTCCGTCAAACGGAATTTACCGTCGGCGGCGAGCGTCAGTTTGGTCGCGACTACGTTGTCGGCAGTCGTTATACATTTAAGAATGTTGATTCAGCTGTCGAGGACGCTGGTATCCTCAACGCCCAAGGCAGTGAAGCCTACATCATCGGCAATCCGGGATCAGGCTTACATCTTCAACTTTTGAAAGATTTGGGATATCAAAAATCAACCAAACCGCAACGCCGTTATGACGCTTTTGAAATTCGTTTAGACAAGAGATTGTCTAACAATTACTACTTCAACTTGAACTACACGTTGAGCCGTCTCTATGGTAACTATTCCGGTTTGGCTAGCTCTGACGAAGCCGGACGTACATCGCCGGGCGTCAATCGCTTCTTCGACCTTCCGTTTATCGGCTTTACCGCCGCCGGCAAACCGGATAACGGACGACTTGCAACGGATCGCCCGCATGTATTTAACGCTTTCGGCGCTTATATTTTTGACTGGTTTGGCAGCAAGGCAAACTCGACCGAGTTTTCAGTTTTCACAACCGCTCAATCAGGAACGCCGCAAACGTCACAGATCACATTCATCACGGCAACGCTTTTCACAGAGCGTGGCGACATGGGTAGAACCGAAATGTTTAGTCAAACGGACTTTGCCGTCTCGCATAAGTATCGCTTCGGACGCGATGACCGTTTCTCGATGGCATTTGACTTAAACATTCTTAACCTCCTCGATGAGAAGAATGTAACAAGTCTGTACAACTTGAAAACCGGTGTAACATTAAGCCCGACCACTTTTGGGTTCGTTAATGCAGATGGTTCCGCGAATTACGTGGGAGCAATTAATGCTTATAACAGCGGTCAATTGCTTGGAAACATCAACACTTATCTTCAAGGAACTGCTACTGCCTTAAACCGCGTAGATGCTCGGTATGGACAACCCAATGGTTTTCAAGGACCGCGCTCGGTTCGCTTTGGATTCCGTTTACTCTTCTAATTTAAAAGAGCAAACCTGCAAAAACTCAAGGCTCCCCGAAACTTCGGGGAGCCTTTTTTGTCGGTGAGATAATAAGTATAAACTATCGCTATTTTCAGTTTATTGAAATTCAGAAATTGTTTGTATTTCATTCAATAAAGCAGAATTCAGAAAAGTGAAAACTGAAGCGGAGTTATCCATTATCAACTGTCGGTTTTACATTGTCAGACAATTGACGGTTGATAATTTACAATTGACAGTTTTTACTCCGCCAGCAAAGGCTCTCGATTCTCTGATATTAGCTCTAATTTGCTCCTGCGAGTTTATTAAAACGCATAAGACTCTTTTGAAACTGTTTCAGTACGCTTAACATTATGAGTCTGACGCAAACTTTTTGAATGTGGTAGCAAATGCTTAGAAATTTACATCTCAATGCAAGGGATTTGTCGAAAATCTAGAATTCTTTACTAAAACCCGCCGCCTGTCGCTGGTGGTTCTGATACGCAGGAATGTTATTGATTTAAACGGGTAGGTTAACGAAATTTATTGAGCCGGAAACCGGGTTTCCGACTCAATTTGAAAGGGAATTTTGAATTTACGGAAAAGTCATCAAGGCAGATACATTTACTTACCCTTCGACCGCAGTTGACCAATTAAGCCTTTGATTTTATCTGCATCGCGCGAATTTGGCTGCAATTTGAGAAAGGCTTCTAATTCGTTTGCCGCTTCCTGGTAACGTCCGATTTTATTATAAAGCAATCCGAGCTGCCAGTGAATTTCGGCGACCGGCGACTCTTTAGCTAAAGTCTTAGCTTGTTCTAAGGTTTTTTGAGCTTGCTCGTAGCTTTCATCCAATCTTAAAACTATTCCGTACCACAATTGAGCATTGATTGATTGCGGATTAAGAATTGTGGCTCCCCTAAAAGCCTCAATTGCTTCTTTGGGGTGTTTAAGATTGTGGCTTGCTATTCCGAGCCAGTAAAAACTTTGAAAGCTGCGTTGATTAACCTCAATCGCTTTTATCAAATAAGGAACCGCCTCGACGTATTTCCCCCGCTGCGCGTATTCGACGCCGAGCCGGTTTAAAGCATCGTAGTAGGTTGGAAATATTTCAATCGCCTTTTTCAAGTTATCGAAACCGGCATCCTTTTTTTCGTCTAGTAATTCGACGCCTTTTTCATAAACTTTACGAGCATCTTCGGGCAAATTGCTTTGTACAAAAACCGTGGAGCCGGCTCCCGGACTCCCGGTGTTAATTTTACGTTTATCAACCCTTAAATAAAATTCAAGGAAAATTCTATCGGAACTGGTTCTGCCGTTCCGAGAAAAGTTAACAATTGAGGCTTCCTGCGTTTCTTCCAAATAATTTGTTCCCATTGGAATAACCCGAACTTTAAACGTGCCGCTTGAAAGTCCGGTGAACATAAAACGCCCTGAGCCGTCCGTCTTAACCCTACCCAAGTTACTGTAAACCTCGTTCATTAATTCGACATAGATGTTTGAAATAGGCTGTCGTCCCGTTGCATCGAAAACCATGCCTGATATGGAGTTGGTCTGGGCGCAAACCGTTATTGACGCTCCAATTGTTAACGCAATAAGAAGCAAACACTTGCTCAAAAAATCCACTCGCTTCATAACTTTTACTCCTCGATTAAATCAATCAAATGCCCAAGTTTTTCTTTTTTTACTCTGAGATAATGCGCCGCCGGTTCTTTGGTTTCAACTTCGAGCGGAACGCGCTCGACGACGGACAAACCGGCGTCTTCCAGAGCGCTAATTTTGTCGGGATTGTTCGACATCACGCGCACTTTGCATAACCCCATATCAAATAATATTTCCGCACATTGCTGATATGAGCGTGCGTCAACCGCAAAACCCAGCCTCTCGTTCGCTTCAACCGTATCAGCGCCCGCGTCCTGCAATTCGTATGCGCGAATTTTATTAATAATTCCGATCCCGCGCCCTTCCTGCATTTGATACACGATTGCGCCTCGCCCGGCTTCTTCTATTAATCTCATCGCCGAATGTAATTGCTCGCCGCAATCGCATTTGATCGAGCCGAACACATCTCCCGTCAAACACTGCGAGTGAATGCGAATCAATGTCGGCACGTCAGCCCGCATCTCGCCTTTGTGTAAAACGACAAATTCTTCGACGCTCGTCAGCGAACGATAACCCGTAATTAGAAAATCACCAATTTCAGTCGGCAGGAGAGCAGTTGAAATACGCTGCACGGTAAGATGTCGCCCGTTGGATGGAAAATCGGAACTGTCACAATTGCTTTGAATATGCACTTTTTTGCCGATATTATTACAGAATTATAATGCCCCGAAGGGCATTACGGCAAGTAAAAAGTTGCCAAGTGTCAACAAATTAAACTGTCTGCCAATAAAGAAAGGCGAGCTGACAAGCTCGCCTTATTACCTTTCCGTTCTTCCAAAATTGGGATTAAATCCAAGAGCAATTTTCCATCGCTACTCTTTTGAACCTGATTCAGAGGCTGGGTCTTCTGAATCTTGATTTTCCGGTTCTTCTTTTTTATCTTCTTCCGCCGATTCATTGTGAGCGAAAACCGCTTCATCGCCGAGACCGAGGCTGGATAAACTTAAAGTTTGCAGGAATTGCTGCAAACGGCTGGTTTGCGGCGCGGCGCTCGATATTGCTTCGGGCTGCTCGTTTAATTCTTCGGCAAGACGCGCGAGCTGCGCCGTAATTTTTCTGCACGGCGAACAGCCGACGAGATGTTTCATAATCGGCTCGACTTCGCGGTTACTTAACGCGCCGTCAACAAAAGCCGAGATTGAATCTTCATCCAAATGCGCTGCGACTGGAGTTTCGCTTTTTTTGCCTTTTAGAAAGGCTCCGAGTAATTGTCCGATTTGTTGATTTTCCTGATTAAATTGCTCTTGTTTCACTTTATTAAATCCCCCGCGAGGTTGACGCCGCATTCCGAAATTTTTGCCGAATTATTTTTGCATCCGCAAAATTCAGGCGATTTTAATATGTTGTTTGATGTCGCCCTGCAATATGTCCTGCGTGGCGAGCTTGATACACATTTCGATTTCGCTTTCTTTTAATCCGGCGGACGTTTTCAATTCGCCGCGAAAGCTCTTCAAAACTTTCGAGTAAGTCTTTTCGAGCCAGCGCATCACGGTTGATTCGTGAACGCGCGCGTCGGGCGCTTGCTCGCGTTTGTCGGATTTTCGCTGAAACCAACTCCGCATCGGAGAGGTTGGAACTTCGACCATTCGAGCGATCTCGCGCAGCTTCAATTCTTCAATGTGATAATAAAGCAGCAAAAGTTTTTCGTGCGTGTCTAGATTTGAAAAAGCCGTTTCCAAAGCCGTCGCCGTCGCTTTGCGATAACGTTCGCGGACAATCGTATCGAGCATCTCGCCTTCGCCGCCTTTTGCCGGTTGAGCGATTGCCGCCTGCGCCGCTCCTTCACCTACGTTTTCCGTCATTTCATCGAGCGAAACTTCGTCGTGACTGGCGCGATGCAAATCAACCAGCGCGTGCCAGACGACGGTTCTCAGCCACCCGCGAATGCTCCCGCGCCCGGTGTAAGTCGCAAATTTCGACATCCGCACGCCGTCAACGATTCTGGTTCCGTAAAGCTCGACATAAACCGTGTCAACAACTTCGTCGGCATTAACATCACTGCTCGCCAGATGCCGCGCAACTCGTTCCAAATAACTGCGGTGCTGTTGATCGAATTCCCACCACGCGCGCTCGTTTCCCGCCGCACAGCCCAGCGCCATAAACAAATCGCTCGTCTGTAAATCATTGAGAAACTGCCGGATTTCCTCATTCGTAGGCGTGGGAGCATCCTGCACAAAAAGATATTTGCGAGCGGCGCGCTCTAGCGTATTTTGGAATGTCTCGAATTCGACTCCGAAATTCGGCGCTTCAGCCGCGCAATCGGCGTACAGCTTTTCGACCAAATCTGTGCAGCCGGTTAAAACTTTTGCTAATTGGTTTTCAGGAAAAGTCATTGCGAAGCGAATTATAACTCTGTTTTCAATTAATTTACTAACTCTGAAAATTAATATTGGATAATCTTCTCTTCGATCTTTTCCGGTTTCCTTTTATATTTTCTGATTTTAATAACCCATATTTTGCCATATTCCGATTCGTCCAGAGCTTTATATTTATCCTGTTTTATCAATAAATTCGCCAGCGCCGGAGTAGTCGTGTTATGCCCGACTACAAGGATTCTTTTTCCTTTTCCGTTCATTATCAAAGCGGCAAGCTCGTCGAGCTTTTTGTGGTCGTAAATCTCAATCGGACGTTTTCTTTTTTCAGCCAGTGGCGCGGCGGTCAATCTCGTCCGCAGAAAATCCGAAGAATAAATTACGTCGGGCTTATATTTTTTGATTGTTTTAACCAGCCGCTGCGCTCGCAGCCTTCCTTCCGGCGAAAGGTCTGGATTGACTTTATCGGCTGTTGCCAAGATGTCTTTCTCTGCGTGTCGGAGCAGAATAACGGTAATTTTCTTTTTCTGCGCGGAAACGTCAGCGCAGATGAACAGAAACAGTAATACGCCTAAAAAAAGAGAAACGAGAGTTTTCATTAATTTAATTGAATTTATTTTCATTGTGAATAAATCTGACAATAAGCTGCAAATTAAACAAACATCTTGCCCGGATTCAAAATACCATTCGGGTCGAGCGCGTTTTTGATCGCCTTCATCACTTCGAGCGTCGGGCGGTCAACCGCAATATCCAGATACGGCGCTTTGACATAGCCGATGCCGTGTTCGCCGGAAATCGAACCGCCGAGCTTAACCGACAATTCAAAAGTTTCTTTGACGCATAGACGCGCCCGGCGAACTGCGTCTGCGTCGTTTCGATCAACGACGAAATTGACGTGAATGTTGCCATCGCCGGCGTGCCCGAAATTGGCGACAAATGTGTCGTGACGTTTCCCGATTTCTTCTATTTCGGCGACAAGTTCCGGGACTTTCGAGCGCGGGACGACGACATCTTCGTTGATTTTCAGATTGCCGTATTTCATCAAGCTCGGCGAAATCGCGCGGCGCACGTCCCACAAGCGGTCTTCCTCTTCTTTCGATTTCGCGCGCAAAACATCGAAACCGCCGTTTGTATTTAAAATCCGTTCGATAACTGCGGCGTCTTTTTCAACCTGCTCGCGCGAGCCGTCAACGGCGACGAGCAAAATCGCGCCCGCGTCCGGTGATAAACCGAACGCAAAATTCTGTTCGATTGCCGCGACGCAGTTGCGGTCAATGACTTCCATCGCCATCGGCAGCAAGCCCTCTGGCGTAAATTTCGTCAATGTTTCGCAAGCCTCGCGCATTGTTCGGAAAGAAGCGCGAACCGTACTTGTACTTTCGGGCAGCGGCAAAAGTTTCAAAGTCGCTTCGGTGATAATTCCCAAAAGTCCTTCAGAGCCGCAAATCAATCCGGTCAAATCGAAACCGACGACGTTTTTTTGCGTTTTTCCGCCCGTTCTGATGACATCGCCGTTTGCCAGAACGACTTCCATACCGAGGACATATTGCTTTGTCACGCCGTATTTCGGCGTTTTCATTCCGCCCGCGTTTTCGGCGATGTTGCCGCCAATGTACGATTCTTTGTAACTCGCCGGATCGGGCGGAAACATCAAACCGTATTTTTCGACCGCTTGCTGCAAATTGTAAGTCGTGATCCCGGGCTGGCAAACTGCGTACAAATCATCAACATTAATTTCCAAAATTTGATTCATCCGGTCGGTGCCGATGACGATTCCGCCGTTAACCGGAACCGCGCCGCCAGTGTAACCGACTCCGCCCCCGCGCGCTGTGACGGGAAATCCAATTTCATTGGCGAGCTGCAATACGGCGGACATCTCCGCAGTCGTGGCGGGAAAAACGACTGCTTCGGGCGGGAATTTTTCTTTGACGGCGTCAGCGCCGTAAGGCTCGACTTTTTCCGGGTCAACCAAAACGTTTTCCGCGCCGACAATTTCGCGCAGACGATTTCTGATTGTTTCATCCGAAGCCGCCGTTACAGCACGTTTTCTGGGTTCAAAGTGAATCGAAGTGTACATAAAAACTTTATTTAGGTTTAACGATTTCCTGAATTTCTTTGACCGAAATTCGGCGATAATCCGGCGGAACTGTGAAAACTCCGGCATCCGGCTCTGATTTAAAATCTCTTATTTCAGTAACGGATTTTGCGCCGCTCCGTTTTTGGTCAACAATCGCCGCGATTTCGGTTTTTACAGGCAAACCCAGATTTTCATCAATCCAGACGGCGGTTTCGGTTTTCGCGTTTTCGCCCCCGCGAGCGGTGCCGAAATCAACCAGATATTTTGTGAGCTGTTTGCCGCTAATCGTTTCCGCGCCGATTTTTTGAAATTTCGCATCCGGCGGTTTGGCGTAAAGCAGATGGGCGAGCGAATATTCTTCGGGAGGGGCTGTGAACAAATTTTCGCTTGCCGCTTCGGTAATTTCAGCGTAAATTTTGCGTTGCGGCACGAGCAGAAAGCGTTTTCCATCGGCGGTTTCGAGACGCGAAATCTGGCGTTTGTCGCTGATTTCAAAATCAAGCCGGCGATTCAAACCGTCGCGGGCGACGAATATGGTTTGTTCGACCGTTTCGGCGTCCGATTCGTCCCATTTAAACGCAAACACGATTTTGGCTTGATATTTTTCGGGTTCTTTCGATTGAAACGGCTGCCGGTAACTTTCATTTGCAATTGTCTCATCGGTCGAATCGGTTTGAGCCGTTGATTCGGGCTGCGAACCGCCAAAGCCGCAGGCGGCGGTGAAAATCGAAGCCAAAATAAGGAAACCGGCGAGCCGATGCATTATAAAAAATGTTAGCACAGAACGAAAATTTGTCAGAAGAAGCTCGCCGTTTGCGAGCGATTTTCGACGCTGCGAGCGAATGGCTGTTGTCCGGCGAAACCGATTTTGCTCTGCAAGCGGACGAAATTGAAATCGCGGCGCAAAACGACCGGCTCGTTTTATCCTGTCTAACCGCGCAAGGCTGGAAGACGCGGCGCGTGGAAAATTGGGAAAACAAAAACGGCAAAATCGTTTTTTCTCTCGCCGGAAAATTCAATTCGGGAAAAACAGAGTTTACGTTCACGCCGCGCGTTTCGGCTGCCGAATTGACTGAAGACCTTCGAGCAGCGCGTATTTTTCGGGCGCGTGAAATCGCCGAAATCGCTCGCAAAGAATTTTCCCCGCAAGCCAAAATCGAGCGCGTCGGATTAAGCGCGGCTAACCGGCGCGGGCGAACCGGGAGCTTTACCAGAATTTTGCTCATTAATCCGAAAGGCAAAACGATTGCCGTTTGCAGCTCGGTGCTGGAAAAAACAAACATCGAAAAACTGCTCGCACACTCAATTTTGTGGGTTTGTAAACTTGAAGAACGGCGAAAAATTGCGGAACTGTGGCTTCTAACCGAAGAAAATGCGGCGGAAGATTTAACCAAACTTTGCGCGCTTTTGCGCGGCGGCTGGCGACAGAAAATAAAAGTTTTTGCCCGCGTTTCACAAAACGAGATTTCACCTGAAAACGCAAAAGCGCAAAACGAAGAAGAAATTTTACAGCCAATCGAATCTTTGTCGTTTTCCGATTTGTGGCGGGAAAAACCTAAAAAACCGAAGCGCCCGGCAGTTTCCGATTTGAGCGAAACGGCACAGAAGATCGTCGAGCTTGCGCCCTACGCGATTGACACGATGCGCTCGCGCGGAGGCGAGACTTTGAGATTTTTCGGTTTGCCTTTTTTACGAATCAGAAAGATTTTGGGCGAAGAAATCGTTTGGTTTGGAATTGAAGGAAAACGAAAACGGATTTTGGACGAAGTGAGCTTGCCGGATTTTGAAAAGCTGCTCGGAGATTTACATGAACATCGGCGCGCCGATGTTCGTGACCGAAAGAATTTTCTGCACCGCGAATCGCCGGAAAGCTGGCTCGAAGCGATTTTAAGACGCGATGTTTCGCGCCTCGATCCGAATTTGCGGCTCGCTCCGCTGCACGCTCAATTTCGCCTTTCAAACAGAAAAGGCGCGCTTGATTTGCTCGCTTTGCGAACCGACGGGAGATTGGTTGTGATTGAACTGAAAACAGCGCCCGACCGCGAAATGATTTTTCAAGCCGCAAACTATTGGCGGCAAATTGAATTGCAGCGCCGCTGCGGGAATTTGCAGAAAATCGGATTGTTTGACGATCTGGAAATCTCGAACGAACTGCCGCTGATTTATCTGGTTGCGCCGTTGATGAGCTTTCATCACGAGTTTGAGGTTTTGGCTGGCGCGGTTTCTTCGGAAATCGAAATTTGGCGGTTCGATTTAAACGAAGATTGGCGAAACGGCATCCGCGTCGCGCGTAGAGAGCGGGTTAATTAACGGTTGAGATGACGTGGGCGGAAACCAGCTAAAGACAAGCTGAAAGATAAAAGGCTACGTTCAATAAAACTAGCTGTTTCCGCCTCACGTCCATTGATTTGTTGGGCGGTGTTTGATTAGGCGAAGGCGGTGCTAGGGTACAACACTGCCTTCACTCAAAAACTATAAGACTAAGAACCTCCGACGCCGCCGGGGGGGCAAGCTGGCAAAGGTCCAGTTGCTTCTTTTGCTCCATCACAACACTCATTAGCTTTTGCAAGACACTCCAAAATGCCACCGCAATTGTCACAATTAACTTGGCAGCGGTCAGCGCATACCATCGCGCAGCCGCAACCGGCGTTTACTATTTTTGCTACGGAGAATGTAAAAGCGCCTGCGAACAACATAAAAGCAAAAACAGTAAATAGTAGCCTCTTCTTCATTTTATTTTTCCGCCCTGTTTAAATTGCCATTTACTTCTATCTTCAAAAGTGACCTCTGGAATGGTTATGAATACGTCCGGGCTTTTTCCAAAATCCAGCCAGAATTTCTCAGAATCCAACTTCGGTTGCTCAAGCGTTTGACGCGCCCCTTTTCCGTCAGAAAACATTTCCTTTTTAGGATCAACAAAATGCTCGCGCTTGACCTCATAACTTTGTCCCGGAGCGATGGAAACTTTTGATTGACGAAAACCGCGCATACTCTCCGTAGCAGCATTTCTGACGATTACAAAGAAACTTGTGATTGTTTTTTCAGAAGTATTTATTAGTTTGACTTCAGGAAAACTCGAAACAACCGCTAATTCAGTCGTTTTTCCAGTAAGCCTCGTGAAATCTTCGCCGGAAATTTCTTTAACCGTTGCCTCAGTTATTCTGAGTGGAGTGTCATTATCGTCAATCGTGTTGAATGGAATTTCTGCTGACTTTTCAACCCGTTTTAATAATTCACCCTTGTCCTTTTGATTGAGGACATTTCTTTGTTGACTGTTTGTTTTCACACTTAAGGTAAGTGCGACAACAATTAAACCAACTAAACAACACGCAAGCAGAGTTGTCTTGCGCATTATGTTCGATAAGTTAAACATTTGTGAATTCCTCCTATATCGGGATGAACACTTTAGTTGAGCAGTTTTTCTATCGTCGTGTCCGAGAAATAACGATGGACTGCTGAGTGTGTTGGTAAGCCTTTATTAACACTTATTGATGGAAATCGCAACCCGCCCAACTACTTATTAACACTAACGCCGTTGATAATATGGTACATTCTGCATATTATCAACACATATTTTATACGTAACCAATTTGAAGTTAACCGCAGGGAAAATAAAAGTGCAGCCATTTTAAATAATTTAAAATGGCTGCACTTTTATTGCTTAATTGGTAAAAATCCGTTTAGCTTCCGGTTTCGACCGGAGCTTCGGCGGCGTTGTTTTCTTCGAGCTTCGCCATCGCTTCTTTGTAGATTTTGATGCGTCCCTGTTCTTCAAAACGGCGGCGCAAATCTGCCAGATAATCGCTGAAAAACTGCATTTTCTTTTCATCTACTGCGGTTTTCATCAGATCGTCGCGCTGTTTGGCAAACTCGTCCATATTCGGATCCGTTCGTTTGACTAAACCGATGAAATAATAATTGTCTCCGATTGAAATCGGACCTTTCGTCACTTCTCCGGGTTTCAGATTGTAAACCTGTTCGTCAATCTGATTGGAAGCAGCCGCGCTGGTGCCTTCGCCGAGCGGCGAGCCGAGCTTGAAATCTTTAGCTTCGAGGGCTTTCAGACCGGCTTTTTCGGCGGCGGCTTTCAAAGCATCCGGGGTATTTACGTTTTCGCCAATACTTTGGACGACTGAAGCCATTTGCCCTTTTGAGTTTTCCACTTTGTAAGCGGCGAGAACCTGATCGCGGACTTCCGATAATTCGGCGTCGCGCGGGTCGCTTTTTTCGACGAGCATCGGAACGGCGAAACCGTCTTTGACCTGCGTGCGCTCGCCGACTTGCCCGACAGATTCGAGCGGCGCAATGCCTTCTTCAAACTGCGGCGAAACGCCGATGTTCGGCACGTCGTCGCCGGGTTTGACCAAACCGGTTTCGCGCACCATTTCGTCGGGTTTCATATTGGCGCGAGCCGCGAATTCGTCGGCGACTTTTCGCACGTCTTTGTATTCTTTCAGCTTATCAACCGCTTCCTGCGCCAAATCCCCGGCGGCGCGATAAGCGCGGCGATTGCGCAGACTGACGAGAATCTCCTGTTTCGCGTCTTCAAACGATTTCGGCACGGCTTCGCCGCGGCGCAAGATGTAATAAGCGTTGCCGTGTTTGATCGGGTCGGTAATTTGACCGGGCACAAATTTCAAAACTTGTTGATACGGATCGTCCGGTTTCGCTTGATTCTCGCGGATAATGCCGTTGACTTTTCCGCCGTTCGGCGCGGTCGCCGGGTCTTCGGATTTATTGCGGGCGAGCGCGGCGAAATCCGGCTCGTTGACAACAGTGCCGTTTTTGCGGGCTTCGGTGACGATTTCGTTGGCTTTTGCCAAAATATCCGCGTCTTGATTCGCGTTCGGAATTTTCAAAACGATCTGCTGCGCTTCGACGCCTTTTTGCTTTTTCTCGGCGGGAATCTGGTCGTATTCGGCGCGCAATTCGGCTTCGGGAATTTCCAGTTTTTCGCCGACTTTCGCTTGATTGATGAAAAGATAGCGAATCTTTTTCTGCGGCGAAGAAATATAATAACGCGATTTGTTTTTCTCGAAATATTGTTTCAGTTCATCGTCCGACGGGTTGATTTTTTCGGCAACCGACACCGCCGTGACCGGGACATAAAGCAAATCAAACGACGTGTTAGAGCGGCGGAACTGATCTAAAACCTCTTCGTCGGAAACCGAAACGCCGGAAGTTAAAAAAGCGTTCAACTTTTCACCGGCTATTTGGTCGCGGATTTGCTGCTCAAAAGCCGAGACGCTGCCGTACATTTCGGTGACGCTGCGCTTATAGGTTTCAATGTCGTTGACATTTATATCGGCAGCTTTGAGCTGCTTCCGAATTTCGACGCGGACTTCTTCGTCAGTCGCCGTTAAGTTTAAACGAGCAGCTTCCTGCCGAATCAGTCGAGAGCTGATTTCGCCGTCAACCACCGATTTCAGCGGCGGCGTGTAATTTGCCATCGAATAACGGCGTTTTAGATTTTCCTGAACAATCGCCACTTCGCCGACCGTAATTGTTTCGCTGCCGACGGTGGCAAGCGATTCCTGACTGCGCGCGAGAACTTGTTGAGTTTCCGAACGCGGTGCGTAAAAGAAAATTAAGCTGACCGCCATCAAAACGACGAACGTCAGCAAAACGAAATTGCGCGTTTTTTCCAAACGAGAAAGTTGCTTTAACATTTAATTGCTACTCGAAAAATTAAGATATGTGCCGGTTTAGGTCTTCGTCGCCGCAAAGGGGCTGGAATTGTGACCTTCGGTTTCGGTTAATTGTAACTAATAGAAAAATAACCTGCAATTTGCCAGAGACGAAATTCCGGCGAATAAAAAAATGCAGCCGATTTAAATTCCAGAAAATCTGCGGAAGGAGACAAATAAAATTAGAAAATTTGCTTGTGTCTTTCAAGCCAGAATGCGGTTTCGGGTGCAATCTCTTCCGCGCGGGCGTTGTTTTCGATTTCTGTTTTCAAACGCCGTAAATCTTCCGGCGTGTCAATGTCATACCAAACGGGCAATGTCGCCAGTCGTAAATTTAAATTTTTAATGTTTTGTGCGGTTTGTGAAAAGGTTTCCGGCGAACTCCAACGGACGTTTTTTAAAATTCGACCATCGAGTTTATTTAAACCGATCAAATAATAACCGCCGTCTTCGGTTTTTCCGAGAACCGCGTCTGCTTGATTTCCCGACAAAATTTCAATTGCGTTTTCGATAAATTCCGTCGGCAAAGTCGGACTGTCGGTACCGACGACAACGAGCGGCGAGAAGTTTTGCTCGAAAGCAAACCGGAGCGCGTTGTGCATTCGCTCGCCCAAATCGGCGCCCGTTTGCCGAACCCAAATCAAATTACCGGGTAAAATTGTTACGAGCATTTCTTTTTCGCCCGCAAAAGCCACGATTGTGTTTTCGGAAATGCTTCGCGCTTTTTTCACTGTGTCAACGGCAAAACAACCGGCTAAATCAGCAGATTGTTCCGCCGATAGAAATGGCGCGAGTCTGGTTTTAACCGTGCCCGCCGCCGGAGCTTTGCACATTACAATCATTGCCGGATTCATCAATTGATAAAATCGAAAAACGCTTTTTGCAGCTTTCGGGCGATTTCGTTTTGATAAATTTTGTCGTTAAATTTTTGCGCAGAACGAATTTCGATTCCGGCTGAAGTCAGAAAAATCTCGTCCGCCGCTCGGAGCGCGTCAATTCCGGCGGCAGTTTCGGAAATTTGCAGATTTAAGTTTTTTGCCAAATCGAAAATCAAATTCCGCGTTGTTCCCGCCAAAGCTCCTGTTTCAAGACGGGGCGTAAAAATCCGCCCGTTTTTCGTCCAAAACAAATTAGCGAGACACGCCGAAGCCGTTTCGCCGCGTTCGTTAAGTCGAACGGCTTCTGTGCAGCCCTGCGCTTTTGCCATTTCGAGCGCGAGCAGATTTTCCAAATAATTACAGCTTTTGACGCCCGCAAGCGGCGAAGCGGAGTTAACCGAAAGCGGTGAAACGTTTAAGATTAAATCATTTATTGTTTCTTTTCGGTCGGCGGTCGTTATTAGAACGGATGTTTTTAGCTCGCTCGAAAAATTCCAGAGAGAGCCGCCGCTTGCCTCAAATAATGTAATTCTGGCGCGTCCGGTTTCGATTTTGTTTGCCGCGATTAAATCAAAAAGCGTTTCCTCAAAGCCGGAAATCTCGCTTAAATCCAGATTGATTTTCGCCGCGTGCGCGCGCAATCTGCGCGAATGCTCGCTCAAAAGAAACGGTTGGCGGTTGTAAATCGCCAGCGTCGTAAAAACTCCGCGCCCATAAAGAGCAGCCGACGACGCGGCGGGCAAATTTGCGTCGCCGGCTTTTAAAATTTTTCCGTTGTAAACGACCAATTCGTGCAAAACAGTTTGACGTGAAAATTTTTAATGCTATTTTAACCCAAATGCAAAATTAAAAGTTTTCGCGCCGCGATTGTTAATTTTAATTTCGATGATTTCTGGAAAACAATGAATCAAAGTCCGATTTCAAGACGAAAATTTTCTTCTCGCTGGCGGGAAATCAAATCTTCGCCGCATCCGCTCAAAACGCTGGCGGCGGGCGTTTCGCGCGCGGCGCGGAGAGCGATTAACGAATCGAAAAATCTAATCATCGAAGAACAAATAATTTATCTCGAACGCCTTCCGCGCGAAATGGACGGCTTGCGTATCGTGCAGCTTTCCGACGTGCATCACAGCCGGTTTATTGACGCCGAGCAAATAAAAGATTCAGTCGAAATTGCCAACTATTTAAGACCTGACATCACGGTTTTAACCGGCGATTACGTTTCGCACGGAACTGATTATATTGCCCCGGTGGCGGATATTTTGGGCGAATTACGCGCGCCGCAAGGCGTTTACGCGGTTCTCGGAAATCACGATTATCGAACGGATGCGCGTTTGATTACCGATTTGTTTCGCGCCGAAGGCATTCGAGTTTTAGTTAACGAAGGCTTGCATTTAACGAAAAACGGCGCGACTCTTTGGCTTTGCGGCGTTGACGATACGCTTTACGGAGCGCCCGATTTGGAGCTTGCTCTGGCGGGTTCGCGCCCGACTGAATTTAAGTTTTTGCTGTGTCACAATCCGGTGATTTTACGGCGAGCCGCCGCAGTCGGCGTTGACTTAATCGTTTCGGGACACACGCACGGCGGGCAAGTCCGTCTGCGCTCTACGGAAGAAAATCTGATTTTGCCGCGTCGCCCGCGCGCGAGCGGTTTATTGCAGCGCGGCGCGGCACAAATTTATATTTCGCGGGGAATCGGAACGGTTGTTTTGCCGTTTCGTTATCAATGCCCGCCGGAAATCAGTCTTTTGGAATTGCGGAAAGCTTAAAAGAAATTATATTTTACCGGGCAGTTTTCATCTGCTATGACCTTCGCCAACTTGATTACACTTTTGCGAATCGTTTTGATACCGCTTTTTGTTTCGCTGCTTTTTTATCAAAAATTCGGCTGGGCTTTATTGACTTTCCTCATTGCAGGCGTTTCCGACGGAATTGACGGAGCAATTGCGCGCACATTTAATCAATCATCCGAGCTGGGCAAAATTCTCGATCCGATTGCCGACAAGCTTTTGATGACCACGGCTTTTATCGTTCTGAGTTTGCCGACAATCGTTTCCGGCGAAAGTCTGCCCGTTCCGTTTTGGCTGACGGCTGCCGTAATCGCCCGTGATGTGCTGATAATTTCGGTTGCCGGAGCGATCTTTGTGGCGACCGGATTTCGCGGTTTTCGCCCTTCATTCTGGGGAAAAGTCAGCACTCTTGTCCAGGTTTTCGGCGTCGGTTTGATTCTGGTTGCCGCAGCTTTTCAACATCTCGCCTTTTATCTGCCTCTCGTTTACTTCACAATCTTTCTTTTCACCGCAATTTCGGGGATTCATTATATCTTTTTCATCAACAAATTAATGAGACAGCAAAATTCAAAATAAATATAACTCTTTATTTTGATTTATTTAAGATATTGAGAATCAGTTGAGTTTTATAGTATAAGAAACTTGACAATGGTACACTCAACTATTATTCTTGTAATTGATTCAACTAGGTTGAAAAGCAATTTGGAGTAAAAGTTTATGAGCAAAATTATCGGTATTGACTTAGGTACGACAAACTCGGTCGTCGCCGTAATGGAAGGCGGCGAGCCGGTGGTTATCACTAATGAAGAGGGCGGCAGAACGACGCCTTCGGTTGTCGCTTTTACGAAGGACGGCAACCGTCTGGTCGGTCAGGTGGCAAAACGCCAAGCCGTGACCAACCCGGAAAATACGGTTTATTCGATTAAGCGTTTTATGGGACGGCGCTTTGAAGAAGTTTCGGAAGAAAAGAAACAAGTTCCGTACAAAGCCGAACGCGCCGGAAACGGCGACGTGCGAGTTGCCGCAGGCGGCAAAGATTACAGCCCACCGGAGATTTCCGCAATGATTCTGCAAAAGTTGAAAAAAGCTGCGGAAGATTATCTCGGCGCTAAAGTTGACCGCGCGGTTATCACCGTTCCGGCTTATTTTAACGACGCGCAGCGTCAGGCGACCAAAGACGCAGGCAAAATCGCCGGGCTTGAAGTGATGCGAATTGTCAACGAACCGACGGCGGCGGCATTGGCTTACGGTCTCGACAAGAAAAAAGACGAAATGATCGCCGTGTTCGACTTCGGCGGCGGAACATTTGATATTTCGGTTCTCGAAGTTGGCGAAGGCGTCGTCGAAGTAAAATCAACCAATGGCGACACGCACCTCGGCGGTGATGACGTTGACGAAGCGTTGATTAAATGGATTATCGAAGAGTTCAAACGCGATCAGGGAATTGATTTATCGCAAGACAAAATGGCTCTCCAACGCCTGAAAGAAGCGGCGGAAAAAGCCAAAATCGAGCTATCGAGCGCGATGCAGACCGATGTCAATTTGCCGTTTATCACGGCTGATGCTTCCGGTCCAAAGCACTTGAATATGTCGCTCACGCGATCCAAATTCGAGCAGCTCGTTGAGCCGATTTTGCAGCGTTTGATGCCGCCGGTAGAACAGGCAATCAAAGACGCGGGTTTGACGAAAGATAAAATTGAAGAAATCGTCCTCGTCGGCGGTTCGACCAGAATTCCGAAAGTGCAGGAAATGGTCAAAAGCTTCTTCGGTAAAGAGCCGAACAAAACGGTCAACCCTGACGAAGTTGTGGCTCTCGGCGCGGCTGTTCAGGCAGGCGTTTTGGGCGGCGAAAAAACGGATATTCTGCTGCTCGACGTAACGCCGCTTTCGCTCGGAATCGAAACTCTGGGCGGTGTGGCAACGAAATTGATCGAGCGCAACACGACGATTCCGACCCGAAAGAGCGAGATTTTCTCGACTGCTTCGGACAATCAAACTTCCGTCGAAGTCCACGTCATTCAGGGCGAGCGCCCGATGGCGGCGGACAATAAAACGCTCGGCAAATTCCATCTCGTCGGAATTCCGCCCGCACCGCGCGGTATGCCGCAGGTCGAAGTCACCTTTGACATTGACGCCAACGGCATCGTCAACGTCTCGGCGAAAGATTTGGGCACGGGACGCGAGCAGAAGATTACGATTACGGCTTCTTCGGGTCTGTCGAAAGACGAAATTGACCGGATGATGAAAGACGCCGACGCGCACTCGTCTGAAGACGCCAAACGCCGCGAAGCGATTGAAGCCAAAAACCGTCTCGATGGTCTCGTTTATCAGGTCGAAAAAACTTATAACGAGAACAAAGAGAAGCTCGACCAGGCTTCGGCGACCGAACTTGAAGAAGCTCTCAGTGAATCGCGCACAGCTTTAAACTCAAACGACGCCGAGCCGATGAACAATGCTTTCAACCGTTTGCAAACTGCTTCGCACAAACTCGCTGAAGTGCTCTACAATCAGCAAGGCGCGAGCGGCGGTCAAACAACCGGCGACGAGCAGGCTTCATCAGCCGGAGCGGGCGCGAGCGGCTCAACCGGCGGTAACGCCGGCGGCGGAGCTGATGATGTGATTGACGCCGAATATGTTGATGTTGACAACGATAAAAAGTAAGCAGTAAGCGGTGAGCAGTGAGCAGAAAACAGTTCTGCTGCTCACTGCTTACGGCTCATCGCTCACTGTAGAAATGGCAGCAAATAACAAACAAGATTACTACCAGCTTCTGGGTGTAAAAAAAGACGCGACGGCGGAGGAAATTAAAAAAGCCTACCGCCGTTTGGCGCGAAAATATCACCCTGACGTTAATCCGAACGACAAATCTTCGGAAGAAAAATTTAAACAAATTACCGAAGCCAATGACGTCCTGACCGACGAAAAGAAGCGTAAGATTTACGACCGTTTCGGTTATTATTCGGACAATTTGTCCGAAGCCGATTTGAAAAATCCGTTTGCCGGAGCAGCCGGGCGCGGCGCTGGCGGTGCAGGCGGTTTTGATTTTTCAGGTTTTAATTGGGAATCGGGCGGCGGTCCGACAAGTACCGGTGGCGGTTTTAGCGATATTTTCGAGACTCTGTTCGGCAAGGGCAAAGGAAAAGAAGCCGAACCGCCGCGCCCCGAACCGAAAAAAGGCGAGGACATCGAAATGCCGCTCGCCCTCTCGTTTGAAGAAGCGTTTCGCGGTTTGACGACGAATATTACGGTCAACCGCTCGGTGCAATGTTCTCGTTGTCAGGGCGCGGGAGATATGGGCGGAGCGCTCGTAACTTGTACGACCTGCAACGGCACGGGACAAGTTCGGCGAACGGGCGGACGGCTTGAATTTCAGCAATCTTGCCCGGATTGCGGCGGCACCGGAAAACGCCGTCCGCCTTGTCCGCTGTGTCACGGCAAAGGCGTCACGCCGGTTTCCGAGCAGGTAAAAGTCAGGATTCCGCCCGGCGTTGACACAGGTTCGCGCGTTCGCGTTCCGGGCAAAGGTCAGGGCGGCAGACTCGGCGCGCAGCCCGGCGATTTATTTATCGTCACGCGCGTCGGCGAGCATAAATTTCTAACGCGCAAAGGCGAAAACGTTTATGTCACCGTCCCGATTACAGTTTCGGAAGCGGCTTTGGGCGCGAAAATCGAAGTGCCGACTGTTGAGGGAAAAGCGCAGCTTAAAATTCCGCCCGGAACGCAAAGCGGGCAAAAATTTCGTCTGCGCGAGCGTGGTTTTCCCAGTTTAAGAAATCCGCAGGCGCGCGGCGATCAATTTATCGAAGTGCAAATTACGCTGCCGAAGATAATTTCGGAAGAAACAAAAGACATTTTGCGCCAATTTGAACGCGCCAATCCCGAAAATCCGCGCAAAGCAATGGGACTGGAGTAGATTACGAATTTCAAATTACGAATTACGAATGAAAAACCGCTTTTATGGTAATTCGTAATTCGTGATTGATTAAAATGAAACGTAAAGCGAAAACTTATACAATCAGCGCAGTCGCCGAAATGTACGAGCTTCATCCGCAAACTCTGCGGCTTTACGAGCGCGAAGGTCTTCTTAAACCGTCTCGTTCCGAGGGCAACACTCGCCTTTATACCGACCCTGATTTAGAGCGGTTGGAAATCATTTTATCCTTAACCAGAGATTTGGGCGTTAATCTGGCGGGCGTCGAAATTATCTTAAATATGCGCCAGAAAATGGATGAGATGCAGCGCGAATTTGAGCGATTTTTCGAATATTTGCGAACTCACGCCCGCGAGTTTTCACAGCCGCCGAGCGATACGGACAGCGAAGCACTGGTGCCTTCGATCCGGCTTAACATTTTACAAAGAATAAACAGCAGAGACAGCGACGAATAAAAGAGTTTCTCGCGCCGACCAAATTCCCTTCCGCCTTTTTGTTTTCGCTCCTTTACAAAAGAGGCATATTGTTAGAAAATAACAACTTCGAATTTCTAGCCTCAAACCTAACTTGGAGAGAATTTATGTATCTCAATGCGACCGTTCTGCGGTTTTGTGTATTGATTTTTACTGCTTTATTTTTGTTTTCTTTTAACTTTAATCAAGCGATTTTTGCGCAAGACCTGGACGAAGTGACGATTTCCGGTCGCGTCGCCGATCAAAACGGCGCGATTATTCCGGGCGCGACCGTCACGGCTATTCTGGTCGGCGAAAACGTCGAACGCACCGTAACGGCTGACGAAGAAGGTCGTTTCCGAATCATCGAACTCAAACCCGGCGTTTACAATTTGCGCGCGACAGCCACAAATTTCGGGACGCAGGAGAAAAACGAATTAACGACGATTTCCGGTCAAAACGTGCAGCTCGATTTTACGCTCGCGCCCGCCGGAGTCAGCGTAGAAACGGTCGTTGTTAACGAGGATACCGCGCCAGCCGTTGATACGACTCGAACGGTTGTCGGCGGGACGGTCACGCAGCGCGAGATCGAAGAATTGCCGAACAACACGCGCAACCCGCTCGATCTGGTTTTTACTTTGGGCGGCGTTACGGAAGAACCGCTTTCGACTCGTGATTTATCGGGCGACCGCGGCACGCGCGGCTCAATCGCGCAGGGAAACACGCCCGAAGAAGCAGGAACTTTTGCTTTGTCCGGCGGCGCGGCTTATTCAAACAACATCACGATTGACGGACTCGATAACAACGACGACCGAACCGCGGGTTTTCGTTTTCAGCCTTCGATTGAATCAATTGCCGAAGTTCAGGTCGTCACCAATCAATTTTCCGCCGAATACGGTCGCGCATCGGGCGGTCGCGTCAATCTCCGCACACGCACCGGGAGCAATAAATTTCACGGACGCGGCTTTTTCTTTTACCGCGATTCCGAATTAAACGCCAACACCTGGAACAATAACCGTCGCGGCATCGAACGCCCGCCGTTTACAAACTACAATCCGGGCGCGACTTTGAGCGGTCCGATTGTCAAAAATAAATTATTTTTCTTCTCGGCTTACGAATTCGACAAAATTCAGGAAGATACGATTATTGACGTTTACCTCCCGATCAATAATACGTCGCGTTTCACTTTGCCCGCGCCGACAAATCCTTCGCAGGCGTTTGTCTCGAACACCGGAAACAACTTCGTCCTGATCGCGCCGTATATTCAAGCGGTTGACACGCCTTCGCGGAGACATACTTTTTCGACCCGCATTGATTGGAATTTGAACAACGCCAATAGTTTTACTTTCGGCTATCAAATGGGGCGCTCAAACGATCTGCGCCAATTCAGCGGAACAAATCGTCTGGCTGATGCTCTGATCGGACGCATCCGCGACACAGACGGATTCAACGCTACGCATAATTTGATCGTCAGCCCGAAAACGGTCAATCAATTCCGTTTTCAATATTCATCGCTCCGCCCGACTTCGACACCGAACGCCGGAGAAACCGCGCCCGTGATTTTGGTCAGCGGTTTTACGCCGCCGGATGAGGCTTTTTCGGCAACGCAAACTTTCGGCGCGTCAACTTCCGGTTCGAGCGACCGCAAGGAAAATCGCTTTCAATTTCAAGACACACTGACGCAAATTGTCGGCGATCACAGCTTGAAATTCGGAGCCGATTATCAGCGTGTTAATACTCGCTATATTGACCGTTTCGATGCGACCGGAACTTATCGTTTTTCCAATTTCTTCTTTTTCGGTCAAAATTCGGTGACGAGCTTTCAGCAAAATTTCAACACCGAATCGGAAGTAAAAAACAACTATTTCGGCATTTTCGCGCAGGACGATTGGCGCATTCGCCCGAATTTGACGCTCAGCTTGGGCGTACGCTACGAGCGCGAAACCGTCGTTGACGACAACAATAATTTCGGTCCGCGCGCGGCAATTGCCTGGAATCCTTTTAAGGGCGACAAAACCGTTATTCGCGCGGGCGCGGGAATTTTCTACAACCGCGTTTTGCTGCGCACGGTTGACGATTTCACAGCCGGAGCGCAGGAACTGCGTTTCGACACGAGAAACCGTTTTCCGAGCGATGTTACGTTCAACTTGATTCGCGATTTCTTCACCCAACGGTTTCCGAATCCGGTCACACTCGACACGGCGATTCCGATTAACGCCGCCGGCGCAACCAGAACAGTTCGTGAATTATCGCGTCCGGGCGCATTCCGCGAGCTTGACCCGGACATCAAGATTCCCGAAAGCTACCAGTTCAACATCGGTTTCGAGCGCGAAATTTTCAAGGGAATCACGTTTGAAACAAACTTTACGCTCAACAAAACGATTCACCTGTGGCGCGAATACAACGCCAACGCGCCGGCTCTGCCGGCGGGAACGCCCGACAGAAGCGGAGACGGGCAAGTGACTTTTACTGACTATCTGCTCGGAATCAATTCCGGCATTTCACGTTTTGTTCTCGGTTCGCAGACCGATGATGTCGGGTTGACGAGCTTAACGGGCGGAGCCTGTACGGGCTTTACGCAAACCTGCATCGTCAATCTCAACTCGTCGCAAAACCGTTCTGATTGCGATTCGGCTCTCGATCCAATCGGAGCGCCGACGCTTTCGCCGATTTGCCGCGCTCTCGCCGCTGTTCAATTGCTTCGTCCGGCGGAGTTTCAGAACCAAGGGATTTATACTCAATTCGAGCGCGTCGCTTCAATCGGCAACAGCTTTTACAAAGGCGCGACGTTTGAACTCAGAAATCGTTTTCGTCAATTCGGCGGCGGCTTCGGCGGCGCGATGCGTCTCGTTTACACTTTGTCGAGCCTGAAAGACGATGGCATCGTCAATACTTCTTCGGCTCAAATTGTCGGAGATTTCAGATCGGAATACTCACGCAGCTTGCTCGACCGTCGCCATCGAATCGCCTTTTCCGGCACTTTCGACACGCCTTATTGGCTCGGCAAATTGCGCCTGTCGCCGCTTTTCCGCTTCGGTTCAAGCGCGCCGTTCAATCTTTCGGTCGGCGGAAACGACCGCAATTTGGACGATGTCGGAAACGACCGCCCGAACTTCAGCGGTGATTTGGACAGCATCACCTGGCGACAATTCGGCACGGCTTTCTCGCCCCAAGTGGCGGCTCAATTTTCACAGCCGACCATCGGCAGCCCCGGAAATCTGCCGCGCAACGCCGGAAACGGTCCGCGACAATACATCTTTGATTTAAACGTCAGTCGCCAATTCAACATCGGCGAAAGATTCCGCATTCGCCCGTCAGCCGAATTCGGCAACATTTTGAATATGGCGGTGTTTAGCTTCGGCTCGAATTTTATCAACTTTGACGGGTTAAACTCGACAAACGCGATTACGCGCCGCAATGCTCAAGACGTTTTCCTGGCTCCGACGCGCACCTTGCGCCCGCGCCAGGTTCGCTTCGGGCTTCGCGTCGAGTTTTAATCAAAGGAAACAGCGAATAAAAAACTCCGGCGTTTGAAATTTCAAACGCCGGAGTTTTTTATTTGAAAATTTTGTGTGACTAACTCAGCTAGTTCGGGTTATTATTAACAAAGCTGCGCGTTTCCCTCGCGCTGTAATTTGTCTCGCCGTTTCATTCCAAGTTTGTCAGATGAAAAAAACTTCAGTCCCCGCCGCAACAAGCGTCGAATTATCCGTCGAATCAATTTTGCTCGACTCGGATTTGTTCGTGAAATATAAATCAGCCGAACGCGCCGTTAAACTGCTCCAGGACGCAATCGAACGCAGTCCGCGATCAGTACCGCTGAGAGAAAAATTGCGCGAAATCTGCGCCTCGAACGGAAATATCAGCGAAGCCGCGCGTCAATGTCTCGCTCTCGCCAGCCTTTACATCAACCGCGAAGATTTCGAGCCGGCTTACGACCGACTTCAGGAAGCAAAATTGCTCGACCCGCGCATCTCAATCGCTTCCGGTCTCGAAGCCATTCGCCGGGCGAAACACCCGGAATTTGCCGTCGGAACTGTTTATCAAAGTCCACAGGCGGCAAAAGCAGCCGCGCCGCCCGTTTTCCGCCGCGATGCCGCTTTCGCCGGAGATTTGTCGCTCGTCAGCCTTTTCGACGTGATTCAAGTAGCGGAAAATTCAAAACTGACGGGACTTTTAACTTTAAAATCGTCGCCGAACATCGGCAGCGTCGCTTTTAACGTCGGCAAAATCGTTGACGCCGAAGCGAGCGGCGCAACCGGAATCGCCGCTTTTCGCCGCGTCGTCGAAATGACTGACGGCGCATTTGAATTTATGCTGTCGGAAAAAGAATTTCCCGTCGTCATTCAAGCCGCTTCAAACACAAACCTGCTGCTCGACACGCTGAGCGATATGGATGAGGAAAATAAGTAATAACAGATCACGAAAAACAATTAGATTATCGGTTGGGCGTTCATTCTCGTCCTTTTAAACTAAATTTTAATTGAGGTTAAATTATGGCAACAGTATTATATTGTGAATGTGGAGCAGGTTATCGTCTGGAAATTAATGAAGATACTGTTTTTCCGTGTCAAAAATGCGAGAGGCTTATCTTTTTTATAGCTTCACCCACCCAGCCTATTGTGCCAATTCGCCCTGTTTTAACTACTCAGCGCACATATCGCTCAGCTAAAAAAGAAAAACCGCTTTTTGAGAGTGCATTTGTTGATTCAAAACAAACTTATTTTACTAACCGATTGGTTCCAATTCTCGGAGTTGTAGCTTTAGTGATTGGTCTTGCACTTACATATTTTAATATTCGACCGCAAAGTGTTAAACAAGCAAATTCAGCCGATATGCCTTCGCCGTTCTTGGCTTCTGCTTCGACAACTCCAAACATATCATCAATCGCTAACGCTAATAATCAAAACAACAAATCCGCCAAAAACAGTTCTACGTCACAAAATAATTCTAAAGCGGCTAATTCGCAAACCGAAATGGGAAATACTTCCCTTGCAAATAATTCTACTGTTACAGCAAGTCCTTCGCCCACTCCATTAGTTGAGCGCCTTGCTAATGGGGCTAACATTATTCGTCCGCAAGGAGCAGGTGGACGCGGAGTTGTGCGCGTATTGAACGGAACTAGCTCGGACGCTATCGCTAAACTGGTTGACTACTCAACGGGTAAAACTCACCGCCTTATGTATATTCGTTCTAATAGTAATGCATCTATTAGAAATATTGCAGTGGGTAATTATACTTTGAAGTTCAGCTTGGGGTCAGGATATGATAGCAATTCAGGTAATTTTTTATACAGCAAGTCATTTTCAAAATTCGATGACATTTTAACTTTTGAGGAACTTAGAACGCAGGGGAGATTTCAATGGGGAGAGTTTGAGGTAACATTAAACCCTGTAGCATATGGTAATGCACAAACCTCATCAATAAGCGCTACTGATTTTGAAGACAAATAAATGCTACTGTTATAGAAATTGCTACTTATCAGTTAATTTTCACTTTTCGCCGAAACAAGATATAGTGCTATTGCTCTCTCTGTAGCACTATTCAATGTTTAGGCTTCAAAGACTTGAAATAACTGGTTTTAAATCTTTTGCGGATTACACGGAAATAATTTTCACCGAAAACGGCGGAATTACAGCCGTCGTCGGTCCGAACGGATGCGGAAAATCAAACGTTTCCGACGCGATTGCTTGGGTTTTAGGCGAGCAAAGCGCGAAATCTCTGCGCGGCGCGGAAATGCAGGACGTGATTTTTCAAGGCACACGCTCGCGCCAGCCTTCGGGAATGGCGGAAGTCGTGCTGCACTTCGTCCGTGACGATTCTTTTGCGGACGTTTTCGAAACGGACGACATTGACGAAGCCTTGAGCGAGTTTGACGAGCAAACGGCGGAATTCGGCGATTTTGAAAATCCGCCAGCCGAAATCGCCAATTCGCAAACGGAAAACGGTTTTCATCCCGAATCAAACGGACACGGTGCGCAGCAAATCGCCGCCGTCGGAACAGCCGTTGCGCCTGCAAAAACGCAATCAAAACGCCGCTGGAAATCGCGCCGCGCGCAGCTCGATTTTGCGCCGGGCGAAGCCGTTTCGATTACACGCCGTTTGTATCGTTCGGGCGAAAGCGAATATTTGCTGAACAATCGCGCCTGCCGTTTGCGCGACATTCAAGACCTTTTTTCCGGCACGGGGCTTTCCGGCGCGCATTACGCTTTGATTCAGCAGGAGCGGATCAGTCAAATTCTCTCGTCAAAGCCTTCAGACCGCCGCGCGCTGGTTGAAGAAGCCGCCGGAATTACCAAATTTCGCACGCGACAGCGCGCAGCCGAAATCCGGCTCGAATCTGCAAAAAACAATTTGCGCCGTTTGTCCGACATTGTTTCGGAAGTCGAGCGACAGGCAAACGCTTTGCGAAGACAGGCAGCCCGCACACAGCGTTACAAGCAGATGCGCGAAGAGCTGCGCGAGCTTCAGCGCAAAGTATTCGCTGCCGAAGGAAAAGAATTTACCGCCAATCTAACCGATTTGCGCGGAAAGCTCGCCGCCGCAATTGCCGAAGAGCAGAATTTGGCTGAACTGGTCACGGCTCAAACCGAGAAATCTCGACAAGCGACTCAAACGGCGCGAGAATCGGAAGAAATTTTAGCTCAGATTCGCCAGCAAATTTCAGAAGCCGCAATTCGCAGAGAACGCGCCGCTCGCGATTTCGCGCACCAAACAGAGCAAGCGGCATCGCTCGAAGAACGTTGCGCGGCGCTGCGTTTTGAAATCAAATCAAACGAAAAACGGCTTCACGAAATCGCCGCAGACCGCAAGCGTCTGCTCGAAAAAAACGAACAGGCGAGCAAATCGAATCAAACCGAATCAACTGATTTGCAAACCGCCGAAACCGATTTCCGGCAAAAACAATCCGAAGTTTTAAAGCTCGAAAGCGAAATCGAAGAAACGCGCCATTTGCTTTTGCAGCACACAGCGGCGGCTGAGCGGTTGCGTGAAATCGCCAAACAACAGGCAAACGCGCTCGAACGTCTCGCCGAACGCGCCGAAGGATTGGAGCGCGAACACGCACGCGCCGAACAAACTTTTGCCGAAAAGAAACGGGAAGCCGCCGGGCTTGAAACAAAAGTCGCCGCGCAGCGCGAGCTTCTTGCGGATTTAAAAGCGCGCAAGGAAAAGGCTCTCGAATCTGTCAAACAATCGCAAAACGGGCTGCGCGAAGCCGAAACGGTTTTTAATAAAATCCGCGATGAAGCAAACGGAGTTCGTCATCGCCGCGAAACACTCGAAAAACTGGACACAAGCAATGCAATGCTCGCGCCTGCGGTGCAAAAGCTGTTTGCGGCGCGTGAAAAGCTCGGCGTCAATTTGCGCGGAACGCTGGCGGATTTTTTCAATGTCGAAGCAAGCTATGAAAAAGCGGTCGAAGCGGTTTTCGGCGCGCGTCTGCAAACCGTTTTGATCGAATCACACGAAGACGCCCGAAAAATCGCCGAATGGCTGCGTGAGAACAATGCAGGAAAATTAGATTTATTGGTTTGTTCGTCGTTCGTCGTTCGTCGTTCGTCGTTCGTCGTAAATAATGGCAGAATCGCAGATTTAATTGGAGTTTCCGATGATTTGCTTGAAATTCTGCGCGAGATTTTCCCGCGGGAAACGGATTTCCACGTTGTGGAAAACTTTGCGGCAGCGGAAAATTTATCGAACGAAAACTGCGTCACGCTCGACGGCGAATTGATTTATAAAAACCGCTTGTTCTCGCTCGGCAAAACCGGAAAAGAAACTGGCGGGATTTTGAGTTTCAAACGCGAATTGCGCGAGCTTGCGGCAAAGGCTGAAAAACTGAAAAGCGAATTGGAAATTGCCGCAGAAACGGTTAAACACGCGCGGGCTGATTTGACGAAACAGGAAAATTTTATCACCGATTTTCAGTCGCAGATTTTGCTCGCCGAACGCGAATTAATGTCGCTCGGCAGCAGTTTTGACGCGGCAAAACAAGATTGCGAGCGAGCCGAACGACATCAAAAAGTTGTCGCCGACGAAATTTTGAGACTCGCAGCCGAAAGAGACGACACCGAAAACAAACGCGCGAAAGCCGAGCGCGAAGCAAAAACGGCGGAAAACGAGCGCGTTGCCGCGTCGGAAAAGTTGGGCAGAATTTCCGCCGTTTTGCTCGAAACAAAACGCGAAGCCGAACATTTTAACTTGGTTTTAAGCGAGCGCCGCGCCGCCGCCGCCGCCGAAGCCGAACGCCGCCGCAGCTTGCAAAACGCTCTGCGGCGCGTCGAAAACGATCACGGCGAGCTTGCTTTTCGTTTGGAAAAACAGCGCAAAGAACTGGAAGAAACCGATTTAAAATTTGAAAATCTGCGTAAATCGCTTCATGCGCTCGAACATCAAACAGCTTCTGCCGAAAACGAAAAGAAAACGGAAAACGAAAAGCTCTCCGCCGCGAGCGAAAATCTGCAAACGGCGCGCGCCGATGCCGACCGTTTGACGGCTGAGTTAAACGAATCAAACAAAAAAGCCGCCGCCGCGAAAGACCAGCGTGCCGCACTCGAAGTTACGCAGGCGGAAACAGCGACAAAACTCGAAAATTTGCGGGAAAATTGTTATCAGGAATTGGGCGAGCGGCTTGAAAATCTGTTTGCAGATGAACTATTCGACGATTTTGATTTGCCGGAGGAAAAACGTCGAGTCGAATCTTTGCGTGAAAAGATTGAAGGTTTCGGCGCGGTTAATTTGCTGGCGCTCGAAGAATTGAACGGAACGGAAGAGCGCCTTTTGTTTTTGACGAGCCAGCGCAAAGACATTGTGGACAGCATTGCGACGGCGGAAGAAGCGCTCGATGAAATAAAACGCCGCTCCAGAGAACGTTTCGAGCAGGCTTTTGCCGAAATCAACCGCAATTTTACAGAGCTTTTCGCAGAGCTTTTCGGCGGCGGGCGCGGCGAAATGAATTTGCTGGATGCAGCCGACGTGCTCGAATCCGGCATCGAAATTATCGCGCAGCCGCCGGGAAAACGTCTGCAAAATTTGCTGCTCTTGTCGGGCGGCGAAAAAGCTATGACGGCGATTGCGCTAGTGCTGGCGATTTTCCGTTTTCGTCCAGCGCCGTTTTGTTTGCTCGACGAAGTTGACGCGCCGCTCGACGAAGCAAACGTCGGGCGTTTCGTCGAAAAAATCGCCGTGATGTCGGAAAACACGCAGTTTATCGTCATCACGCACAACAAACGGACGATGGAAGCGGCGCGCGCGCTTTACGGCGTGACGATGGAAGAGGCTGGCGTATCAAAAGTTGTTTCGGTAAAATTCGAGTAAAGTTTCAGACGGAGTAAACGCGCAGATGGAAATGACGACAACATTAGACAATTTCGCGGCAATTGAGTTTTTGGCTAATGGCAAAGGCTTTTACGACAAGGTGATTTTGTTGTCCGGCGTGTCGTGGAATCAATACGAACAATTTTTAAATGATTTTGAAGAAAAAGCCGGTTGGCATCTCGCCTACGACGACGGAAATTTGGAAATTATGCCGCCTTTAGCAGAACACGAAACTCCGAGCCGAACAATTGATTTGATTGTTTATGTATATTCAACGCATTTTGATTTAACGATTGAATCTCTTGGCTCGACGACTTTTCGCCATAAGCTGAAGAAGAAAGGCGTTGAGCCGGACGCCTGTTTTTATGTGCAGAGCGCCGATAAAATTATCGGTAAGTCGGATGAGCTAACACCTGAAAACTATCCTGTTCCTGACGTTGCCGTAGAAATTGATGTCACGCACGGCTCGCTTGATAAATTTTCAATTTATGTGGCGCTCGGCGTGCCGGAATTATGGATTTACGACGGCAAAAACGTCAGTTTTTATCAACTCGCGGGCGATATCTACAACAAAACGGAAGCAAGCCCAGCGCTTCGGCATTTGACGGCGACGGTTTTAACCGATTTCTTAACTTTGAGCCGAACCCAAGGGCAAACCGTCGCTTTAAGACGCTTCCGCGAATGGCTCAAAGAACGGAAAGCAGTTTGATTCGCAATACAATTTCAATGAAATTTTGGTCATTTTTATTAATCGCGTTTTGGTTGGTGATTTTCAGCCAATCGGCGTTCGCTCAGTCAAAAGGTAAAAATCGAAAAACGACGGTGAAACCGCCTGAAGCGGTAGCCGCGCCGACGACTAAACCTGTTTCGCCCGAAACTGAAAATCTCGCTCCGGTCGTTGCTGCGCCTACGGGCAAGAAAAATCACCGCGACGCTTTGGTGCAAAACGAAAATCCAAAAACAAACGGCGACGCGCAGAAAGCAGCGGCGAAAATGCTTTACGCTTACGAGTTTTCGCAGCCGGATTTTGTCGTCAATCACGTTTTGATCGAACACGACGAGAACGGAAAGGGGACAATTACTTTTGAAAAACGACAGCTCGGCGAACCGATTACCGACCCGATTCAAATTGCGCCCGCCGCGCTCGAACGAATCAAAAAATTGTGGAGCGAGTTGAATTTTCTGGATTCGACCGACGTTTATCAATCTGCGAAGTACGATTATCCGCATCTCGGACAGATGAAATTGCGGATGGAGACGGACGGAAGAAAACGCGAAGCCGGATTAAATTGGACTGAAAACAAGACGGCGGAAAGTTTGACGAAAGAGTACAAACGTCTGACAGAGCATTACATCTGGCTTTTCGACATCAATCTGGCGCGCGAAAACCGCCCGCTCGAAGCGCCGAAATTGGTTGAGAAATTGGAAGGCTTGATTAAACGCGGCGAGATTCACGACGTTGCTTTGCTGCTCCCAATTTTGCGCGAAATCAAAGACGAAGAGCGGATTCCGCTGATCGCCAGAAATCACGCCGAGCGCATTATAAAACTTATCGGGAAGATGTCTGAGAAGAAACAGTAACGCTGCCGTCTTCTTTAATCAGCGGCGCGTTTGCGCCGAAATCATCTTGCGAAAGCTGTCTCACCTTTGCAACGGCTGCCCGATTTGTTTTGTCCAGAACCGGAACTCCGCGTCCGATTTGTTTTCCGGCGTGAATTTTACCGCCTAAAAACTTTCCGTCCGCAGCAATTTTCGCTTCCAAAATCATTGTCAGCGCAGTCGCGTCTTTTAAACCGAACCAGCCGTAAGTCGCAAAATTTCCGAGCGAGTAAGCGACGAGCCGGTCTTTGTAAATTTCCATTCCGCGCAAAACGTGCGGTCCGTGTCCCAAAACCAAATCCGCTCCGGCGTCAATCACCGTCCGCGCAAAAAGCCGCAGATTGCCGCGTTTTTCGCTGTAGAAAATCTCGGTTTGCCGAGGGACGCGCTGCGCGTCCGTGCCTTCCGCGCCGCCGTGAAACGAAACGACCACGATGTCGGCTTTTTTGGTTTGCTCCTGCACGACGCGGCGCGCGGTTTCCAAATCGTTGACGTTTAAAGAAACGTTGTTGTGCGCGAAACCGATGAAAGCGATTTTTTTGCCTTTCGATTCAAGATAAGCGACGGCAAATTGATTTCTGTCGCTGCCTGCGTGTTTGATTCCGAGCGAATCGAGAACTTTTCTGGTGCTGGCGCGCCCGGCGTCGCCAAAATCCGAAGCGTGATTGTTTGCCACGCTCAAAACATCAAATCCGGCTTCTTTCAAATATTTGCCGTAACGAGTCGGAACTTGAAAGGCGAAACAGGTAAACTTTTTCGCAGGTTTTTCAGGCAAGGCGTTTGCGGGCGGCGGTTGGGGAATTGGCGTCGGCTCGATTTTAGCTTCCGGTTTTGTTTCTCCGGCTTTTTTGGCAGCGAAAAATTGCGGACATTTTTCCGACACTCCGGTGTCAATCAACGGTCCTTCCAAATTGCCGAAAGCGATGTCGGCGGCGGACAAGATCGGCGTCACTTCTTCGAGCATCTCCGCGCCGTCTTTGGGCGGCATTCTCGTGTCGTCCGGGAAAGTCGAAGCGAGCATAATATCGCCGACGGCGGCAATCGTAATCGGTTCTTGATTTAGAGACGGTTGGCGAATTTGCGGCTGGCTTTCGCTTGTTGCCGACACTTGGGGTAGAGTCAGACTACGCTCGCCGCTTTGACACGCCGAAGTCAGAGAGACAATAAAACTAATCAAAATGAAAAACGAATTTAATTTTGTGAACATTTACGGTTTACGGAAAAGCCCTGTTGTTGACGCTTTCGCGGGATGTTTGATTGACCGAATTCAAGAATAATCGAGAACTAAAAAAAAATCCAATTGACTGAATCAAAACCGTTTCGCTCCGGCGCGAAAGGTGAAAAACGGCTGCCTGTGTTAAGCTGAAATCAAAATTTCTTTTCTCGCGAACATGAAGAACGTTTCTGATACAAATAAAAGCGCCGGGCGTTTCGCACGCTTTGCGTGGTTTGTCGTCGCTTACAACATTTTGGTCGTCGTTTGGGGCGCATTTGTCCGCGCGTCGAAATCGGGCGACGGGTGCGGCGCGAGCTACCCTTTGTGTAACGGAATGATTATCCCGCACGCGGCGGAAATCAAAACCGTCGTTGAATTCTCGCACCGTCTTTCGAGCGGCTTGGCGCTTTTGTGCGTCGTCGCGCTCGTGTTTTGGGCTTTCAGGGCGTTTCCGCGCAGGCATTTGGCGCGCAAAGGGGCGGTTTTATCGCTCGTTTTTATTTTGACCGAAGCGGCAATCGGGGCGGGTTTGGTTTTGCTTGAGCTGGTCGCGCACAACGATTCGATTGCGCGCGCCGTTTGGATGGCGGCGCATTTGGTCAACACTTTCATTTTGCTGGCGGTTTTGGTTTTGACCGCTTATTGGGCTGGAAACGACGGTCGTCGCGTTCACTTCCGGGGAAACGAACCGCGCGCGTTCGGTTTCGCGGCATTGCTCGGCGGAATGATTCTGGTCGGCGTCAGCGGCGCGATTGCGGCTCTCGGCGACACGCTTTTTCCCGCCGAATCGCTCTCTCATGGAATCAGCCAGGATTTTTCCGAAACCGCTCACATGCTTATTCGTCTGCGAATCTGGCATCCGGTGCTTTCAATTTTAATCGGATGTTTCGCGGCTTTGCTCGCCGCATGGCACATTAGGAAAAGACCTGACGATTTAAAAATTAAACAAATCTCGCTGGCTGTAATCGCATTAGTTTTGATTCAACTCGCGGCAGGCGCTCTCAATGTTTTGCTGCTGACTCCGATTTGGATGCAGCTCGTACATCTTTTCCTCGCAGATTTGTTGTGGCTGTCGCTGATTTTGCTCGCGTCTTCGAGCCTTTCGCAAACAGCCGAGAAAACCGTCGAAGTTAAAAATGCCGAGTCTCAATTGGAAACAGTCAAGATTTAATTTTGTTAGGTAGTGTCCTAATGGTGTGGTGCTAACAGCTAAGTATTTTCGGCGGTTGGATAACGAACTGTTAACTTTGAAAGAACCTCTTCCATTCTGTTTCTATCTTGAAAGGGATAAGTAACCAGATTGAAGAGTTTATGTGATACGTATCTATGCATGCCAAATCCGGGGCGAGGTGCTCTCGCCCCAGATTTGCCGGTTAGCCCTAGCTGGGTCAGCCGCGATTTTAATGGCATTAATACTAATCCAGATTAACGCATGTACGGGGCAACGTTATTGGCAACTATCCTTAGCTCCTCGTTAGTTAACGGCAGTTTGCCGCGCAGTCTCGCCCAGCGGAGAGATGTCGGCGGGGCGTCAGATGTTGCAGCAGCGTCTGAGCCATATAGAATGCGTTTGAGTCCTATCTGGCGGATAAAGCGGGCGATCTGTTGCATTGTTTGGCTCGGATTACTCGTTATAGCTGCAGCAGCTTCTACTTCAGTCAGGTCGAAGTACATGTTTTTAGTACGTGGGTCACCAGCCGCAACAGCATCAGCAAATACCGTTAGAGCAGATGGAACAAACTGATTTCCACCCCAAAGGTGTGCTATCTGAACAACGACGTCTGGAGCAGCCGGAAGTAATTCTTTCAGGAACACCTCTGCCTGCTCCCGTCCATAAGGATTTACGTTCGTGTGAACGACAATCGCCAGTCCCAGCTCGTTTGCAGTTTCAAAGACTCGGCGTACCTTTTCCAGATGTTCCGGGTTGAGAACGTTGACGCCCGAGCTACGAAAGTGCAGCTTGACACCTTTCATGCGAAGCTCACTGGCGCAACGGCGCACCTCCTTTACTGCATAGTCCTTGAGCGGGCTTATGCCGCAGAAGGCGACCAAACGATCAGGGTAGCGGGAGACCTGGGAGGCAACCCAGTCGTTTTCCGCCCGCACGTTTGTATATTCATCGCCAATCCATATTCTGAGCGGGCGCGGCGGACCTCCGAACCAGTAGGCAACTGAAAGGATCACCGCTCGCTGGATACCGGTTTCATCTAGGTCTCGTATGAGTTGATCTGCTGTCAGTGGTTGGGCAAATGGTGGCTGGACGGGCGGTGGGATTGGCGTCGATTGTTCGGTATCGATCCGCCAGACCCCGCCTTGATCTTTCTTGAGTCCTAGTATGAAATTCATTCTCGTCTCAGGAATGTCCGCTGACACCGCGACACCCGTTATGTATGCGACAGAGTCGTCGGCGGTGAAAGACTGGGGTACCAAACGAGTCTTTGGCGCGTATGAGCCTATTATTCGCAGGATGGCGTCCCGTCCGCGCACCCAAGGCTGGCTTTCCGACTGAAAGTCCAGTATCCGAGCTGTGTCAGTGTAAAGGTCGCCAATGTCTTTCGCTCCCATAATTTGGTTTCGTTCCTGAATGACGCGGCTCAAACCCGGAGGTAGTTCCGGGGACGGGGATAATGGTGCCCAGGAGATGACAGCCCTCGGTCCAACGATGTGTTGGTGGTGGTCAATACGCGGTACAATCGCTCCGCGCTCAGTGATGCGCGTTAGTGTACCTACTGTGCGTGACCGTGCTTGGTCAGTTTTCCCCGGAGAGCTTGTCTGTTGCGCAAAGCCATGCGTAGAGCTGATGATAATAAGAAGAGCAGAAGCGATAATATTAATTGTTAATGCACTATGGTCTCTTATAAAGTTTGATATAGAATTTCTAGGCAGTTCCCGAAGGTGGATATGTCGATTGTTAGGCAGAAATCGGTGTGCCATAGCTTCAAAATTTTTCATAATTTGATTTCCTCGAAATATATTAAAAATGCCTACTTTCAATAAAGATTTTCCACATTCTACAGCAGAGAAAATAAGTACTATTGTGGATTTGAAACTTCTTTATCAAATACAAAACATTGTGTAGGATTTTTCCGAATTACAAATTATGTATTTGGCGGAATTCTGCGGGTGTGACGCCCGCGCTTCGCTTGAAACATTGGGTAAAATGACTTTGATCTGCGAATCCGCCCATCTGAGCAATTTCGGCAAGTGTTTTTTTCGAGTTAAGAAGAAGATTCGTGGCTAATTGGATCCGGCATTTTCTTAAATATTCTCCGGGCGAACAATTGAAAAATTTGCGAAATGTGCGGGCAAGGTGCAAAGGGTGTACGCCTACGGTGGCGGCAATTTCAGTAATTGTGATTGATTCTGAGCAGCAATCTTGAATAAGTTCTTGTGCAGTTTTTATCCAAGCGGGTAATTTACCGGATTTGTCCAAATTCCGTGCTGAATAAACTAGCAACTCATTTGCCATTCCTTCCAAAACAATCGGAGTCAGGATGTCGGGCAATTGAATTTCTCTGCAAATTCTTTCTCTAAGCCAAGAAATTTCCACGCCGCTAAAATCTATTGAATAATCGATAAATTTTATTTCTTCAAGCAGCCTTTTGTTTGTTTCTGACGTTAAAGAAACAGTTAGGAATCGTCTTTCCCCGAGAGTGTAGAAATGATCACGATGAGTTGTCCCTGCCGGGTAGTAAAGCATTGCCGAAGAAGAAAAGTTCTGTTTTTTATCTTTGACCGTAGCTTCATATTCACCTTTAACGACAAAGAGGAAATGAGTATTTTCATGCGTATGAAGCGGAACTTCTATATTATCGAAATCTTCAACCTCAGCAAAAGCAAATGCTGGAGTTTCCACCCGTCTGTGAGTCGCACCATAAAATTCACCTAAAGGAAATATTTGTTTCAAACCTACTCCTGAATAAAACGTGATTAAAGCTTTCTCACTTGTTAGACACCAGTCACCATTATTTTGTGACAATGTTTTGTCAGTTCTCGGTTTTCTTTGGAAACCAATATTAGTCAAGTAATTTTGTCTCAAAAAGGGTCGTTTTTGAGACACATCTTAGTAAAGCACCACAGGATTAGGACACTACCTTTTGTCAATAAAATGAGAAAGGCGAGTTCTGAGTCGAACTCGCCTTTAATCTTTCCCCGGCTCGTTAATTATGAGAATTATTACTGTTATTAATTAACCCACTCTTCTTCGTAATCTACGCGCCAGTGACGATTTACCCATTCTTGAGCTGCGGTTACAACTTTCTCTCGCCAATCCTTGATTCGGTTGACGACGGAAAATGCAGCCATCGGTTTACCCGGATCGCGTTCGACGCGGATAACTTCAACCGGAACTTCAATAATCAATTCGCCTTCATCCATAATCCGCAAACTGACTTCGCTGCCGACGGGCGGCAGATTGGTCATATTTACCAAAGTGCTGGTTTCACCGACATTTTCGGTCGTTCCTTCTACCGAAACTGATTTGCCGGTCTGCTTATCAACCCATGTCGCCTGCACCTGCATATGCGCCATAATACGTGGACTCACTATGGGTCTTCCCCCTAAACTCGAATTTGTTAATTGCGTTGCCATCAAACGTTGCCTCCTTTCGCAGTATAGTTGCCAGATTCAAAAAAATAGATGCTTCAAAATTTCAGAAAAATCAAAAATTTCCACATCTCTCGTAATTATGCCAAACCGCTCAAACCGCTTGCGCCAACCGTTTTATTATAAACCATAAAAATCAAGCAAAATAAAATTAAATTGGCAAAAAACGGAAAAGCCGTTTATCGAAAACGCACCGCTTGTGCGAAAACGAACAAGGGGAAGATATGCTCGAAAAGCTAAATAGTCAACCCTTTTCTGCAATCTTCCCGGTTTTTCTACGCAAAAACAGCCGCAAAAGTTCAAACGCTTATTGATTTCCCTTGTGTGAGACAAAAGTTAAACCGCGCAAACGAAGATTAAAACAACAGGACGTTCTGAAAAGGATGAGAATCAGCACCGGATGTAGAAAAATTTACTCGATTGCGCTAAACTCGCCGCCTGACCTTTTTAGAAATTTGCTCGGCGAGGATAAAAATGCGAAAAATTTGGTTCGGATTGGCATCGGCTCTTTTGGTTATCTCTCTTTTTTCTCTCCAATTCTTAAGCACGGCTCAACAGGCAGCGAATCAAGCCGTAAATGAAAAGCTCGCGGGCTTTGATTTAAAAAACGATAAATTCGGTTTGATATGGACGAAAACCGCCATCCTGCAAACAGATAATAGCGGCGGTTCCTGGCGTCAAATCACGCCGCCGAAGTCCGGTGAACAAATCGTCAGCTCCGTTTTTTTCTCAAACGAACAGCACGGCGCGGTAATTTTAGCGGATACGAAAATCTCCGCTCTCGAACTGGCGCAAACCGCAAACGGCGGCGCAAGTTGGACAAAGCGAAATTTGAGCCTGCCGCAGGAAATTGTCGGTGAAGCCAATTTAACCGAAATTCCGCTGGAATTTACCGACGAGCAAAACGGTTTTTTGATTCTGCGTTTGCCGTCGAATTCAAATTTCACGCGCGCCGCTGTTTTTTCGACCGCAGACGGCGCAAACGTCTGGCGTTTGGAGCAAAACATTATGGAATCGGGCGAATTTCCGCTTCGCTCGCTTTTAGCGCCGGTTCACTCGGAAAAACAAAGGGCAATCGCCGAAATCAACGGCAAAGAATTTCAATTTTTAAGCGACGCGGTTAATCGAATTTCGTTTCAAGCGCCGTTGGCGGCGGATGAAAACATTACAAATGTTGATTTTGCATCGGCAGAGACGGGCTGGATTTTGGCGGAAGCGGGGCGCTGCCTGAATTTTAAATCAAATTGCGAGCAGCAAGCGAGACTTCTTTCAACCGCCGACGGCGGCAAAACCTGGCGCGAGATAACGCCCGAATCGGCGAAAGAAGAAATTAAAATTCCCAATTCGAATCAAAATCTATCCGCGCCGGTCGGTTCGACTCGGATTAGTATGAATCGCGGTTTCGACAAATGCACTGCCGCAACGGTCGCGCAAATGCAAACCTGGTGGAATAACAGCCCGTTTTACGACTCGAATATTTACATTTCCGGCAGAAATCGCGGCTGCTCTCAACCGCAGCTTTCCGCCGCCTGGGTCAATCAAGTTTCCGCGATGGGCTGGGGATTGATTCCGACAATTGTCGGCTATCAAGCGCCTTGCTCGGTTTGCGCAAACTGCGCCAAACACAGCACAGACCCGGCAACCGCCGAAACTCAGGGACGCGGCGAAGCCGACATTGCCCTCACAGACGCCAATAATCTAGGGCTGACGCAAGGCTCCGTACTTTATTACGATATGGAACGCTATGACGAAACGAGCGGTACGCCGGGATGTCGCGCGTCGGTCAATGCGTTTCTCAAAGGCTGGACTGACCGCGTTAAAGAGAGCGGTTATGTATCGGGAGTTTACGGTTCGCCGACTAACGCGGTTAACGATTGGATAAACATCCCCGCTGCAAGCCGGATGGACGCGATTTGGATGGCTCGCTGGGACAACATTCAATCGGTTTGGTTTTATGCCTCGCCTTCTCCTCAGATTCCGGCAAATTTCTGGTCGAATCATCAACGAATCAAACAGTTTCAAGCTCCGCACGATGAAACCTGGGGCGGCGTGACTTTTAACATTGACGGAAACATTGCCGACGGTCCGGTCGCCGGAGTGCGCGCGAAAAACAAACCGGCGGATTTTGACGGGGACGGTAAAACAGATGTTTCCGTGTATCGTCCCGAAGGCGGTTTCTGGTTTGTTCAAAACAGCCGAAACAATACATTCGGCGCGGTAAATTTCGGCACCGCTTCGGACATCATCGCGCCGGGAGATTATAACGGCGACGGCAAAACAGATTACGCCGTTTTCCGACCGGAACAAGGAACCTGGTATTCGTATGCATACGACCCGGCGCGCCCGAACGCGGCTGTTTTTCGCGTTCGACAATTCGGCGTCAACGGCGACGTTCCCGTTGCGGCTGATTACGACGGCGACGGAAACACAGACATCGCGGTTTTCCGTCAGGGCGCCTGGTATATTACGCCGAGCTTTGATTTCCGCGATCCGAATTTTCGTTCGGAATTGTTCGGCACGAGCGGCGACATTCCCGTTCCCGGAGATTATGACGGCGACGGACGTGCCGACATTGCCGTCTTTCGCCCGTCGAACGGAACCTGGTATGTGCAGCGTTCGACCGCCGGATTTTTCGCAGTTAATTTTGGCACTGCGACCGACAAACCCGTTCAAGGCGATTACGACGGCGACGGTAAAACGGATGTCGCAGTTTATCGCCCTTCAAACGGCGCCTGGTATTGGCTCAATGCAAACGGTGAATTTAAAGCCTTTAATTGGGGAACCGGGAACGACAAACCCGCGCCGGGAGATTTTGACGGCGACGGCAAATGGGACTTTGCCGTTTTTCGACCGGAAAACGGTTTTTGGTACGCAATGCAGAGCCAAGCCGGATTTATGGCGGTGAATTTCGGTGTAGCGAGCGACCGTCCGGCTCCCGCCGGATATGTTCCGCAAAATTGACAAGCCTGATTTTATCGTTAAGATATTCGGCATTATAGATTTGAAACAGGAGAAAAGAAATGTATCCACAACAACAGAATTATGGCGGTTCGCCCGATTACTGGAAATCGCAGGGCGCTGATAAAAAAGTCGCCGCCGGAATTTTGGGAATTCTGCTCGGCTGGCTCGGCATTCATAAGTTTTATTTGGGTTACACGCAGGAAGGCGTGATAATGCTGGTCGTTTCGCTGATAGTTGGATTTGTAACTTGCGGCATCGGCATTATCGCGATGCAAATTGTCGGAATCATCGAAGGAGTAATGTATTTGACAAAACCGGATGAGGAGTTTGTCCGCACATATATTCAAGGCAAAAAAGGATGGTTTTAATGAAAAAGGCTAAGAAAATCTTAGCCTTTTTCATTAAATTATTGTTTCGGAAATTTGAGTTCCGACGCCTGAATTTCGTGTTTCCATAATTCTTTGCCTGTTAAATCAATCGCGCTCATCGTCAATCGGCGCTCTTTTGCCGGTCCGGTTACTTCGATCATTCCAAAATTCTTCGTTCCCTTAACCAAAGTTCCGGCGACGCGATCCGGGTTGTTTTCTTCGTTTTTATGAGGATTTGAATTTCCGGCGGTTAAAGGGCTGGACGTAAAATCGTAAAGCGGGTAACTTCCGACATCATTTATACGAATCAGCTCGGTGTAGTGACGATCACCCGAAAGAAAAACGACGCCTTCGACGCGGGCGTCGCGAATAAAATCGAGCAGGCGACGATATTCGCCAGGAAATTGTTTGAACGATTCAAACGGATTGAACTGATTGAGCATTTGACTGCCGTTGACGACGATTTTAAATGTGGCTTTGCTCGAACGCAGACTTTCAATCAGCCAGCGCATTTGCCGCTCGCCGAGCATCACTTTGTCGGGCGAATTGGGCATTTCGTTCGGCGAACGGTAAAAGCGGTCGTCGAGCAGGAAAAATTCAACATCCGCCCACTCAAAACGCCCGAAAACTCCGGGCGTCTCCGGCTCGCCGTAGGTCGCATTCGCCCAGTAATCTTTGAAAACTCGCAGCGCCGAGTCACGCAAACGGAAAGTTCGGTCGGAATCGTTCGGTCCGTAATCGTGGTCGTCCCAAATCGCGTAGTTGTGAGTGGTGGCTAAAAGCTGCTGCAATTCGGGCAATTCGCGGTTCTGCCGGAAGCGGTAGCGCATTCCGCTTTCATTGAGCCAATCGGGTTCGCGGTAATAAACGTTGTCGCCCAGCCAAATCATAAAATCCGGTTTTTTCGCGGCGATTGTGCGGAAAATTTCAAACCCGGAGCCGTAAGGCGTTCCCGGACGGTCAAACGGCGGGTCGTTAATATAAGCGCACGAGCCTAAAGCAAAGCGAAAAGCGGGCGGCTCGGTGCGCCAGCGCCAATGCGGCTGGGTTTGAAAAGTCGGTTGAAAATCAAGCGTTACTCGCCGATTGTTTAGATAAACGTCGTAATCGTAGCGCGCGCCAAATTCCAATTGCGACAGCGTAAAACGCGCGATAAAATCAGCTTCTTCGCTGGTTCTAACGGTTTTACTAAATTTTACGTTCTTCGGTTCGCCCTGTTTCCAGTAGCGAATTTGAGCCTCAGCCGGTTGTTTTGTTTGCAGCCAAACGGCGGTTTCGGTCATTTCGCTGTAACCGAGCATCGGACCCGAACGCAAAAGGCTGTTTTGCCGCGCTGTTTGCGCCGCCGCGGGCAGCATCAATACGGTTAAAATCAGAAAGATAAAACACGTTTTTCTCATCTTTTTCATTTTCTGTGTGAACGTTTTCTTAAAAGTTGCGTAAATAGATATTTACTGATAAATTTTAACAGAACTTCAAGCCATTTCAGGCAAGCGAAAATTATTTAACAGGTTGTTCATACAGTTGTAAGAAACTGGTAAGTTGCGGTTGATAAAAACGCTGTTGGCAATTATAAATCACAGCGCTGACTAACTCACAACTAAACTCAATACATAAATAGGGAACCGCGCCGATTGTGCGCCGAACAGTTAAATAAACAACAGGTATTTTAATTAAAAGGACAAAATTATGTCGAAATTTCTAATGCTAAATCTAACACGCTTTTTAACGGTTGCAATCTTGTGCTTTGCCGCAAGTACAGCAGGCGTATTAGCGCAATCAACCGTCACGGGCGGTATTCGGGGAACGATTACAGACCCGCAGAGCGCAGTTTTGCCGAACGTAGCCGTAACGGTTACGAATGCCGGAACAAATCAAACCCAGACTGTGACAACCGATGAAAACGGTGTATATGTCGCCAGCAATCTTCAACCCGGCACTTATACTATTAACATTACGCAAACGGGCTTTGCCCCTTTTACCGGAAACAATGTAATTGTCGAAGTCGGTCAGGTCACGACCGTCAACATCCCGCTGACAGTCGGACAAGCGAGCGCAACCGTCGAAGTGACTGCGGAAGCTCCTGTTATCAATACCAATTCGCAGGACTTTGCGACCAATATCAACGAGACTTCAATCCGCGACCTGCCGATTAACGGACGCCGCGCTTCCAACTTCGTGCTTTTAACGCCGGCGACTGTTCCCGACGGCAATTTCGGTTTGATTAGTTTTCGCGGCATTTCCGGTTTGCTCAACAACAGCACCGTAGATGGCGGCGATAATAATCAATCATTCCAATCGGAAGAACGCGGACGCACACGCATCGGATATGTTGTCAGCCAGGCTGCGATTCGCGAGTTTCAAGTTAACACGTCGAATTATTCAGCCGAATACGGACGCTCGGCGGGCGGCGTGGTGAATACGGTCACAAAAAGCGGAACCAATCAATTTCGCGGGATGCTTTTTGAATACTACCGCAATAATAAATTCGGAGCGCGTAATCCCGCGTCCTTCGTGCCGGCTATAGTAAATGGTTTCACAAGTCAGGTAGGGATCAAACCGACAGATGTTCGACATCAATTCGGCGGCGCAATCGGAGGTCCGATTATTAAAAACCGCCTGTTTTTCTTTTTCAGCTACGACCAGCAGAAACGCAACTTCCCCGGTATCGCCAGATTTTCCACTCTGAACTACTTAAGTACGGTCAACCAAACGACATTATTAGCCAGAGGATTGACCAATACTCAGATTAACAGCAGTTTAGAATTTTTAACTTCCTTAACGGGGGAAACACCGCGCCGCGGCGACCAGACAACTATCCTGCCAAAAATTGACTGGCAGATTAACGACAAAAATTCGTTCAGCGCAACATATAATCGTTTGCGTTGGGAGTCTCCCGCCGGTTTGCAGACACAAGCCACCAACACATTAGGGCGAAGAAGCTTCGGCGATGATTTCGTAGATGTTGATACGCTGAATTTACGGCTGCAATCAACGATTTCTCCTAATTTGTTAAACGAAGCTCGTTTTCAATACGCTCGTGATAATGAATATGCGCTCAGTCAGGAGCCGCTTCCGGGCGAGCCGGCGAGTGCTACCACTTCTCAAGGTCAACGCTCCCCACAGGTTGCTCTGACGAACGGATTAACATTTGGCACGACTTCCAACTTTGAGCGCCTTCGCTATCCTTTTGAAAGCCGCGTTCAATTTGCGGATACAGTTACCTGGATTTCAGGAAGACATACCTTTAAATTCGGAGGCGATATTAATCGCGTGACCGATGATATTCAAAATTTAAACTCTGAAGCGGGTCAATTTACATACGGCAACATCAATGATTTTATCGTTGATTATGTTAATTTCAGAACTCCGCTAACAAACCAAGCAACGCAATGTATTACTTCAACCCGAACCGTTGGCAGATGTTACACCGCCAATTACGTTCAAGGCGTGGGCATCCCGGGGTTGAAATTCAGCATGAACGAATACAGCTTCTTTGCACAGGATGACTTTCGGATCACGCCGCGTTTGACCATAAATATGGGCTTGCGTTACGAGTATCAAAAACTGCCTAACGCAATAATCCCGAATACCAGCACCGCAGTTATTCCGAGGGACGGCAGAACCCTTGCAGAAGCTACATCGACTTTGCCGAGCGATAAAAACAACTTCGGTCCCCGTATCGGTTTCGCATACGATTTGACGGGAGAAGGCAAAACGTCTCTTCGCGCGGGATACGGAATTTATTACGGGCGTTTCCTCGGCGGGCATGTTTGGAATAATTTGCTGAGAACCGGTAATCCCGGCGGTCAGGGAACGGTAAATATCGCACCCGCATCAGGTCCTATCTTCCCAAACATTCTGCCTAACAATAATCAAACGCTTGCGGCAGCTACAATTAATTTTTACCAGGAAGATTTTCAAGCCCCAATGATTCATCAGTATGACTTGGTTCTTGAACATGAAATTGCTAAAAATACCGCTGTTTCCGTTTCGTATATCGGAAGCACGGGACGGTATTTGCCGACATTTGTAGAACAGAATATTACGCCGACAGGCGGAAGCCGAACCTTAAATGTTTACGGCGGAGATTTTAATGGGCAATCTTTCACTTTGCCGTTATATACCCGCGCTAATACGGCGCTTCCGTCATTGCTTCAATTCCAAAGCTCTGTGAAATCCCAATATCACGCTTTAGTTCTGCAAGGGAATCGCCGTTTTACAAACGGCTTACAATTCCAAGCCAGCTATACTTTGGCGAAATCAACGGATACCGGACAAAACTCGCAAATTACGACCAGCATCTTTAACCAACCGTTAGACCTTTTCAATCCAAACCTTGAAGAGGGACCGAGTAATTTTGATATACGTCATAAATTCGTAGTCAGCGCGGTTTATTCGCCGACGCTGTACGATGGAAGCGACAACACATTTTATAATTACTTGCTTAACGGCTGGTCGCTTGCGCCGATTTTCATATACTACTCAGGCTCTCCGTTTACCGGCTCAGGTCCTGCGAATTTAAACGGCACTAACGGCAGCAATCGTTTCCCGCTCAACGAGCGCAATTCTTATCGCAATCCCGATCTTTGGAATGTGGATTTAAGAGTTTCAAAACGATTCAATTTCACCGAAAGATATAATCTTGAGTTGTTGGCTGAAGGGTTTAATATCTTCAACCGAACTCAGGTTTCCGGTCTTAACTTCACACAATACGCTTTACCCGTAACTTCAGGCGGAGTTTCAAATTGCTTCTCGATCAATGGAATAACAACCAACGATGCAAACGGCTTATGTTCTCAGCCGACTTTTGGAAGCATCTTCTCGACCGATAGCAATAACTTCCGCGAACGACAAATTCAGTTTGCCGTTCGATTCCACTTCTAATTTTGCTGTTTATCTCAGCTAAAAACTTACGGGTGCGTTTCTAAAAGGAAACGCGCCCGTTTTATCTTGTATCTCGTTTATTTAAAATCTGCTCTAAAACAGTCTGAAACAAAAAAGACGTGTAGATACACGCCCTTTTTGTTTGTCTGATAGTGTTTAAATTTTCAAATCTATTGCGAATTGGTTTGCAGCAACAGCCTTTTCAATTCCGCATCAAAAACCTTAAAGCGGATTTTGGATTTTTTGACCGTCGGATGTTCATCGGTGTAAATTTCACTCAGGATTTTCAGCTCGGCTTCAGCTTCCAATTTACGCGCGAGCATTTTGCCGACCGCCGGAGTCAAAGCCAGATATTGTTCGAGCGTAACGGTTTCCAGCCGTTTCAGAGCCGCGTCCAAAATTTGCAGACTCAGACGCTTTTCCCTGACTTCGGGCGATTCTTCGGTGTAATCGGGCAGCAAAACTTCCAAATCGGCGGCAACTTCGGTTCGTTTCATAACCAATTCCGCATAAGCCGCACTGGTTTTGACATCGAGCTTGCGACCGATGGTTTTAATCGGCGCGGTGACGCTGGTTTGAGTTTGCGGCGCGCCCTTTTGCTGAGCGCAAATTTCAATTGTTTGAAAGGCGAAAATAAAAGCGAGAAATAAAAATAGTCGAAACACGGGAAATCTCCTTTGGAACAAAAAATTAAAGGCGCGTGAAATTATCCACGCGCCTTTAATTTTACACCAAAAATTTTCATTTCAGCGATACACCAATCTGCTGAAAGAAAATTATCAACCGTTTAAGGGGTTGCATTTACTATTACCCCTGAAACAATATAGTTTGCAACTGGGTAATCGCCCTGCTGCCCCCATTTGAACGCGAAATCAGCCGTTCCGCTTGTTTGCGCCGGGCGAACGTAGAAAGTGCCATCCGAAGGACGCCAAACCGCAATATCGGTTTTACCGTCGCCGGTGTAATCGCCTGGAGTGAGAACATCTGTATTTACACTGAATTGGTTTAGACCGAATTGATAAGTCTGATTCGCGCCTGTTTGCGTGCGAATGAAGAAGGACCATTGGGTTCCTTGGCGCGCGAGCGCATAATCGGTTCTGCCGTCGCCGTCGTAATCGCCCGGAATCGTCAGGTCATTGCTGCTTCCGAAAGGAACTGCTTCGGTTCCGCCGCCGGATTTGGCGACGAAAAAGATTCCCGGATTCGGGCGAAAGACGGCGGCGTCGGCTCTGTTATCGCCGTCATAATCGCCGGGTGCGGGTCTGTCGCCGGCTCCGCCCCAGCAGATGTATCTGAAACCAATAGTGGGCGTGGCGGAAGGGCGATAATACCAAACTCCCGCGTTCGGACCGCAAGGCAGCGGAGCCGCCGAAGTCGTCATACGGTAAACAGCGGGATCGGCTATGTTGTCGCCGTCATAATCGGCAACAATGATCGGATTGTCGCCCACCGTACCGAATTGTACTTCTAGAAACGTATTGTTGCTGCTGCGAAAAATATAGAAAAAGCCGCGTCCTTGATTGGCTGAGGTTGCGCGCCAGACGGCAATGTCGTCTCTGCCGTCGCCGTCATAATCTTCCGGGACTTCGCGGTCACCCGGAAGTCCCCACGTCATCACTCGAATACCAGAATTTTCAGCCACGCCATTCAGTCGAATATACCAGACTTTTGTCTGTGCTGTGCTGCCGCGCAGAAGACCTGTAACCGCATAATCGCTTCTGCCGTCGCCGTTGAAATCAACCGGAACGTCTTTCGCTACAAACGTACCGACGTTCGCTGCGCCCGGCGTCAGGGCGCCGCCGGTCGGGAAATTCGCGCTGGCGTTTGTTGTGTTGTAAACGGTTGTGCTGTTTCCGCCCGCAGTTTCGAGAAAACCGCCGTACCAAGCGGCTGAAGAAACCGGCGTGTTGTTGGCGGGGAAACGTGTTATCGCATTGGGAGCGCCGCCGTTACCTTGTGTCACAACCTGCCCGAAATAAACGATGTCGCCAAATTCGCCATCAGTAACACCGATTGCATCGAGAACATTCACGCCTGCTGGCAAGCCTTCAAGCGTACCGTCATTGTTGGTGTCATAATCGGTGCCTTCGACAATCGGAGTTGTGCTTGTTACAAGCAAAAACGTAATGGTTCCGTTTTCGATTCCGCCACCGGATGTGTCAAGTTGGGCATCGGTAACTTGAGTCGCTCCCGCGGGAATCGTTCTGCCGGGACAGGCGGTCGGGCTGACGATGACTAAAATGCCGTTTGAACCGATAGTGCGGGTTGATAAATCAACCACCATATCCGCAGCTCCGGGACCAGCTCCGGTGCTGCTTGCATCGCCTTCGATAGCCACAAAATAAGTATTGGTTAAAGTCGCGCCGGGCGTCCCGCGAATTTCGATGTATTCGCAAGGGTTATCGGTGCTTGGCGTATTAATGTCAATTTCGTTTAAAAGCGTTTGAGCCGATGTCTCGACCGACGAGCCGAACAAAATGGCGCAAAAGAGCGCGAGCGTAAATAAAAGTTTTCTCATCCTTCTTTTCTCCATCTCAGTTTTGCCGAACAAATTTTGTGCGTCGAATCCAGACGGGATAATGAGGACAGTTCTTAAATTCTTAAAACTGTTTCCCTGTCGGAAAATACCGCTGTTAAAAACAGCCGTTTGCCGCGACAAATTTGAATTGGCTTAATTTTAGCTGAGTAATATTAGGACGATATGACGAAAACAATCAAGATGTTTTTGAACGTGCGAAAATAAATTGTTTGGCGAAAGGAGTTAATTGATTTTCAGTGAAGAACTTGATTGGGCGGCGAGACGCGGGCGGGGCGCATTTTCGTTTGAATAGGCGAGAATCGTTCCCCCGAAACCGACTGCGAAACCGCGCTCTCGTCCAATGAAAACAATTCGTTCAATGCGGTGCGTCGTGTTGATTTTTTCCGGCGTCCAGGTGTTTCCGCTGTTTGTCGTGCGAATCAGTGCGCCGACGTCGCCCGCCGCCCAGCCCTCGTTCGGCGTCACAAAGCAAACGTCCAAAAGGTCTGCGGCGAGCGGAGAATTTTGCCCGCGCCAGGTTTTACCGCCGTCGGCGGAGGCGAAAATCCGACCGCCTGTGCCAACCGCCCAGCCGAGCGAGCGGGTGGCGAAAAAGACCGAATTAAAACGGGCGTTTTCCGCCGCGTAAACTCTGGCTTCGCGCCAGATGCCGCCGCCGTCGGCGGTGTGCAGTATCGTTGCGCCCGCGCCGATTAAAACCGCTTCGCTCCGGTTAAAAATCGCGCCCCCGCGCAGCAGAAATCTGGTCGGTGAAACTTGTTTTTGCCAAATCTGGTTGTTTTCGAGCGCGTAAACGCTGCCAAGTTCGCCGATTGCCCAAGCGGTCGCGCGGTCGTCGGAAACGAGCAGGCGGGTAAATTGCGGATTCGCCGTTTTGCTTGTCGGAAAAACGCCCGTCCGCTCCCAGGTCGCGCCGCCGTCAGTTGTGCGAAGCAAAATCGAGCGCGCTTCTCCGGCAGATTTGAGCTTGAAAACGTCGCGTTCGGCGAGCAGCCAGCCGTTATTTTCATCTGTGAAAAATACGTCGCGCAGATTATCTTCCGAAGGCTTCGCCGCCTTTTTCCAGCTTGCGCCGCCGTCGGTCGTCGTTAGCAGAGTACCGTTGCTCCCCGCAATCCAGCCGCGTTTCGCGTCGAGAAAATAAATCGAGTGCAGCCAAGCCAGCGTTCCCGAAGGCTGTTTGCGCCATTCGCCCGCATTTGCTTGCTGCAATAAAAAGATTGCGAGACAACAAAGCGCAATCAGTCTGCAAAGTCTATTTTTCACCACAGAGACACAGAGACACAGAGTTTTTATTTTTTTATCTCTGTGTTTCTGTGTCTCTGTGGTGAAATTATTCGTTGAAAACAGAGTTATCATTTGGCTTAAAATCCGGTAAACATTCGGGCGAAACCGATAATCGGGAGCAGATTCATCACGTTTTTCCAGACTTTGATTTTATTGCCCGGCACAATTATTTGGTCGCCGGGAACGAGGAAAACTTCTTCTCTGGCTTTGCCGCGTTCGATGTCCTGCAAATTAACTGCAATCGGCGAAGGTCTGCCGTCCTGTCCGCGCCGCAGCACGATGACTTCTTTTTTGTTTCCGGTGACTAAAATCCCGCTCGCTTCGGCAATAGCTTCGTGAACGCTCACGCGGCGCGACATCGTGTAAACGCCCGGTTTGCCGACATCGCCGAGAACGCTGTAACGCGCCGAAACCGCGCGGTCGAGCGAGACCATAACTTTCGGGTCAATAATATATTCGTCGAGCTTTTTCGTGATTTCATCTGCGATTTGTTCGACGGTTTTTCCGGCGACAAAAACGCCCTCGCGAATCAACGGATAAGAAATTCTGCCGTTGGGCGGAATCGTGATTCCCGTTTTTGAATAATTAGGCTGCGCGAAAACTTCGACCGAAATTACGTCTTCGGGTCCAAGATAATAATTCGACAAAAAGTTGTTGTAATAAGGCACAACGGCGGCTTCTTCTTCGGACATTTGCCCGCGCCGGTTTTGTTTCATCGCGTCCGGCACATCTTCGGGCAGCACTTTTCCGGCGTCCGGCGTTTGCGCGTGTGCGGGCGGCGGAGTTTTTTCCGGTTCTACGACGGGAGCTTCGGTTTTCGTTTCGCTTTTTGTGATTTCGATTTTCTTTTCTTCCGGCGCAGGCGTGGTTTGCGCGCTCGCGGCGGTTGTCGCCGCAAAAGCGAAAATAACCGAACAAAATATCCCAAGAATTTTTACAGCTTTCATCGTTTTTTACCTCAAAATTTATCTTGCGCCGCGTCCGAACAAAATTGTTTTGAACGTTTCGAGAACAATCAGCAAATCAAGCAGGAGACTTTGATTTTTGATGTAATACAAATCGTATTGCAGCTTTTGTCTCGCATCTTCGACTGACGCGCCGTAAGGATAACGCACCTGCGCCCATCCGGTTAAACCGGGCGCGACGAGGTGGCGCTGTTCGTAAAACGGAATTTCGTGTGCCAATTGCTCGACGAAAACCGGGCGTTCCGGGCGCGGTCCGACAAAGCTCATTTCGCCTTTTATAATGCACCAGAATTGCGGAATCTCGTCAATTCTCAAAGTCCGAATTATGCGTCCGACGCGAGTCACACGCGCATCGTTTTCCGTCGCCCAAATCGCCTGACCGTCTTTTTCCGCATCTGTGCACATCGAGCGGAATTTGATGACTTCAAACGGTTTGCCTTTTTTCCCGACTCGCTCCTGCCGGTAAAAAACTGCACCCGGCGATTCCAATTTGATGGCAATCGCGGTCAGAATCGCAATCGGTAACGACACAACCAATCCGATTAATGCCAAACCCCGATGCACAATCTCGCGCGCAAAAGCGCGGAATCTGGTTTCGCGCAATCTTCCGGCGAAAATCAGCCACGAAGGGCGCAGCATATCGAGATGCACTTGTCCGGTCAAACGTTCGTGGAAGCTCGTAAATTCTTCGATGGCGACATCGCCCGACAAGCTCAGTTTTAGAAGCTGCTCGGTCGGAAACGCCCCGCGCCGGTCACGGATGGCGATAATTACGCGGTCAATTTTCTCTTTTTTGACAACGGTTTCAAGGTCTTCCATCAAACCGATAACTTTGGGATTAAAAAGGCTTTTCCCGACCAGTTCAGGTTCGCCCGACAAAAAACCGACAACTCTGTAACCGGCGGCTTGATGCGCCTTCGTCACTTTGGCGATGTTGATTGCGGCTTCGTCCGAACCGACGATTAAAACTCTTTCGCCGATGTCGGGATGCGCCGTCAGCCAGTGAATAAGGATGCGCCAGCCGAGCAAAAGAGCGGCGACGAGCGGCACGCTCAAAATTGTCACGCCGCGCCCGATCATCAAATCCGGTGCGAAATAAAACAAAAGTGCGAGCGATGCCCAAGCCGTGCCAAGCGCTTGCAGCAAGCGATAAATCAGCTCGCGACGGTCGCTAAAGACTGCAAAGCTGTAAAGGTCGTAGATAAAAAGCGAAACTACGCAAATAACGGTAGCGATAGAGATTTTCATCCACGCCCCGCGCTCGTTTAGCTCGTAATGCGCTCCGTCCGCGCCGACGCGCAAATACAAAGCCAGCATCAGCCCGCCGAAAATTATTGCTCCTTCGGCGACTGAAAGCCCGATTGCTCTTGTATGTAGGCGTCTGCTCATCTTAGAAGTCTAGAGAGTCGAGAGTCTGGAGAGTCTTGAGTCAACTGGAATTTTATTTGATTTAAATTCCTTTGACTCTCTAGACTCTAGACTCTCGACTCCCGACTTTCTTTTTTGGTGAATCGTAGTAATAGCTGTAATGGCTTTCCTGCGTATCTTCTTTGTTTCCGTTTAAAACGACGCCGAGCAGTTGCTCGCGCGAAACGTGTTCGAGCATCCGATTGATCGTCGCATAACGGGTTTTGCCCGATTTAACGACCAGCATCGCCCCGTCGGCGAGATTTATCAAAACGGCTGCGTCGGTAAAAATCGCGAGCGGCGGCGCGTCAATGATGATGTAATCGAACATCGTCCGCGCTTTGTCCAAAATTCGGCGAAAAGCGTTGCCGGAAATCAGTTCGGCGATGTCCTGCCGCGCTTCACCGCCCGGCAGCAAATGCAACCCGGCGGGATTTAATTTGACAATCGCCTGCTCAAGCTCGACCGTACCGTCAAAAACGTCGGAAAGTCCGGGGTGCTCCTCGATTCCGAGATAATCCGCGAGACTCGGCATTCGCAAATCCGCGTCAATCACGAGGCAATTCACGCCGTCCGTTTGCGCGAGCATCCACGCCAGATTGATGGCTGTCGTGGTTTTGCCTTCGCCGGGGCGCGCGCTGGCGACGACGACCGCCTGCATCTCTTTTCCGGCGGCGCGGCGACGCTCGGCGGCAAGCAGAAGCTGCGTTCTCAGGCTCCGATATTCTTCGCAATGCGGCGAGCGCGGATGTTTGATTGCGACCAGATGCGGCTCGACCGCTTCCAGATTTAGTTCAATGGTTCTAAATTCGGGCGTTTTCCGCGTCGGCAAAACGACTCCGGCGCGCTGCACTCTCGGTTCGACTTCGATTGTCGCCGCCGCCACGGGTTTCTGATTTAAAATCGCCGTGCCCGAAAAATCTTCGCTCGTCGAGAGCGGAACGGCGGGTTTGCCGATGCTCCACGTATCGAGAAGCTGCGCAAAATCGTCCGGTTTGGTCGGGTGCGCATTCTCTGTCGCTTCGATTTGTACGTCGTTTTCAGTTACAACCGTCGGCGCACCGATTTTGCGTTCGAGTATTTGAACCACTCTGGCTGAATCGTCGCCGCGCTCGACGGCTTCGGCGGGATTCGGTTCAAAACCGAGAATTTTGGAAAAACGATTTGCGTAAGCGTTTGATTTATTGCTCATTTTATTTTCGTACCGCAGCCGTAAATATTTACCGCCTTATTTTGTAAAACCTTCAATGTCGTCAATTTCCAAAAGTTCGTCGTCAAAAGAAATCGGTTCTTGGTGAATTCGATTCGCGCCATTGCCGTTTCGGTAAACGGAAGGGACGTATTCATTGAGCGAGCTGTGATTCGCTAATTCTGCTCTGGCATTGGAATTAAAAATATTTGCCGGGTTCGGCTGATATTTAGTTTCATGTTCGACCGGCTGCGGCGGGAGCAAATCGAGATTGTCGGCGACTTCTTCGATAACCTGTCGCCCGATAACCTGTTCGCCTGCGGCATAAGCCGCGAGCATGGCGTTGTCGCACAAATTGTTGATCTGTCGCGGAATGCCTTCCGAGCAGCGGAAAATGTAATCAATCGCGCCGGGCGTAAAAATATTCGGCTCTTTTGAACCGGCGAGCAAAAGGCGTTCGGTAATGTAACGCTCGACTTCATCAACGTTCGGCAGCGCGTGCATTTTGCAGCGCAGCGCAACACGTTGTTTTAATTGCCGCAGATTCGGTTTGTTCAAAACTTCGCGCAATTCGGGCTGTCCGGTCAGAACGATTTGCAGATGTTTCGCCGTGTCCGATTCAAAATTAAGCAGCAGGCGGATTTCTTCCAAAACGTAATCGGAAAGCTCGTGCGCTTCGTCAATAATCAAAACGGTTTTCAATCCGCGCCTGTGTCGCTCTTCCAAAACTCTGCCGAGAACGGTCAGCAATTCGGCTTTGTTTTGCCACTCTTTGACGTTTAACAGCGACGTGACGTGATGATAAAAATCTTCAATCGAAAGCCGCGGATTAAAAACGTAAGCCGCCAAAACGCTTGAATCCAAACGGCGCAAAATCCAGCGCAACGCAGTCGTTTTGCCCGTTCCGACTTCGCCCGTCAGCACGATCAAGCCTTTCGAGTTTTCCAAACCGTAATAAAGGCTCGCCAAAACTTCGTTGTATGAAGGAGTAAAAACCAGAAAACGCGGATCGGGCGTTAAGGTAAAAGGAAGCTCGTCTAAACCGAAAAATTCTTTGTACATAACATCTTCAAAACGATGAATTAGGAACGATGAATGATGAATTAAAATCCGTTCATCATTCATCGTTCATCGTCCATCGTTTAAGAAACAAACCTGTCAAAAACGTGCGATATTTGCAGCACGAAAATTAAAACCGGAATGCTCGCGGCGGCAACCGCAACGGCAAATCCTGTTTTCAAAACTCCGAAAATCGCCCGCCAGCGTTTCTCAGCAGGCGTTAAAAGCTCCGGCACATTCGCCAAAACGGGAAGTCCCGTGTAATGTTTGGCGTCATCAACGCTTTGAATCGTAAAAAGGCGCGGCATTTCCGCCGCCGCCGCGAAAACAAAACCGAGCGCCAAACCGAGCAAAGCGCCGATGGCGATCAGCATCGGGCGTTTCGGCGCGACCGGCGACTGCGGTAAATTCGCCGCGTCAACGACTCGAATCGTTTCGCCCTGCGAATTTTTTTCGCGCTCGGCTTGCAAGCGGGCGTCGTTGTTTTTCTTTAACAGCTCGTCATAGCTCCCTTTTGCGGTCTGGTAATCACGATTGAAAGATTCGAGCGCGACTTCCGCATTCGGGATGCTTTCGATGCGGCGCTGCAAATCGGTGATTGCGGTTTGAACCTGCCCCGCCGAATTTTTTATTTGTTGTAAAAGCTGCTCTTGTCTGCCGATTTCGCCGTCTATCCGGCGCTGCTCGTTTTCGATGCTCTGAATTTGCAAATCAATTCTGCCTCTCGACGCGGCTCGCATTTCGTCCTGACTGGTTTTCGCAGAAGCAACCAGCGCGGCGATTTCTTTCTCGACCGTTTCGATTTGCGCTTGTTTGGCGACAACGTCCGGGTGTTTCGGGCGATATTCGGTTTGCATTTTCTGCAACTGCTCTTTGTATTCGGTGCGGCGCTTAATCAAATCCGCATAAGCGGGCGTTCGAGTCGGGTCGGAAAGCAGGCGGTCGCGCTCGGCGGCTTCCTTTTCGCTGATGTCGCTAATCGTGTTTTTCTGGCGTTCGAGCAAAACCCGATTGTCGCGCATTCGTCCGATTTCGGTTTCGACCGACTGCTCGCGCTCGGCGGCGGTTTTTAACTGCTCGTGCAAACCATTGAGCTGCGCGATCAAGCCGCCCGCCGCGGTCGGCAATTTGTCCACGTTTTGCAGCATATACGTGAGCCGCTGCGCGTCAATCTGGTCTAATTTCTCTTTCGATTCGGCGAGCTGTTTCTCAAAAAATTCCTGTGTCGCTTTTGACTCGCGCTGGCTGTTTTCCGTCTGCGTGTTGACAAATTTTCCGGCTAGCTCGGCGACGACGTTGCGCGCCGCTTCAGGTTCGCGGTCGCGGTAGGAAATCGTAAAAGCGGGAACCTTATCATCAGCCGTTCGATCTCGCTGCTCGACTTTAATGTTGTTTCGCATCCGGTCAATCAAAAGCTCCATCGGCACGCCCGCATCGCGTTCGCGTGTGAAGAGTCTGTATTTCGTGATCATCGGTTCGAGCGACGAACGGCTTTTGATTTCTTCGGTGATTTGATTGAGCCGCGCCGACACATCTTCGTCCGAAAGTGGTTGAATCACGTTGTTCGAGATTGCGGGCGGGCGAATCGTCAAAAGCGTGGTTGATTCGTAAATGCTCGGAAGCTGCACGACAACCCACCAGACAGCTACAGTCATCGCCACGACGGGCAGCAAAATAATCAGCTTGCGCCGCCAAACCATTGCGAATAATTCACCTAAACTTCTTTGCCGAAATTCAACGCCCATGTTTTTTACCAGTTAAAACAGCAAGTTTGTCTCATCTTTTTTGCCGCCGCGGAACCAGCGCCGCAGAACAAACACCAAAACTATCAACCCGACGCCCGCCATCAGCACCCACGCATCTTCATTAAAGCCAACGCTTTGCAGCTTAATGTCTAACAAAATTGTGAAAACTGTCGATAACATTTTCGTTTTACGCGAAACTCAAACTTTCGTTTGAAGAATTTTCAAAATCTTTAAAGAGCCGCGCGGTTGTCCGCAGCGGCGAGAACCGTTCCGAGACGGTTTTTATACATTTGCGCGGGCGCGCGCCCGGCTTGCACGGCTGCCTTTTCTTCGAGCGAGACGGCGCGTCGAAGCTGTGCAATTGCCCGGTCTTTTTGACCTTTTTTGTGAAAAACCCAGCCGAGCGTGTCCGCGTAAACAGGCTCGTTCGGATGTTTTTCGACAAGCGTTTGCGCGAGCGTAACGGCTTCGTCCAAATTTCCGCGCCCGGTGTCGGCGATAATCCACGCCAGATTATTCGCAGCAACCGGAGCATTCGGATTGGCTCGCAAAGCCTCGCGGTAATTTTTAACCGCTTCGTCCGTGTTTCCGCGTCCCTCTTCGAGCATCCCGATGAGCGTAAAAGTTTCATCGCTCGCAGGGCTGCGCTGCAAAATCTGGCGATAATTTTCAATCGCGCGGTCAACTTGTCTGCTCGCGGCGAGCAAAGCGGCGTACGCCTGATAAGCGGGAAGATAATCGGTATTCGCAGCGATTGATTGATGAAGAGCGTTTTCGGCTTCCGCCGTTTTGTTTTCCGCCGTAAAAACCTGCGCTTTGAGATAAAAAAGCGCGGCTTGCAATTTATTGTCGGCGCGGTTTGCGCTAAAAGCGCGATCAATTTGCGAATGCGCCGCCGTGAAATCTTTTTGCCGAATCTTGGCGCTGACGAAACCGCTCAAGCCATCGAAATTACCGGCGTCGAGCTGCAAAGCCTTTTCGTAAAAGCGCGCGGCTTCCGCAGCGTTTTTGCCGCGTTGCGCGGCGCTCGCCTGACTTAGATAAACGCTCGCCGAATTTGGAGCGTGCTTTTGCGCAATTTGGAAATCGGCGCGCGCTTCCTGTTCTTTTCCGAGCTGCAAATTCGCCGTTCCGCGCGCGACGAGAGCATTGACGCGCAACTCAGCGAGCGAAGCGGCGGAAATTTCACCGTCGGGGGTGGATTTTTCAAGCGTTTTGAGCAACTCGTTCGCTTGATTCAAAGCAGTTTCCGGCTCGCCTGCGGCAAAGCTGATTTGCGCGTTTAAAAGCTTGGCGTGCGGATAATTCGGATGATAACGCTGTAAATCGTTTATAAAATTGCGCGCCTGTTCGGTTTGCCCGGCGCGAAACTGAGCGTCAGCCATATAATAAAGCGCCAGCCGATTGCTCGGTTCCTGTTTTAAAACTTCCTGTAAATCCTTGATTGCGGCTTCCGGCTCGCCGGTTTTTAAAGAAACGCGCGCCCGCAAAGTCAAACCCTGCACGTCTTTGTTGTTGCGGCTCAGAATTTCCGTCACTTCGTTGCTCGCCGCTTTGGTGTCGCCGGTTTGCAAATAAAGCTCGCCCATTCGTGTCCGAGCGCGGACAAATTCCGGTCTGACCGCCAAAATCTCGCCGTAAATTCGCCGCGCATCGTCCGGGCGATTAACGGCTGCGTAAAAATCCGCGAGCAGAGTTTTTTCTTCCGGTCGGTCGGGATTTAAATTGCCCAAATTTTTATAAGCGTTTTCCGCCTTTTCGAGCTGTCCGTGCGCGTAATAAAATCCGGCGAGAGCTTCGAGCGGCTCGCGCTCTTTCGGTTCGACTTCCGTCGCGCGCAGATAATGTTTTTCGGCTTCGTCAGCGCGCCCTTTGAGATCAAGAAAACGCGCGTATTCGATGTGAGCGATTGCCGATTTTTCGTTGACGGCAAAAGCGCGGCTGAACGTTTTTTCAGCGTCCTCCGTTTTCTCGCGCGAAATGTAAAAACGCGCCAGACTGAGATACGTTTCGACTCTTTGCGGATTGAGCGAAACGGCTTTTTCGAGTTGGGCGACGATTTCGCTCGTCGCGGCGTTTTTGACCGTCATCACGCTCGCCTGCAAAACGTGACCTTCAATGTAATTCGGATCGGCGGCGAAAATTTCCTGAATTAATCTTTCGGTTTCTTCCGTTAAAGGCGGCTGCGCAATCAGCAAATAATTTCCCAATTTTACGCGCGCTTCGAGTTGAGTTTTGTCCAGTTCGACCGTCCGGCGCAATTCTTCCACCGTTTCCGCCAGCCGCTGCTGACCTTCAAAAGCGCGCGCCAGCCCGAAATGCGCCGGAGCGGAAGCTTTATCCAGTTCAACCGCGCTGCGAAATTCGAGCGAGGCTTCGGGGAAACGCCGTTCTTTGAGATAGCTTTCGCCACGCTCGACGTGTGCCTGAACCGCCTTCGCCGTGCTGCAAGCCGCGCCGGAAAAAATGATGAAACCTGCGGCGAGCAAAGCCAAAGCGGCGGTGACGAATCTGATTTTCGGGGAATTTGCTTTCATTCTGGGCTAATTCTTTTGGATTTAAAACTTAAAACTCGTAATTTTATTTATTTTTACAACCGATTAGAAAATTGTCGGCATTAAGGGAATATTGCGAATCGTTGAAACATCCCAAAAATCAAGTGCTTGGGAGACGCACGAATGAGTTTTTGATTTTGCGGCATTGTAGCACGAATTTGTTAATTTGGCACAAATTCGTGGAGGTCGGCGGCTGCTCCGGCAGCCAAATTTTTAGCGGTTTCCAGAGCGTCTTGTTCCGATTTGTCAATCGAAACCACGACGCGAATCATCGCGCCGTCCGAGCGGCGGCGCGAAATGCTGTCTAAAACGGTGAAAAACTTGTCTTTGTATTCATTTGCCACAAATCGCCCGCGCCCTTGATACCAGTAAATCATCAAGGCTTTCGATTGATTGTTTTCAATTACATAATTGTTGGCGACGAATTTCTGCCCGTCGGGCAAACCGATTTCCACTGGCTCGCTTTCGGTCATCGTCCAGCCCGAACCGGGCAGACAGTTGCGCGGGCTGTGATAAGTCGCGCCCGTGCGTTGAGTTTCATAATAACCGATGTAAAGATTCGCGCCTTTGCCCGAAGCCGGGACAAAATAATCGCGCATCAAATAATCGTCCGAGCCGAGAACCGTTTCAACTTCAGTTTCAAAACGCTGGTCTGCGCCGTTTTGCCGCCAATCGCCGATTTTCGCCGGAAAATCTTTCAACAGTTTTCTGTCGGGACGAATTTCACCTGCCGCTTCGCGCCAATGAATCAGCGCGCCGCCCATTAGCAAAACCAGCAGCAAAAGCCAGTATTTAAAAGAAGAGGAGAAGAGGAGAAAAGGAGAAAAGGAGTGAAAATCAGTTTTGCTGATTTCTCCCTGTCTCCAGTTTAAATCCAGGATTTTTCCGACAAACAGCAGCAGCAGCAAAGCCGCGACATAAACCAGCCAGCCCGAAGCGCCGTGCAAAAAGCCCTGCGCGGTTTCGCTGCCGTAGTAATAAGCCAGAATCCCGGTCGCGGAGACGCGCACGCCGTTGGTTAAAACCGCAATCGGCAATGCGGCAAACATTAAAATTGCAGCGCGCCACAAATCAAAACTTTTTAAAGACGCGAAATTCCTCCGTCGGCTCGTAAAATAAGCATATACGAGCGCGAGCGTGACGAGCGTCATCAAAGAGCGAATCCCGCTGCACGCCTCGACGACTTCGAGCCAGATTGATTGCGAAGCGCCGCGAGGCAGCAATTCGATGACGTTACCGAATTTCGCCGCCGGAATTCCGAACAGCCGAATTCCCCAAACCGCCAAATCCGTCGCCAAAAGCTGAAGCGGAAACGCGATTTTGTTAAAAAGAATCGTCGGAATCGGAATCGCCAGCGCGAGCAAAACAAACGGCACGACGAGCTTTTTCAACATTTGCCAGCCGAAAAAATAAATCGTAATTCCGGCGAGCATCAGCAGGAGCGAAAATCTCTGCGTAAAAAGCTCTGCACCCAAAATTCCGACGAGCAAAAGAAACATCGCCGCTAAAATAGTGATTCCGCCCGCCGTAAACGCCGGGCGTTGTTCCAGTTTTCCCAGCTCGTCCTTTTCAAACCAGAGCAGAAAGCCAATTAAAAAGGGAATCAAAAGCCCGTGCGAATAGTTTTCGTCCGTCCACCAGGTTTGCGCGAGCAGCTTTAAAGCGGGCGCGTACAAAAACAGCAAAGTCGCGGCAAGCAGCAAAGGCTGCCAAAATTTGGCGAAACTGTTTTTAACCCAAGAATTTTGCATCGAGCGAGAACTTTATTCGGTGTGCGAGAAACTGTAGCAGAAAAGAGCGGACAAATCGAGATTTGGGAAAACAAATCTCTTTAAGGAAATTAACGTAAAATTGGCTTTATGGCAATAAAAAAGTGAAATCACTAAAATAAAAATTCAAAAATAAGTCTGAATTCTTATTTAAGGTTCCACATTCTCTTACCGGATTCCAAAACGCTCCGGCAAGAAGCTGTTTTATTTATAAGCTTTGTTCCTGTTGGTTGAGCGCCATTTCCAATCTTTCCAAACCTTCTATTAATGTCGAATTATCATTCCCTATTCCGATTCTAAGGTGCTGAGGCATTTCAAAAAATCTTCCCGGTACGATTGATGTTTCATATTTTTCCAGAAGAAGCGCGGTTAAAGCATCAACGCTTCCCTGCTTCAAACGCGGGAAAGAGACCGTGCCGAATTTATGTTCCGTCCATTCGAGACGGTCGCAGGACTTATAAAATGAATTGAGCGTTTTACTGTTAGTTTCGATAATGCTGCGGGCGCGATCTGCAATTCGATTAAGATTTGAAAGCGCAATGCAACTGAGCCTTTCGGCAGGGTGAGCGGGGATAACGCCGAAAAGATCATTTAATCGCCAAAGTTTTCGGGCAAGCTCCGGCTCAGCTAATATCCACCCGCAGCGCAGTCCGCTAAGCCCGTACACTTTAGTTAAGCTGCCGGTAACAATGAATTCCTTACCCAAGTGAAAGGCTGTAGGCGGCGTCTCTTCAAATAAAGCATCCAGGTAAACTTCATCAACAAGAACGCGTGCTCCGGTTTCCCGCGCAATATCGCCAATCTTTCTGAGCGTTTCATTGGAGATAAACGCGCACGATGGATTATGCAGATTTGTTAAAACAATTAGCTTCGTTCGTGAGCTAACCTGACGAGCGACTTCTTCCGGTTCAATGCCGAACCCCGATTCGACCGGACGAATAAACCTTTTAACATCGGCGCGTAAATATCGGGCTGTACTTATCAGAAGCTCATAAGTAGGCTGTTCAATCAGCACTTCATCTCCCGGTTCGAGAAGCGCAGCCATCACCAGATGATTAGCCATTGATGTGCCGGTTGCTGCAACAACGCATTCGGCAGGAACGCCGCATTTAGCAGCCAGAGCCTTTTGGAGTGGTTCATAACCGTAGTAGCTCGAACCGCTCAAATCCAAATCTTCTAATGTAACCGGCAGTTTTGATAACGGAAAATTCATCAGACCGCTTGAGGCGAGATTATAGCGGGCTTGTAAATTAGTTTTAGCCCATTGCATATATTCCGAACTCATCACTCGATTTGAATTCGGAACTTGAGAGAAATTGCTTGTCATTTATCTTGACCCCGCCTGCGCCAGAAGAAATAAACGGGTATTCCGGCAATAACAATAATCAAACCGATCACACTGTTTGAAGGATAATTATAAAAAGTGCTGAAAACAATCAAAGCGCAGGCAGCAATAAACAAGGCGGTAGTAAATGGATGACCGGGAACGCGGTTATATGTTGTTCCGGTGTTCTCAATGTTTTCGTTAGTTTCAGGTTTATTCGAGCGAGTCGCGCGGCTGCGAAAGACAAAAAGCGCCGCTGCCGTTAATCCAAACCAAATAAAATCAATTGAAACAACATAATTCAGGATTTGTTCATATTTGCCGGAAAGCGCAATTATTATCGCCAGCGCTCCCTGCAAGGCGATTGCAAGAACGGGAGCGTGGGTGCGTTCGTTGAGTTTTGCGACGCTTTGAAAGAAAAGCCTGTCTTTTGCCATCGCAAAATAAACGCGCGGGGCTGTCAGCATTCCCTGACTTAAAAAGCCCAGAGTAGAAATGGCTATTCCTAGAGCAATCAACGCCGCTCCGCGCTCGCCAAAGGCAATCCGCATAATTGTTGAGGCGGGAGTAGTGGTTGCTGCCAATCGTTCGGGACCGAGCGCATAAAGGCAAACGAGATTAACCAATGTGTACAGTAAAATAACTCCGATAACTCCGATTAAGAGACCGCGCGCTAAATCACGGCGAGGATTACGCATTTCACCCGACACAAAACTTGCTGTTTGCCATCCGCCGTAAGCGAACATCACGGGAATCAAAGCCGCTCCCATTGCAGTAAATAAATTTAATGAGAGAGGGCGATCCGGTGTGTTACCAAGTGAGCTTGCCGGTTCGGATACAAAGAAAAAGCCGCATACAATAAGTGCAAGAATGGCTAAAATCTTTAGAACCATTAAGGCATTCTGAACGCTGCTCCCCGCTCGAACGCCGAGACAGTTGATGATCGTCAATACTCCGAGAGTTAGCGTTGCGATAACCCAATCAGGTAAAGGAGCGTGAGTGATTTCCAAAAAGTACCGGGAAAAAGTAATGGCGACGGCAGCCATTCCGCCGGTTTGCGTAACCAACAATAAAGCCCATCCGTAAATAAATGCTACCGACGGATGATAAGCCTCCCGTAAGTAAGCATATTGTCCTCCGACATCAGCGCATCTGTCCGCAAGCTCGGCGTAGATAAATGCTCCTAAAAGAGCAATCAAACCACCGAGCAGCCACGCACCTAAAATTAAGAATGGGGTTTGAACATGCTGCGCAACAACATAGGGATTGATAAAAATCCCGGAACCAATAATTCCGCCCATTACAATCATGGTGGAATCAAAAAGTCCCAGGCGTTTAGCGAGTTTTGAAGTATCGGCAGTAGCTACAGTTTCACCTCCCAAAAGGTCTTTCTTAGACTGTTTTACATTATTTCCTTCTATTACCGGGCAGTAACAGAAACGCTGATATGCGACGGATATTTTGGCGAATGATAAACGCGCTGACTTGCTCTTTGATAATCGCTTTCTTTGGCGAGAAAGATGTTTTCAACAAACTTTTGCGGATTGCGGTCATAAAGCGGAAACCAGGTGCTTTGTACTTGCACCATAATCCGATGACCTTTTTTGAACGTGTAATTGTTGCCGCGCAAATCAATCGTGTATTCGCTGATTTTGTTAGGCTCAATCGCTTCCGCCTTTTCAAAACTGCGGCGATAGCGACCGCGAAAAATCTCGCTGGCGACCATAAATTGATAATTTGCCATTTTCGCATCCGCAGTGTATTCAGCCGGATAAACATCAATCAGTTTCACTACCCAATCGCTGTCCGAACCCGTTGTCGAAGCAAAAAGATGCGCAAAGATGTCGCCCGTAATCGTAACGTCTTCGCTCAAAACGTCCGATTGCCATGAAAGAACATCTTTGCGGTCGGAGAGAAAACGTTGGTCGTCGGATAGCCACGTAAACCATGATGAGCCTTGCGCGTAAGTTCCTAAAATCGGTTGTTTGCGATACGGAATCGGGTTTGCAGGATCGGAAACGTATGTGTCAAACTCCTCGCCTTTGTTTGCCGGTTTCTGAAACGAAACCTTTCCGCCAGACTGCAAATACAATTCGCGTTTTTGCAGATTTTGCTTCGGCGTCCAGGAATCGTAAGTCATCCATTTGTTTGAACCGGACTGGAAAATTGTAGCTTCCGCCAGCTTTAAAGCGCCTTTGCCTTTGAGATGATAGGCAAACCACGGAGCTTGTATTTCGCTGCGAAAATATCTTCCGGTATCGCTGCCGAAATCAATCGCGCCCAATCTGCGTCCGCGTCCGCCCCATCCGCCGTGATTCCAAGGTCCCATGACGAGAAAAACCTGATTGTCGCGGTCGGTTTTTTCCAGAGTTTTGTAAGTTACAAGCGGTCCGTATAAATCTTCCTGATCCCACCAGCCGCCGACAATGAGCGTCGGAATACTCGTTTCTTTTAAATAATTCGGCACTGCGCGTTGTTGCCAGTAGGAATCCCAGTTCGGATGAGCGACGGCATTATTCCAGGTAGCGGATTTGTTGCCGAGCTTATTGACCAGCGCCCCGACGGTTTTTAAATCGAAATACCAATCAAAAGCGTCCGGTTTATCGAGCTTTACTGCGCCTTCGCCCTCGCCTTTGACCGTTTCGAGCAAATAAGCCCAATCGTGGGCGTATGTCTGGCGAAAAGCGCCGTGATGAAATAAATCATCGCCCATCCAAAGATCGCCGATTGGAGCTTGGGGCGAAGAGGTTTTGAGCGCGGGATGCGGATCAATGAGCGCGACCGACGACAGCCAACCGCCATACGAAACGCCGTAAATGCCGACTCGCCCGTTATTGTTGGCGACGTTTTTAAGCAAATACTCAATAGTGTCGTAAGTGTCCGTGCTTTCGTCAACGGCTTTCGGGTCGCGATGATCTACCGGCGGGCGCACCATAACGAATTCGCCTTCGGACTGATACCGCCCGCGAATGTCCTGAAAGACAAAAACATAGCCGTCTTTAACGAGTTCAGGTCGCGAACCGTTCACTCCGCTCGAATTCCAACCTTTGACGCCGTAAGGCGAGCGCTCGATTAAAACAGGAAGCGGCTCGGTTTGGTTTTCGGGCGTAAAAATAACTGTAAAAAGCTTAATACCGTCGCGCATCGGAATCATCGCTTCGGTGCGTTTAAATTGAATGCGCGTATCCTTTGCGGGCTGGTCGGCAATCCGCTTGACGGTAAAATCTCTGCCGCCCTGTCGCCAGATCATGCTATTAACGCGCCCCGTTGCGGCATCGCGCACAAACTCGGCTGAAGCAGGAGCAACTTTTAAGAAAAACTTGTTTTCGGCTGTGGGGAAAATCTCAAGTTTGTCCTGATTGGTGACTTGCAGGTAAAACTTTTCGCCTTCACGGAAAAATGAGAAAACTGTTCCTCCGAGATTAGCTGCGTCTTCATATTGTCCGATGTAAGAATCGAAAATCTTTGGGTCAATCTTAACTTCGACAGGAGAAGGTTGCGGCGCCGGCGGTTGTGCCAAAGGTTGAGCCGCAGCTTGTGCAAATGCAATCCATAACAGAGCAAAAAAGGTAAATCTAAAAATATTAGCTAAGCGAAGTGTTTTCATGATTGAAATCCCCAGGAAGATTGATTCTGACCGATTCGCGATCAATTTATCACTCTTGCGAATTTAAACAAAGTTTCGCTTATTCCAATCGCGTAACTTCTATTAGTTTTGCACATTCCATTAACTATTAGTTTTGCACATTCCATTAACCAAACTTACTTTCGGCTCTTCAATAAACATACAGTCAGACATTGCATCCGTTTCTTTGTTGATTTTCTCTTCTATGGAATTGTACCGATCCACCAACCGTTTTAATTTATTTTCATTGGTTTGTAAGGTTGAATAAATCAAATAAGTCTTCGGTCCGCCGCAAGCCTTTGCCCCGAATGCAATAACCCGGCATTGATTCAAACGTTTTGCCCGGGGTTTTCCGATTTCACGATCAATTTCTTTTTTTAGTTTCTTTAAATTAGCTTGATTCGATTGTTCATTATTTACAGCATCGTCAAGAAGACGCGGATTAACTTTCTCATTCGGGTTTATTGTTAGCGCTAAAGAGACGCCGACAAAAACAATCAGCAGTAAGGTTAATTTGGATAAAAACTTCATATTACTTATTCCTCTAAATATAAAAACTAACTAAAAGAACCTTTAGATTGCGGATATTAATGCATTTTAAATGGTCCGCCTTTAGTTTCCGGCTTTAGCTCCGGTCTCGAAGAATCCTGTACTACTTCATGCATCTCTAAAACGTTGGGTTTAAAATATGCCTCTTTCGGCAGAGTGCCTGATTGAGCATGACCTTTGACGAAAGCATCTGAACGCACCCAATTCATAAAATCATCGCGGCTATCCCAAAGTGTAAACACAATATAAGGATCGCCTTCATTGACCGGACGTAAAACCTGGTTGGAAACGAATCCGGGCATTTCATCAACCAACCTTGCTCTTTCGCGAAACACTTTTTCAAATGCTTCCGAGTATTCAGCTTTTACATAGATGCGATTTGCTACGGTAATCATTTAAAACTCCTTTTTATATAGCTTACCAATTAAAAATAATCTAAGCTCGAATGATGATAACCGTACGAGAGTTATTTGGCGATATAGATATTTATCTGTTCGATCAAATATTGAAAGGCAGATTCAGCCCCAATATGAAAATATTGGATGCCGGATGCGGCGGCGGGCGCAATCTTGTTTATTTTTTGCGTCAGGGATATGAAGTTTTCGGAGTTGATCGAAATCGGCAAGCTATTGAACAAGTCCAAAGTCTTGCAGCGAGCCTTGCTCCAAATTTATCCGAGAATAATTTCCAGGTTTCATCGGTAGAAAAGATGCCGTTTCCCGTTGAGCATTTTGATGTGGTTATCAGCAGCGCTGTCTTGCACTTTGCCGGAAACGAAGAACACTTTCACGAAATGCTTACAGAGATGTGGAGGGTACTAAAAAGCAACGGTTTATTTTTTGCGCGGCTTGCCTCTTCCATTGGAATTGAAGATAGAATTCAACACATTCAAAATCGAAGATTTTTATTACCGGATGGCTCGGAACGGTTTCTTGTTGATGAGGATTTGCTAACGAATGTCACAAATGAAATTGGCGCTATTTGGCAGGAGCCTCTGAAAACAACGAATGTGCAAAACCTCCGCTGTATGTCCACTTGGGTATTGCGAAAGAATCTCACTAAAAATTAACTTCTTGAAAGCGAATTGTCCAATAGCTTTCTATGCCTTTATTTCTATATTAACGTCAATTCGGGATAAGCCGATGAAATCGGCTTTAGTTCATTTTTCTTATCCCGAACTCACGTTATCTTATTAAGTGATATTGGTTCTGGCGTTTTAGAATCCAGCTTATGCGCCCTTGCTCATCTATCACCGCGTTTTCCTCCTGTCCAACCCATAATTCCTGATTGTCCCATTCCGGCACAGGCGTTGTCGTCGCAAGTTCAATCGCAAACCAAGAGCTTGGAATCAATTTCACATCGCCGCGACCCGGAACACCTTGTTGTCTATCCCATAATCCGACGAGCGGACCTGCACCGTGACCGTGATCGCCGATTGGATGCGTATAAACGCTGCCGTTAATTCCCGCCGCTTTCATTGCCGCAAGAGAATCTGTCAGCACTTCGTTGCCTGTTCTCCCGACTTTCATCCGCTCCATTACTATGTCCTGCAAACGGTTGGAGTTTGCCAGAGCGCGTTTAATTCCTGCGGGAACGTCTTTTTCGCCTTCACGTAGAACATAACCCATATGCTGGGTGTCCGTATTAAGCCGCATCAATGTCATTCCGAAATCAACGTGCAAGACATCTCCGCGCTGAATAACTGTCGGTGCGTTTTCAGCCAGAATGTTAACTCCGGCTTTTTCTTTACGCTGTATGCGAACTGAAGGTTGAAACCAAGTGCCGAGCCGATTGTTGCTGAGTTGTTGCCGCAGCCACCACATCACGTCTTCGTTTGTCGTTGTTCCCGGTTTAATAACTTCATTGGAAAAAGCACAACTTATTAAAGAGTGAACGACTTCCATCATGCTTTTATAAGTCGGCATCATTTCCTGCAATCTCGTTTCAATGTATTCAAGCGGAAGCTCTTCGGCACGAACGATTCGCCCCGTGTATTCGGCTCCTAGAACTGCTTCCAATTTTTCTCGCTCTCCTGCTGAAAGCCCATCGGAAAAGGCATGAGTTGAAGAAATATTAACGGCTATATTTTGGGGATTGCGTTCTGTTACAAGTTTTTTCAGCAGCGCCCATTGTCCTTCACCATAAAGCTCGCGGTTTTCGGTTTCAGGATCGCGATAAACAGTATAAAGACCGCCATTTGAACCGCCGCCCAGAGCCAGACGCTCGATGCCTTCTTTTTCACCGCGATCATTAAAAACGTAAATTGTGCGTCGCCGCGCGGCAAAAGTAGCAGGCGAGACAAGCGAGAAAAAAACCGGGTCTTCGTTATATTCGCGGCAGATAATAAGCCACATTTTGACTTTGTGTTTCCGCATAAGCTGCGGCAAAACACGTTCAAGACGCAGTTTTAGCCATTCCTGTTGAATTTTAGCTTGCTCACGTAACGGAATTGAGAGTGTTTCCGTTCTCGAATCAACAGTTTTTACCTGTGATTGCCCGGATGAAACGACGCCTAATAAACAAACTATTAAGAAAGTGAAAAGTATTTGAGCTTGAAAACGGCACAATTTGTGTTTAGTTAATTTAGACAATTTATAGGTGCTCCTGCTTTCAAAAAAATATTTCAAGACATTTTCCTGAGAAAGTCATTCTTATTTTTGAGTACGTAATCTGCCGATATAATAGTTATAACCCAAACAATTGAAGCTGCATATCCTGCTATCACATCGCTTGGATAATGAACGCCTAAATAAATGCGCGACATACCAATCAACAGAACGAGAAAAACAGCAGCAACCCAAATTAAAGATTTCAAAGAGTGTTTGCGTACCATTGAGGCAAAAATCCAGGCTAAAACTCCATAAAAACACAGGGCAAAAAGCGCGTGTCCGCTTGGAAAGCTGTAGGAATTAGGCAGCGGCGTATCAAAAAACGGGACTGGTCGGGCGCGAGCGAAACTTACCTTTAATACAAAATTAAGAATCACAGCTCCCGCCATTGTCATTGTTATTAAAATGGCTGGGCGCTTGCTGTTTTTGCGAATGAATATTATAAAAACACAAACAAAAACAGTGCTTAGGAACAAAGTTGAACCAAGCACTGTCATAAAATTCATTAGAAGCGTAAGCGGTTGGCTGGCAAATCCGTGAACGAAAATACGCACCGTTTCGTCCATCGCTTGAGTTCCGCCCTCAAGAACCTCATCCGCCAGCCACGCAAAGAAGAATAGCGCTCCAACAGCAATCATCAAACCGAAAAACAAAATTGAGCCGACTAAAGTTTGAAGCCAAATAAAAAGGTTTTTAAGGCGGGCTTCTGTACGTGCTCTCTTTGATAGATTCGATGACATCCTTTTTTTAGCCGAAACGAAAGCTACTTAAAAATAAAACGTTATCGTCTTGCCATGATTAAAACAGCTTTGTTTTATCCGCTATAAGATAATGCGCCGATAGCGCGAAAGCACCAGCATATAAAATCCGTAAGCGACTAATCCGAGAGCCACAACGCCAAGTAAAATTTGTCCGTATGTTTGTTCTCCCAGCGCGCTCAAAGCTCCGCTTAAACCCCGCGCTTCTCCGGCATTTGAATGGAGAGCGGCTTGAATCAAAAATGCTCCGATAATTCCAAACACCACGCCTCGCGCGGCAAGACCGAAACGACCGGTGCGAATCGCAAAAGTTTGCACGCCTTGGCTCATTTCAGTCATCTTCAGCTTTTCGCGGAACTTAGCTGTAAATGCCTTGTAGAAATGTGATAAAGCGGCGGCGATAAACCCTAAACCCGCTAGACCGACCAGCCATTGACCGAACGGCTGGGCGAGCAAAGTTGCCGTCCATTCTTTCGATGAATCCTCACTGCTGCCGTTTCCGCCGGAGCCGAGAATGATTTGAACGGCTGAAAAAGCTAAACCGAGATAAATAACTCCGATAACCGCATACCCGATCCGAATTGCTATTCCCTTTATCCCGGAGCCTTTGTCTTCTGTATCCTTTAAAGCCTGAACAAAACGCCAGAGAGCATAACCGGCTAATCCAATCGCTACGGCACCTAACAAATACTTGCCGTAAGGCTGAATCATAATTTCTTCCAGCGCGCCGCGTGAATCAGTTGTTCTTCCACCGCTGTTAAAAGCTGCATACGCGGCGAGGACACCGATAATAATATAAACAACTCCCTTTGCCGCATACCCGAATCTGGCAAGCAGAGTAATTCCCGGACCGGCAGATTTTTCAATTCGCTTGCCCTGTTCTTCTATGAGTCCAAGAGATGAATTTTTACTTTTCATGAATTACTTCTTTCGCGAGGAGACTGCGAAAGACCTTTATAAAAAACGTTAAGTATCAGGGTAGCACAAGCTCGTTTCAGGAATTGTTGAGAGAAGTCGGATTTCCCAAATAATTTAGTGCCGGTTAATTCGGAAAATGTGTGCGAAATATGTGCGAACTCAGATAAACTCAAATAATAGGTCGCGTTTCAAATTTGATGATGCTTTGAATTGTATTTATAAACATCCGGTTTTATCACTGCATTTTGCATTTCTTCGCTCTTTGAAAGCGTCACAATTTCGCGCCCGCCAAATTTTTACTTTAATCGCCGGGCGGAAAAAATGCGGATTTTGCCGCCGCGCCGGGAAATAAAACAGAAGAGGATTTTCGTTAATTTATGCCCAGAGAAATTCAAGACGGTGAAGGAACAACTTGGTCGTGCATACAGGCTTACGCCGGTTTGTCGAATAACGCCGAAAAGCGCGAAGCGGCTCGCGTCGAAGGCGAGCCGGATTTGGTTGAAGTCGTTTGCACGCCGAGCGGCGGCGCGCAAACCGTCCGCTTACAGCTTGCGGGCGATTGGGAAAACAAGCTGTCGGACGAAGAATTGTTGAGCGAAATCAAAAAGCAAAGCTGAATCGGCGAGTTAAATTTAACATCTCCCAATTCAACTCGTATTTTCGTTTAAAATGCGGTAAATTTTGCTGCAAAAAGGAGAACTCGAAACAATGCTCGGCGGAAAATCTTGGGACGAATGGATTTCGGAATATTCAAAAAGTCATCAACATCCGGTTAATCAAATCACGCATAAAATCGGGATTCCGATGATTGCTCTATCATTGCCGCTGTTTTTACCGGCGCTTTTCATTCGCGGTTTTTGGATTGTCCCGACCGCGCTTTTCGTAACGGGATGGATTTTCCAATTCATCGGTCACGCCTTTGAAGGCAAACCGCCCGAATTTTTCAAAGACTGGCGGTTTCTTTTCGTCGGACTGCGCTGGTGGTTCGCTAAAATTAGAGGATAAAAAATAAATAAGTGAATTGGCTTAAGATTTAAATTCGTTAACAATTTTCTTTCTATAACGTCTATAGCAGCAGTTGCCACCAAAACTCTGCATAGAAAATGAAAAGGAAATTAAGTTATGAGCCGATTTAAGTTATTCGTAGTTTGCTTATTGTGCGTTGCCGCCAGCGCAGCTATCCACGGACAACAGGAAGAAGAGCGCGCCGGTAAGCTCATTATCGAACCTTACGCCTTTAAAACTTACGCCGGAAAAGAGATTTCAGCAGAGCTTGGCAAGCTGTGGGTACGCGAAAATCGCAATAATCAATCAAAGCGTTTAATTCAGCTCGCATTTGTGCGACTTAAAAGCACTGTGGCAAAACCCGGCTCGCCGATTGTTTTTCTGGCAGGCGGTCCGGGCGCTCCCGGCATCGGAATGGGACGAGTTCCCGTTTATTTCAGCTTGTTTGATAAATTGCGCGAAGTCGCGGACGTGATTCTTCTCGACCAGCGCGGCTTGGGAATGTCGTCACCGAGTTTGGATTGTCCGGCGACGCCCATCGCGCAGGATGTTTTTGAGACTGCGGAGAAATGGCAGCGAACTTTCACCGACAATTCTCGCGTTTGCGCGGAACACTGGCGCAAACAGGGAGTTGAAATATCAGCTTATACTAACGACGCCAGCGCTGATGATCTGGACGATTTGCGGCAGGCGCTCGGCGCTGAGCGCATCAGTCTCATCGGGCATTCTTATGGAACCGTGCTGGCTCAAGCGGCGGTCAGGCGACACGGCAAAAATCTCGACCGCGTTGTTTTCGCCGCGACAGACGCCGCTGATAATCTAATCGCACTGCCAGGCGTTTGGGATTTAATCATAAAAAAACTTTCATATTTTGCCGCAGAGGATTCTGCCGTGAGTAAACTGGTGCCGGATATGGAAGCTCTTTACCGGCGCTTGTTGGATAAGCTGGAACGAAATCCCGTAACACTAACCGTCAACGGCGCGCAAACCAGGAGTCCGGCGCAAATTCGTGTCGGTAAAATCGGACTGCAATGGCTGGTGCGTAACAGTATGACCGATGCGAGAAACTACGCTTGGCTTCCGGCGTTGTTTCACACCATAGACCAGGGCGATTATTCTCTCTTTACGCGCCGGATAGAAGCGTTATATAACGGCTTTCAAGGAAGGTCGCCGATGGCGAACGCCGTGGATTGCTCAATCGGCTGGTCGGCTGAACGACTCGCACAAGCACAGAAAGAAACGCGGCAGGCGTTATTCAGCAACGTAAATCTGCAATGGACGGCGGAAAATTGTAAGGCGATTGGCGTATCGGAAAGCGGTTCTGCATCGCAATCCCGTCTTTGGAGTACGCTTCCGACTCTGTTTATAAGCGGCACGCTCGATACCAACACGCCGCCTTTTCAGGCTGAAGAAGTGCGCTGGGGATTTCCGAACAGCACACATTTAATCGTTGAAAACGGCGGACACGAGACATTGCCCGGTTTGGAAGTGCAAACAGTCGTCGTAGATTTTTTCAAAGGGCAGGATGTCAAAGGGCGTATAGTTTCTTTCGAGCGTCCACGTTTCCTTACCGTTGAAGAAGCGAAGTCGCCGCCTCCGAATCGTCGTTAAATCAATATCGGGATTCGATCAGTGGTTCGCCTTTTCCTGTATAACCGGAGTCCACGCTGAAAGTTTTATACAGTTCGCTGCAAAACTTTAGCGCGGCACATCCAAAACATCCGTTCGCGTGATAATTCCGATAATTCGTTTATATTCCTCGACCAGAACGGCTGGCGATTTCATCAGTTTTTGCGAGACTTCGTTTAGGCTGATTGATTCGTCAACGACCGGAAAGCCTTTTTCCATCACTTCGCCGACGTTTGAATTCATTAGATCGCGGTTTTCTAGCAGCTTCGCCAAAACTCTCGATTCGCGAATTGAGCCGACCGATTTTCCTTCATCTAAAACCGGAAGCTGCGTAATGCCGTTTTCGTCCATCACTTTGAGAGCTTCGGCGATTGTTTGACTGGGAGCCATGAAAATCAGTTTACGCGGTCTGCTCCCGTTTTTCGTTTCGGTCAAAAGCCCGGCGGTCAAACGCTGCGGTTCGAGAAGCTGTTTTTCTTTGAGCCATTCGTCCGAATGATGTTTCGTCAAATAATGTTCGCCCGTGTCGCAGACGATAAAAACGATCAAACTGTTTTCGTCCAAATCTTTGGCGATGCGCAGCGCAGCGGCAAAATTCGTCCCGGTCGAGCCGCCGCAGAAAATGCCTTCAATTCTGGTTAATTGCCGCGCCATCTCGAACGAATCGCGGTCTGTGATGCTGTGAACTTCGTCAACTACGCGCGGTTCGTAAGTTGTCGGGAGCATATCCGATTGCCCGATGCCTTCGACCAGAAACGGCGAGCCTTCGGGCATATTGCCGGTTTCTTTGACCGCTTTTAAAATCGAGCCGACCGGATCGGCTTGGACAATGCGGATTTTCGGATTTTGTTCTTTTAAAAAACGCCCCGCGCCCGAAATCGTTCCGCCCGTACCGACCGAAGCGACGAAATGCGTGATTTTTCCGTCCGTGTCGCGCCAGATTTCCGGTCCCGTTGATTTGTAATGCGCTTCGCGGTTCGGAATGTTGTTGAATTGATCCGGGTAAAACGAGTTCGGCGTTTCATCGGCGATGCGGCGGGCGACGGTCAGATAATGATCCGGCGAGCCTTTTTTCGCCGTCACGGGACAAATTACGACATCAGCGCCGAGAGCCTTGAGATATTTTACTTTTTCGGTCGAAACCTTTTCGGTCATAATAAAAATACATTTATAGCCTTTGACCGCCGCCGCGACAGCCAGACCGATTCCCGTATTGCCTGACGTGGCTTCAATCACAGTCCCGCGAGATTTGAGCGAACCGTCTTTTTCCGCCGCCTCGATCATCGCCACGCCGATTCGGTCTTTCACCGAATAGCCGGGATTGAGCGATTCCATTTTGGCGAAAATCTGCGCTTTGATTCCGTATTGTTCGGTGAGCTTTGTGATTTTGACGAGCGGCGTGTTGCCGATAATACCCAAAACATTTTCGTAATACTTCATTTTTGAAACCTTTAAATCGTTTTTTGTGTAAAATTCTTGCCGTGCCTGATTTTAACTTTTGTGGCTCGAAAGCGGCAACGCACCCAAAATCATTTTATCGCCTCTAATCTATCTTTCATAATAGGCATCAAAACAATTGTGATGCTCAAAAAATTGTTTCTACTGATTTTGCTTTTAAATTTCAGCGGCGCGCTTGCCGTTGCGCAAACCGTTTCGCAAGCAACGCCGTTAGTCGCGGACAAAAATGCTCTGCTGCGGCGTGAATCGTTTGAAAAAGTTTGGACTACCGTCAACGAAAAACATTTCGATCCGACTTTCGGCGGCGTTGATTGGAAAAAAATGCGCGAAATTTACGAGCCGAAAGCGCTCGCCGCCAAATCGGATGCCGAGTTTTACCGCGTTTTGCAAATGATGCTCGGCGAGCTTGGTCAATCGCATTTCAATGTCGTCCCGCCCGAAGCGCAAATTGAAACCGAAAATAAAGAAAACGGCGGAAAGGGAAGCGTCGGTATTGAGTTGAAGAGAATTGACGGCAAAGCCGTTGTATTTCGTGTCCGCGCGGATTTGCCCGCCGCCAAAAACGGCGTCAAACCGGGATTTGAGATTCTCAACATCGGCGATAAAACTGTCGAAGAAATCCTCACGCCAATTAACGCCGCTCTCGAAAAACGACATGGAACGGAAGGTCAAAAACAGTTTACGCGCGAGCGAGTTTTGGAACGTTTTCTTGATGGCGCGCCCGGTTCAACAGTAAAAATCGAGGTTTTAAACGAAAAAGACGGACGCCAAACGTTAACGCTTCAGCGCGCGGCGGAAAAGGTTGAATATTCGCTGCCGCTCGGAAACTTTCCGCCGCAGCCTGTCGAATTTGAAACGCGCCGACTGGAAAACGGCGTCGGCTACATTCGTTTTAACATTTGGGTGATGCCGCAGCTTGCGAAAATCAGAGCTGCAATTAACGAAATGAAAGACGCGCCCGGAATCGTTTTCGACGTGCGCGGAAACGTTGGCGGACTCGGAGCTTTAGCCGCCGGAATCACCGGAAATCTGGTCACCGAACAAACCTCGCTCGGCTCGCTCAAATTTCGCGCAGCGGAACAAAAATTTATCGCCTATCCGCAAGCCGATTCGTATAAAGGCAAAGTCGTCGTTTTAACCGACGGCGGGAGTGCTTCGACGAGCGAGATTTTCGCCGCCGGTTTGCAGGCGACAAAGCGCGCTAAAACTGTCGGCGAAACCACGATGGGCGCGGTTCTGGCTTCGCTTTTTGACCGTCTACTTACCGGCGCGATTTTTCAATACGCGATTTCCGATTACAAATCGCCCGGCGATGTTCTGATCGAAGGTCGCGGAGTCAAACCGGACGTTGAAGCGCGTTTGAAGCGCGAAAGTTTGCTAACAGGTCGCCATTTGCATCACGAAGCGGCAGTTGCCGAAATTTTGAAATAAAGAAAAACAAAAATGAAAATTCTGAAAAATTCAATCCTGAATTTTTCTTAACCTTATCAGTTGCCACAAAAGTTTCAGCGCAAACCACGCCACTCCTAACCATTTCCGCCACCCACAAAACCGGAAACAAAACTCGCCGCTCATTTGTAAGCTGATGCTCATAGAGGAAAGTTTGGTTCTAAAAAGTTTTTGACATCCTTATATAATAATGTTACATTCGCCCCGCAAGTCGGCAAACTTCAGGTCAATTTGAGTTTAAAAACGTATTAAATTAGAAGGAGGCAAAATGAAAATCTTTCAGAAGAGACTGCGAATATTTTGCATGATGATTGTATTAACAATTTGCAGTACGTCTAAAGTAGAAGCCATGTTTCCAGTACCGATTTACTTACTCATACAAATGGGGTGTTTAGTACAGGCACAGGCGGAGTTTGATCAGTGCACAGCAAATGGAGGAGGGGATTTTTGTCCCGGCTGGGCAGAATCAGAATATAGATTTTGTATTATGTCTAATCTAGCCGGTGAATATTATTAATTCGACGCCAAAACGAATTTGACTATTCGCGTTAACCAAATCGCCGTGACGCCGGAGGGCAAAATTCCGGTGCAAACCTATCTGTCGGACTATCGAAAATTTGAAGGAGTTCTAATGCCGTACGCAATGCGTGTGGATACGGCTTCCGGCGGTTTTACCTTTAAAACCGAAGAAATCAAATCAAACGTGGCGATTGAAGACGCCAAATTCGCCAAACCGACAAAATAACAGAAAACTGAGAACGGAAAACTGAGAACGGAGAACCCATAAGAAAATTCAAGATTTTCGGTTCTCCGTTCTTCATTCTCAGTTCTCCGTTATTCGGAGAGCAGTTTTTTAATCGTTTTTTCCATTTCATCGCCGGCGTGATTCGAGCCGGTTCCGATGTAGCGAATGACGCCTTTTTTATCAATTAAAATTCCGGTCGGCAGGCTTTCGACCGAAAAACGGTTGTGATTGACGAGTCCTTTGGCGACTGCGAACGGGTAAGGCAAACGTTGGTTGCGTTTGATTTTTTGCAAAAAAGCGAATTCAGTGTCGGCATCCGCGCCGAAGCCTTCAGCCGAGCCGTAATAACGGGTGACGCCGACGATTTCAAAGCCTTGATTGGAATAAGTTTTGTGCCATTCGGAAAGATTCGGGAAAGCCGCGTAGCAAGGCTCGCACCAATGCGCCCAAAAATCCAAAAGCACTACTTTGCCGCGCAAACCGTTAAGCGACGAATTTTCGCCGAGCCATTTATCTGCCGCCAGTTCCGGCGCAGATTCGCCGAGCAATTTGTATTGCGGCTCGCGTTTTCGCAGGAAAGTAAGAATTTGGGCGCGCGATCCGGCGTCTCGAAATGCGGTATTGAGCGCATCTTTCGCGGCTTTCACTTTTTGCAGAGCTTCCGGTTTGCGCCCGGTTTCAATCAAAAACGTAACTAATTTGTCGGTCGCCAGCCAGTATAAATCCGGCTGATTAACGTGCGAGCCGGTTTCGCGCAGATTTTCCAAAACCGTTTCGGCTTTTTGTTGCGCGCCCGCTGCGGCGTGAATCTCAAACAGCTTCATCGCCAATTCGTAAACGTCTTTGACGAGCCGTTTGTTGGAACCAGGATCGGAAAGCGCGGGTTTGGCGGCGAGCAGCGCGGATTCGGCGTGAAACGCGGCGCGTTCGGTTTGTCTCGCGGCGATGTAATTTTCCGCCATTTCGCTTTCAATCAAAACGCGCTCCGCGACTTTGACGGGCGCGTTTTTTAAATATTCTTTTAAGAGCGTTTCGGCGTCATCGAAATTCCTGCGGCGCGCGGCTGTAACGGCGGCAATCGAGCGTGCGGTTTGTGATTTTTCGCCGTCTTTTTCCGGCAAAGCGAGATATTTTTTCATCGTTTCGCCCGCGCCGTCGGTGTTTGTCGCCAAGAGTTGCAGCATTCCGAGAAAATACAAATCATCGCCCGCCGGATTCTGCGCCGCAAGCTGCGCAGCGTATTTGGCGGCAAGCTGACGTTGCTCGCGCTGAGTTGTCTGTCGTAGCTCGTCGTTGTAAGGAAGTTTGCGCCGCTCGTAATCTTCAAACTTGCGCTTTGCGTAAGTGTTTGCGTCCTCGTAAAGCGCCGCTCCATTTTTTGCCGTTTCATTTGGCACGGGAGAAACCGGATTTTCCGCAGTTGCGCTGGGCGCAGTCGCGGCTGGATTTGTCCGCACCGGAGGAACGCGGCGCGATTGAGCGAAAGCGATTGTCGAAACGCACAAAATTAATAAAATGACGGAGAAAAATCGAGTCATAAATTTAGCTTTGAAAACGAGATAAATTAAAAATTTGTAAAAACGGAGAATTTTTGCCCTCGACGATTTTGTCCGCAATCAGCCGCGCAGTCAAAGGCGCAAGTAGGATGCCGTTGCGATAATGCCCGGTTGCGAAATACAAATTGGAATTTTCGGGAAACTCGCCGATGATCGGCAAATCGTCGCGGCTCGCCGGACGCAAGCCAGCCCAGATTTCGGAAACAGTCAAATCACATAGTTTGGGAGAAATCTCCGCCGCCGTTTGCAGCAAAGAAAGCAAACCTCCGCCCGTTACTCTTTTGTCAAAACCGACATCTTCAACCGTCGCGCCAACTAAAACTCGATTATCGATGCGCGGAACAGCGTAACCGCGCGCCGAATAAACGACGTGGCGCAGAGGTTTTTCCTGGCACGCGAAACTGAGCATTTGACCGCGAACCGGCTTGATTAACGATTCAAGCGGCAAATCAAAAGGCATTTCCGAGAATGCGCAAGTCCACGCTCCGGCGGCTACAATCACGTTTTGCGCCGGTATTTCGCCCGCATTTGTGGCAACGCCGACGGTTTTGCCGTTTTCAAACAAAATCTTTTTGACTTTGGTCGAACATCTAAGTGAAACAGTTTGTTTTTGGAGTGATTCGACGAGCGCGCGAATCAAATTGCGGTTTTCGACCTGCCAATCGAGCGGAAAACGCAGCGCGCCCAAAACTTTTTCGGAAACGTTCGGCTCAAGCTCTAAAACCGCTTCGCGACTGATTTTTTCAACAGGCAAATCCGCCGCTCGCTGCCATGTAAAGCGTTTTTCGATTTCTTCCAAATCCTTTTCATCAAAAGCCAGATAAAGCGTTCCGGTTTGATCTAGTTGAACGTCAACGTTGGTTTCGTCAAGCAGTTCGGCGGCAAAAATCGGATACAAATCACGGCTTTGGCGGCAGAGATTGAAAAAATCATCCGCCGAATCGGCTTCCGCCTGCGGCGCGAGCATTCCTGCGGCTGCATTTGACGCCTCCGCTCCGAAATGCGCGTTTTTTTCGAGAATCAAAATTCGTTCGACGCCACGTTTTTTCAGTTCGCGCGCAATGGATAAACCGATTACGCCGCCGCCGATGACGATTGCGTCAAACGTCTCGCCGCTAAGTTTTGGCTGTTCTGTGAAATTGAGCTTGTCCGAAAACATCAGTTGTGCGCGGGCGAAAACGATTTTTAAATTATGAGTTTGTTCGCCTCTCTTCCGTTGTGTTTCAAGTGTAGCAAACCGCTCGCCCGGTCAAAAAACTTACCGCTCGAAACATTTGAATTTTAAAAATAATAGTCGGAAACCGTACTGAAAAACGGTCGGAAACACGACATTATCAAAAGCCGAAACTGAAATTATGACAACGAATTATCAAGCAATCGAATTCGTAATTCGTAATTCATAATTCGTAATTAATTCCGATGCTTTTTCCGATTGGCGACGACAACAGCGACCTGCTGCGATTTCCGTATGTAACTTATTTGCTGATTGCGGCAAACATCGTGGTTTACATTTTGTTTCAGGGCGCGGGTTATAACGACGCTTTTACCTACGCTTTTTCGGTCGTCCCGCGCGAGATTACGACCGGCGTTGACCTTGCCGCGCCGCAGATAATCCGCGATTCTTTCGGCAACCGCGCCGTGATTCCTTTACAGCCGACACCGATTCCGGTTTGGGGAACAATTCTGACCTCGATGTTTATGCACGGAGGTTTAATGCATATTTTCGGCAATATGCTGTATCTCTGGATTTTTGGCGACAATCTCGAAGACCGTTTGGGACACATTCGCTTTGCGGTTTTTTATCTCGTCTGCGGAACATTTGCGGCTCTGGCTCAGATTTTTACCGACCAGAATTCGATTATCCCGATGCTCGGCGCTTCGGGCGCGATTTCGGGCGTTCTCGGCGGTTATATTTTATTATTTCCGCGCCGCAGCATAACCGCGATTATATTCTTTACCGTTATCCAAATTCCGGCGTTTATTGCCCTCGGGATTTGGATCGGA
>DASVTY010000059.1:0-60252 GCA_036387315.1 Pyrinomonadaceae bacterium
GGCGGAAATCTAATGCAGCGGACTCGTTGTCAATATTTTTATGACACGGCAATGCCCTGCAACAAACGCGAACCCGGAACGGGCTGCGGCGCGCGTGAAGGTATTAATCGTATTCACGCTATTGTTGGTTACAGTGAGCAATGCGTCGCTACTTATCCGGGCGATATGGCAAACGCGCTTTACGCGCTCGACGCGGTTGTTCGCGTGCGCGGAACAAACGGTCAGGAACGCACAATTCCGATCAATGATTTTCACCGCTTGCCGGGCGACCAGCCGGAAAAAGACAACAATCTCGCGCACGGCGAATTGATTACTGCTATTGAGCTGCCGAAATCGCCGTTTGCCGCCAAATCTTATTATTTAAAAGTGCGTGACCGCGCGAGCTACGCTTTCGCGCTCGTTTCGGTCGCCGCCGCGCTGGAAATGAGCGCCGATAAAATCAAATCCGCGCGCGTCGTTTTGGGCAGCGTCGCGCACAAGCCCTGGCGCTCATCAGAAGCCGAAGCTGTTTTAACGGGCGGGAAAGCCGACGAAAAAACTTTTCGCCAAGCCGCCGAAGCCGCTTTGAAAGACGCGAAACCGCTCAAACATAACGCTTATAAAGTCGAACTCGGAAAACGCGCAATCGTCCGCGCGCTCGAACGCGCGATGAACGGCGTCGCTTAAACCGAAACGGCGGAAAATTCGAGAAGTAAAATGAACAAGCGAAAAACCTTGACAGGCGAAGCCGTCAACCGGATTGACGGAATTTTGAAAGTAACGGGAACTGCCTCTTACACTACCGATTTTCCCGTCAAAAACGTCGCCTGCGGCTTTCTCCTCAAAAGCGAAACGGCGGCGGGAAAAATCCTGGAGATTGATCAAACGGCGGCGGAAAAAGCTCCCGGCGTTCTCGCAATCATTACGCACAAAAACGCGCCGAAATTAGCTTCCGCGCGGAGCGTTCGCGGCGGCGCGATGCTGCAAACGCCGGATGTTAATTTTTGGGGCGAAAACATCGGAGTGGTTGTTGCCGAAACTTTCGAGCAGGCGCGTTATGCGGCGGGGCTGATTAAGGTCAATTATCAAAGCACCGCAGGAAAAGTTGATTTTGAAACCGAAAAAAAACAAGCCGCGAAACCAAAGCTCGAGGACCGACAGGACGTAACGCGCGGCGGCGATGTCGAAAAGGCTTTCAGCGAAGCCGAATTCAAAGTTGACGCAATTTACGAAACGCCGATTGAGCATCATCATCCGATGGCTCCGCACGCGACGATTGCCGTTTGGGAAGCCGACGACAAATTAATTCTCTACAACGAATCTCAGGTCGTCAACGGCGTGCAGAACGCGGTTGCCGGTGCATTTGGGCTAAAACCGGAAAATGTCCGCGTCATCACGCCGCACATCGGCGGCGGTTTCGGCTCAAAAGGCGGCGCGTGGGGTCACGTCGTCGTTGCGGCGATGGCGGCTAAAATCGTCAAGCGTCCGGTAAAGCTCGCTCTGACCAGACAGATGATGTTCAATTCGGTCGGATTACGCCAGAAAAACGATCAGCACATCCGACTCGGCGCGACGAAAGACGGAATTCTAACGGCTATTTCTCACGAAACGACAACTCATTGCGCGATCAACGGCGAATTCGCCGAGCCGTGCGGCGACGTTTCGGCGCATATGTACGAAGCGGCGAATCGCCTGATTGCTTACCGCGTCGCGCCGATGAATGTTATTTTACCGACTTTTAACCGCGCGCCGGGAAAATCTACGGGCAGCTTTGCTCTCGAATCGGCGATTGACGAATTGGCTTATAAATTAAAAATTGATCCGGTCGAGCTTCGCATCAAAAACGAACCCGCCAAAGACCCTTTGACCGGCAAGCCCTGGTCGTCGCGCTCGCTGGTTCAGGCTTTGCGCGCGGGAGCGGAAAAATTCGGGTGGAAAAATCGCAAATTCGAGCCGCGTCAAAATCGGCAAGGCGAATATTGGATCGGTTACGGCGTCGGCTGCGGCATTTATCCGGCGCGTCAGCGCGACACTTCGGCAATCGTAAAATTGGCTCGAAACGGAAACGAAGTGCGGGCGAGCGTCGAGCTTGCCGCTTCGGATTTGGGAACGGGCACGCACACGATTCTGGCGCAGATTGCATCGGACGCGCTCGGTCTGCCGATTGAAAAAGTCGGCATCAAGCTCGGCGATTCGGCTTTGCCGCCCGCCGCCGGTTCGGTCGGTTCGGTCGGCGCGGCGAGCTTTGCCAACGCCGTTAACGACGGCTGCCGGAAAATCACAGATGAACTGCTCGCCAAATCGGGCAAACAGTTTTTCCGGCGTCCGACCGCCGCCGAGCTGATGATTTCCGAAAATATCGGCGATTTTCAAACCCGCGTTGACGCAAAACCGCTTCCCGAAGCCGAAAAATACGCTTCGCATTCGTTTAACGCCAATTTTGCCGAGGTTTGGGTAAACGACCTGACCGGAATGGTCAGAGTCCGGCGCGTTGTCGCGGCAACCGGCGCGGGGCGCATTTTGAATCCGAAAACAGCCGATTCGCAAATGCTCGGCGGCGTGATTTGGGGCATCGGACAAGCTCTGCACGAAGAATCAATTCTCGATCCGCGCTGGGGCAATTTCGTGACGCGCTCCTTTGCCGATTATCATATTCCGACGAATCTCGATGTCGGCGAAATCGAAACGATTTTCGTCAAAGAAGAAGACCCGTATGTCAATAAAATGGGCATCAAAGGCATCGGCGAAGTCGGAATTGTCGGTGTCGCGGCGGCGATTGCGAACGCGATTTTTAACGCAACCGGCAATCGCGTTCGGAGCTTGCCGATTACGCCGGACAAACTTTTGTAATCCGATTTGGCTAAAGCCGATGTTTGTGCTTTTATAATCCTCCAGCTAAAGCCGGAGGCAATTGATTAAAATTATTGTCAGTTTTTAACGTCCGAATTCCAGTTTCGCTTGCAATTCCTTGTTCATTGCTCGCTGTCGGCAAAAATCCAAATTGTTTTTTGCTTCGCTGAATTTGCCGTCGGATTTTTGCAGCGCGATTTGAAATTCTTTTTCAGCCGCATGGAAATTTCCATTCAAAGCCAGAATGACGCCGAGATTGTTGTGGCTTGCAGCCAGAGCGATGCTGTTGTTTTTAATGGCTTGTTTGAAGGCTTCGGCGGCGGACGCGAAATCTTTTTCTTCGATTAAAACCATTGCTAAATCAAACCAAGCCTCGCCGTCGCGCTCGCCCGAAACGCGGACGGCTTTGACAAACGCTTCTTTCGCCGCTTTCCAATTTCTCAAATCGCGCTGTGCCATACCGAGCGCGCGAAAAGCTCTGTGATAACTGCCGCCGCTCAATTCAATCGCTCGTTCGTATTGTTTGACAGCTTGAGCGAGTTGATCGGAATGAAAGAAACAAACTCCGAGATTGTAATGAATTCTGGTCAGAAAACTCGGCGAAGCGTTTGAATCAGCCGTTTCCAGCGCCTTTTGATAAAGCGCGAGAGCTTGTTCGTAATTTCCGGCTTTAGCCGCTTTGGTCGCCTGTTTAAATGGTTGTTTTGCAATTTGCGCCTGAACGGCAACGCTCGATAAAATCAGCAAAATAAAAATCAGCAATGTCTTCATCTTTTTGGCTCTCCTTTGTTGGTTCACCAAATTTATGAAAATTGATCGCCCGGCGTCTTACGCCCTCTTGCTGTTTATTTTCTCTGTTTGCTTTAGGCGTGTTTTAATTCGCGCCAAGCCTTTGGCGTCAGGCGGGTAAATTTGCGAAAGAGCGTCGTGAAATGGCTTTGATTTTTAAATCCTGCGCGCAGAGAAACTTCGACCAGCGGCAAATCGCCATCGGCAAGAAGATGTTTGGCGCGTTCGATTCGTTTTTGCGTGATGTATTGCTGCGGCGTCAATCCGGTTGTGCGGCGAAAAGCGCGTGCAAAATGAAATTGACTCAAACCCGCAACTTCGGCGATTTCAGTAAGAGTTAAATCCCCTTCGAGGTTTTCGTGAATAAACTCGGTGGCGCGGCGCAATTTATAGCCTGAAAGCCCGCCGTTAAAGTTTCCCCGCGTAAAACGCGCCGTGCTGTAATTTCGCAAAATGTGCAAAACGAGCGTCTGCGCCAGCGATTCGGCGTACAGCTTTCCCGCCGGGATTTCGGAATCGAATTCCGAGAGCAAATTGAGCGCGACGTGTTGAATCAACGGGTCGTTTTTCTGATAAGTTTCGATTAATTCAAAATTAGGAGAAAGATTGATTCCGAGCGCGGTTTGAATTAACAGAGCCGGTTCGAGATTGATTGACAAACATTCAAACTCGTTTTTCCAGGCGGCGGAAATCGGCTGTCCGGCGGGAGTTAGACAAACATTTCCGGGCGTCCCGTGCAAGCGCCGCAATTTTCCCGTTGCCGTTTGTCGCTCGGTCGTCATAATGCCCGCCAGAGTTATATTAAGCTCGTGTTTTGAAGAAACGTGTTCAGGCATTTCGCCAGCCGCAATGCGCCAGTGATTGATCTTGAGACCGCCAACGGAGGCTTTGCGGGCGAACAAAAGCGATGATTGCTTTTCGTCTGTTTTCCAGTTAACCTTCACAAATAAATATTTAGTCCAGAGCGGAATAAAAAGCAAATTTCAAGTCGAAGAAGGTGAAAAAATGGCGAAACTAATCGGCAAACCGACCAGCCGCGTTGACGGCGCGGCAAAAGTGACGGGCGCGGCGAAATATGCGGCGGAATTTTCCGCTCCGAATCTGGCGCACGGCTATCTTGTTTTAAGCACCGTCACCAACGGCAAAATCAAATCAATTGATGTTCACGAAGCCGAAAAACAGCCGGGCGTCGTCAAAATTTTCACGCACCAAAACGCGCCGAAACTGGCTTTTACCGACAAGCGCGACAAAGACGAATTAGCGCCCGAAGGCATTTCGTTTCGCGCTCTGCAATCGGACAAGATTTATTTTAACCAGCAGCCGGTTGCGCTTGTCATCGCCGAAACTTTCGAGCAGGCGCGCTGGGCGGCGCGGCAGGTAAAAATCGCTTACGACGCCGAAGCGCACGAAACCGATTTGCACACGGCGCGCGTCAACGCTTATTTTCCGGGCAAGGAAACCAAAGCTCCGCCACCGAAACCGCGCGGCGATGCGGATGCGGCGATGAAAACGGCGGCTGTCAAAATCGAAGCCGAATACACGATTCCGGTCGAACATCACAATCCGATTGAGCCGCACGCTTCGGTCGCGCTCTGGGAAGGCGAGAAGTTAAAGATTTTCGATAAAACGCAATACGTTTACAACGTCCGCAATCATCTGGCTTCGATTTTCGGTATTCCGGCAGAAAACGTAACCGTGATCTCGCCGTTTGTCGGCGGCGCGTTCGGCGCGGGTTTGCGTCCGACTTATCAAGCGATGCTCGCGGCGATGGCGTCGCGCGAATTAAAACGCCCGATCAAAATCGTTTTCACGCGCAAACAGATGTACACCGGACACGGTTATCGCCCGTACACAATTCAAAAAGTCGCGCTTGGCGCGGACAAAACCGGAAAATTAACCGCAATCGTTCACGAAGGCGTCGGCAACACATCGCCGTTTGAAGATTACAAGGAAGACGTGACTGCCGTGTCGCAGCAAATGTACGCCTGTCCGAATGTGCGCGTTGATTACAAAGTCGCCAAAACCAATTTGTCAACGCCGTTCGCGATGCGCGCGCCGGGCGCGGTTTCGGGAATGTTCGCGCTCGAATCGGCGCTCGACGAATTGGCTTACGCGCTCAAGATTGATCCGCTTGAACTTCGCCTGATTAATTACGCCGAAACCGATCCGCAAAACGGCAAGCCTTTTTCCAGCAAAGCTCTGCGCGAATGTTACACGCAGGGCGCAGAAAAATTCGGCTGGAAAAATCGCAAGCTCGAACCGCGCTCGATGCGCGAAGGAAAATTGCTCGTCGGCTGGGGCGTGGCGACCGGGCGTTGGGGCGCTTTTCAAGCTCCGGCGACGGTGAAAATCGTTTTAAAACCCGACGGCACGGCTCTCGTGCAATCGGCTGCGAGCGATATGGGACCGGGAACTTATACGACGATTACAATGATTGCGGCGGAAAATCTCGGTTTGCCGATGGAAAAGGTGAAGTTTGAACTCGGAAATTCCGATTTGCCGCAAGCTCCGGTTCATGGCGGAAGTCTGACGACGGCTAGCATCGGCACGGCGGTGCAGGAATGCTGCCGGAAAATGATGAAAAAAATCGGCGACCTTGCCGGACGCGAAACTGCGGATTTTGCTTCAGTCTTGCGGACTAAAAATCTCGACAAATTAGAAGAAACGCATCAATCAATGCCGAATTTCGGCGAGCGCGGGAAATATTCGATTGCCTCGCACGGGGCGCAATTTGTCGAAGTCAAAGTTGACGAGGATATAGGAAAAATCAGCGTGACGCGCGTTTTAGCAATGACGGCAGCGGGAAAAGTCATCAATCCGAAAGCCGCGCATAGTCAGGAAATGGGCGGCGCGATTTGGGGAATCGGAATGGCTTTGACCGAAGAAACCGAAATTGACCATCGCTACGGGCGCATAATAAACCCGAATTTGCAGCATTATCACGTCCCGACAAACGGCGATGTTTTTGAAATCGAGACGGTGTTTGTAGAAGAAGACGACAAAATCGTTAATCCGCTCGGCGTCAAAGGAATGGGCGAGCTGGGGATGGTTGGCGTTCCGGCGGCAATCGCCAACGCGGTTTTTCACGCGACCGGAAAACGAATCCGCGATTTGCCGATTACGCCCGCAAAACTTATGTGAATCGGTTATTAAAAAGGTTCTGCCAGACTTCCGCCCGTTGACCAGATTTTTAGTTCGGTAAACGGATCGAGTTCTTTCATTAATTCAACGGCGTTGGAGAAACGCGCTTCCGGAGATTTTTCCAGACAGCGATAAATTGTTTCTGCCAAAGCCGCGTTAATTTTTTGTCCGCTTTCCCCAAACTTCTTCGGATTTTCGATAAGCTGCGGGTAACGCTCGGGGAGCGGAATTGATTCGCCTGACTCGTTTCCGCGCAAAAACGGACGCTCGCCCGACAGCAATTCAAAAAGCAGCATTCCCAAACCGTAAACATCGGTTGCCGGCGTGAGTTTTTCCCGCTTGATTTGTTCGGGCGCGAGATATTGCGGCGTTCCGCTGCGATCCGGCGGCGTGCGTTCGGGTTCTACTTTCCAGACAACGCCGAAATCAATCAAAACCGGGCGACCGCCGCGCAAAATGATGTTTGAGGGTTTTAGATCGCGGTGCAAAAAACCTTTCGAGTGAATGTGGCGCACCGCCGCCGCGAGGTGCTGAACAATCCGAACGGCGCGCGATACGGCAAACGCCCCGTTTTCTCTCAATTCGTCGCGCAGCGTTCGTTCGCCGATGTGTTCGAGCAGTAGATACGGCAATTCAGCGTGCTCGTTAAATTCAAATAGCCGTACAATTCCGGGATGATTCATCGCGGCGAGCGCCTCGGCTTCTTCAAAAAAAAGCCTTCGATATTTCGGATTGTCGGCGGCATCCGGTTTTAGCCGTTTGCAAATCAGCGGCGCGAGCATTTGATGATGCCAGACGGCGAAAACGTCCGTGTTCATTCCACTCGAAATGCGGTAAGCAATCGTGAAATCGCCGATGCGCTTGCCTTCAAACGTCGCATCATCGAAACTCAAAATTTCAGGCATCGCAGTTTTTGTTTTGACCGGAATCTTGCGAAAATCAACATCATAAAAACGCCGGATAAAATTGTGATTAAAACTAAAATCACAATTCTATCCGGCGTTTTTCTTCAAATAAAAATCAATCGTCCAATTATTTTCCACCGGACGAAGAACCGCCTGAACCGCTGCCGCCGCTCGTCCCGCCGTAACCGCCGGTTCCGCCGGTTTGCTGCTGCCCGGCATTGCTTCCGCCGCCCCCTGAACCTTGCGAGCTGGTGTAACCCGGTTCGCCCGGACGCGGCGGATGTCCGTCGCCGGTAGTTGAATGTGTGTCTTGTCCCTGCGATTGGTTTTGCGGGAAACCGCCCTGGTTTTCTTGATTATTTGCCATTATTTTCCTACTCCTTGTTCTTTTTTCGCCGCTCGTTTGTACGAACTGCGTGCAATTAAATTGCTTTTAAGCGTGTCATAGCAAAGAACATACCAACGTTATAAATTCGCCTTGTAAACTGTTTCATCGAGATAGGGTTCATAACAATAGAAAATATCTCGAATCAAAATTTATATGAGAAAATAACGAATTGCATAATCGAATTATTTCGAGTGTAATTTATATTTTTACCGGTAAGCGAATGAAAGAGTTGCAAAACATTCTCGCCCAAATGCGGGAGATTGATTCAAGCGGCGCAAAAGCGGTTCTGGCGACTGTTGTTGATGTTAAAGGTTCGAGTTATCGCTTGCCGGGCGCGAAAATGTTGATTCTCGAAACGGGCGAAACTTTCGGCACGGTTTCGGGCGGGTGCCTCGAAGCCGATGTTTTGGAACGAGCCAAACGAGTTTTGCAAACCGGCGCGGCGCAGGTTTTTACTTATGACACAACCGCAAACGACGATTCGGTTTTCAGCCTCAATATGGGCTGTCGGGGCGTAATTCGGATATTGCTCGAAACGATTGACCGTCAAAGCATCTTAATTCGAGCTTTACAAACGGCTTTTGAAAATCAAGAACGCCAAACTATCGCAACGCTGATTTCAACGGATTCCAGCCTCGATATTCCAATCGGCGGGAGATTTTTTTACAGCGAAGTAGAACAATTTGATTTCAAAAATCTCCCGAAGTTTTTGGAAAGCTCTTGCCGATTACTTAATGATTGCAAGATTTTTTTTGACGAAAATTGTATCTCGCAGATAAAAACTTATGAGACCGGGCAAGGAAGCTTTGAGTTCTTCTTTGAAAATATCAAACCGCCTGTTTCGCTCGTAGTTTTCGGGGCAGGCGCAGACGCCGTTCCGCTTATCAGTTTTGCCAAAGGCTTGGGCTGGCGTGCATCAATTGTTGATCACCGCCCGGCGATTGCGACCGGAGAACGTTTCCCGAAAGCAGACGAAATTGTCATCTCACGCCCCGAAAATTTAAACGAAAATTTATTTGTTTCCGCGCAAACCGTCGCCGTCTTGATGACGCACGATTACTCGAAAGACAAGGAAATCCTGCGCCGAATTTTACCGCTCAATCCGGTTTACGTCGGAGTTTTAGGACCGAAACGCCGCACTGAAACTATGTTGCAGGAATTAGCCGACGAAAGCGAAAAGTTTAGCGAGGAACAACTGCAAAAACTTTATGCGCCCGTCGGTTTGGACATCGGCGCGGATACGCCCGAAGCAATTGCGCTTTCGATTATTGCCGAAATAAATGCCGTTCTTGCCAATCGCGCGGGCGGTTTTCTGCGAAACCGAACGGGTTCGATTTACGAGCGAAGCTGATGCAAAAAATCGGAATTATAATTCTTGCCGCCGGAGCGTCCACGCGAATGAACGGCAAGCCGAAACAACTGCTCGAATTTGAAGGAAAAACGCTTTTACGCCGCGCAGCGGAAACCGCTCTGTCTTCCGGCGCTCGCCCTATTGTCATTGTTTTGGGCGCAAACGCTGAAAAATTGCAAATGGAAATCAAAGATTTGCCCGTTCTCCCGGCAATCAACGAAAATTGGGCGACCGGAATGGGCGGTTCAATCAAAACGGGCTTATCTGTTCTGCTGGCGGAAAACACGAACATCGAAGCGACAATTCTAATGCTCTGCGACCAACTGTTCGTCACGGCGGAAACTCTCAACCGTTTAGTTGAAACTTCCCAAAAAACAAAAAAGCCGATTGCAGCTTGCCAATACTCTGACACGCTGGGCGTCCCTGCTCTGTTCGCCCGCGAAATGTTCGCCGAACTGTCCGATTTGCAAGGCGACGCAGGCGCAAAAGCCGTTATCAAAAAACATGCCGCCGAGATTGCAACAATACCCGCACCGGAAGCCGCTTTTGACATTGATACTCAAGCCGATTTTCAAAAACTTTTACATAGTGAATATCAACAAAATGTTTGAAAACAGCACAAATAGGCGAATGAGTTTCAAACTTATGAGTAATAAATGTTTATTTTACAGATTAGCTTTTTAGATTTACAATCTTCTCAATATCTTGAATTGGAGTAGTTATATGAGCGGAATGGATATTCAAGCAATTATCAAACAAGCTGAAGAAGTTGCTATGACTGTTGATAAAAGTCTGCGAGAAGCTGCCTTCAATCGTACTGTTGAACTTTTGACTCGACAGCAAGGTCATGTTGCTGGTTCAACAACAACCAAAAGCACCGCAGCCACACCTGCAAAAGCGAAATTTAGTGAAGATAAAGCACAAGTGGACGAAATTGCAGCTTTGATGCAAATTGATAGAACTTCGCATCCAGAAATATTAAAGGCTCAATCAGTTCTCGACCGTTCACTTCATCTTTTGAGAATTGCAAACAACGAGTGTCAAGTTGATGGGCTTAAAGCGCCGCAGATTGCCAAAATTTTAACTGATAAATTTAGGCTTAGAACAACAAGACAAGCAGTTGGACAAGCATTAGACAAGGCTGGTGACAAAGTTGACCGCATACCAAGCGATAACGGAATAGTTTATCGAATTATGTCGCGTGGTGAGTCTTATTTAGATGATGAAGGAAGTAGAGATTCAGACCAACATCATTCCGCAGTTTCGCGCAAAAGCAATGGCAAACAGACTCAAGAAACAAACGGACGAGAAGCAAAAAGGGGTAAAACAAAAGAAGTAGGTGCAAAAAAAAGATCGGGCAGACCGGGACCAAAAGCTATGCTAACCCAACTCATAGCCGAAGGTTTTTTTAAAATTCCTAAAGTTATAAGTGATATTCAAACACAGTTGGAAAATGCTCAAGGTTACAGATATAAATCTACTGAATTAGCTCCGGCGCTTGTTAGACTTTTAAGGGATAACGTGATCAGCAGAGAGAAGAATTCAGAAGGTCAATATGAGTACAAGAGCAAATGATTTAGCATTAGAAAATGCGCTCAAATCTATTCCTAAAAATTTCCGAACGCGAATAATCAAACACTATATTGATCTGAAATCTGCTTTTGCCGAAGGTCAATACGATGCTTGTGGTGTCCGCGCCGGAAAATTTTGCGAAACGATGATTCGTTTCTTGCAAGAGCATTTGACGGGAAAATCTACGCCTTTCGGACAAAAAATTTCAAATCTCGGAGACGAGTGCGCAAAATTTGAACGAATACCTGCTGCTTCGTTTCCCGAAAGCCTTCGAGTAATGATTCCGAGAGCTTTAGCGTTTTTATATACTCTAAGGAATAAACGAGGAATCGCGCATGTAGGAGGCGAAGTTGATGCAAATGAGATTGATGCAGTGGCTTGTTTACGGATTGCTGACTGGTGTTTGTGCGAATTAATCAGAATTTTTCACGCCCTTTCGTTAGAAGAAGCACAAGCTCTTTTAGACGCAATAGCAGCACGTCAGATTCCGCAAATTTGGACTGTTGTTGGAAAGAAACGTGTGTTGGATAATACTTTAGGTTATAAAGATCAAACGTTGCTTCTTCTTTACTCGGAACAAGAATCAGGCATTCCAACAAGCGGCATACCCGTTGAAGATTTGTTTGATTGGGTTGAACATCCAAGACAATCAGATTATCGAAAGGACATATTACGTCCTTTACATTCACAGCGCTTGATAGAATATGACCAAGATACGGAAGTCGCAATTATTTCACCTCGTGGAATCAAAGAAGTAGAAACAAGATTACTTTCAACTTTATAAAATTAGGAAATTTGTTTACCACCAGCCTAAAATTTTCCACCAAACGAGTCCGAAAACAGTCCAAATCAGAATGTTGGCGATTGAAGCCAGAAAGCCGATTGTCCACCAATTGCCTTGCCGGACGTAGCCTGTGCCGAAATAAACCGCGCCTGATGTTGTGCCGTAATGCGTGATTGAAGCGTTGAGGTTCGAGAAATAAGCGAGCAGCAAAACGGCGAGTCCGGCGGGCGCGCCTGCCGTCAGGCTGACGGTTAAAAACGGGATGAACATTGCCGTCACGTGAGCGGTGATCGAGGCGAAGGCGTAATGCGAATAAAAATAAACGAAAACTAAAACGGCGAGCGCCGCCGACCATTGCCAGCCGGTTGTTAGCCCAGCGGCACGTTCGGCGAAGAGTTTGGTCAGCCCGGTTTCGCCCAGTGCGCCAGCCATATTGACCAGACCGCCGTACCAGATGAAAACTTCCCAAGCGGCTTTTTCCTGAATCAAGTCCTCCCAGTTCAAGACTTTAGAGACGAGCAGCCCGACGAGTCCGATCAGCGCGACAACCGTTGTATCGAGATTGTGCAGCCAGCCTTTTGTCATCCAAAGCGCGGCGGTGGCGATGAAAGTCAGCAGCATCAATGTTTCGTAGCGGCTCATCGCGCCCATTTTTTCGAGTTCTTCCGACGCCAACTGCGCGGCTGCGGGCGTGTGTTTGATTCCGGGCGGGAAAAAGCGATAAATAAGCAGCGGCACGACTACAAGTGAAATCAAAGCGGGAACAATTGCGCCGATGAACCAGCGCGCGTAGGTGATTTCGATTCCGGCTGTTTGCTGGGCGAATCTGGCGATGATGATGTTTGAGGCTTGTCCCGTTAAGAAAGTGGCGCAGAAAATAACGTCGCATTGATAAAGCAGATTCATCAAAAACGTTCCGAGTTTTTCCGGGTTTTCTTCGGGCGTCGAGTCGTAGGTTTCGGCGACCGAACGCGCAATCGGCATTACAATTCCGCCGTTGCGCGCGCCGTTTGACGGAACAACAGATGACAAAACGCCGTCCGTAAAAGCGAGTGCGTAACCGAGTCCCAGAGTTGTATGTCCGATGGCTCTGACAAAAAGCAGCGCGATGCGCCTGCCCAAGCCGGTTTTAATCATTCCGCGCGCCAGAAAAAATGCGATTAAAACGAGCCAGACGACCGGATCGGCGTAGCCTTTGAGCGCGTCGCCGATTGACAGCGCGCCGAAAATCGGCAAAGCCGCAACGCCGATTAAAACCATTGCGCCCGCCGGAACCGGGCGCGCAATCGAACCGACAATCGTCGCCAGAAAAATTGCCAGCAAAATCCACGATTCGCGTTTGATGCCTTCGGGAACGGGGCAAAAAGCGACGGTGAGAGCGCAAGCCGCGACAATCAGCCAGCGATGCCAGGTTTTGAATTTTTCCGATTTTTCTTCGGGCATTTTGATTTAATCAAAAGCGGCTTCCGGCGCAGCAGTTTTGCCACTCCGAAAGCCGCGATTTAAAGTTGAAATTTACCAAACGGACGCGAAATCTACATCTTGTGTAGTTCGGGGCGAAGCACCAAAAGCCAGTAAGTTACGCCAGCCCAAATCAACAAATTAATGACGGACAATAATAAACCGGTCATTTGGGTTTGTTTGGTGCGTCCCGTTCCAGCGCGGTTCTTTTTGCCGTACATAAGCACCGCGACCAGAGCGCCCGTGATAAGCCAAGCGAAAAGACGTACGATAAGATTAATCGTCACGGCTTCCGAAGGAAGATTCATCAAATATGGAACTTGATAAACCGTCAAAGCTATAGCCAAAATAATTGCCAGCATCGCGCTAAACGGCGGCACGTAATTTCCGGGAGCGTCTTCTTCCGATTCGAGATCGGTTACGGTCGCAAGATTGCTGTGCGAATAGCTGTAGGCAAAATAAATCACCAAGCCGATGGACATCCAGACGATCAAACGCAGCCAGGTGTCGAGCGGCAAACTGTTCATCAGATAAGCCGCCGAAACGACCGTGGCAATCGGAATAAACGGCGAAAGCGGCACGCGGAACGGGCGGTTCAAATTCGGATTTGAAGACCGCAAAATGATGATTCCCGTTCCTACGATGACAAATGCGAACAGCGTTCCGATGCTGACCAATTCGCCGAGCAGGCTGATTGGCACAAAGCCTGCCAAAATCGCCACAATCGCGCCGGTAATGGCGGTTGTGATGTGGGGCGTTTGATATTTCGGGTGAATTTTCGCCGCCCAGCCGGGAAGCAAACCGTCTTTCGACATCGAGTAGAAAACGCGCGGCTGTCCCATTACCATGACGACCATTGTCGAGCTGAGTCCGAGAACCGCGCCGACTTTAATAATCGTCGGGAACACTTGAAGAATCGTTCCCATCGTCGTCCCCTGCGCTTTTTGCAGAGCGGCGTCAATCGCAACGGCAATCGGGGCGGCGGCGTTGGTCAACAATCTGTAATCAACCAATCCGACCATGATTCCGGCGACCAAAATATAAAGAACGGTACAAATCGCCAGCGAGCCTAAAATTCCAATCGGCATATCGCGCTGCGGATTTTTAGCTTCCTGCGCTGCGGTCGAAACCGCGTCGAAACCGATGTAGGCGAAAAAGATAACCGCCGCTCCGGTAACGACTCCGCTAAAACCGTATGGCATAAACGGCGCGCAATCGGGTGCTCCCACAGTGCAGCCAAGTCCGATGTTGCTTGGAGTAACGTAACCGATTCCGGCGATGATGAATAACACCACAACCAGAATCTTGATGATTACAATCAGCGAGTTAAAGCTGGCTGATTCTTTGATTCCTTTGATCAGGAGCAAAGTCACGGCAATCGAAATCAAAAATGCGGGTAAATTAAAAATTCCGGTCGCCGTCGTACCGTCGGCGAGCTTTATTGCAGTTCCGGGCGGCGCGCTCAAGGCGAGCGGGAAATTTATCCCCAGCGTGTCTCTGAAAAGACTAACGACATATCCCGACCAGCCGACCGCCACGGTCGCCGCGCCGAAAGCGTATTCGAGAATCAAATCCCAGCCGATAATCCACGCGACAAATTCGCCGAGCGTGCCGTAACCGTAAGCGTAAGCCGAACCGGAAATTGGAATGCTGGCGGCAAATTCCGAGTAACACAGAGCGGCAAACGCGCTGACGATTCCCGCTAGAATCATCGAGATAATGACCGCCGGACCGGCGTGTTTTCCGGCGGCTTGTCCGGTCAAAACAAAAATTCCCGTGCCGATAATCGCACCGATTCCGAGCATCGTTAAGTCCAGCCCGCTTAACGTTTTCTTTAATGTATGCTCGCCGGTTTCCTGGGCTTCGGCAACAATTTTGTCAATTGACTTGGTTGCAAAAAGTGACATTCAGACCTCCAAAATTTATGAAATCCTAAAATTCCTGCTTATTAATCAACATTGGAATCGGGCGATTTTGCCATTGACCGCCAGATAAAATAAACCGGAACGCCCGTCAGCACGATGGCGAGTCCGGGCAAAGATGTTTGCGCTTTGTAAAATAAAAGAACCAGACAAATAATTGTTGCCGCGACGATGTAAAGCGCGGGGACAATCGGATAACCGAAAGCGCGATACGGGCGCGGCACGTCGGGTCGTTTTTGTCTCAAAATAAATAAACCGATAATCGTCAAAATGTAGAAAATCAAAACCGCGAAAACGACGTAATCGAGCAGCGTTCCGTACAAATTGCCGTAAGTCGTTTTGCCTGCCGCGTCGGTCGTAACCGTGCGCGGCAAAACGAGCAGACAAGTCCAGATGCACTGCAAAATGAGCGCGGTCGCCGGAACGTGATTTTTGTTGAGCTTTTCGGTCGCTTTGAAAAAAAGATTGTCCTTCGCCATCGCGTAGTAAACGCGCGCGCCAGCCAAAATCAAACCGTTGTTGCAGCCGAAAGTTGAAATGATAATTGCGACAGCCATTATCACTGCGCCGCCCGCGCCGAAAATCTGCTGCAAAGCGAGCGTTCCAACTCGGTCTTCCGGCGCGGTTTGGATTTGCTGCAAGCTGAGAGTTGATAGATAAGCGACGTTTGCCAGAATGTACAAACCGATCACCAAACCCGTTCCCAAAGCCAGCGACAGCGGAATATTTTTTTGCGGGTCTTTGACTTCGCCCGCCGTAAAAGTGATGTTGTTCCAGGCGTCGGACGAGAAAAGCGAGCCGACCTGCGCGACGCAGAAAGCGATAAAAAGTCCGTACAAACCGTTTGTGGCAGAAACTCCGGGCGCGACTTCGGTCACATTCATCGGTGTCCACGCATTAGCAAAATTTGCCGAAAAAATTCCGGCTTGACCGCCGATGAAAAGTCCCAAAAGAATCAAGGCTGCAAGCGCAAGAGTTTTTGTGACCGTAAAAGTGTTTTGAATGTATTTGCCGAGCTTTAAGCCCTGCATATTGATGACGGTCAGCAAAATTATCAACAAAATTGCGATTAATTGCTGCGTCGAAAGGCTGAAAGCATAACCTCCGCCCAAATTAACCGGCGGAATCAAATATGATTCGGGCGAAACGGCGGGAACTAAAATCCCCAAAAATCTGGCGAAAGCGACGGCGACGGCGGCGATTGTCCCGGTTTGAATGACGAGAAAAAGCGTCCAGCCGTAAAGAAAGCCCCAGAGCGGCGAATAACTTTCGCGCAGGTAAACGTATTGCCCGCCCGCTTTCGGCATCATCGCCGCCAACTCGCCGTAAGAAAGCGCGGCGGCGACGGTCAAAAGCCCGGTGACGATCCAGACCATCAGCAGCCAGCCGGATGAACCGACTTGCCGCGCGATGTCTGCGGAAACAATAAAAATGCCCGAACCGATCATCGAACCGGCGACAATCATCGTCGAATCGAGCAATCCGAGTCCGCGCACAAAGCCGGAATTCTGGTCAATTTTCGTTGCGTCTTCGCTGGTCGCTACATTTTCCATTCGCGTTTTTCGCCGGAAACAGATTTAATCTATTTTCGCGTAAACTCTAATTTTTGTTTCTCAAAGGAGTGCGGCAAAGTTTGAGAATCTTACACCGATTTTGCCGATAATGTCGAGTTTTTAGTTTAAATTTGTCATTTTAGAAATAAAACGTTTGCAAAATACCGCGAAAATTTATGAGCGAAAACAATTCTTTATCAAAAAATAATATGCACGGCGATATGTCAGCCGCAGATTTCCGCCGTTTCGGTTATGAAATTGTTGATTGGATTGCCGATTATTTCGAGCGAATCGAAGAATTGCCCGTGTTGTCGCAAGTCGAACCGAACAGCCTCAAAAATCAATTGCCAAAATCCGCGCCGGAAACGGGCGAGCAATTTGAAAACATTTTCGCGGATGTTGAAAAATTGATTTTGCCCGCGATGACAAACTGGAATCATCCGAATTTTCACGGGTTGTTTGCGACTTCGACGAGCGCGCCCGGCATTTTCGGTGAAATGCTCGCCGCCGCTTTCGACGCCAAAGGAATGCTCTGGCGCACCGCGCCCGCTTTGACCGAATTGGAAGAAGTCGTGACCGATTGGCTGCGGCAGATGATGGGACTCGACGCGGGCTACACCGGAATTATTTATGACACGGCTTCCGTTTCCTCAATGCACGCCATCGCCGCCGCGCGAGAAGGAATTGATTTGCGAATCCGCGAAGAAGGGATGAGCGGACGCGCGGATTTGCCTTTATTGAGAGTTTATTGTTCGGAACAAGCGCATTCTTCGATTGACAAAGCCGTGATTACTCTCGGTTTGGGACAGCGCGGTTTGCGAAAAATCGAAACCGACGAGCAGTTTCGGATGCGCCCCGACAAGTTGCGCGAAGCGATTGAAGAAGACAAACGAAACGGAATCGTCCCGTTCTGCGTCGTCGCGACCGTCGGGACGACTTCGACTTCGAGCATTGATCCGGTTTCGGACCTTATTGAAGTTTGCGAGGAAAACGCTTTGTGGCTTCATGTTGACGCGGCTTATGCAGGAAGCGCGGCAATTGTACCGGAATTGCAGAATTGTTTGCGCGGCTGCGAGCGAGCCGATTCGGTCGTTACAAACCCGCACAAATGGCTGTTCACGCCGTTTGATTTGTCGGTTCTTTACTGCCGCCACACGGATTTATTGCGAAAAGCGTTTTCGCTCGTCCCGGAATATTTAAAAACCGACGAGCAGACGACAAATTTGATGGATTATGGCATCCAGCTCGGACGCCGTTTTCGCGCGCTAAAATTGTGGTTTGTGATGCGCTATTTCGGGCAGCAGGGTTTGATTGAAAGAATCCGCGAACATTGTCGTCTGGCAAAAATGTTCGCATCGCTGGTTGACGAAAGCCACGATTGGGAATTGCTCGCGCCCGTCCCGTTTGCGCTCGTCTGTTTTCGCGCCGCGCCGGAAAATGTGACGGATTTGGACGCTTTTAACGAAAAACTGATGAACGCGATTAATGAAAGCGGCGAGGCTTACATCTCGCACACGAAATTAAACGGGAAATATACTCTGCGGCTTTCTGTCGGTAATATTCGCGTCGAAGAGAAACACATCCGCAAAGTATGGAATTTGCTCAACGAACAAAAGGAACTGTTTTTGAGCAAACCGACTTGAATGAGAAGATAAAAATGAGTAGCTCGGATCGCGCAGAATAAGTTTTTGTGATTTGGTTAAAACTCAGAATACTGAATTTTTCAATTCATCTGCTTTGAAAATTGAAGAAAAGTTTTAGCTAACAATTTTAAGACTTAAAATCGGCTCATCTTCAAATATTTCATTTGCAAATTGAGCGGCGCTGATAATGTCTCTCGCTTTTTCGGCGTTTACCGGTTTGGAGTAAAAATAACCTTGTCCAAATCTACAATTAAGCTTTCTTAATTGCTCGGCTTGTTCGATTGTTTCGATGCCTTCGGCGATAACTTCAATTCCCAGATTTTTCGCCAGAGTAATGACCGTTTGTACGATCTCGCTGTTTTCGTTATTGGTCAGCATTCGACTGACAAACGAGCGGTCAATTTTTAAGTAATCAATCGGAAGCCTGTGCAGATAACTCAGGCTCGAATACCCCGTGCCGAAATCGTCAATCGAAAGCTTGACGCCGATGTCTCGCAGACGCTTGATAATTGTCACGGCTAATTCGCTGTCTTCAATCAAATGACTTTCCGTAATTTCCAGCCGCAAACATTCTGCTTTAAGCTGTGTCTCCTGCAAAATTGCCGTGATGCGTTCGACCAAATCGCTTTGCATAAATTGTTTGCACGATAAATTAACGCTGATTGTGAGATTTTCGTCAGCAATTTTTTCGTTTTGCCACTCGCGAAATTGCCGGCAGCTTTCGCGCAAGACCCATTCGCCGAGAGGAATAATTTGTCCTGTCTCCTCGGCAATCGGAATAAAATCGTCAGGCGAAACAATGCCGCGTTCGGGATGCTGCCATCGGACAAGCGACTCGAAACCGATAGTTTTGCCGCTTTGAATTTCAATGATCGGTTGATAAAACATTCGAAACTCGCCGCGTTCAACGGCTCGTCTGATTTCGGTTTCAAGCTGCAAACGAACGCTGGCTCGTTCGTGCATTGCCTGATTGAAAATCTGATAACGCGCTCTGCCCAATTCTTTGGCGCGATACATAGCGATGTCGGCGTCGCGCAGCAATTCTTCGGGGTTTGTGTAAGCCGCATTACTGAGCGCGATGCCGATGCTCGCGCTCGTGAAAACTTCCCGCCCGCTCAGCTCGAAAGGTTCTTTCAAGCTTTGTTGAATTCTTTCGACGATGCTGAAGGCATCTTCCGTATCGTCAAATTCGTCGAGCAAAATCGTAAATTCGTCTCCGCCGAGACGAGCCACAATGTCGCTCGTCCGCAGACAGGATTCGAGACGGCGAGCAATCTGCACCAGAAGCTTGTCGCCTTCCAAATGACCGAGCGAATCGTTGACGACCTTGAAGCGGTCAAAATCAAGAAACAGCACGGCAAATGTTGTCAGACGCCGCGCGGCGCGGTCAATTGCTGCACGCAAATGCTCGTGAAACAAGGCGCGGTTCGGCAGCCCGGTAAGCGCGTCGTGAAAAGCGTTATGCACAAGCTGTTTTTCGGCGTGGACGCGCTCGGTGATGTTGTGATTGATGCTCAAGATTGCTGTTTTACCTTCAAACTCAATAACTGACGCATTTATCATCAAATCCAAAGGCTCGCCGTTTTGATGATAATGAACGCATTCAAATGCGCTGGTGAAACCTTTGGAAAGATTTTCGGTGAGCCGTTTGTCAGTGCGTGTCAGCAAACTAAGTTTGTTGGCGAGCAAATCTTCGCGCGAAAAGCCATACATTTCGCATGCGCGGTCGTTTACGTTGAGAACGCGTTTATTCTCCGGGTCAAAGATAATTATGGCGTCGTTCGCGTGTTTGAACAGATTGCGATATTCTTCGGATTTTTTTAACGCTTCCTGAGTTCGTTTGTGTTCGGTAAAGTCGTGGTCGAGCTTAGCGACCTGCCAGGCTCTCAGACGCATTTCCGCGCTTCCGCGCAAACAGGAAAGAACAAGGAAAATGTCTTCAAAAATCACCCACGCGGCGTGTTCGACCCAGCGCCACGAATCCGGCGTCAAGACTCCAAAAACCGATTGCGGATAAAAAGCGCCTCGCAGGTAATGGTCTGCCGCAACGACAACTGTTGCCGGAACAAGCACTCGCCAATCGCGGTAAAAAGAGAGAAATGCGAGTGAGCCGAAAACGTGAAAGTGAGTTTCAATGCGCCCGCCCATCAAATGAATCAGCAGGCTCGACATTAACATTTGCGCGACCGCGATTGTATAACGGGTTTCGACTTTGCCGGGACGCGCCAAAACCAGCAGAATCGGAAAAATGCTGATTGCTCCGCCCAGAAAAACCGCCGACCAAACGTGAAGATGAATCTGGCTTGTTTGTCCGATCCAGGTGTAAGGCGAAATCAAAGTCGCCGCCAAAATTCCGCCAATCCATTGCAGAAACATCAGCGCGGCAAACATTCTGTCTGTTTGCTTGCAGCTTTGTTCCTGATATTCGTGATAAATTCGGTCGGCTTGAAGCGACAATGATTGATTCTCGTCGGTAAAAATTCCGAGCATTTTAGTTTGTTCCCTCAATAACTTTTTGAAGAGTTTTATTATCAAATAAAGAGCAGCCGAAAGCTGATGTTTCAACCGTTATGCCCAAATCGCGCGTGACAATTTCCGCAATTGCGCTGCGTCCTGCGTTGTCGCCCTCGTGACCGCGTGAAGCGGTGATTCCGCCGTGAAATTTGAGATGCCCGTTTGCATCGTAAAGCAAAGTCGTCCCTGAAGTTTCCGCATTAAAACGAAGAGCCTCACGCCCGTCTTCATCTACCGAAACCTGAACGCTGGGAATTGCCGCCGCGTTTCTCCACGAATCGGTTTCCGCCCATTTTTGTTCCGCGTCGGCGGGTTTAAAAAAAATCACTCGCGCGGAAACGCGCCCTTGAATCATCGTCATCAACCGGGCAAGCTCGTTGATGCCGGCGCGAGTGCATGGACATTGCGGATGAGCGAAGAACAACAAATTAGGCTGACGGTTATTGAGGATAATGCTGCTTTCAACGGGAAATGTCTGAGGCGGCGATGTTTTGCCGAGAGCCGGTTTATTCTCGTAGCTATAAACATAATGAAGCCCACCGCCCACAATTATGAGCCATAAGACGGCGCTTAAAATAAGAATTACCTTCATTTTACAGGAGTTATGCGGACGAAAGCGGAGGCATTCGTCTTACTAAAATAGCTTTGCTATTTTAAATTGATTGTATTTAATTAGTGTTTTTTTGATTAAAGGTAATGGATAGGACGAGAGGAAATTACCTGCAATCTTGTTGTCAAGCAATATTGAAAATATTACTTTTGACAGAAAATCATTCAAGATTATGTCAAATTGATAGTGATTTCGTCAGAATTATGACAAAAACCTGCCAAGTTAAAAGAGAGGCGATTTCTGTGCCGCATTTAACTAACGAATTAATTTCTCAGCAATACAAAAATCACGCGCTATTATTTGCCTGACTAATATCTTCGACCGCGCTCGGATTTTCAAGGGCGAACAAATCGCCCGCATCATCGCCCAGATACGCGGCGCATCACTTTGGCGTTGCGCGTTTCTGGGATGATAGAAATTCACTTGATTCTGTCGTCAGGATTATCAGGCTCGACATCCGGTACAGCGGCAAGAAATTTTTCAAATGCTTTTCGCGTGTCGCGTTTTTTGGCTTCGCGCAAAATGTTTTCAAAAGTTTCCAGGGCAGACATTTTCTCAGCGGCGGCTGTGGCTAAAAATTGGCTTATTGAGATGCCTTCTTTTTTTGCAAGTTCTTCAAGTTTTTGATGTAAAGAGTTTGGTAATTCAACGGTTACAACACTCATATATTTTTCACAATCTCCAAAAAATCCGACGGCAGAACGACTTTGATTCCAAACGATTCAATGTCAGCAAAATCTTTTAAGTTGAATGTAACCAAATAATCGGCTTGCGAAGCAATCGCTAGCTCAAGAATCATATCGTCTTTTCGGTCTTTCAGCCAAGGTCGCTAGAGAAAGTAAATATCATGGTAATAAGCCGCCGAAACAATCTCATTGACAACATCAACAACTTCAAGATCGGACAAGACTTCCGGTCTGACCTCAGGGCGCATTAAAACATCGAGATATTCAAAATAAAGCGGCAAAGAAATGACCAGCTTAAACTTTGGCGACGGCAGCACAGAAATCAATTGAAAAGATGCGCCTCTCCGCGAGCGAGCGGCGGCAGCTAAAACATTGGTATCAAAAATTACGCGCAAAGTTTTATTGACCTGCGGCATTTCGTATTTCCTCAACTGCCTGCGGATTTTCCAAAGCAGATAAATCGCCTGCATCTTCGCCCAGATATGCAGCGCGAATCACGCGGCGCATCACTTTGGCGTTGCGCGTTTTCGGCAGAGCGGAAACGAACAAAACGCAGTTCGGTTTCAACGGTTTTCCCTGCGCTTCGGCGACGAGGTTTTTTAATTCTTCTTCTAGAGCGGCGGACTTAAAATCCGCGTGTCGGTCAATCGTTAAAACGCAGAATGCAATCATCGCTGTGCCTTTTAATTCGTCCGGCACGCCAATCACTGCGGCTTCGGCGACGAGCGGATGTCCGACCAATAAACTTTCGACTTCCGCCGGTCCGACTCGTTTTCCGGCGACTTTTAAAGTGTCGTCCGAACGCCCCAAAATAAACCAGTGTCCGTCCGCATCTTTCATTGCAAAATCACCGTGAACCCAGATGTTTTCAAACCGCGACCAATAAGTTTCCAAATATCTTTCGCGCTCCTGCCAAAATGAGCGCGCCATTCCAATCCAGGGTTCACGAATCGCCAATTCACCGACCTTTCCGGCTTCGACCGATTTGCCGTTTTCGTCCAAAACATCTGCCGCGATTCCGGGACAAGGGGCGGGAAACGAACAAGGCTTGATCGGCAATAGCGGATTTCCCATTAAAATCCCGCCGGAAATCTCCGTCCCGCCCGAATAATTGATAATCGGCAATTTCGAGTCGCCGACTTTTTCAAACAGCCACCACCAGGGCACAGGATTCCAAGGCTCGCCCGTCGAAGCAAACGCCCTGAGCGCAGATAAATCGTGCTTTTTCGGCAAATCGTCGCCGCAATTTGCCAGCGCGCGGACGAGCGTCGGCGAGATTCCCAAAATCTCAACTTTATGGCGCGCACAAAACTCCCACATTCGATCTGCTTCGGGATAATCGGGCGCGCCGTCGTAAATACAAATCGTCGCGCCGTTTATCAAAGCGCCGTAAATCAGCCAGGGTCCCATCATCCAGCCGATGTCCGTCACCCACGAAATTCTGGTTCCCCGCCCGACATCAGTCCCGAAAGCCATATCCTGCGCCGCTTTAATCGGAAAACCGCAATGCGTGTGCGCTATGCCTTTCGGCTTTCCGGTCGTGCCCGAAGTGTAAAGAATAATCAACGGGTCTTCGGCATTTGTTGGCTCAAGATACCGCAAATCCTTCGCTTTTTCTTTTGCGACTCTGAGTTCGACCCTTTTGACCGTATCTTCTTTTTCTGAAAAATTTTCACCTTCAATAACTCCTTCCTCACCATCAAAAAGAAGTAAATTGAAGTATGTGTATGAGTTCCTTAATTTTGAGTTATTTGGAAATGGAAAGTTAAGTGTGTCTTCCGTACGCTTTACAAAAATCACTTTTTCTATAGTTGGACAATTTTCTGCGGCTTGCTCGGCAACAGAATAAGCGTCAAATATTTTTCCTCTGCGGGGAAAGCCGTCACAAGTAAAAAGTGCTTTTGCTTTGACTGCATTTAATCTAGTTTCAATAGCATTTGCGCCGTAACCGCTAAAAACCGGAACTGCAATTGCGCCGATTCGATTGATTGCTAAAAGCGCTACAATGGTTTCAATCATCATTGGCAAATGAATTCCAACTGCGTCGCCTTTGCCCAAACCGTTCATACGCAAACCAGAGGCGCAAAATTCAACATCTCGCATCAATTCAGCATAAGTTAAAGTTCGCGTTTCGCCTTCTTCGCCTTCCCAAATTATCGCTGGCTGATTTTTCATTTCGTCTGTCAGCCAGCGGTCGAGACACATTTCGGTGATGTTCAAACCGCCGCCGACACACCAGTGCGGAAATTGAATTCCGTCCGACAAATCAAGCAGTTTTTCGTATGGCGGATTGAATCGAATATCGAGAAATTTTAAAACTTCGCCGGTAAACCATTCGACGTTTTCGATTGATTTCCGGTAAAGATCGTCGAAATCTCGCGCGCCGACTTGTTTGATAAATTTGGTTAGCTGCGCTCGTTCGAAGACATCTTCGGTCGGTCGCCACGCGACGGGCTGGTCAAAAGTTGAATCTTGCTCGTTCATTTTGTTTGATAGAAAGTAGAATCGAAGAAATTTTATAACACGAAAGAAATATGAGCGAAAATTTACCGTTGGAATTACCCAAACAACTCTTTTCCGGGAAAACCGTCGTCATCACGGGCGCTTCGCGAGGTGTCGGGTGCGCGACCGCTATCCGGTTCTCGCAGGCGGGCGCAAATGTTGTGGTTAATTATTTGAAAAGCGAACAAGACGCCGGAGAAGTCGTTAAATTGTGCCGCCGCCAGGGAACGAAAGCAATCGCAGTTCAAGGCGATGCTTCGCGCCTTGAAGATGCCGAAAAAATAAGGCAATCGGCAATCGAAGCGTTCGGGCGCGTGGACATTTTGGTCGTCAACGCCGGAATCTGGAAAGGCGCGGCGGTTGATGAAATGTCGGAAGAATTGTGGGACGAAGTTTTGGACACAAATCTGAAATCCGGCTGGGCTATGTCGCGCGCGATTGTGCCGGAAATCAAAAAGCAGGAACGCGGCGCGATTGTATTGGTTTCCTCGACCGCCGGACAGCGCGGCGAAGCGAATTATTCAAATTACGCCGCGTCAAAAGGCGGGCAAATCAGTTTTACCAAAGCTCTGGCTATGGAGCTTGCCCCAAAAATCCGCGTCAATTGCGTCGCGCCGGGCTGGATTGAAACGGCGATGGTGCGCCCCGTTTTCGAGGACGCGGAATATAAAGAACAGGTTTTAAATTCGATTCCGCTAAAACGAATGGCTGCGACCGACGACATCGCGCTGGCGATTTGTTTCCTCGCCTCGGATTGGGCGCGGCATATCACCGGCGAGATTTTAAACATCAACGGCGGCTCGGTTCTCTGCGGTTAGTCGCTGCGGGCGAGGAGAATTTATGATTCGCATTTTGGGTATTTTGCTGGCGTCTGTTTTTGCGGTGCTGGGTTTGTTTCATTTGTATTGGGCGGCGGGCGGACGTTTTGGCGGCAGTGCCGCCGTTCCGACAACCGGCGGCGAGCGTTTGTTTAATCCGTCGCCGCTCGGAACCGTTTTGGTTGCCGTTGCTTTATTCGCCGCAATGCTCGTTGTTTTGGGACAAATTAATTTGCTCGGAAGCTCGCTGCCAAAGTGGATTTTTCGCTGGGCGACGTTTGTCATCGCAACGTTGTTTCTGCTGAGGACAGTTGGAGATTTCAAATACGTCGGCTTTTTCAAAAGCGTCTCGCAGACTGATTTTGCGCGTCTTGATTCGCTTTTATTCACGCCGCTGTGCCTGTTGATTGCAATTGCCGCCTTTCTGATTTCCTATAATGAGCTTGATGCGACGAAGAATTCTTAAAAAGCTTATTAAAAATCCCGCTTGACTTTTCCGGCGGAAAAAGATGAACTTTTTGGCGTTGTGAGTTTTGCGGAAAAGCCGACAATAATGAAATTCGGCGGCACGTCGGTCGAAGACGAGCGCGCTTTTGCGCGTGTTGCTGAAATCGTCGGCTCGCGCGCAGCGCAAAAGCCTGTGGTCGTCGTTTCGGCGATGTCTAAAATGACCGACGCGCTTCTTGCCGCCTTTGAAACCGCGCGCAAAGGCGATTCGGAGAATGCTTTTCACTTGCTCGAACCGCATTTCGAGCGGCACGTCGCGGTCGCCGAAACGCTTTTGACAAACGAGCAGAAAACCGTTTTTGCGAAAGAGTTGATGCAATCGCGCGAAGAATTGCAGGAACTTCTCGAACGAACCGCGCGCCGCAGCCTGCCGATTCAGCTTCTCAAAGATATGATTGTCGCTTACGGCGAGCAGCTTTCGTCGTATCTTCTCGCGCTCGTCTGCCGCGCTAAAGGCGTCAACGCCGTCCACAAAGACGCGCGCCGCTTGATAATAACCGATGACGAACACGGCGCGGCTTCGCCTATTTTTGAAGAAACAAATCCGCTCCTTCAAGTCGAGTTAAATCCGCACCTCTCCGCCGGTGAAATTCCGGTGATGGGCGGTTTTATCGCCGCAACGAGAAACGGCGAAACGACGGTTTTAGGGCGCGGCGGCTCGGATTTTTCCGCCGCAATCGTCGGCGCTGCTTTGAACGCGGCGGAAATTCAGATTTGGACGGACGTAACCGGAGTTTTAACGACCGATCCGCGAATTGTGCCGGAAGCCAGAACTTTGCCGGTTTTGAGTTATGAAGAAGCCGCCGAATTGTCGTATTTCGGCGCTAAAGTTCTGCATCCGAAAACCATCCTGCCAGCCGTTAGGGAAAAAATTCCCGTTCGAGTTTGCAATTCGCGCGAGCCGGACGCCGCCGGGACGATGATTCTCGCCGAACCGGAAGAAACGCCGAATCTGATTAAATCAATCGCCTATAAAAAAGGCATCACGATTTTGCGAATCTCTTCGGCGCGGATGCTCGGCGCATACGGTTTTATGTCAATGCTGTTTCAGACTTTTGAGCGTTTCCGCACGGTGATTGACGTTGTGGCGACTTCCGAAGTTTCTGTTTCCCTGACGATTGACAACACCGAATCGCTCGAACAAATTGTTAACGAATTGAAACGCTTTGGCGAAATCGAAGTCGAACCGAATAACGCCGTCGTCTGTGTTGTCGGCGAAGGCTTGCGCTCGACGCCCGGCGTCGCCGCGCGCGTTTTTAACACAATTTCCGACATCAACGTCTCGCTCGTCTCACACGGTGCTTCGAGCGTTAATTTTACTTTCGTCGTCAAAGAAGCAGACGTTTTTGAAACCGTCAAACGTCTGCACCGCGAGTTTTTCGATTGAAAATTAAGGCAAAAAGAATTGTCGGTTGTAGATTGTCAACGGTTGAATCTGATGCAGCGCGAAATCGGTTAATAGCAGCGAAAGAGATAACACATAACACTTTTAAGAGCTTAGCTGTTTCGCGCTAGCGTCCAATGACCTGTTCGGGGCGGCTCTGCCGGGTCAAAACACAACGCATCTTTTTCCCAGCAGAGCTTTAATCAGTCATAATACTCACTCCTTGTTTCGTCTTGGATTGTTGAAATTCAGGATTGCCAGTAAATGGAGGATAAGAATTACTGTAGCGGTTGCAATCGTCAACCAATTCAAGTTTCTCCACAAACCGATGGTATTCATCATATCCGGTTCGAACTTGCCGTCAAGCGTTGCGCCGACCACTCCTCCGATAGTAAAAATCATCCAAACTTTCAGAGGAAACATAACCCACGCGATAAGCGTCGCCCAACCTAACCAGAATCTCGCTCCGGTATCGAGTTTAATGGTGAGAAGCCATGCAATCAGAGATGCCAGAAAGACCCAAGGATTAACGACGCTAAAAAAGTAAATTAAGAAACGGGGCGTTCTAAAGTAATCAATCATCGAATCGGGAGGATTGTAGCTCCATAAAGGAACGACCATCAAAGCGTTGAAGATATAACCTCCAAGCCAAATCCCCCAATAAACGGTCGCAATGAAAAGGAACAATCGAGCCAAATCTTTAAGAATCTTCATACTATTTATCTCCTGTGGTTTCTGTTATTAACGTTCGGTAATTCCGCCCGCCTCGTTTGCCGATTATTTTCTCGTCTGATTGAACCGGTTTTTCGGCGTTGCGATTTGGCGAAATATCCAACGCTGAATATCTTCGCTGAAGGACTAAATAAAAGTCTTTGGAAAATTCTTGGAAAATTCTTGGAAAGTAATCAGGCAGAGTAAATAAATAAGATTTTTATCACAGATGGACACGGATCAAAGACAGGTGTTTTGTGATAAAGAGAATTTGATTTCTTCATCTTTGATTTATCGGTTTTTAAATCCGTGTTTATCTGTGATTATTTTTACCCGTCTATTTTGCTCAATTACTTAATTGATTGATGAAGGAAAAAGCCAATATTCGCCCGCCGCGTCCATTGGCTTTTGGCTGCGCGAAAGCGGTTTTACAAAGGCGAATCAACTGCGGTTTGCTGAGGCTCGCGCCGTAAGCTTAACCGTTGGCGATATGTCAGTTGTCGCCAAATCCACTCCATCGGACCGTAGGCAAAATACTTGAGCCACAGGGCACTCAGCAATATCTGAAATAGAAAGATGGCAAGCGCAATCAGCGTCGCCGTTCTCGCGCCGATTCGTCCGAACTGACCGAAACCGTAACCGTAAAAAATGAAAACGCAGATGACCGTTTGCAGTAAATAATTGGTCAAAGCCATTCGCCCGACCGGAGCCAGAAAAGCGAGCAGTCGCCGCCACGCCGCTTTTTGCCACAGCGTCGCGACTAAGGCAATAAAGAAAAGCGCCAGCGCGGGAACGCCGAAAGCATAGCTGACAACACCTGCAATTCCCGCAGGCGTCGGGGGAATAACTGCTTCTTTTCCCGCCAATGTCGAAAAAGCGACGTTGCCGATCAGACCTAAAACGAGTCCGTAAACAAGGACGCGGCGAATGAACGGCTGATGGCTCGATAAATCCTGAAAAAAACCGCGCCGGTACGCATAAAACCCCAAAAGAAACATCGCCAGAATTTTCGGCAAGCGCATATCGAAAATCAAACCTGCATACCTGCCAACGATATATTGCAGGTTAAAATCAGTTATAATTTGCAGGTAACTGCTTTGCTGAACCTTTCTGACTGATTCGTTCCAAAAATCAGCCTGTCCGGCTTGAAATGCCGCTAAGGCTTCGGGCGGAACAAAGGCAATAAACAAAATATAAATCAGAAGGTACGTCAGAATAGGAATCGCCATCAGGGCGAATGCCCATTTGAGCAGCGCGCCGTCGGTTTTCCTGCGAAACAGAATGAGCACAAAACCCATCAAGGCGTAGATGCTCAAGATGTCGCCCGCCCACAACAGATAAGCGTGCAGCAGACCGATGATTAGCAGCCAGAACAAACGCCGTTTGAAAAGCGAGGCTTTTGCGTCGCCGCGTTCCTCAGCCCGACTGATTTGCAGCGCGAATCCGAAACCGAACAAAAACGAAAAAATCGAATAAAACTTGCCTTCGACAAAAAAATGAATCAGAAAATGCGTAACCCGGTCGGCGAAAGGGCTTTGCTCGGCAAGCGCCTGCGGCATCATTCCGTAACCGGAAAACCACTGCATGTTACCGATCAGAATGCCGCAGATGGCTAATCCGCGCAGCACGTCGAGAATTTCAATGCGTTCCTGCGAAGAAATCGGACTAATTTGGCTTTCAGACATAATTCACCTTTTTTGTTTAGCGCATGCGGGTTGATTTTTCTTAATTGTCTTTTCTATTCGCAGGTCATTCAAAGCCCGGTTCGGCAGTTGCAGCCGGAAGCCGTTCATTGAAACCCTTGATTATAAGCCATACCGCAACAGCTATTTGGATCGGAAGCAGCGGCATAGCCATCTCACCTATGGGTCTATTGCCGAGGAACATCATTAACGTGACACCTATGAATTGAGACACGATCCCAATGAGTCCAACGGCAGCCAGCGCGCGCGGAATCAGTGCAAAGCGCAAGAGCGAACTGTAAAAGACAAATATCCAAGCTCCTATTGCAACCAACTGCACGGCATGCGCCCATCGCCGCGCCGAAGCGACCGTTGCGCCAGCCACCTGATACAGCCCGGAATCTGCTGCGCCGCTGTTCACATACTGCTGGCTCAAAGAAAGCATAGACATTACGGTCGCGTTTTGTACGGCGTCCAGCGCACAACTGACCACACAGACGGCTAGAAACCAAAGAGCCGTCGCATTGCTGTACCGGCGAAATACCGGGAGCGCCGTAATGCCGAGCGAGACGGTGAGCGCAGCGCCGATGAAAGAGATAAACACAGCCGCGCGTATCTGAAAAGAACTCTCCGCCGCCGCTGTCAGAAAGCCCGGCGAACCTGCTATGAGCGGTCGCAGCAAAATGAAGGGCATCGTTAGTCCGGCGGCTAACTGTAATAACAACAGGATGCCGACAGTTCGCCCGACGCTCTTTGCAGATTTCATAATTAACTCCCTGGAAGAAGATTTAAGGTAATAGCTGGTTAGCTTTACGGAAAGACGATGAGAAAGTTCCGGCGTAATTTATCGCGTGAATAGCAAATCCGGTTGTTTGCTGCTCACAGCCGTTTGACTGCTCAATGTTGTCGTTATCATTAGACAGATTGTGTTTTCCCCCATGTCGCATCGACCGGAATCGCCGCGAGATGTCGGGCAATGCGCTCGCCTCTTTTCGCAATCCAGACGGGCAGATTGTCCGCCGAAACATACGGATTTTCCAGAAAATGTCAGTCCCAGAAACGCTCCTCGCTCATCCGAGGGTTTTCCGCGTAAGCCTCGCGCAGAAAATCCAACAGTGCTGCTTTATCGGTAAGCCTCATCTGCTCGATTTTGCACGTTGTTCCGCATTATGAAGATTTTAAAAGTGAGAACTGAAAACTGATAGCGTAGATAAGTTTCTTCCACTTTCGGTTTTCAGTTCTCACTTATTAGGTCTCAGTTCTCAGTTTTCAGTTTCTTTTACAAGATTGTTGCTGCTGTTTGAAATAAGCAGAGTCGTTAAAGCGAACTCCGCATTAAAGGAAAACGCGCCGTCGCTATTCACAGAGATACTTTGCTGACCCATGTCGGTTTCGAGAGCAGTAACTTGCAGCGCGGACAAAGGCTGTTCGAACACGGCTAACGAAACATTTACGCCTACGGGAATCGGTGTATTTGTCGGCTGGTAAATTCGCAGAATCAGCGCGGAAGAATTTGCCTCGGCAGACTTGGCGGCGGTGATAATCGCATTACCGGATGTAACGGAAGCCAGCGAAAATCTCGTTGGGAATGAAAGCATATTCGATGTATAACCTCCGGGCGGCATATTGATGTATGTGCCGAGAAGCGGCGTCTGAAATTGGAGCGACTCGCGTAACTGTGCGCCGGTCGAAGGGTCATGCACCGCCGAAGGCATTCGTATCGCGTAATGATGCGTATGAACGCCCGTATCGCTGCCGATTGCGCCGAGATTATTGCCGCCGCTCGGGCTGTTTCGCAGAACGCATCCTATCAACGCTTCGTTTTCGTCAATCGCCCAAGCCGGAATGCTCGAATGATAGATTGCCGCCAGATTTGACGAATTAGCCGCCGGCAGAAGAAAGTCGTGCGAAGCCACAAACGTCGGTTTCTTCCAGTATTGAGTCGGCAGTTGAGATTCCCAGTGATATGTCGTGCCGTGGCTCAGAGCGTCAACCGGATTTACAAAAGGGAATTTAATCATCACTGAATACGGATTGCCCGCATTCTTATTGAGACTCGTGGGAAAACCGTCGGCGGTCAGCGGCGCGCCGCCCGTAATCGACATTCTCAAAAACGGCTCACCGGCGACGAGTGTATATTCACGAATGTAAGTGGCGCTGACCGGAATGGAAGTAGGCGGATTGTTATACCTTGGATCAAATTGAACTGAATCAAATTGAACGGTCGCCCGAAGTTTCAGGCGCAGCGGACCTTTTTCGACCCATTCGACGGAAGTCACGCTTAATTTTGCGTGCGGGTCAATCGCAAAATAGTTTTCATTGTGTTTCTCATTTCCAAACTCATAGATGTCTCCGTAGTCGATATAAAAAGCCAAGTCGTTTCCCGTTTTACCCGACGGTATCAAATCGACTTTGCCCGTTCCGCTGTTCGTATCCTGAAGCAGGGACAAACCGCCGAAGGAATTTTTTGAGATAACCGCATTCAGATAATAATTCGACAACTCGAATTTGGTTTCGTCAGGTTCCGCCCATGACAACTGCATTGTCGGGTCGGTCGGCGGCGGCGCGCTCGTCGCCGACAGATACGCCGTATCGTATCCGAGACTCGGCGCGGAAGCCATAAAAAGCAAATCGCCGTTTGCCGCAGTCTGGACGATTGACGTTTCGCTCGAAGTTCTCACGCTGGCGGCTTGCATGCCCGGCGCGGCGGGCATTTCCACCAGTCCCGCGTATTCAAAACCGAGTTGATTAAAAACGGCGATGGGCGTTTCGCCGCTCAGCGGCGCGGCATTTATCAGCGACGCCGCTTCGTCGGCGGCAATCTGCCGCGCGCTCTCGCCGATGGCGGCGGCGTTTTTCAATAAAGGCTGCTGCTCGCCCGTATAAACCGCATCAACGGCGGTTCCGGTAATATAATCGTGATGCGTGCTCGGCGCGAGCGCCTCCCAACCATCTCTGACAGCCTGCTTGGGCGTGTAGACAACCGGAACCAGCATCTGCCAATTATACGGAACGCCGAGCTGAAGCGTGTCGGAGATTTTCCCGAACACTTCCGCGCCGACCAGAGCGCGGCTCGCTTGATGATGAAGAATTTTGTTCGCCGGACGGCTGGCATAATAACCCGTCCAGTAGGGCGTCGGGTAAAACGGCTTCGGCGGCGGAGTTGACTTGCGCTGCCAGAAGCCGTTGACAAGACCGACGTAATGGTCGAAAGTGGCGGCAACGGCATAAACGCCCGATGACTGCTGAGCCGCGTTAAAGGTAGTCGCGAAGGTCGGCAAATCCTGCGGCGTCGCGAAATCGTCGCCGACGGGCACAAAGACATAATCGGTCTTTGCCGCCCCTTTGTTCGTGTCGTAGTAATTTTGGATATTAGTAGCCGGGTCGCCGTTGCCGATGCCCTGTCCCTGCCCGTAGGATTTCTGCATCCAGTGAGCAAAGGTTGTCGAGCCGTCGGCGGCTTGCCAGATAAAATCGACGCCGTTCTTCAAGAGGGTTTGCGCGACCGAATCACTGCCGTCGAGCGGTTGCGGGTCACCGGTCTGACCGCCGGGCACGCGCCCGAATCCGACTCCCTGAAATCCGAGCGCCTGCATCAGGACGGGAAGCTGGCTGTCGTGCCCGAAATCATCGGGCAGCCACGATTGATTCATCGGCAAGCCGGGCAGATTGGCGTCGAGCCACTGCTTGCCTAAAAGATAATTTCGGATAAAACATTCGCCGTCCGGCAAAAGATTGTCGGGCGAGGTGATGCCGCCGCCGACAATTCGCAGATTTGTTCCGGCTTGTTTCAAAAGCTCGAACGCTGCCGGGTTTTTCGACGCGAAGCCTGCCAAAAAGCCAATCTCGCAAATCGAATAGTAATAAGCCGTGTTGGCTGCTCCGTTCTGACACAGCAATTTACCGGCTTGGGAAAATATGTTGCTCGCGGTGTCATTGGTGGAAAATTTGAAATAACTAACTTTGTCGAGCGGCTGATTGTCCAGCAATGTCGAAAACGGCACCAACCAGTCCCAGTCCAGATGCGACGACTGGCTGAGAATAATCACCCTCTGCGCCGTCGCGTCGCCAATAGACGGAATCCTAAGCTCGCTGCGAATTTGTTCCTCGGTTGGTTGTGTATTGTTAATCATAGTTCTCCTTTGGAAAGTGAATAGCGAAAAGCGGCTTTCCGCAAAACGCGCAAAATCCGGCAGATTTTTTATTTAGGGGAAACACTAAATCTTTGCGCCGTCATTCACCGCCGGGAGATTATGACTGATGGCTGCAAAAGCCGTTTTTAACACGAGCGTTGAAAAGGTGTATCTACTTATACTCTTTAATGTTTATTTTTGCTAACGTTTGCGGAACATAAATATTCAGTCTGTAAAGCGAAACCGAACAGGGAAACCCGATTTCAATTTTTTGGTATTAAACCTCGCTGGTCTGTTGTTGTTCTTTTACACCTTTAATTAAAAGCCACAAGATGGTCAAAGGAGCGCCCAGAGAATTAAACAACATAGTTAATTGGGTTATTATCGCCGGATAGAATTGCGGAAAGAGTATTTTGGTAAAAGTATTAATCGGAAAGGCGCAGGCTCCAATCATCAGCAAAACGCCTAAAATTTGCGGAATATATCTTGATTTGATGATGAGCAGCCCGAAGGTAAATAGATAAAGCGCCGAAAATAGCTCAATGATTCCTATCCCGAAATTGTTCAGCCTGAGAAATATCATCATCAGGGCGTTAAGCTGCTCCGGTTGAAACGCTTTCAGGTAATCGGCATTGCTTAAAACTACTAAGGCTCCAAGATTATTAAGCGAATTAACGACGCCTATGGCAACCGTCACCAAAATCGAGGTCAATAAAACGGTCGCTAATGTTTTATTAACTCCCTTAAATAAGCGGAATACCGTCAATCCAAAAAACAACAAAATGATCGCTGAGAAAAGATTGCTCGCAATCGCCATCCGAAACAGCGACTCGTTAGCCAAAATATTATTGGCTGTCGCTGCGGCATCTCCAAATACAATCAGCCTGGGGCGAACATACATCAGACTGAAACCGGTCGGAACTACGGACAATAACCAAAGTAAGCCTGCAAGCCTTGCCGTCCTTTTCAGCGAATTCATTTTTTCTTCCATGATTTTTTATTCGGTATTTATGCTGTTCTGTTTTTAATTCGTTTTAGCTGATTCAGTTCGGATTAATTCATTGTTTGGAAAAAAAAATGTATCGGTTCCATAAATCATTATTTCGTTTTGTTATTTAAGTTTGTTGCTAAGGTCTTGATAAAACAGGCTAACGTAAAGATTTTAAAAATGTTTCAAAACTCTTTTCCAGATGCGTCGGCAACAAAAAACAAAAAAGGACGAAGCCGAAACTTCGTCCTTTTTTGTTTTTAGTTTTGATTATTAAATTTACACTGTTCTAACTTTATCCGGCTCGATTTTCATTTAGCGATGCATCCCGGAAACTGCGAAATGTAGGCTCTATGTTTGCACTTTACCCTAACACATAGCCCGAAAACGATCCCACTGCCCCTGGTGCGTGATGATTCCCTTCCATGAATCGGTTGCGACAAAAAACACCATCAGGAAATAGAACAATCTGAGAAGGTAAATGTTTATCGGGCGAACGCCTTCGTAACGCTCATAATCGGGCGTGAAAATAGTTTTGATATTGAACATAGTTTTTTGGAACCGATTGTTTTATTTGTTAGAAATGTTCAGACAAAAGGGTAACGCAAAGTTAAAAAAAATGTCCCACATTTTTCAACTTATATTCACATTTTTTAATTCATATAAACCGTTTAAGGAAAAGATAACCATCGAACGCCCGGCATCACCCGCGCCCCTGCGAAACGGACATTACAGGCAGCGTGTTGGGGCGTTGGGTGTATGCCGTTGTTAGGCGCGGGGTTATTTATTTCATTTCTTCTAGCTGTTTTTTAATTCTGTCTATTCTATTAATGTCAATTCGAGGACTATATCCCATCCAAATTGCTGCTAATTGCTTAGGGAACTTCTTTATGAGATGGAAAGGCTTTTCGCCCGGATATGAACTTACATATGTATCGGGTGGAGGGAAATGGTGACGACTGTACCTTGCAGATGGAATTGCATATGCTTCCCAAAACAGATTTCTTTCACGAACCCAAAGTAAATAATGAATATCCGAAACAATATCATGAGCGAGACCGAGTTTCCCATTTTTTATAGCTTCTATATGCTTTTCATGTAGCTGAATAAACAGCTTTTGAGTATTGTCTAATTCTTGTAAAAACTCAGCCTCAGCTTCAGGGCTACGACTCGCTCGTCCATTGCCTTCACGCAGCGAAGCTAGGGCTTTCTGTTTCTCGGATTCCATAGTTTCAACTATTCGTGAAGCTCGTTGATTCAAAAGGTCTATTAACTCCTTAGACGACTGATCCATTACCGGCGAGTTCGTGTCTTTAATGTTTGAGGCAGGTACCCTACTAGGTTCAGCTATAGAGGAATTGGAGTTAACATTTGACTTCGGCGACCATTTATCAACATTGGCAATAATCGCTGCCCCTATAACGCCTATAACCCCGATTATAGCTACCACTATTTCAGGTCTTAACTTTTTGGGAGTTGGCTTTTTCTTGAGAGACATTTAATTTCCTCTTGGCAGAGTAAGGGATATTTTCAAACTAAGCGTCGAACGGCGGCATTGACGTGGGCGGGAATAGGCAACACACAAGCTGAGGCTTAAGAAGAACCGTCGAATGGAAGTCGCTGCCCGCCTCACGTTCAATAACTTGTTGGCTGTGTCATTGCTTACAAACGACTACCGAACTTTACGGTAACGATAACCAGCTTTTTTGATGTAAGCGTCAAAGTAACTGCCTTTTGACGACGCACTAATTAAGCCTTCGTAACGATTTTGCGGAACATTGAAATACTGGTAAATGCCGCCGCTATGAAATTCGATTTCTAAGGTTTCCTCGTCGGGGTCATAACCGACAGAGCGTAAATTCGATGATGAAACAGGTGTTCTTTCCATAGGATTTTAAGGAGCAAGTAAAATGTCAAAATTAACTTTTCGACCGCCAGCCATGCGCGGCATCTTGAAAATGAGCCGCGAAGAAATTTTCAACCTTTTCGCGTGGTATGAGTTTAAGGACAAGCTCGGTCACGAACTTACGAATTGCCAAGATTTTATTGAACTCGTCGAATTGGCGATTTCATCCGGCGCAAAAGACGAGACGCGAAAGCCAAAGCAAGTGTCGGTTTAATCTGTTATTTCAAAGAATCGTTGGTTTTCACCAAGAAACAGCCAACTATTGATTGAGCGGAATCATTCCAGATAACACTCGTATTTCGTGTATTATCCCGAATGATTCTTGCTAATACGCAGATTCCGTGTATTATCTGGAATCATTCGCGTCAATAACCTTATATCTGGATTGAAAATAAACTGCTTTTCTTGATTTTGCAACAAGATTTATAGAACAGAAACCAGAATTGTTAGACCAAGTTCGGGTGGTTGCCAGAGGGCGGCATTTAAGTCATAAAACAGAAGACGTTTATCATAATTTTATCAAGCGGTTAATCTTGTTTCATAAGAAACGACATCCGAAGGATCGGCGTTCTTTATTAAAAGCCCTCTCGACCTTGAATAATTATTCAGCATTCAAAACGTGTGCGACGGTTTCTTTCTTTAAACCTTTGCCGCGTTTTTTGCGGTTGTTGTAATCGGAAAGCGAGATTTGCGGGTCGCGCCAGGCGTCGAGCAGCCCGACTTGGTGCACGCATTGAATCGTGCAGGTCGGCGCGCACCATTTTTCGGTGATGTATTCGCGCTCGAAATCAGCCATCGTGTAATCTGCGAGCGGAATGCCCGGTGTCCCGCGCTGCTGCGAACACCAATTGACGATTCCCATTTCGTCAATGTAGAGATAGCGCGAACCGGCGCGGCAGCGCCAATTGTATTCTTTGCCGCCAACCAGATCGTTTTGAAACCAATTCCAGCGCGCGTAACTGCGCGAGCCTAAATTTTTAACCGCCCAATAAATTTCCGATTCGCGCTCGCCCAGAGGCTTTAATAAACCGTCGTTGTCGTGAATGACGCCGACCGTCGAAGAAAAACCGAGTTCGACGGCGCGTTTGCCAATCGTTAAAGCGTCTTCGGGATTTTTAACGCCGCTGCCTAAAACAGAATTGATATTTACTTTAAATCTGGCGTGTTCTTTCAAATTTTGCAGCTTTTTGTCCAAAACTTTGAGGCTTTTTTTGGACACTTCGTCCGGTATGACGTTATCAATCGAGATTTGCAGATAATCGAGACCGGCTTCGTTTAATCGTTTGATTTTGTCCGGCTGAAAATAATAGCCGTTGGAAATTAGACCGGCAATCATTCCTTTTGAGCGAATGTAAGCGATAATTTCAAAGATTTGCGGGTGCATCATCGGCTCGCCGCCGGAAATCGTGACGACCGACGTGCCAAGCTCGGCGAGCTTGTCAAAACGGCGCTTCATTTCATCGAGCGGTACGGGTTCGCTCGTTTTGTCGTACTCGTTGCAATACGTGCAAGCCAGATTGCAGCGGCGCATCGGAACAACGTGCGCCAGAACGACGTGCCGTGTCGAAAGAAAAGCGCGGGTTGTGTGTTTGACTCCGCGCACGAATCTGCTTAATTTACTCGCTTTGCTCATTCTACTTCGGAAAACAATCGGGAGATTAGTTATAAAGCCGCAATTATAAAGGTTTCAGGCAATGTTTTTCAAATTGCGGCAAAAAGAAAAAGGCTTTGACGCTTCGAGCCAAAGCCTTTTTCCAGGAAAATTATTAAATCTTAACCTTTGATTCGCTTAACGTTCTTCGGCAGATTGTTGAGCGCAAGCTCATTAATTTTGATTGAAGCGTTTTTCTCCAGAGTGTAGAGCAAAATGTTTGTCCAATCGCCGTTTTTCTCATACATCTTAACCTGCGTCGGCATTCCTTCGGGCGTCACCCAGACTTCGGCGTAAGAATATTGCATCGGCTTTTTCGGTGTTAATTTCAATTTATAAGCCGAAATCGTTCCTTTCGCAATCAACTCCGAGCCGAGCCATTTGGCGTCGAAATTTTGTTTTAATTCCTGCGGCGACATATTGATAAACTGCAAACCGCTGCCGACGTCCTTCTTTTGGACTTCCGAAGTTTTGCCTTCTATAACCTGTTCGAGGCGTGGGCGATAAAGCAGATATTTGCCGTTAACAACCGACAAAGTTTCCTGTTGCGGATAAGTCCAATCAATGCGGACGTTGGCGTTTTTGCCCTTCGCCGGAATATACAAAACCGTTCCGTCCTGGGCGGTTTCGACTTCCTTCAATTGCGAATTATAACGCTCCATCCGTACTTTCGATTTTAAAGACTTCAAAGTCTTTTGATTTTCGCCCATCCGGTTGTAAAGCTCACGAATCACGGCTTGATCTTGCGCGTTTGTTGGGCTAACACCAAAAGCGAAAACAGCGATTGCCGTTAAGACAAGGTATTGAATTATTTTTTTCATAAATGCTCTCTAACGTAATTCGATTTCGTAAATCGTTTTCCCGTTTTTGTCAGCTTTTTGCCGGTAATTTAAAATTTCCGCTTCTTTGTTTCCACTCAATTCGCGGACGCGCTGTAATCTGGCATTTTCGTCCAAATCGGGAGAAAAATCTTCGGCGCTGACAATCAAACGAGTAACATTGGAACTCTCTGCGGCAACAGCGAGCGGTTGGCGCTGCTTGCCTTCAAACCAACTTTTCGGCGTTAAAAATATAAATGCTAAAATCAAAATGCAAAGAACGTCGTACTGCCACGCTGTCCGTCCGTAGTTCCATAAAATCACGTTTTTGATTGCCTGCCACATCGCTTGCGTTGCTCGCAAAGTCAAAAGGCAAAATGAAAAAGGAGAAAACAATTCCGATTTTTGCCTTTTGACTTTTTACTTTTAACTTACAATTCTTCCGTCTCGCATTTTGATTGTTCTCGAACAGGCGGCGGCGGCTTCCGGGTTGTGCGTAATCATTACGATTGTTTGCTGATAGCGCTCGTTTAGCTCTCGAAACATTTTCAACACGATTTCCGAATTTTCCGTGTCGAGATTTCCCGTCGGCTCGTCCGCCAGAACGATTGCCGGACTCGTTACAATCGCCCGCGCCAGCGCGACGCGCTGCTGTTCGCCGCCCGATAATTCGAGCGGTTTGTGATGCATTCTATCTTCGAGCTTTAAGAGACGCAAGATTTCGCGTCGTCGTTCGGGATTTTCGCCGCCGTTACGGGCGTGAATTTTTTCCGCCAGACGCAGATTTCCTTCCGCCGTCAATGTCGGAAACAAATTAAATCGCTGGAAAACGAAACCGATTTTTTGGCGGCGAATCTCGGTTCGCTGCCTGTCGGAAACATTGGTTAATTCCGCGCCGTCAATCGAAATTTTCCCGGAAGTCGGCGTCAGAAGCCCGCCCAAAAGATGCAGCAGCGTTGATTTGCCGCAACCCGATTGTCCCATTATGGCGACGAACTCGCCTTTTTTTATGTCGAGCGAAACTCCGCGCAGAGCGTGAGTTTCCACCGCCCCGACCTGATAAACTTTGGTCAGATTGTCGGCGAGCAAAATTGTCGAAGCGGATGTTGCGACTGCGTTCATTTAAAAAGCGATGACTGCGCGTTGGTTTGAACTTGCTGTAGTTGTTTGTCCAAGTCGAATTCCGGCAATCCCCATGTATTCTCCAACTGAAAAATCGGCGTTTCGTAATTGCGCCCGAGAATGACCGCCTGCGGCGTTTGATAAGTTAATTTGACGCTGTAACGCTCCTGCGGTCTCGTCACCTGAACCTGCACGGGCATACTGAGCGCGCCGGTTTCGCCGAATTTTTGTTCCGCGCCGTAAGTAATATCCGAAACGAGCGCGCCGCCGTCGCTGAAAACCTGCTGTCGCGCCAGCCGGATTCCGCCCACGCGGTCAAACCAGAAACGACGTGAGACGTTAAATCCGTTTCCATTCTTTTTCAGCTCGTCGAGCAAATAATAACCGCGAATGACGCGCCCGGCGGCTGATTTTGTGCCGGAATCGGCTTCGTCCTGATAAATCTCGCTCAGTGTGTAAGCGGAATTTTCGCCCGTCTCGACCGGGCGCATCAATAACGCATCGGTAAAATGCTGCGGACGAAGGCTCGAAAACGCGCTGATCGCTCGCCTTTCCGCATCGCCGGTGCCGACTTCTCGCCTCGCCTTTTTTTCGAGCGGCGTATAATCGGCTTCGTTCGTGCCGACGACAAAGCGTTTAAATTTTTCGTCAACGCAGCAAATAACCGCCACGCGAAATTTATCGCCGTCCGAAGTCATCTGCACAATGTCGGTTCCGACAATCGGAATCTGAATTTTTAAATTGATATTGCTCGGCGCTTGAACGATGACTTGCCCGTCGGCGGATTTGTATTTTTCGGCGATTCCCGATTCGGCAAAAGTATTGTCCTCGAATTTAACGTCAACTTTGCCGCGCATTGATTTAACCTGCGCCAGACGATTGATCTCTCCCAAAAGCCGTTCTTTATCAGCGGTTTCCACCGGAGAGAGCAAGACGGCAGCTTTTTTATCAACAACTTTCGGACTTAAAGCGTTGCATCCGGCGGACGCAAAAACTGCGACAAAGACGACGAAAATCAGGCACTTTTTAAATAAGATTTTTCGGCAGAAACGCCGCTCAGAAATACTCATTACTCGTTTAAATCAGCCTTCATCCGGCGTCCGTCCGTAAAATCTCAACCTAACAAACCGCTTCCGGCTTGTCAATTTGATGCCGCTTTTCAAAAATACGAAGCGCGGCACGTAAAATTTTACGTGCCGCGTCTTTAAAAAGGTTTGTTTCGACCGCGTTTTTATCTGAAATTTCCGTTATTCGGGCTGCGCGTCAAATAATCGCTCATCGTAAAAGCAAACAAAATCAACAGCCAGATAATCGCGCCGAACGCGCACAGCCAGACCAGCTTTCCGCTATAACGAACGTGCATAAAATATAAAACAACACAAGTCGTTTTAAAAATCGCAATCAGCAAAGCGACAAGAGTGTTCGCGCCGATAAAAAATTGATCCAAGTCGAATTGCGCGACGAACCACGTCAAAATCGTCCCGACAACCAAAATGCCGAAAATAATCAGATAAGTCGAAATCGGCATTACGTGATGGTCTTCGCCGTGATAATGCGCTTCGTCTCCGCGGTTTATTGATTTTTCAGCTACCAATCCGTGTTGACCCATAAATCAATTACGAATTACGAATTTCAAATTACGAATGTCGGAATTTTGATAATTCGTAATTCGTAATTTGAAATTCATAATTGTTAGTGTCCTCCTCCGGCAAGAAAGTGCCTGCCGAGCAGGTAAAGCAGCGGGAAAAGGAAAATCCAGACAATATCAACAAAGTGCCAGTACAAGCCGGAGATTTCCACCGGACCGTAAAACTCCGCCGAATAGCGCCCCTTCAAAGCCGTCCACATCAGCCAGAGCATAATGCCGATACCGATGATCATATGCAGCGCGTGAAGTCCGGTCATTGCAAAATAAATCCAGAAAAACATCCGCACTTTATCGCCGAATGCCTCCTCGCGCCCGTAGAGAGTTTTTTCGGCTTCGCTGGCGTGGCGCTCAATCATTTGCTGCTGATGGACAAGCTCTTCACCATGCGGTTCCCATTTAAAATCTCTTGAAAACGGAATCAGGTGATGCTGGTATTTATCATTGTATTCGACGGCTTTGACGCCCAAAAACACCAAACCGAACATCATCGTCAGAACAATCCAGCCCGCCTGAACTTTCGGCTTTTTGCTTGTTTGCGCCGACCAAACCGCCAGAGCCATCGTCAAGCTGCTCGCAATCAGGACGAGCGTGTTCGCGAAACCGAGCCACAAATCGAGGTGATTACTGCCCGCGGCGAAAGCCATCGGATATTTATAGCGATATAGCAAATACGCCATAAACAGACCGCCGAAAAACATTACTTCCTGCACGAGGAAAAACCACATTCCGATGGTCGTGGCTTCCTTCTGCTGATCAATGTCGTCGAACTGATGCTGTAGTCCGGGAACGTGATGATGCTCCTGATGCTTGTCTATTGCTTCAACTCGTGTTGCCATAATAATCAATTACGAATTACGAATTACGAATGTCGGAATTTGTTTTTAATTTTAGAAAAGATTCCTCAATTCGTAATTCGTAATTTGAAATTCGTAATTCTTTAAACCCTTTCAGGTGCTTCCAATCTGCGTCTTCGCTCGCCTTCTTCGTTCAAACCGCTTTCTTCGCCGAATTCGTATGCTTCCCAGGTCACGATTGGAGTTCTGACAAAATTTTCGGTCGGGGGCGGCGACGTGGTGCGCCACTCTAGTCCGGGCAAAACCCATGGATTATCGCCCGCAACTTTGCCGAAAAATAAAGCATAAGTCAGATAAATCGCGGGCAAAACCAAACCGATAGCCAAAATCGAAGCTCCGGCGCTCGAGAAAATGTTTAAAACCTGAAATTCTTCCGGGTAAGCCGCATAACGGCGCGGCATTCCCAAATATCCCAAAATAAATTGCGGAAAGAAGGTTAAATTAAATCCGATGAATACAATCATCGCCGAAATTTTGCTCCAGAATTCGGAATACATTCTGCCGAACATTTTCGGAAACCAGTAATGCAGACCGCCGAGATAAGCCAGCACCTGACCGCCGACCATCACATAATGGAAGTGAGCGACGACAAAGTAAGTGTCGGTTAAATGAACGTCCAATCCCATCGCGCCCAAAAACAACCCGGTCAAACCGCCGATCAAAAACAGCCCCATAAAAAACAGAGCGTAAAGCATCGGCGTGTCGTAAGAAATCGAGCCTTGATAAAGCGTCGCCGTCCAGTTGAAAACTTTAATCGCCGACGGAACCGCAATGACCATTGTCAAAAATGAGAAAACGAGTCCGGCGTAAATTGATTGTCCCGAAGCGAACATATGATGTCCCCAGACGAGAAAACCGAAAACTGCAATCGCAATCGAAGAAAACGCGACAAAAGCGTAACCGAAAATTTTCTTGCGCGAGAAATTGGCGATCAATTCGGAAATAACTCCAAAGCCGGGCAGAATCATAATGTAAACCGCCGGGTGCGAGTAAAACCAAAACAGATGCTGGAACAAAATCGGATCGCCGCCGAGAGCCGGGTCGAAAATTCCGACTCTGCCGAATCTCTCAAGAGCCAGCAGCAAAATCGTAATAGCGATAACCGGCGTTCCTAAAACCATCACTAGACTTGTCGCATAATGCGACCAGACGAAAAGCGGCAGCCTGAACCAGGTCATTCCGGGCGCGCGCATCGTGTGAACCGTGACGAGGAAATTTAAGCCGGTTAAAATTGACGAGAAACCGTTAATAAAAATTCCGATACCGGCAGCCATCACATAAGTGTTTGAAAACGTCGTCGAATACGGCGTGTAAAACGTCCAGCCGGTATCAACGCCGCCCGCCAGCAATGCGTAAAGCGTAAATCCGCCGCCGACTATATAAATGTACCAGCTCAGCAAATTGATCCGCGGAAACGCGAGGTCTTTTGCGCCGATCATAATCGGAATCAGGAAGTTTCCCAAAATTGCCGGAATCGCCGGAATCAGGAAAAAGAACACCATAATAATTCCGTGATGCGTAAACACACGGTTATACATGTGCGCTTCCATCAAGTCGCTCTGCGGCGTTAAAAGCTCGAGGCGAATCAGAGATGCGTAGATTCCGCCAAGCAAAAAGAAGGCGGATACGGAAATGAGGTAAAGAATCGCAATCCGTTTGTGATCTTTGGTTAAAAGCCAGGAAGCGACGGTCGTGCCGTTATTTAAATAATGCTTCCTCGGCATTAAGCCAATTTCTTCGGTTCTGTTTACAATTGCTTCTTCTTGCATAAATCTTATTCTCTTCCCTGTTATGGGTTCGATCTGCCTCCCGTCGGCTCGACCGCTCGACCGTCGGTGTCAAAATTTCTGCTTGCGTCCGGCTGCGGCGCGGTTGCGGGAGACGTGCTCAATTTGTTCGGTGCGCCAGTCTGTCCGGCGATTGATTTGATATAAGCAATCAGCGAAACAAGCTGGTCTTCGGTGACCTGTCCTTTAAAAGTAGGCATAATCGGTTGAAAGCCTTCGACGATTTGCCCTTGCGGATTCAAGATTGATTCGCGGATATACGCTTCATCAGCCGTCACCGATTGACCGCCTGCGAGTCTGACAGGCTTGCCGAAAAGCCCGACCAGCGCCGGACCGCGTCCTCCGCTGCCGTCAGCCGCGTGGCACGAAGCGCACGCCAATTTGTTTTCAAACAAATCTTTTCCGGCTTCGGCGGGCGTTTGTCCCGAAACATTGCCGCTCAACCAGTTGTCGAAATCGCGCTGTTCCATCACGTAAACCCAACCGCCCATTCCCGAATGGTTCATCCCGCAATATTCGGCGCAGTAAATCCGATATTTACCGGGCTGCGTCGCTTCAAACCAGAGCGCCGTGTAACGTCCCGGCACAACGTCGGATTTCGTGCGAAAAGCCGGAAAAGAAAGATCGTGCAGCACATCTTCGGTCGTCATCGTCAGCTTGACTTTCGTGCCGACGGGAATGTGCAGCTCGTTGATTTCGCGCTGTCCGGTCGGGTGCTGAAACTTCCACATCCATTGTTTGCCGACCACGTAAATCTCCATCGCCTCGCTCGGCATTCGATAAAGATTATAGTAAATGACGCCGCCGCCAACGAAAATCGTCATCACGATGATAAACGGAATGATTGACCAGGTGACTTCCAGAACGGTCGAGCCTTCGATTTCGCTCGGATGAATGTATTTTTCGCGTTCTCGATAGCGGATGAAAAACCAGACAATCGCGCCGACAACCAAAACCGTAAAAAACACGGTGATTGCGACGAGATAAAAATAAAGTCCGTCAACCTGCCACGCGAAAGTCGAGGCTTGTTCGGGAAAAAATGGAATCCAAGAATTCATAATTACAAATTTATCAAAACGTTTTATATCGTTTCGCCCGTTTTATTTCGGTTATATCTGCGGAACATCCAAAACATCGCCGCCAATCCGAGAAGCGTCGCTATGCCGCCGAGCCGAACGATGTTCATAATCATCAGACCGTATTTCCCGCTCGCCGGATTGTAGTGGAAGCAATACAAAATCAGCTTTTCGACCGGGTTTCCGATTTTGCTGCTCGAAGCCTCCATCACGCCGAATTTGACATCTTTCGGCGCATAATCAATGCCGTAAAAATACCGCGCCAGCTTGCCTTCGGGCGTCGCAATTTGAATTCCGCCCGCGTGCGCGAATTGTTTTGTCGCTTCGTCCCACTGATATTTGAAACCGACCGCTTCGGTGATTTGTTTGATTGATTCGGGCGTCCCGGTCAAAAAATGCCAGCCCGCAGCCGTTTCCGGTCGGTTGTAATGCGCCAGATAAGTTTCTTTTTTCGCTTTCGCAATTGCAGGCGTGTCGCGCGGATCGAAACTGATCGCCACGACATCAAACTCTTTTCCAACGTCGAAATTAACGCCTTTCAAAGCGCCCGACAATCCGGTCAAAACCTGATTGCACAACATCGGGCATTCGTAATAAACGAGCGCCAGAACAACCGGCTTGCCTTTGCCAAAATAATCGCCGAGCGCGACCGATTTTCCGTTTTCGTCAACAAATTTCGTATCGAGCGGAAGCTGTTCGTTTAAACGCTGTTCGATTCCGACCGTTTGCAGAGGTTCCGGCAAACCGCTCGATTGCGTTTGCTGAACCGTCGGATCGTAGGTGCGCGGGCTGTAAAGCGGCGAATTGTAATGCTGCGAGCCTCCCTGCGCGAAGCAAGAGGTGACAGCCAATAATACTGCGACAGCCGCCAGACCAACATTTCTGAATTTCGCCAAAAACTTCATTTTTTACTTCTCTCTATTTCAAATCTGAAAATCTCAAACTTGAAACTTGTCTTATTGCTCTCTTTTCCAGTTCGTTCTGCCGGAACTCGAATAAGACGGAATTTGTACCGTTTCCTGCAATGCTTGTTGAGCCTGTTCCGGCGGTCGGGTTTTAATCTGGTTTTCCTGCAAAACTTTTTGTTTCGCTTCCTCTACCGGCAGAGTAATCACCGCTCCGGTGTTCGGGTCTTTGCGACCTTCTTTCCAGGTCTTTTCCCAGCTTCTACGCAGGAGGCGGTACTCGGCTTGCGGCTCGCGCAATTCCAAATTGAAAGGCTCGGCATCGGTTTCGGTTTCAACTTTGAAACCCGGCGCGGATTGCAGACGCGGTTCCGGCGGCAGATTTAGTCCCTGAGCTTTTTCCTGTTCGGTCATTGCCATCGGCGACGTATTTCTTCTATCTTCCTCTGCCGCCTGCGATTCCATTCCCTGCTCCAGCGCGTACATCAAAACGAACGTGACGCCGACCAGCAGCACCAATCCCGCGAGAAAGAAAATAATTCCGCGCAGCTCAAGCCGATCTTTTTCGTAAGCATCGGCGCGGTCGTAGGCGTCTTTAAACTCTTCGCCCGCGTCGCGTCGCAGATTCTCGTTTTCGTCGAGAATCACGCCGTCCGGTTTATCTTCTTCGTTTCTTCTTCTTTTGATAGCCATTGTTTCATTCGGCGAAGCCAAAGGATTTATCGTTCATCCTTCATCCTTCATCCTTCATCCTTTCCATCAATGGTGTTCTCTGCCGTGCGCGATTGTGTTTTCAAAAAACGGATCGTTCACGGGCATTAGCGGGCGTTTTTTAAGATTCCAGATAAAGAAAAACAGCCACAATCCGCCGACCGCAAACGGAGCGACAAAATCCATCCAGCTAATTGTAAAATGCTCGCCCGCGTGTCCGGCTTCGTGCTGACCGGGGAGCGGATTCGGTGCGATCAAATAAAACAAATCAATCACGCGCATCACCAAAACAAAAATTGCGACCATTGCCAGCCAGCGCGCGTGACGCTTTAAATCGCGCGAAAGCAGCAGCAAAAACGGAAACGCGAACTGAAATAAAATCAAAATCAGCCCGACAACTCCCCAGCCGCCCGACATCCGGCGCAAATACCAGGGCGTTTCTTCCGGCAGATTTCCCGAATAAATAATGATTAACTGGGACAAATTAAAATAAGTCCAAACCATCACCATCGCCAGCATCAGCTTGCCCAAATCGTGAAAATGCGGCGCGCCGAAAACGTGATTCATCGGTTCGCGGCGCGAGAGCCAAAACGAAACGGCAATCACAAACGCCATACACGAGAGCGCCCAGCCGATAACAAAGAGCAAACCGTAAATCGTCGAAAACCAGTGCGGATCGAGCGACATACACCAATCAATCGCCGCAAACGAAACCGCCAGCACATAAGCGATCATCGCCGGACCTGAAAAGCGATTAATTGCTACGCTGATCGTCCATTCGCCGGTTTCGTCCTGCTCACGCGACTTTTTCGTCAAATAATATGTAATCCCGCCCCACACGGCGAAATAAACAAGACCGCGAATCCCGAAAAACGGAACGTTCAGATACGACGCTTTGTGATTTAAAATTTTGTCATTCCCGTCACCGTGATCTAAATATGCCGCCCATTCGTAAAGTTTGGGCGCAAGAGCGAGAATCGGAAGAAAAAGAATCAGCAAAAACCACCAGGTTTTCGCTCCGGCTTCCAAAATCCGGCGAATCACGACTCCCCACGAACCGCCCGTCAAATGCTGTAAAATCAGGATGCCGATACAGCCGATTCCAATTCCCGCCCAGAAAACATAGCCCAACAGGTACGAGCGCAAAGCATAGCCGACGTTATTGGTCAGAAAAGCTCCGGCGATTAAGGCGATCATTCCGATCACGCCGACGCCGAGCGCGAGCGTTTGAATGCGGGATAAATCCTGAACCGGAGGATTAAAATTTCCGTTGTTTACGTCCATTTTCGTTTAGTTCTCGCCTCCGTTTTTTTCTGCGTTCACTTTCGCATGAGGCTGCGGCGAGGAACCCGGTGTCGGCGCAGCGGTCGGTGCTGTCGTCGGTGCCGCGCCCGGCGCTATATTCGGATTCGTTGCCTGCAAAGCGCGAATGTAAGCCGCAATCGCCCAGCGATCCTGTACCGGAACTTGCGCCGCATAGCCGTTCATTCTGCCAAATCCGTTGGTAATCACATCGTAAAAATGTCCGACCGGCGCGCCGCGTAATCTTTCCTCGTAATACGAAGGCGGGCGCGTATAGCCGCGACGCACGACCATTCCGTTTCCTTCGCCGTTCGGTCCGTGACAAACGATGCAGAAAACTCTGTAACGTTCTTCGCCTCGGTCGAGCAATTCCTTCGTTACCGGCAGCGGAAACTCGGTAACGAGATCAGCAGAGAAACTGGCGGCGGCGTTCGTATTGGTCATATTTGCCGGATTAGCCGCATTTCCGGCTCTTTCCGGCGTTTGTCCTTGAGTTGCCGCGTTTCTGCCGCCTTCGGAAGAAATCGTTTCCTGCGAAACCGCAGCGCCTTCTCTCTTGCCGGTGTAGAGAGCTTTATCGGCGCGCAGATAACCGCGCGGAACGGTGCCTTCGATCAGCGGGCGCGATGCCATTTCGTTGGCGAAAAATTCGCTCCGCTCGTAATATTCGTAACGCGGCGTGTCCTGCATATCGTAGCGACAGCCCGTTGCGCCTAAAACCGCGACACAGAGCAGCGCGAGCAAAGCGGCATTTTTAGTCTTCATCTTCGGTAACATCAAAAACCTCCCGCGCGTCTAAGTTTTGTAAAAACTGCGTCGTTTCATCGTGGTCAAATTTCGGGTCGCTCGATTCGATTGCCAGAAAAAACTTATCGCGCGAAGCCAGAGCAAAACGCGGCGCGTTAAAAACCGGATGATACGGCTGCGGCAAACCGTTTAAAATAATCATCCCGACAACCGCCGTCAGAGCCGCCGCCAGGACTATGCATTCAAACGTGATCGGAATAAACGACGGAATGCTCAAAAAAGGTCTGCCGCCGACATTGAGCGGATAATCAATCGCGTGCGTGTAATACTGCAACATGAATCCGCCCGTGCCACCCAAAATTCCGGCGGCGAAAATCAGATACGGCAAAATCGTCCGCTTGATTCCGAGAGCTTCGTCCATTTCGTGAATCGGAAACGGCGAATAACCGTCCATTTTGGTGAATCCGGCTTCGCGAGCGGCGCGAGACGCCGCCACAAGTTCTCTCGGCGAATCGAATTCAGCCATCACGCCGTAAAGAGTTTTTCTTCCATCCATAATCTTTTTCCGTCGGGCGGTCGGCTCGAAGCTGCGCTGGCATCCGTAGCGACATGGGTGAGTTGCCGTAAATCTCTGCAAACGCGGGCGGCAGCTCCAGCCAACCAAAAAAACTCAATTTTTAATTTTCCACGCGGTTTATTGTCCGCACTTCCGTATGCTCCAAATTATGCGTATCGTGAACTTTTGCATCCGGCACCAATGTTTTGACCTCGAAAATCGAGATAACCGGCAAAAATCGGACAAACAGGAAAATCAACGTAAAGAAAAATCCGATTGTCCCGATAAACATCGTCCAATCCCAAGGCGAAGGCGAATACATCGCCCACGATGACGGCAGAAAATCGCGATTTAAACTGGTCACAATAATCACGAAACGCTCAAGCCACATTCCGATGCTAACGACAATCGAAATCGTAAACAGCCAGAATTCGCTCTCGCGGAAACGCTTGAACCACAAAAGCTGAATCGAAAGCCCGTTACATAAAATTAAAAGCCAATAACTCCACCAATACGGACCCGTCCAGATTCGGTTTTGAATCATAAATTCTTCGTATTCGTTTGCCGAATACCAACCGAAAAATGCCTCCATCGCGTAACCGTAAACGACAATCATTCCGGTTGCGAGCATTACCTTACCCATATTGATGAGGTGCCCTCTGGTCACCAGATTTTCCAATCCGTGCCAGCGCCGAAGCGGAATCATCAAAATCAGCACCATCGCAAAACCCGCGAAAATCGCGCCCGCCACAAAATACGGCGGGAAAATGGTCGCGTGCCAACCGGGAACCTGCGACACCGAGAAGTCGAACGAAACGATTGAGTGAACCGAAAGCACAAGCGGAGTCGAGAGTCCCGCCAAAATCAAATACGCGACCTCATAACGATGCCAATGCCGCGCCGAACCGCGCCAGCCGAGCGCCAGCCCGCCGAAAAGCCGCTTCATCCAAGGGTTTTTCGCACGGTCGCGGTAAACCGCCAAATCCGGCACCAATCCGACATACCAGAAAACCGCCGAAACCGTCAGATATGTCGAAACCGCAAAAACGTCCCACATTAATGGTGAACGGAATTGTGGCCACATATTCATCACGTTCGGATACGGCAAAAGCCAGTATGCGAGCCACGGACGCCCTGTGTGCAGAAGCGGAAACATACCGGCGCAAGCGACCGCGAAAAGCGTCATCGCTTCGGCGAAACGGTTGATCGAAGTGCGCCATTGCTGACGCATCAGAAGCAGAATCGCCGAAATCAGCGTTCCGGCGTGACCGATTCCGATCCACCAGACGAAGTTTATAATGTCGAAAGCCCAGCCGACGGGTTGGTTGTTTCCCCAGATTCCGATACCGTTGACGACCAGATAAGCGACCGTCATCAACAGAACCTGTGCGATAAGGAACGAAATCGCAAAACCGATAACCCACCACCAGGGCGTCTTTTTGGCGTCCGCAAACGAAATTCCGGCAATCTTGTCGGTCACTGTGCCGAAGTTTTCGTTGCCTTCAACCATCGGCGGCGCGAGGACTTTTCTCGGATCAAATTTCTCGACTTCTTGCATAAATTTTTATCGCCCTAATTTTCCCTCGTACTTTCTTAGTGGCTGCCGCCGCCCGGCTCGGCTTGCGTTCCGACCGGAGCGCGGTCGTCTTTGACGCCGTGTTCTTTGCTCTCAGCTTTCATTTCGCGATAATCCGGCATTTCCTTGTTCTGGTTTTTCAAGCCAGCCAGATACGTCGTTCGCGGCTGCGTATTTAATTCATTCAACAGCATATAATTGCGATCTTCTTTCTTTAATTTACTGACCGCGCTGTTTTCATCGTTCAAATCGCCGAAAACGATTGCCTCCGCCGGGCAAACCGATTGACAAGCCGTGACGACTTCGCCGTCGCGCACTTTTCGACCGCCGTCTTTTTGCGCTTCTATCCGCGCGAGCGCGATCCGCTGCGTACAATAAGTGCATTTTTCCATGACGCCGCGACTGCGAACCGTAACTTCGGGGTTGCGCATTAATTTGTACTGCGGCGTGTTCCAATCCTGATACAGCAGGAAATTGAAACGGCGGACTTTGTACGGGCAGTTGTTGGAGCAATAGCGGGTTCCGACGCAGCGGTTGTAAACCATATCGTTCAAACCCTCGGCGCTGTGAACCGTCGCGTGAACCGGGCAAACCGGCTCGCACGGCGCTTGCTCGCAGTGCATACAAAGAATCGGCTGGAAATGCGGTCCTTTCGGATCGTTTACGTCGTCGCCGTCGTAATAAGCGTCAATGCGCAGCCAATGCATCTCGCGGCTGCGTTGGACTTGCAGTTTGCCGACAACCGGAATGTTGTTTTCCGCCTGACAAGCGACGACGCAGGCGTTGCAGCCGACACAGGCGTTCAAATCAATCGCCATTCCCCATTTATGTCCGACATATTCATATTTGGGGTACATTGATTTGTCGTATTCGTCATGCTGTTTCCCGTTTTCCGGGTGCTGGACATAATCTTCGAGGTCGCGCATCCGTAGAATATCGCGCCCTTCCATATTGAAGTGCGTCTGCGTCGAAGCCAGCTCGTAGTCTGATCCGCTTTTGGTAATTTCGCCCAAACCAAAGCTCATCGCGTTTGAAGTGATTGCTTCATAAGCGTTATAACCGATTCCGCTTCCGATTTTTCCGGCATCGGTTCGACCGTAGCCGGTGAAAATCGTCACGACTTCATCCGGCTGACCGGGCTGAACCCAAACGGGGAGCGGTTTTTGAATTTGTTGACCGTTCAATTTTAAAGTCACCAAATCCGCAAACAAGTTGCCGCCTCTGGTCGAAACAAACGAAGTTCCCTCTTCCGCTCCGGCGTCGTTTTCGTATTTGCCGCGCCCCTGATTTAAACCGAGCCGCTGCGCCGTGCGCGGGCTGATGAGCAGAACATTGTCCCAGGTTAATTTGTTGAGCGGTTTCGGAAGCTCTTGCAACCAGGCGTTGTTGGCAAAACGCCCGTCGTAAACGCTCGGATCGGGCAGTACGACGACTTCGAGAACGTTGTTACCGTTTCCGGCTTGGATTCCGGCGGTTTGAGCGAGAAAATCGGTACGCGGGGCGACATTGCGCGGCGCTGCCGTCGTATTCGGAATAAATCCGTCGTGAACGGCTTTGCGCCAGGCGTTTTCAAAACCCTGCGCGGCGGGCGGAATTATCGCATTTGTCGCGCTCGTATTATTATTCGCTTCCGTTCTTCCTGTCTGGTTGGCGGAATTGCTCAAAGTTGTTGCATTCAAGCTCGGACCTTGACCGCTCGTGTTGGCGAGCGGAGTCGCCTGCCCGCCGGTTACCATTCCAGTACCGGAATTTGTGTTCGCGTTTGAATTCGTGTTGGCGTTTGAGTTTGTATTAGCGTTTTGACCGCGATTTGCGCCGTTTTGATTTGTATTCTGCTGCGTCGCGGGCGAAGCCTGCGGGCTGGCGGTTGGGCGCGGAGCATTTCCGGTTGTTCCGCCGCCGGTCGTTGCCGCAACCAGCGGGCGCAGACTTCCGCCTAAGCCTTGCCCTTGCCAGAATTCTTTAACGATGTCGTAACCGCTGCGGTCGAAGTTTTCCCGCGCGAAAACGTTGACGACTTCGTGAACCGATTTTCCGCCGTAGAGCGGCGCGATCAGCGGTTGAACGAGAGTCGCCGTGCCGTCAAAAGCGCGGGCATCGCTCCATTCTTCGAGATAATGCGTTTGCGGAAGATTCCAGTGACAATATTTTGAAGTCTCGTTCTGGTAAAGACTCAAATGCGCGCGCATCTGGATTTTGTTCATCCGTTCCGGCGTAAATTTCAAATCAGCCGGAGTGTCGTACATCGGATTTCCGCCCAAAATAACCAGCGCCTGAACCGCTCCTGCGTCAATGTCGCGCACCAATTCGCGCAAGCCTTCGATTTGCGTTCTCGCATTTGCTCCGGCGGCGTCGGCGACAATCGGCTCGTGAAAAGTTACGGTTTTGCCGATGTTGCCGAGCGCGGCGTTCATCGCGTGCGCGAGAGCGTGAATGATCGGCGGTTGATGATCGCCCGCGATAACCAGACTGCGCCCGCCGTGCGCTCTCAAATCGTTGACCATCGGCGTCAACCAGGCAGCGTGTTCACCCGCATTCCCTCCGGCGTTCGCCACGCCGAGAGCGGCGGCAACCGCGCGAACGAAATTTTCCATTTGCGAAGGCTTAATCGCCAAACGATGATCGGCTTTTGCGCCCGTAATGGTCAGAGTGGTTTCGACCTGATACAGGCGGTTCATATCTTTCTTGTCGAGCGTCACGCGGCGTTTGTCGGTGAAATCGCGGACGTAGCGGACATTGAAAGAATCCAGAAAATCCGAATCGAGCGAGAGAACGCGGTCGGCTGCGCCGAAATTATAAACCGCGTGAAAGTTTTCGCCGAAAGCCATCTTCGAGCCTGTCACGCCGTTGTCATTATTCTGCGCCTCGTATTGATACCAGCGCGCGTTCGGCAAATCAGCCAGAACTTGACGGAATTGCGCGATCAGAGTCGGCGAAGTCGTGGTTTCGCTCAAAAAGCGAATGCCCGCGCCGCCGTTCGGTCGGTTTTGGTCAATAATCTGGCGCATCTCGGCTACAAACTTGTCCCATGAGCTTGCCGAATTGCGTCTCGAGAATTGCTGCGCTCGGTCCGGGTCGTACATCGTCAAAAGCGACGCCTGCACGTATTTGTCGGTCGAACCGAGGCTGCCGGGATGTTCGGGATTGCCTTCGAGTTTAAGCGGTCTGCCGTCGTAAGACCTTGCCAGCAGCCCGACCGCCATTCCGCCGAGCGTCATCGCGGTGGCGTAAAACAGAGATTTGCCGGGAACGATTTCTTCCGGCTGGCGGACGTAAGGAACGACTTTTTCCGGCGGCTGAATCACGCACGCCGAGCTTAAACCCGCGAGCGCGAGCGACGCGCCCATCAGTTTTAAAAACGAGCGGCGGCTCACCGGGTCTTCCCAGGTTTCGGCGTGCTGCGGAAACTCGCGGCTGACAAATTCCTCAAATTCCGGCGCGTCAACAAACTCTTCCAAACTGCGCCAATAGTTTTTGCCTTGCTGCTCCAAAATCTGGTCGCGCATCAAGGCAAAATTTTTCTTGCTATCTTCACTATGCCTTCCGGTCATTTAGTTATTCCCTGAAAGAAAATCTTTTATAAATCTAAAATCTAAAACAAATCTCAAATCCGAATTTCGGATTTGAGATTTTTAAAACTACCTGTGACAAGTCGAACAGCTCGTCAACATATCCGGCGCGCGCAATTTATAATCGCGGCTTAACTGCGCCCGCTGTTCGGTCGTTAAATTGTCGTCGCGCCAACTCATATTATAAATTTCCGATTTCGGTCGGATAAAGTTTTGCGCATTGCGGTGGCACGACAAGCACCACTCCATTTGCAGCGTGTTGACCTGATGCACGGCGGGCATCTCGTCAATCTGCCCGTGACAAGTGTTGCAGCCGACGCCTTTAGCGACGTGAATCGAGTGATTGAAATAAACGTAATCGGGCAGATCGTGGACGCGCTCCCATTGAATCGGCTTGTTGTCGCGGTAGCTTGAGCGGACGATTTCCAGATACGGGCTGTCAGACCAGATTTGCTGGTGACAGTTCATACAAGTTTGCGTCGGCGGCAATCCAGCCGTGTTTGAAGTTTCCACCGAGGTGTGACAATAACGACAATCAATTCCGTCGTCGCCCGTGTGATGCTTGTGACTGAATTGAACCGGCTGCGGGCGGTCAACCGCAACGCCCGTAATATAAGAAGAGCGGGCGAAAACCGTAATGCCGTAAAAAATTATCCCGCCCAAAATAACCAGCCCGACAATGCTCGCCTTAGCGATTGTGTTTGCGCTGCGATTAAAAATCTGAGCCATAACCCCAAAAATCCTCTTGCGTTTTCGGACAAGCCGCAAAGCGCGTAAAATCAGCCTTGCGATGCAACTCCGCTTTTAAGCCTTAATTTTTCTCGAAACAATGTATCAAAAATTACAATTCGACAATGTATCAAAAATTACAATTCGAGCAACAGGCTTTTTTTTTAAAAATCGCTTGTTTAACTTTCAAAGCAGAACTTCACGCTGCCCTAGAATTACTATTTTTTCTGCTTATGTGCAAGTTTTCACTAAATTAAATTTACTGATAACCATAATTAAGCTCGCTCATACCGCTGCTGAAAAGATTGATTCGGTTATGCTTTTCAATCCGCGCAAATTAATTTTTAAAAACTGCAATAAAAAATTCCGCCGCAAAAATCGCTAAAAATCATTTGTTAACAGCAAAGCCGCGCCGAGAGCAGCCGCTTCCGCGCTCAGCTCGGCGGCGTAAATTCCGGTCGTTTCGAGACTCGGGCGAAAGCTGCGCTCGTTTGCCTGACGCACGATTGATTCGAGAATTACGCGCTCGACTTCCATCACTTCGCCGCCGACTACGATTCGCTCCGGGTTTAATAAATTAATCACCGTCGCTATCGCCGTTCCGATGTAGCGCCCGGTGCGAATCAGCATCATTTGCGCGAAATCGTCGCCGTTTTTCGCCGCATCAACGACATCGTGAACGCTCGCGGCTTGTTCCAACTGCCGCCGAGATAACGACGACGTGCTGTCATGATAAAGCCGCTCTTTGACGCGGCGGACAACGCCCGCCGCCGACGCCACGTCTTCGAGCCGAACGCCGTCCTCGTCAATCGCAATATGTCCGAACTCACCGGCAAAACCGCCCGCGCCGCGCCAGATTTGCCCGTTAATAATGAAAGAGCCGCCGATGCCTTCGCCGATGGTTGCAAAAAACATACTGCTGCTGCCGCGTCCCGCGCCGAGCCGAAATTCGGCGTAAGCGGCTGCGTTGGCGTCGTTTTCCAGCCGCGTTCGCAATCCGGTTAGCTGCTGCAAATCGGCGGCAAAATCCATTTCCCGCAAAGTCGGAATCTGCGTCGAGAGAATCACGCGGTTTGTTTGACGGTTAACCAAACCGGGAACGGCTACGCCGACACCGCCGATTTCACCCGCGGTTTGCTTTAATTCATTTAAAACCGCCGCCAATTGCGTGAGCAGCGCGCCTTCGCTTTCGAGCGGAATGGACAAACGGCTGACGACGTTTTCATCGTCCAAAACCGCAATCCGCAGATTTTTCAAGCTCGCCTCGACGCCGATGTGTTTTTTATTCGCCAGCGATTCGGAAGTCATAAATTTAATTTACCGGAAACACTTGCCAAACTTCGTTTAAATTGCCCCAAATTCTAGCCGCCGCGAGCGAATGCTGTCAAACCTGCGGATTTGAGTGTAAAATAAATCGTTGTTGTTCCGAATTCGGCGTTTCCGGTGTCTTTAAACTTTGCGCCGAAATCGCTACTATTAGCGGTTGATTCGGCTTCGGACAAACAGCCGATTTTCTTTTGCGCGCGATGGACGTTCAGCAGCTTTTTAATTATCTGGTTGAAACTTACGGCATTTACGCCGTGTTTCTGCTTTGCACGGTCGAAGGCGACATTACACTCCTGCTTGCCGGAATTCTCGCTAAAACAAATTCGTTCGGACCTTTCAGCTATTTACAGGTTTTGTTTTTCGGCACATTAGGCGCCATTGCCGGAGATTCGTTCGGTTATTTTCTCGGCAGGTATTTTCAAAATACGGTCAACAAATTCAGCTATTACCGGAGCGCCGCGCCGCGCATCGAGACGTTGCAGCGAAAATTCGGCGCGCTTTCGATTTTCGTTTCCAAATACATCTACGGTATTCGCGCCGCGTGGTGCATTTTTTACGGAACAAGCGGTGTTCCGGTCTGGAAATTTTTGCTCCACGATACGATTAGCTGTTTTTTGTGGGTTTTATTGACGAGCGGCGTGGGCTATATTTTCGGCGCGGTCGTGATGAATTTAATCGGCGAATTTCATAACGTCGGAGTGGCGCTGCTTTTCATTGTCGTCGCATTAGTTATCGGATTTTATCTTTTCGAGCGATTCTGGCTCGCCAAAAAAGTCGAACAGGTCAGCCCGGAAACTGTTCATAAATTGGAAGAAGCCGCGCACATCACTTTGCATGATATTTCCGAAAGAGTGCAGGAAAAACTGCACATCGGCTCGCACAGTCACAATAGCTCGAACAAAAGCGACGAACAAACCGCTGCTCCGCCGCCCCCGAAAGCGCGAGAGGCAAAAAGCGAATAGCGTTTTTGGATTGTTTATTCGATTGCATCTGTCATAAAATCAAAGTTCAACCGAAATAACAATCGCTTGAAGTTCTAATTCTAAGTTTTAAATTCTTAATTCTTTTATTGTGATTATCGAATCATCAGCACCGACTCGTGTTGACCTTGCAGGAAGCACGATTGATATTCCGCCGCTTTTTTTGTTTCACGAAGGCGCGGCGACCGTTAATTTCGCCGTCAATCTGCTGGCAAAATGCCGCATCGAAACGCGCGGGGACGATCTCATCATTCTTGAATCGCTCGACCGGAAATTAAAAGTCGAAAGTTCGCTCGAACAAATCGAAGAGCTGCGAATCGAAGAAACTCTGCCGCTTTTAGCCAAGCTCGTCCATTTTTTCCGCCCCGAAACGGGTTTTAATCTAACGACCGAATCCGAAGCTCCGGCGGGCGCAGGTTTGGCAGGTTCTTCCGCGCTGAACATCGCCTGCATCGGCGCGCTCAACGCTCTTGTCGGAAATCGTTACGACGAATCGCGTTTTGTGACAATCGCCGCCAACGTCGAATGTCAGGTAATTAAAGTTCCGACCGGATTTCAGGATTATTATCCGGCGCAATTCGGCGGCGCGATGTGTCTGCATTTTCGCCCGGACGGAATTACGCGCGAAGTTATCAATATTGACGTTGAAACGCTTGAACGCCGCGTTGCGGTTTGCTACACGGGCGAGCCGCGTAATTCGGGGACGAATAATTGGGAATTGACGAAACGCCACATTGACGGCGACCGCCGGCTTTTCGATTTGTTCGAAGGCGTCCGCGACACGGCGATTGCAATGCGCCGCGCGCTGATTAATGAAGATTGGGATTTAGTCGGCGAAATTTTAGTTGCGGCGCAGCCCGAACGCAAAAAACTATCGCCCAATATCACAACTCCGCAAATGGATTTGCTGATTGAAACGGCAATGCGCGCCGGAGCAATCGCCGCCAAAGTGTGCGGCGCGGGCGGCGGCGGCTGCATCGCTTTTTATTGCGAAGAAGGCAAACGCGGCGCGGTCGAAGCGGCGCTTGAACGGGAAGAAGGCGCGGAAGTTTTAAATTGGAAATTTGCCGCCGAAGGTTTAACCGTTACTCAAACCCAATAAACACAAACAAAAGTCCGCGTTTGAGCAATGTTTGAAACTATTGCAATATTCGGCTTTGTGCCAAAAGTCGGTTTTGTCTCACTAGTGCTTAAATATGTCTCAAAAATGGGTTTTGTGACAAATCCATATTGTACTGACTATATTCTTAATTATATATACGTACAATTTGGAATTGAATTAAGATTTACGTGTTAGTTTTTTTTTAGGTTCTTTGATTTCAGTGTATTCTCTGGATAATGCCACAAGCCGTTCTAAAAATTCTCCGATTTTGTCAAATATCCTATTGCAGACATCATTGACTTCATTGTATGTAATTGTCTTTTCTGTCACATACTTAAAAGCAATTTCATGAAACTTGTTTATCTCATCAGTTACGCTGTCCCAATTTTTTTCCAATTCTGGAGTATAAAGACGAACTAAAGTGTCAATTTCAGTTATTGTGCGAAAATCTTCCAAAATTGGGAAAATAAACTCCTTTTTTGTAAATTCACTTTTATTCCGCAACTCAATTAAAACATCATTAAATCTAGTAGTTGTAATCAGATATTCTGAGGCTTTGGTATAAATATGCTCAATTTTCCCCAATATCAATTTCGTGCGCTCTCGTTCAGCTTGAAATTCAAGCTCAATGCGTTTTGTGCGAGTTGTTATCCATCCGCCAACAAGAACACCCAAAAGTGTCCCAACCACCGGGATGATTAAAGACCATATACTAATTGATGAACTCCCATTCTGAAACATTGATATCCTCAAAACAAGCTTCCCAGATTATTAGGTTTTAGGGATAAATCCTGATGAAACGAATCTTAGCATTTTTCGGTTTATTGAGGCTTTGTGTCAAAAGCCACTTCTGAGACTAATTTATGGCTTTGTCTTAAGAGTTGATTTTGTCTCAAAAATCTACCTCAAAAATGGGTTTTGAGACAAAGCCGCAATATTCAGATTAATGCGGCTTTTGAACGTCCTGTCAAACATCGTTTGACTATAGTCAAACGTCATTCGACTATAGTCAAA
>DASVTY010000060.1:0-8181 GCA_036387315.1 Pyrinomonadaceae bacterium
CTGTGTTTCAACGACGCGAAAATCTTTGTTTCGGCGTTTGTCTTCCAGAGTTTTAACTGCCCAGAGATGTTCGGCGCAAGCCAGAGTTGACGAGCCGTCGGTCATCGTCAAACGATAAACCGCTTTTTTGCCTTGCGGAAAAACGCCGATGACTTTGACGGCTTTGCCTTCCGAACCAATCACATCGTCGCCGATTTCGATGTCGCCCATTTTCCGCCAGCCGCTCGGCGTTAAGATTTTGCTGTCCAAAGTTTGCGAGCGACCGCGCATAAAAGCCAGCGGAGCGACTTCGATAATCCGTTTTTCGAGCATTTTCGTGACGCGCTCGGCGTCAACCAAATCGAACAGCGCGTCATACAGCGGGCGCAAATACGGGTCAACTTTGTCCTGCAAATCGCCGGGCAAAAAGCCGAGCTTTTCGCCCGCTTCGACAGCCGGGCGAGTCAGAATAATCCGGGAAACCTTCTTCTGAAAAAGGTCTTGAACAGCCATCGCAACTGCCAAAAAACTTTTTCCCGTGCCCGCCGGACCGATTCCGAAAGTCAAATCATTTTTGCCGATGGCTTCGATATATTTTCGCTGCGTTGCGGTTTTCGGGGCGACGGTTTTTTTGCCCGACGGGTTAAAACGCGAGGTTTCAAAATAATCGCGCAGCGACAACGCGCGGTCGTCGGCGATTTGTTTGAAAGCCTCGCGCAGGTCTTTGTCGGAAAATTGTTTTCCGGCAACGAAAAGGTCGGAAAAATCGTGCAGGATGTTTTCGACAATCTGCACGTCTTCGTCGCCTCCGTCAATCAACAGCTCGCTGCCGCGCGCGTCAACGCGCACGTCGAGCAGCGATTCGAGATATTTTATGTTTTGGTCGTGAACGCCAAAAAGTGTTTCGATGCCTCTCGGCGGAAGTTCTATTTTTTTCAAAACGAGTATTGGTTAATTTCTAAATAAATTTCACTTAAAATTATGCTACGCCTCGAATCTAAGTGCAAGACCGATAACGAAAATAGACAAGTTTGTGACAAATCGCACTATCTTTGCTTTGCCCTCGAAACTTGTGTTAAATTTATCTCTTTGTTAACCAGCCTTTTCATAACAGTTATTAAAGAGGAGTTAGTTTATTTAAATTATGGCTACTGCTACAGCAACAAACGGAAACCAGATCGGGCGCGTGGTGCAAATCATCGGTCCGGTGGTTGACGTGGAATTTGATAATTATTTACCGCCAATTTATCAGGCTTTGCGCATTACTTCGGAAGGTTTCGACGTGCCGACGACCGTTGATGTCGTTTGCGAAGTGCAGCAGCATCTCGGCGAAGGTCGCGTGCGCGCCGTCTCGATGCTTCCGACCGACGGAATGGTGCGCGGGATGAAAGTGATTGACCTCGGCGCGGGAATCAGCGTTCCGGTCGGCGAAGCGACTTTGGGGCGCGTGATGAACGTTATCGGCGATCCGGTGGACGAATTAGGTCCGGTCAATTCGGCGACTCGCAGCCCGATTCACCGCCACGCTCCGACATTTGAAGAACAAGCCACCGAGCTTGAAATGTTTGAAACCGGAATCAAAGTTATTGACCTTATTCAGCCGTTCAAACGCGGCGGAAAAATCGGTCTTTTCGGCGGCGCGGGCGTCGGTAAAACGGTTCTGATTATGGAACTGATCAACAACATCGCAAAGGCGCGCGAAGGTTATTCGGTTTTCGCCGGAGTCGGTGAGCGCACGCGCGAGGGAAACGACCTTTTGCGCGAAATGGTCGAATCGGAAGTTATCACTTACGGCAAAGAATTCAACCATAATATGGAAGAAACCGGCGCGTTTGATTTGACTAAAGTTGATAAAAGCGCGATTGCCGGTTCAAAAGTGGCTTTGGTTTACGGACAGATGACGGAACCGCCGGGAGCGCGCTTGCGCGTGGCTTTGTCGGGGTTGACCGTGGCTGAATATTTCCGCGATCAGGGAAATGACGTGCTGTTTTTCGTTGACAACATTTTCCGCTTTACACAAGCCGGTTCGGAAGTCTCCGCGCTGCTCGGACGTATGCCTTCGGCGGTCGGTTATCAACCGAATCTGGCGACGGAAATGGGCGAAATGCAGGAGCGAATTACTTCGACGAAAGTCGGAGCCATCACTTCGATTCAAGCCGTTTATGTCCCGGCGGACGATTACACCGATCCCGCGCCCGCTACGACATTTGCTCACCTCGATGCCGTAACGGCGTTGTCGCGTCAAATCGTCGAACTCGGAATTTATCCGGCGGTTGACCCGCTCGCGTCGAACTCGACTTTGTTAAGCTCGGATATTGTCGGTGAAGAGCACTATCGCACGGCTCAGGAAGTAAAACGCATTTTGCAGCGCTACAAAGATTTGCAGGATATTATCGCAATTCTCGGACTCGACGAATTGTCGGAAGAAGACAAGCTGACTGTCGCGCGCGCTCGTAAAATTCAGCGCTTCTTCTCGCAGCCGTTCTTCGTCGCCGCGCAGTTCACCGGCTTGGAAGGCAAATACGTCAAACGCGAAGACACGGTGCGAGGCTTCCGCGAGATTCTCGACGGCAAATGCGACGATATGCCCGAACAAGCGTTTTATATGGTCGGCACAATCGAAGAAGCCCGCGAAAAAGCGATCAAGATTGCCGAAACAGCGTAAAATCAATTACGAATTACGAATTACGAAAGACGAATGAAGGAATTTTGTTTCTGATTTAAAAAGATTAAAATTCCACAATTCGTAATTCGTAATTCGTAATTCGTAATTCTTCAGATGTGGCAGATTTAAAATTAGAAATAGTCACGCCCGAACGCAGCGTGGTCAGCGAAACGGTTGATTCGGTGACGGTTCCGGGCAGAGAAGGCGAATTGGGATTTTTGCCCGGACACGCCGCTTTGATTTCCGGTTTGAAATCCGGCATTTTGACTTATGTCAAAGGCGCGGATTCGAGAAGAATGGTCGTTTCCGGCGGTTTTGTCGAAGTCAGCAACGACCGCGTTTCCGTATTGGCTGATACGGCGGAGTTTTCCGACGAAATTGATACCGCCGCAGCACGCGCCGAAATTGATTCGATTGACCGCACGATGGCAAATTTGAGCGGCGAAGAATTGGAAGACGCACGCGACCGTTTTGAGCGCGCCGAAGCTCGTTTGCAGTTAGCTGCCGGACGTTAAAAAAGTAAAACCTTAAAAGAATAAAAAGCGATTTGATTTCACATGAAATCAAATCGCTTTTTTGCGGTTGGAAATTTGACAAAAAAATAAGGTTTTATTTATTCTCTTCTTAACATATTCGGGGGAGTAGATTACCCAAAGCGGTCTGGCGCGTCGTCAATACGATTGTTTAAGCCAAAACAATCCGGCGCATCGGGGAAAGAATCGAGACCTTTTACGGCTGAAAAAACACAGTCGTGAAAGGTTTTTCCTTTTGCGGCTCAGAACCTTAAAAGGAGATTTATCGAATGCTTTTTCCGTTTGCCGAATATTATTTGTTTTATCTCGGATTTCTGTTGTTCGTGCTGGTGATGCTGGCTCTGGATTTAGGCGTTTTCCATCGCAATGCGCACGAAGTTTCGTTTAAAGAAGCGACCGCCTGGAGCGTCGTTTGGGTGACGCTGGCGCTTGTTTTCAACGCCGGACTTTATTATTTCGCCGCGTCTAATTTCGGCGCGGAAACCGCAAAAACAGTTTCGCTCGAATTTTTAACCGGCTATCTGATCGAAAAGGCTTTATCGGTTGATAACATTTTCGTTTTCGTTTTGGTTTTCGGGTATTTCGCCATTCCGCCGAAATATCAGCACCGCGTGCTTTTTTACGGCATCATCGGTGCGCTCGTCTTTAGAGCGATTTTCATCGGCGCGGGCGCGTGGCTGATGCAGTTTCACTGGGTTGTTTATTTGTTCGGCGCTTTTCTGGTTTTGACCGGAATTAAAATGATGTTTGCGCCTGATAAGGAAATAGACCCGGAGAATAACTTTTTAATTCGTCTTTTCAAAAAATTTGTTCCCGTCACACACGAATTACACGGGCAAAAGTTTTTCGTTCGCCAAAACGGCATTTTGTTTGCTACACCGCTGTTTATCGCGTTGCTCTTTTTGGAATTAACCGACATTATTTTTGCGGTTGATTCGGTTCCGGCAATTTTCGCGCTGACGAAAGAACCTTTTATCGTCTTTACATCAAACATTTTTGCGATTCTCGGACTGCGGGCGATGTATTTTATGCTCGCCGGAGCGATTGATAAATTCCACCTTTTGAAATACGGATTATCGGTCGTGCTGATTTTCGTCGGTCTCAAAATGGTTTGGCTCAACGATGCTTTCGGCGGAAAATTTCCGATTGTCTGGTCGCTCGGTTTTATCGGTCTGACGATTGCCGTTTCGGTCGTCGCTTCTTTGATGTTTCCGAAAACGACAAACGAAAAGGCTTGAAAATCTGAATTAAGCGCGCTCGATTGCTTCGAACATCTCGCGCACGGCTTGATTTAGCCCGACGAAAATCGAGCGCGAGATGATATTGTGACCGATATTAAATTCGGTAATGTCCGAAATTGCGGCGACGCCGCCGATGTTACGGTAAGTCAAGCCGTGTCCGGCGGCGACAGCCAGACCGAGCGATTTGGCGTATGCGGCTGCCTCGCCGAGGCGTTTTAATTCCTGGTCGGCTTTTTGCGAGCCTGCGGAATGCGAAGCGCGCCCGCCTAAAGTCAGCTCGGCGTATTCGGCGGTGCAAATCTCGATTTGTTCGGCTCCGCTTCGGTGCGCGGCTTCGATTTGCTGTTTGTCGGGGTCAATAAAAATGCTTGTGAAAATTCCGTTTTCGCGCAATTTTTCCACGCTTGCGCGGGCAATTTCAAAATTGGAAACGACATCCAAACCGCCTTCGGTCGTGATTTCCGATTGATTTTCGGGAACGAGCGTCACCGCGTCAGGCATTGTGTCGACCGCGATTTCAATCATTTCTTCAGTCGCCGCCATTTCGACGTTGAGATAAGTCGTCACAATTTGTTTGAGCAGCCGAATGTCCTGGTCTTGAATATGGCGGCGGTCTTGGCGCAAATGAACGGTGATGCCGTGCGCTCCGGCTTGTTCGCAGACGCAGGCAGCGGCGATGACGCTCGGTTCGGGCGCGCGTCGCGCCTGGCGGACTGTCGCAACGTGGTCAATATTGACGTTTAATTTCGCAGACATAAAATAAAAATCCTCGCTTCGTTACTTAATTTAATAATATACTTATTAAATTAAAATGTAAACTCGCGGCGATTAAATTTTTGCTTCCGCGCCGGAAAGCTCGATTGATTTGGCGTTGACGGCTTTAATCGCCGGATCGTAAACGCCACGTTTGGCGTTTTTGCGAATCAGGCGGACTTCGTTGAACATTCTGCGGCTGTCGCGCAGAACGCTGACTTTTGTGCCCTCGCAATGATTCCAGCGGACGGCGATTTCTTTCAAACGCAAATTGGCGAGATTTGCCGCGTACAAAAATTCGACATCGAAACCGAAACGGTCAATTTTCATCACCGGCAAAAGCGGGCGAAACACCGACATCCGAAACGCTTTAAAACCGCACTGCGTGTCCCAAAACGGCAAGCCGGTTAAGGCTTTGACCACGACATTAAAAACTTTTCCGCCCTGTTCTCGCCGCCAGGGTTGATGCGTTCCGATGAGGCTGCGGTCGAGAGCGCGCGAACCGAATGTCACGTCGGCTTCGCCCGCTCGAATCGGTTCGACTAGTTTTGTTAATTCCTCAATCGGAGTCGAAAGGTCTGCGTCGGAAAAAAGAGCGATTTCGCCGCTCGCGGCTGCCAATCCGGTTCTGACGGCGCAGCCTTTGCCGCGATTTAGTTCATAGCGAATTGCGCGCGCGCTGATTTCCGGCGTTCGCGCAAAGATTTCTTCGGCGATTCGAGCCGTCGCGTCCGACGAGCCGTCGTCAACGACGATTATTTCCGCATTTGTTTGGCTGTCCCGCAAATAGCGGATGACAATCTCCAAACTTGCGCCGAGACGCTCGGCTTCGTTGTAAGCGGGAATGATGATGGATAAAGGCAAGCTCATTCGATTATGTGTTAAAAGCGCGATTTATTAATATAACAGCCCGTCAAAAGAAGATTCAAAGACAGTTACGCTTTCGGCTTTGAGAGAGTTTAGTTTTTCCTTTTGATGGCAACCAATATGTTATATTTGATGTCCGAAGTGTTTGGATTTGTGAAACGAACAATCAAAACATTTGATTAATAGATAAAGCGAATGGGCAAGATTTTCAGTATTATTTTCGTCGCGGTGATTATGTCGGGCGCAATTCTCGGCGGACTTTTCGGAAAAGGCGCGGGCGCGCTGACGGCTCAAGCCGAGCCGACGACGCCGATTGAAAAAGTTCGCAGCGATTACACGGAAGCATTACGAGTCGTCGCCGACAATTACGTTTCGCCGATTGACTACGAAAAAGTTTCGGAGGATTCGATTCAGGGAATGCTCTGGACGCTCGACCCGCATTCGTCGTATTTTACGCGCTCCGAGTTTCAGAAACTTCAGGAAGACCAATCGTCCAGATTTTACGGCATCGGCGTTTCAATTCTTCAATACAGCGACGGTGTTTACGTCCACGCAATCGTCAAAGGAACTCCGGCGGAGAAAGCCGGTTTGCGCTACGGCGACAGATTTCTCGAAGTTGACGGCAAAGACGCCCGCGAATGGACGAGCCAGGAAGTCTCGAAAAACGTTCGCGGCGTGCGCGGAACGCCGGTAAAAATTAAAATAGAACGCGCCGGAGCCGATAAGCCCGTTAATTTTGAAATCGTCCGCGACGCCGTGCCGTATCCTTCGATTCGCAATGCTTTTATGCTGCGTCCCGGCGTCGGCTACGTCGGATTGACCGGCGGTTTTCAGGAAACGACGGGCGACGAATTGAGCGCGGCGATTGAGGAATTGCAAGAGCGGGGAATGAAACAGCTCGTGCTTGACGTTCGCAATAATCCCGGCGGTTTGCTGCCGCAATCAATTGACGTGGTGAGCCAATTCATTCCGAGCGGGCAAACGGTGGTTTCCGTGCGCGGGCGTTCAAAACTCGCTCGAACGGAAGATTATAAATCAACCGGCGGCGCTGTTCATGATTTTCCGCTCGTCGTAGTCGTCAACGGTTATTCCGCGTCCGCATCTGAAATCGTCGCCGGAGCTTTGCAGGATTACGCCAGAGCCTTAATCGTCGGCGAGCGCACGTTCGGCAAAGGACTCGTTCAGCGAGTTTTCACTTTGCCTTATCAAACCGGATTGACCTTGACGACGGCGCGTTATTACACTCCTTACGGTCGCTCTTTGCAGCGCGATTATTCAGCCGGTTCGATTTACGATTATTACACGCAAGGACATCAAACAAACGCGGCGACGCCAACTCCGACTCCGCAGGGCGCGCCCGTGACGACTGCGGGCGGCAGAGTTTTTTACGGCGGCGGCGGAATCGAACCGGATGTCAAAGTTGCCGGACAGCAATTTACGCAGCTTCGCTCGCGCGTCGCCGAAGCCGCATTTTATTTCACGCGCCAGCTTACCGCCGGGCGCTTTGCCGGTCTGGAAAATTACCGCGTTGCCAAAACTCAGTTCGACCACGAATTGCGACCGACCGATTTTCCAATTACCGACCAGGTTTTTGCCGCTTTCCGCGATTTCGTCGGCAAAGACGCCAAGCTCGGTTTAACGAGCGAAAATCTCAACGCCGAAATTGATTTTGCTAAAACCCGTCTGCGCGAAGAAATCATCACGGCGGCTTACGGCAACGAAACCGGGCAGCGAGTTCTGCTCGAAATTGATCCGCAGCTAAACAAAGCGGTCGAAGTTTTGCCGGACTCAAAAAAACTCGTTGAATCGGTGAAAAACGGAAATAGAATTATCGGTTAAATCAAATTCGTTTGAACCGCCGAGACGCAGAGACGCCGAGTTTAAGAATGAGTTAAAAGATTTATCTTTTGTTTTTTTTTCTCGGCGTCTCTGCGTCTCGGCGGTTCAATTTCATTAATCAAGAGCGCGCAAAATCAAACATTTTAAATAATGAGTCTCCGGGACGCCGAGCAAGATCGGATGGTCTGAGCTTTGCGCGCGTTTTTCGATGAGCTGGACGCGGCGGCGCGCGTCGCTTGCAGCCGCCAGAACGGTTTCTAAAAACAAATCTTCGCTAGCGTGAAACGAACAGGTGCAGGTCGCC
>DASVTY010000061.1:0-36881 GCA_036387315.1 Pyrinomonadaceae bacterium
TGGTCGAAGGAATGACGGGACAGGAAATTGCCGAACAAACGGGGCTTTCGCCCGATTCGGTTCGCGTTAATCTGCACCGCGGAATGAAACTTCTGCGGGAAAAACTCGGCGTCAAGGAGTAAGCGATGAAACAAGATTATTTATGGGATAAAACGGGCGCAGACCCTGAAATCGAAAGTTTGGAAAACGCTCTCGCAGTGTTTCGTTACAAAGAAATCGCGCCGCCCGCGCTCCCCGCTAAAATTATTCCGTTTAAAAAAGAATCGCCGCGCAGGTCTTTTCGATTTGCTTATGCGATTGCGGCTTGCACGGCGTTTGTAATGATTGGTCTGGGCGTTTGGTTTCAATTTTCAACTAACGAAACCGCAACTCAAGAAAACTTTGCGCAAACAATTCAGCCGCAGATTCTTGAGACTATCCCAGATGTTGAAGCTGTCGAAAACCCGGCTCCAATTGTTAATAATGCGGAAACTTCTCCCAAAACTAAGATTGAAAGCGCAAAACGAATTTCCGCGCCGAAACCTGTCAAGAAAAACAGGATTATCCCGGCAGTTGTTCGCCAACCGGAAAAGAGAGCTGGAAATATCGTGGCTAAAAAATCCGATGTTCAGCTCACAAAAGAAGAACAATACGCCTACGATCAGCTAATGCTGGCGCTTTCGATTACGAGTTCAAAGTTGAAATTGGTGAAAGACAAAGTTGAAGGGTTTGAAGAATAAACACCGTTCTCGAAACCCCGGAAAGTTTCTTAAAAAAAATTAGAAAAGAGGAATTATGAAAATGTTGAGCGATCAATTATTAAAGATTATTTTGCTGGTGATGTTTTTTATCCTAGCAACTCCGGCAAACGCACAAGACCCGGCACGTTTGCGGTTTGAAAAATTAAACCAACTTGAAAACCGAGCCAGAGATGTCGTCGAGGTCAATATTGAAGGCAAGCTTCTTGATTTGGCGAAACGAGTTTTGGTCAAAGTAAACGACCCGGAATCCAAGAAAGTCGGTCAGGCAATCAGCGGGCTAAAAGGCATTTATGTAAGAGTTTTCAACTTCGAGAACGAAAACGAATATAACATTGCAGATGTCGAGGAAATTCGTTCACAGTTGCAATCGCCGGGCTGGGAACGTCTCGCAAATGTCCGCAGCAAGAAAAACAATCAAAAAGTTGATGTTTACACGATGTTTACCGGAGACACGATGAGCGGCGTCGCCGTTGTGATTTCCGAATCGAAATCCGTCGCGCTCGTCAACGTCATCGGTCCGATTGACATTGATTTGCTAGCCGAATTGAGCGGCAAAATGAACATCCCGAAAATCGAAATCGAAAACGACAAACCCAAACCGTAGAAAGGAGCGCGTAGAAAATGTCCAATCTTAAAAGATACTTATTCGCATCAATTTTGCTTGTTATGTTCACCGCCGCTCCCGTTACGCATGTTTACGCCGGCGGCAAGGAATATGAAGCGGTCGTCAAGCATTTAAAAACCAAATACAAGGCAAAAAAAGTCAAAATTCCGATGATCTGGCTGGCGCGTTTCGCGGTCAGAATGGTTCGCCCGGCTGGTGTTAAGAGCTTCAGCATCACGACGTTTGAAAATCTGAAATTCACGCGCGACACGCTCGACGTGGAAATGCAGATGGCTTTGAAAAACTCTTTCAGCGCGCTTTGGAGTCCGATTTTCCGCGTCCGCTCGCGCAAAGGCGAACAGGCTTATATGTACGCCCGCGAAGACGGAAACAGCGTGAAAGTTATGGTCGTCACGATAAACGAAGACAAAGCCACCGTCATTCGCGCCGCATTCAGCCCCGAAAAGCTCGCCGATTTTGTCAACGACCCGAAAATTATGGGCATTTCTCTTGATGACAATAAGCACAACGCTGACAATAAACCTGCGGAATCAAAAGAAACTGTTGTAACGGAAGAAATGAAAAAGCCGAATTAACCGATTTTCTTTGCAAGAACGTCGAAAAGAATTTCGCAAAAGTGCGCCGAACGGCGCACTTTTTTTGCGTTTATTTTCCCAGAAAAACACTACCTTGAAGTTTGATTTCTTCACCTCTGCCGCAACTGAAAGACTGTTACGGAGATGGATTTTACATTAAGCGTTTGCCTTCCATTTTGCTCACATTATCTGATTCATTTGGTTTTGAAGCAAATATTTGCTTCAAATTGAGCGTTTGCTTGCCAACGGAATTAAGCTTGAGTATTATCGCAAACGTTGCGGTTTACACATCTTTTTTGACGTTTTCCTTTCAAAATCGAAACTGAAAAAAGGCGCAACGACACCAATTCAACACATTAAAATTTGAGGTAAAGCCGATGAAATTACATTTCGCAGCTTTTTTGTTTTTTCTTTTAGTAATTCCGGGCGTTGCTCATTCTCAAGAGCGCGTTGTGGCGGCTGTTTCAAACGCAACGAAAACGCCTGCGGAATCCAGATTTGAAATAATTCAGGTGCATCACTTAAGAGAAACGATTCTCTTAAAACTGGATAAATACACGGGCGAAGTCTATGAGCTGGTCCGCAATCGGGATTATATTAGAGATAAAGGACAAGCCCTTGCGTGGCAGTTAACCAAATGGAACAACAGACCTTCAATAGAAGGCTTTGACGCTCAAAAAGTTAATTTCCAAATATTCGGCGCAACTAATAACGACAACTCCGTTTATTTGATAAACGTTAATAACGGCGACTCCTGGACGCTGGTGAGAGAATTGCAGGAAGATAAGGAATCTTATTGGGTTCTGACCAAAACGCAAAAGAAAAATTAAAGGCGCTTTAAAAGCGCCTTTTTTATTTCTTTGACAAATGATTATCAACGCTCGTTAATCGGCGTATATTTCAAATCGCGCTGTCCGATGTATTCTGCACGCGGGCGGATGAGTTTGTTGTTGGCGTATTGTTCGAGAATGTGTCCCGTCCAACCGGAAATTCGTGAAACGGCGAAAATCGGCGTGTATTGATCGAGCGGAATGCCCATCAGGAAATATGTTGAAGCCGAGTAAAAATCAACGTTCGGGTACATTCCTTTTTTCTCAAGCATCAACTTTTCGATTCTCTGCGACATATTGAACCATTTCATTTCGCCTTTTTTCTCGCCCATTGTCCGAGAGAATTTGCGGAGCCAAGTGGCGCGTGGGTCTTCGGTTTTATAGACGGCGTGACCGATGCCCATAATTTTGCGTTTTTGCGAGAGCGCGTTGTCGAGCCATGAATCAATCGCTTCTTCTCTGCCGATTTCCTGAAGCATTTTCATCACGTTCGTGTTCGCGCCGCCGTGCAAAGGTCCCGACAGTGCAGCGATTCCACCCGTCACAGCGCCGTACATATCGGCGAGAGTTCCGGCGATGACGCGCGTCGTAAAGGTTGAAGCGTTTAATTCGTGATCGGCGTGCAAAATCAGCCCAATGTCGAACATTCTGGCTTCTTCTTCATTCGGTTTTTCGCCGAACAACATATAAAGAAAATTGGCGGCGATATTGGCGTTTTTGTCCGGCGCAACGATGTCTTTCCCGCTTCTTATTCTTTCCCACGCTGCGACTAAAGTCGGTATTTGAGCGGTTAGTTTTGTCGCGGTTTTCAAGGCGGCTTCGCGCGATGTGTCTTTCGGGTTTTCGGCATAAAAGGCGAGCGTCGAAACCGCCGTGCGGAGAACATCCATCGGGTCTGCCGATTTCGGGATGTGCCTCATAAATTCCAGCACTTCTGCCGGAACTTCGTAATTGGCGCGAAATTCGGAAGTAAGTGAATCGAGTTCGGCTTGAGTCGGCAATTTGCCGTGCCAGAGCAGGTAAATGACTTCTTCAAACGTCGAATGCTCGGCTAAATCGTGAATATTATAGCCTTGATAAATCAAAATTCCCTGTTCGCCGTTGACATCGCCGATTGCCGACGAAGCGGCGACGACGCCGCGCAAACCCGCCGCAGCGGCAGCGGCAGCCGCGCCGCCTGTTGAACCTGTTGATTGACTCGTATCTTTAGCTGTATCCATGGCTATTTTTCCTTAAAAAGCTGAATTTTATTGCTATTTTGAAGATAGCAAAGACGTTTGCGAGTGACAAGTTTCTTTTTTAAATTCCCTTCACGAATCTTCCGCCTCTTCAAAAGCAATTGTTTTGAAGCCTCGCTGCATCAGAAATTTGTCTGGATATAAACGAACACTAATGGCACAGCGAATTTTATTTATCGCATTTCTGATTTCCGCGTTTTCGGTCGCCGGTTTTACTCAAACTCAGACGCCGACTCCGCCGATTGAAACGGACGAAAAGCCAACGCGCATTACGACCGAAGAAATTCAATTAAACGTCGTCGCGCGCAACCAGTTTGACCATTTCGACCCGACACTCATCGCCGATGATTTAATGGTCGTCGAAGACCGCGTGCCGCATAAAATCGAAAGCCTGCGCCGCGTTCCGGCGAGCGTAATGCTCATTTTGGATATGGGCGGCGAGATGCGCACGGCAAAAAATTTAAAAACGACGCAAGCCGCGGCAGCGAGCTTAATCCGTTCGTTATCGAGCGAAGACCGGATTGCGGTAATTCAATACAGCGACCGCGCTCAGGTTTTATCGGAGTGGGAAACGAAAGACGAGGCGATTGATGCGGTTGCGAAAAAGCTCGCTTTCGGGCGTCGCAGCGTTTTTGTCGAAGCCTTGAAAACGGCAGCTAAAATGCTCGATTCGCGCGAGGCGCAAAATCGTCATCTCGTTTTAATAACCGACGGTTTGGACAGCACTGCGAAAAAAGAAGAACGCGAAGCCGCCATTAAAAAACTACTCGAAATCAATGTTTCGGTTCATGTTTTGAGCTACACCGCGATGGAGCAAAAAGGAAACGCTTCGCGCTCGGTTATCTTAAAAGGCGGGGATGGTAAAATTCCTAAAAGAACCGATGAAAACAACAAAATCAGCTTGCCGGGTCCGATTCAGGATTTGATGAATCTGCCGCGCCTCGGCTCAATCAACACCGACCGCGAGATGCTCAAAAAAGCTCGCGAACAACAACAGGATTTGCGCGATTCGCAAGTCCAGCTCAATGATTTGGCGTTCAAAACCGGCGGCGCAATCGTTTTCCCCGAATCGGACGAAACGCTCGTCGCCGAGGGCAAAAAAATCGCTGAACTGATTGATTCGATTTACGTCGCCACTTACATTCCGAAACGCCCGCTCGAAGCGTCAGCGCCGGGCGAAACGCGCGAAATCGGTGTCGTCTCGCGCCGCGTCGGTTTGAGAGTCGAAGCTCGCCGAGTTTTTGTTATACCGGCTAAAAATCAGTAGCTTCTGATCAGGTCGAAAATGTTTTCTGATAACGGTTGAGGGCTTGATTCGGTTTGTAAACTGCTGTTGAAACAAGTGTTGGCGATGGTAATAAAATTTTTGCTTGGGGTAAATCCATAATCTTCGCCGTTCCAGCGCATCAGCATTAGCGTTAATTCGCTGAATTTGGATTGAGTTAAATCGGGATTTTGCGCAAGCCATTGTTTGCAGCTTTGTTTTTTTACAGTTCGCCGGACATAGGTTCGTAATCCGATGAGATTGGAAATGATTGAAGGATTCAGAGCTTCGTTTAAATGGTCGGTGAAAAATGGCTTGATTAGAAGCTCGCGCGAATTAAAACTCGAATTAAAAATCCAAATTCCGTTGTTGAGAAGCAAAACCGGCGCTCTGGTTTCATCCTTGATTTTTAGCTCGCGCGTCAATCCCTGATAAAACAGCATTCCGACGTAATTGGCTGCTAAATCGGCGTTTGAATAAACGCCGGAAACCATTGTTCCGTAATAAGTGCGCTCGGTTTTCTGACCCCAGAGAATTGCCTTTCGGACGGCTTCGTCGGGCTTAGATCCTTTCGACGCCGCTCGTTCGGATATTTTGTAATAGGTGTAACCCTGCTGAAAAAAATGCGCTATTTTGTCGGTTCCGAATTGCGCGCCGTAAACCTTAACGGTCGGACTGATTGTTAGATAGCTGGTTGGAACCGTGAAATAAATCGAATTCAAATAATTGGTTTTATAAAGCGCAGGCGTTGCGCGGAAATGATGCGTTTCAACCCAAGTCGCTGAGCGCGTAAAAGGGAAAATTCCTCCGCCGAGCGGATTGTAAATTTCCCGCACAATCGCTTCCTCGGAACGCAGAAATGCGAGCCGCGCTCGCTCTTTTTCCGCCGAACCGCAATTTGGCGATTTTCTTTTGACCGCGAGATTTTCCAAACAAGCTTGCCGGCGAATGATTTCCGCGTTTATTTTATCAACCGCTTTTTTTATATTTTGCTCGACATATTCCGAAAGCTCGTCGCCGATGTCTCCGAGCGGTTGCGGCGGCAGATTGTATTGATCGGTTTCAAAAGCCGCGACGGATTGCAAAAGCAAAACGGCGGACAAAACCGTCCGAAGAATTGTCAGAAATTTTAAACGAGCTTTGACGGACACGAAATTAGAAATCTGAAGAAGCGCGAAACGTTGAATAAAAAATCATTCAACGTTTCGCGTCAATGCTTTTAACAATTACTCGAAAACTCTGTCAACCGGCGTGATTGTCACGTCTTCGGGTCGAAGTTTAATCGGATAAACCGAAATTGCTTTGTCCTCGTCGAGAATCGTTTGCGGTTTCGGCGAATTATAAGTAATCGGCGAAGCGGTGTTGTTTATAATTGCGGTGCGCAAAGATTCGGCGTCTTTGGTTATCATCACGACGCGCATCGCTCCCGCGTCGCCGAAATGTTTGCGAATCGCGTTGTTGACATCCTGCAAAGTCAATTTCGCAAGCTGTTCTTTCATATATTGATTGAAATTCGGAATCCCGTAATAACGGCTATCGAGTTCGTAGCCGAGCGCGTCATCCTGCGTTTGCGTCAGAATGTTGACGTATTTCGACAAAAATTCGCGCGTCGCTTCAAAAACTTCCGGCGACATTCCGTTTTCGACCAATCGGTTGTATTCGTACAAAGCCGCGCGCAGTGCGAAATGCGCGTTGTTCGGCTCGACCGGGCGAATCCATATTTGAAAGATTTGTGATTGCCGAGCCAGATTCGGGTCGGGCTGAAACTGAAACATTCCGCGCGGAAAATATTCGATGTAAGCGTAATCGCCGTAATTCAAACCGCGCGCTTCGCGCAGGCGCTGGTAAAGATAGCTGTTCGACGAGCGGTGCTGTCCCAAATACGAAGCGACGACCGCTAATGCCGGAAAATCTTTCGACGCGCGGTTGACCTGAATAGGAAATCCGAGCGAAATCGCCGTGGCGCGTGTTTCGCGCTGTACGATGTCAATTTTCAATCCGGTTTCGAGCTTTGGCATCGGAACTCTCCCCCGGTCTATTTTCCCCATTGGAAGCTTGGCGAAATCGGCTTGTAATTTTTTAGCAAATTCAGGAGAAAAACCACCTGACATACCCAAAACTACATTTGTGCGCCAATATTTTCTGGTATAAAAATCTTTTACGTCTTGCAGCGTCAGTTTTTCGAGCGAAGAAATCGTTCCGCGATTGTGATGCTCGTACGGATGTTTGTCGTAAATAATGTTGTACAGCAGTTCTTTGCCGAGTTCTTCGTCATTTCCCTGTCGTAAGCCGGTTTTTAAATAATTAATGGCTTCGTCCTTGAGACGTTTGAAATCGTCTTCGCGAAAACCGGGTTCGAGCAGCATCTGGCGAACAATCGCGTAATATTTTTCGAGGTTGTCGCGGTGAGTCGTGCCCGAAAACGTGGTCATTTCCTTATCGACCTGCCAGCCGAAGCCGGTCGCCATCGGATAAAACTGTTCAACGATTTGCTCGTAAGTCTGCGTTTTTGTGCCGCCTTGCGCGAGCATCGCAGCGGTCAAAGACGCCACTCCTTCTTTTCCCGCCGGATCGTCCATAGCGCCTGTTAAAAACTGAATGCGAATCGAAATGAGCGGCGAGCGATTTGGCAAAAACACTGTGTTATTTGAATTATTCATCGTGTTTGAAACTTTCGCGCCGCGTTTTTGCGCCAAAACGGGCAGCGACAAAATTGCGAGCATTAAGATTGCGAAAATCGGTAATTCGTAATTCGTAATTCGTAATTTCACTTTTTACCTCCGTTTTTTGTCGCCAGCGTCACAACAGTTTGATTTTTGTCCTGGAAATACGTTCGGGCGGCGGCGCGTATGTCTTCGGGCGTAATCCGGTCGTAAAGCGCAAACAGTTTTTCAAGAGTTTCGGGCGTGCGTTTCAGAGCGATATACGGCGCAATGGTGTTAGCAATCGCGTCGTTGCTGTTCATCGCCATCGCGAAACCGTAACGCATCCGCGAGCGCGTTTGGTCGAGTTGTTTTTGCGGGACAAGTTCGCCCGTATATCGCTTGTATGTTTTGACGATTTCATCACGAACGTAATTCATGTCGGCGTCGGATTTGGCGCGAGCGTAAACCGTGAAAAGCTCCGGGTTAATTTTGTCTTCAAAATCCGGGCTGATAAAATCCGCTTTTTGCTCCTGCAAAACGAGCTTTTGAAACAAATCCGAGTTCTCACCGAAAGCTATCAGCGAGAGCAAATCGAGCGCGGCTTTATCTTTGCTCTCGTCCGAAAAAGCGGGACCGCGATAACCGACCGCGACATATGGCAAAGTCGGCGAAGTCCATTCGATATGCTCGCTGCGCGCCTTTTCCTGCGCCGGTTCGACCGGAATTTGCGGTTTGTAATCGCCCGGCTGCCAACTGCCGTAATATTTATTGACCATCGCCAAAACCTCTTCGGGTTTGACATCGCCGACGACGACAATCGTCGTGTATTCGGGACGATAAAAACGATTGAAGAATTGCAGGCTGTATTCGTACTGATTCGGGTAATCCTGAATATCTTTTAGATAACCCATTGTCGTGTGGCTGTAGGTGTGTGTTTTATACGCCGTTTCGCGTAAGACTTCGTGCATTTTGAAAGTCGGCGAGGCGCTGTTTTTGTTGTATTCGCCAAGAACGGCGAGCGCTTCGGTTTTATATTCCGGCTGCGCGTATTTCAGACGCTGAAAACGGTCGGCTTCGAGCTGCATAATCTCGTCCAAATCTTCTTTGGCGAAAGTCGCATGATAAACCGTGCGGTCGTCGGTCGTGTACGCATTGCTCGACGCTCCGGCTTTTTTCATAATCCGGTCAAAGCTTCCCGGCGGAAAGTTTTCGCTCCCGCGAAACATCAAATGCTCGAAAAAATGCGCGTAACCGGATTTTCCCGGCTCGATTTCGTTGCGCGATCCTGCGCCGACGACTGTATAAAGCGCGACCAGATTCGGATAATCGGTCGGAACGGTGATGACGCGCAATCCGTTCGGCAAATCGTTAATCTTATAATCATACGGAAAAACCTTGCGCGCGTTTTGCGCGTCAACAGCAATTACGTTTGCGGCTATTACCGCCACCGCGAAAAGAGCTAAAAATATCATTTTCATTTTATTTCGTAACACTCTGGGAGATAATCTTTGTTTCAGATGTCAGAAAACCTGTTGAAAGTTTATCCGAAAATCAAAATGTTGGCGACAAACCGCTTTTGTAATCGTTCCGCTTTATAACAATTAGATATAAATCAAATTTCTCCGAGGAAATTTCTAACAATTACAGCTCCCACACCCGAAAAATTGATTTTCTAATCCGATTCTGAGGCTTGTAATAATCGTAAGTTCTCTACAAATCACTTTTCTATTGTAATTCTTTAAGTTTCCTAGTATAAGTTTACTTATTCAAAGGCTTAGCCTTTAACAAAACTTATCGTCTGTTGATGGTTTTGCCAAAATTTGTACAAGGAGAAAAAATGCAGCAATTTAAAATCGCCTGCGCGCTCTTTCTAAATGTCATTCTGTTTTGCGGCAGTCTAACGCCAATCGTTTTCGCTCAGGATTCAAAAACGGCTTTGTTTCGCGGTTATCGCACCGGATATTCCGACGGTTATATGGCTGGCTACCGCGATGCGTCTGAAAAATTACAACGCAGCGTTGAAAAACATCAGGATTACGTCAAAGCCGACCGCGCTTATTTGCCCGAATACGGCGCGCCCGAAGATTACCGTGACGGTTATCAGCAAGGCTTTGAAACTGGTTACGCTACCGGCTTTGACCGTCAGAGCTTCGATTCGACCGTTCCGCCCACGCTCGAAAGACGCGGCGGAAAGACCGTTTCAACAACAGCGAATCAAATAGAAACTCCGGTTTCAACAAATCCCGCACAGTCGGAAAGCGTTTCCGCCGCTACAAATTCCGACGCTTTGATTGTAATTCCCCCCAATACCGAATTGATCGTTGAAATGCAGAGCAGTTTGAACACCAAAGACGCTCGGAAAGGCGATTCTTTTCAAGCCCGCGTCGTCGCGCCCGTTGAAATCGAAGGCGCAATCATCGAAGGTCGCGTGACGGATTTGCAAAAGCCCGGACGCATCAAGCGGCGCGCCGAGATGCAGCTTTCGTTTGACCGCATTTTGCTCAACCAAACGCGATGGTCGAATCTAAACGCGATGGTCGTCGAAGCGTTTCCTGCCGGAGACAAAAGCCTGAAAAATAACGTGAAAATGGTTAACTCGGAAGGAACCGTGCGGGGCAAAAGCTCTTTTAAATCCGACGCCATTATTGTCGGTTCGGCTGCCGGAACGGGCGGAACAATAGGAGCAATCGCGGGCGGTCCGGTCGGTTTTGCAGTCGGCGCAGCGGTCGGCGGCGCGTTCGGTTTGGGCGGCGTTCTCGTTGCGCGCGGCAAAGACATTCGACTGAACGAAGGTCAGCGCCTCAGAATCAGAACCGCTTACGAAGCTCAAATCCGCTGAAAAGTCTAGCGAGTCTGGCAGGTCTGGCAAGTCTTGCGAGTCGAAGAAATCAAAAGAAAATAAATTCCAGTTGACTCGCTAAACTCGCCGGACTCGTAAGACTTGCCAGACTCCGAGAAATGAAAATCATCACTTTAACCACAGATTTCGGAACGTCGGATTATTTTGTCGGCGCGATGAAAGGCGCGATTTTAGCCGTTAACCCGGACGCGCATTTGGTTGACATTACTCACGAGATTCCGTCGCAGGACATCGAAGCCGCCGCTTTCACCCTTTTCGCCGCTCATCAGACGTTTCCCGCCGGAACGATTCATCTCGCTGTGGTTGATCCGGGCGTAGGTTCCGAGCGTCGGGCGATTGCGGCAATGACGGAAAAATATTTTTTCGTCGCGCCGGACAACGGGCTTTTGAGCTTTGTTTACGACGCAGAGCCTTTGGTCAAAGTTTTCAGCATTACAAACGAGCGGTTTTTCCGGCATCCTGTTTCAACGACTTTTCACGGTCGCGATGTGTTTGCGCCAATCGCCGGAGCTTTGTCGCGCGGAGTCGCGCCTGCCGAACTGGGCGAAGAAATCACGAATTTTGTTCGATTTGAAATTAAAAAGCCGATAAACATTGACGAAAACACAATCGAAGCTGAAATTTTTCACATTGACCGTTTCGGAAATTGTCTGGTCAATTTAAAGCGTGACGATATGCCGCAAAAATTTCTCGAACGCGGTTTTCGGGTTGAAATGATGGGGCGCGAGATTGAGCGGCTGCAAAATTTCTACGCGGAAGCAAATAAAACGGGCGAATTGTTTATGATTTTCGGGAGCGCAGGTTTTTTGGAGTTGGTCGCGTTTCGAGATTCGGCGGCAAAAAAATTAATAGTGGAAAAAAAAGCGGATTTAGTTGTAAAGTGTCGTTGACAAAAATGGCAGGAGCGACTTCCCTTGCTCGAACGTACCGACCGCCACTTCGGAGTTTTTTTCAAACGGTCGTCACGCTCGTCGCAGCCGCTCCTGCTTTTTCCCCACGCGGGGAAATCGGTTTAGAAACTTCGTCGAAAGAGATACGAAGCTCTGATAAAAAAGGTTCTCGCGTTTCTCTCAAATTTCGGTTCGAGCTGTCCTGTAAAAGGGCTAAATCCGTTGTAATTAAAATTATCGTTGTAGCCGACGTAAAGCGCGGTTCCCGGATTCGGGTTATAACCGAACAGCAATTGCCCGGCGGCTCTTGACGCCAGCGTGTCGTAATCAACGCGCGTGCGGACAAACGCGAAGCGCGTGAATTGATAAGTCGAGCGCAAGGTGAAAATGTTTGTATCGAACGCCGTTAATCCGGTGTCGTTGCGCGTCAGACTCGCTTTTGTGTAATCGAGGGAAACGCGCAGCGGGTCAATTGGTTTGTAATTAAATCCGACGTTTAAATCAAACTGCCGCCCGGTTCCGGGATCGAGCTGTGATTTTCCTGCTAAAGCCGCGGGGCTGACTCGCAGATAACGATTTCCGCCGCCGAAATCGAAATCGTAAGCGTTCCAGATTGTGCCGATGAATCCGTAAGCGCTGAATTGTTTATTAAAAGTTTTGCTGGCGTTAACACTCAAATAAGGCTGATAAGTCGAGCGTTCGGGCGCGCCGAAAAATGCGCCGCCGTTCGGTCTGGTCGGAGCGCGTTTTAAACCGAATTCTTCCTCAAAAAGTCTTTCATAGCTGAGTCCGCCGCCGAAATTGACGTAGGTGCTTCCCTGCAAAGTCAGATTGACGTTTGAGCTAAGTCCAGCGTCCTGCGAGCGCCCTTTCCAGTCGTAAGCGATGTTCGCCCCGTGACGCCAGTCGGCGCGCAGGAGAAATCCTTTCGATTTCGGTTCGGTGCTGAGACGGCTGCCCCAGAAAAGCGAGTTTGTATTTACACGGCGCGTAAAACCGGCATCGGCGCGATAATCTTTCGAGCGCCCGACGGCTTCGATAACCCAGCCGCGATTTTTCTCGGTGTAATCCAGATTCCAGTAATATCCGACGCCGTTTCCGACGCGATATTGTCGAAACGTATTTCCGCCGCAAATTTCTCTATTCCTCTGCGCCTGCGTTTGATTTAAATCAGGTTCAAAAGCGGCTTCACGAAAACAAGTCCGCGAATTGCTGCCGACCACTTGAAATTGCGAAACGAGCTTGGGGCTGTATTTGATACGCCCGTCAAAACCCGCGAGAAAATTGCGTTGTTCGGGAAAAATGCGAGCCGTGCCGAAAAACCCGACGTTGTTTTCTCTGCCGAAGTCGCGTTTTACGCGGACGACGGCGAAATGCGCGTTTTTGTCCAGAAATTCGTCAATTCCCGGTCTGACGGAAGGATCGTTGCGGTCGTCTTCGTCGTAATTTCCCGGCGCTTTGTCGGTCGCCGCGAGAAAACCGAACGAGGTTTTACCGATTTTTCCGGTTAATTTCGCCGCCGCGTCCGGGTCAATAATCTGGCGCGAATAAAAAACTTGGAGCGGCGATTGGAAAATCTCGACGCCTTCCAAAAAGAACGGGCGTTTTTCCTGAAAGAAAATCGGAAAACGCTGGTTTGCCGTGACGACTGGCGCGTCGGCTTCGATTTCGGCGAAATCCGGGTTTATCGCCGCGTCTAGCGTGACGTTCGGCGTGATGCCGAATTTCATCGTGACGCCGATGTCTTGTTTAATCGGTTGATTGACAAATCTGCCGGGGTCTGGCAAAACGCCGTTCGGGTTAAGAGTCGGATGAAAAATGCCTCTGTCGTTAAGAATGTAGCGGGGAACGGTGCGCGTCCGGCGTCCGGTTTCCGAGAGCGTGATGCTCGGCACGATTTCCAGCGTGCGTTCGGTTTTGATGTTTTCGAGACCGGTGATTTTGCCGTGTTTGACAAGCGTGCCGGAAATGTTGCGGTCGTCGGGCATCCACGAATCCAATTCGTCATTGAATCGGTCAATATTGCGCACGACATTGAAGCCCCACATTTTTCCTTTGCCAGCCGTATAGCGCAGAGATTTAAACGGAATTTTGACTTCGACAACCCAGCCGTCGGCTACAATTGAGCCTTTCGACTCCATCACGATGTCAACCGAGAAATCCTGTCCCTGTCCTTCGGTTTGAATTCCGTCCATCTGAATTCCGAGCGGATTAAAGCCGAGAATATAAGCGCGCCGCTGGTCGTTGTAAGTGTCGAGCCAGACGCGCACGTTATCTTCGCCGAAAACGTTATCGCGGCTGGCGACGGTGGCGCGAATTTTGTCCGGCTCGTCAAAACAGTGAAAAGCGAGATAAAGATGCCGCTCGTCGTAGCCGAGATAAGCGATTGTCGGTTTTGAAGCGGGAACATTGTCGCCGGGCGAGACTTGATAAAAATCCTTAAAAGTCGCGGCTTGCTGCCAAACCGCTTCGTCCAGTTTGCCGTCAATTACCGGCGATTGGTCAAAACGCGGGATTCGCATCGGCTCGGCTTTTTCAAGCGGCAAATTAAAGCGAGATTTTTTTACGGAGCCGTTTGCGTCTTTATCATCATTGCTCTTATTTTTTTTGGCGTCGGATTTTTTCGTCTCCTTTGCAGTCGGCGTGTTTTTTGGGGAAGGCTCGGTGGATGTCCTGACAATATTTGCCTGCGGGGGCGGCGCATCTTGAGAATAAGCTGCTGTTGATAAAAATAAAAATGCGGTTAAGAGCAGTATTTTCATTATAAATTGTCGTATTTAAGGCTATTTTATTGAGCGAAATTGAAGACATTTCTTAAACGCGGGCTGCGCCGAAAAGTTTCAAGCAAACTACGAAAAGTTTTGTGAGCGGTTATTTTTTAATCCAATAACCGCTCACAATTTAATTTTTAGCCGAACAGCGGATTACGCAGCGGCACGAGATAAAAATTGTTATGAGAGATACGTACGTTTGATGCGCTGCGAACATAAATTTGCCCGTCGGCGGTCGTGCGTAATTTGTAGTTGGAGCTTCCGCCGCCGATTTTCCAAATGGTCGAGTTTCTGGTGTCTTTCGGTTCGCCGTTCGGCTCGATGCCTTCAAAGGTGACGTTTTTCGTCGTCGCTTCGAGCGTTGCCGAAGCATCCTGGTTTAAAGTCAAAACGGTTTCGCCGCTGACGGTGTTTGTCGAAAGAGCCGTGAAATTGCCTTCGAGAGCAATATTGCCCTCGGTGGTTCTGATTTTAGCTTCGCCGTCGAAACCGATCACGCGAACCCGACCTTCGCGCGCCGTAACAGACAAATTCCCTCCCGAATCGCGCACATCAATCGCGCCGTTGCTGCCGTCAAGCTCCACTTTTCCCGTGACGCCTTCAACCCGAATTTCGCCGCCGGACATAATTTTGACGTTCGATTTGCGCGGGACATAGATTTCAAGACGATAACGCTCGACTGTTTCGGGAATGTTTATACGAACTTCCAAACCGTTTTTTTGCAGCGACGGTTTGAATCCGCCCGCGCCGGCTTGCTGAACAAACCCGAAAGAAACTTCCGATTTATCCCAGCCGCGAATGCGAACCGCGCCGTTGCGCGCGGTTACGTTGAGATTCGGAGCGCCCTCAACCTGAAGGCTTCCGGCTTGACGGCGGCTGAGCGCAAAATGGTTATATTCTCCCGGCGAATCGCCGTCCATATCGAGGTCAATGTCAATATCCAAGTCCATATCAACATCAATTTCAGGTATGGAAGCGCGCGCCTCTTCGACGGAGCGCCTGATTTCTTCCTGATCAATCTTCATCGCTTCTCTAGCGACTTTTTTTGATTCAGCGATTGCTTTCCTGATTTCCTCCCGCGTTTTTTCGTCCATATAAACGCTGCCTTCGATTGCCGGAGTTGGCGGAGCCGGCGGAGCTGGCGGAGATACCATAACGTTCGGTTTTACCTTCACCTTCGGAGGTTTCGGGGTTTTTACTTTCGGACCGAAATCGCCGTGGAAATCAACATCCGGTTCGTCAGTCTGGCTCAACAGATTGACCGCCGCTTTCGGCGTACGCCCATCCTGATTGCGGCGAATGTTAATCGTGCCGTTGACGCTGCTCAAGCGAATCGGAATTTGTCCGTCGCCGAGTTTACCGTAAAGATTGGTGTTGACGTATTCACCTTTTTTGACAAGCAAACCAAAATCATTGCTGATATTGCCGTGAACGGTCGAGGCTTTGACAATTGCATCAACATCGGATGGAAGCTGTAGCTTAACTGTGCCGTTGACGGTATCAACTCTGATTTCGCGGACGTTGCTCAGGCTGTCAAAACCGACGTTGAGCGTGCCGTTAACGGTTGTGATATTCACCGAACCACGCAGGTTTTGGGCGGTCACATTGCCATTGACACTCGAAGATTTGACGATGTTCGTCATTCCGGCGAGTGTCACGTTGCCGTTGACGGTTTCGACTTCATTGAGTATGGCGTTGCGCGGGACGGTTAGTTTGTAATCAACCGAATATTCCGTGCAGCGATTGTCGTAACCGTTCGACCACGTTCTTTGATTTTTGTCGCCGCTATTCACAATAATGTTGCGGTCTTTGCCAAATTCGGTCTCAACGCGCACCCAATTTGGATTGGCGTCAATCTGAATTTCAATATCTTCGGGCTTTTCGCACTGAATCCGCTTTGTGGCTTCGACTCGCACTTCGTTTCTGTCCCAAGCCCCGACATCAACCTTGCCGTTGACGTTCGAGAGCGAAACGCGCCCGTTCGGATTAAGCGGATATGTTTGATCAAAACGCGAATCCTGCGCGGGCGTTTCGACGGTTTGTGCTTTTTCATCCGGGGCGAAATTTGTCGTAACTGGTTGCAAGCGCGGAGCGGGCTGCGGCTCGCCGGCGGCGCTTCCCGCCGAAATCATACCGGCAACTAACAATGAAATTATCCAAGACATCTTACTTTTTCCTTTTATTTGATGATGACGTTTAACGTGTTCCTGAACTAAAAACACCAGCGAGGAAAAATTTGTGACAAAAAATTTTTGCTTTCTTTCAAAACAATAGTTCGGGCAGTTTTTGACAAATTAAAGCTAATTGTTTTAGTTGTTTGTGACCAAACCAACAATTAATAAGAATCGGTTTTGATAATGGCGCGTCACCGAAATTCCAAATGTCTTATTCAATGTGATAAGTCGTAACGCAGATTTCTACCGGTTTTGTTTTCCGCCGCGCGGAGTATTTACTCAAAACTCAGCATTCTTATTTTAAGCCGTCGTTCGGCGGCGTATGAATGCATCTTTCGCCTACAGTTTTCAAAAAAATTCTTGTTTTTTTCTTTAATTTGCATACAGCAGAAATTCCATTTTCAAGAAATTTATCCAAAAATTAACGTTAAAATCTTGACACGCTTTTATAATGATAATAAAGTGTTTGCGATAAAGCGATTTTACATCCTTGCTAAGTTTTGTGAATAGCTTTATTAAACTCAAACTAAAACTTTACAGAAGAAGAAGGAGCACCAAATGTCGTTCTCGAGAATGAGTAAGCTTGGACTCAGAGTATTAGTATTAGCCGTATTGTTTACTCTGATGTTTTGGACAAATAACGCTGACCCGGTTAAGGCGGACTGTTCATATTCGGGTTGTATGACACAAGGATATAATCACTGCTATGGAGCTGGAGGCGGTGATTATTGGACATTTAAATGCGTCGAGGCAGTTAATGAATATTGCTATGTAAATTGCGATAACCCATAATGGCAGCCTTACAAATGGCAAGAATCTAACAAATATAAACATTGAAATTAGATTCTTGCCAATACTAATAACTATAAAAAACAGGATAAGCTATTGCTAAGAATTCTCGCCTCATCAAGTACTAAATATCTAAACTCCTTCAAAACTCTAACTCTTCTTACTTTAATATCCATCTATGATTGGTCTTATATTGCAAAGCCCCCGATAGCCGTCGGTGTGGACGGGTATTATTACGTTTTGCAATTGAATAGTTTACTAACTACCGGAAAACTCTATTACTCAAGCTCGACTCCCGTTCTCTTTTATTTGATGTTGTTTTTTAACTACATCATAGATGATACGGTTCTTACTATTAAATTTACCGCTATTGTTTTACATCTCTTGTTTTCTTTAGCAATCTATCTAATCATATCTAATCTCACAAAAAATAAGTGGCTGGGGTTATTAGGCTGCGCACTGCTAACTGTTTCCAACCTGCACTTGTTTATGCTCGCAAACTTTATTAAATCGTTATGCGGATTGACCTTTTTAACGTGGGCTGGCTTTAATCTAATCAAATTTCTGGAAACAAAAAATAAATTGTGGCTTGGGGCTTCCGTATTTCTTTCCGTACTGGCAGTGTTTAGTCACAAATCAATTTTTTTCATCCTTCTAATACTGCTCTTTTTGATGTTTCTTATCTATCTGACCTTTTATGTATTCACCGAAAAATGGAAACGTATTACGGTAATAGTATTTTTATTTATCCTTTTTCTAAGTCCCCAAATTGTTCTTTATCAATCCTTAATTTCTCTTCCTCAATGGTTATTAAACGAAATCTCCGGCAAAACTTATTGGGCTTTTGGGAAAGCGATCTTTGTGGAAGTGTTTTTTCTACTGGTTTTAAGTTTTTTGGTTATTTCATATAGCGTTTATTTCCGGCACCGATTATCATCAACAGCTCTTACCTTATTTTGTGCCATTGCGGCGTGGAGCATCTTAATAACTTTGAATCCATTCATTAATCCGAATGATTACAGTTCCGAACCCATTATTGAACGCCTAAGAGCGCTCGCATATATCCAGATTGCAATTCTGACACCGGGACTTCTCTGGATGATTCTAAGCACGCATAAACAGTCTCTCCCTTATGCTCTTGCGGCAATAATACCGTTAATTTGCCTGGGGCATATATTAGGAGAAATTCCCCATGACATTGAAGATGACTATTTAGAAAGGCGAGCACAAATTATTCAAAATCTTCCTAAATACAAAGAACAACTGGAATCATCAATTGTAATTGCTCATCATGGGGACCAATTTGTAGTAACAGCAATTTTAAATGTACCGTCCAAAAAGGATTTGACACCGATGGAAAATCACAAATCCGTTTATTGGTTAATAGATTATGAGGAAAAAGATTTTAATGTGGAGTCCGGTGTTTTACCTTTAGCCCATAATTCAAAAGGGAAGCTTTCAGGGCTTATCGGATATTCCGCATTGGAAAGATTATTGGAGACGATGGAGGAAACTCAGAGGAATAGATTTATTAATCGCAATAAATATCTTCGACGTTTTCTTGACAGTAAGAATAACTAATAAAGAGCGAAAAACATACTCAGGCAATCATTCAACCTTTTCACTTTTGATACTGTTAATGACTTCCTCCTCTTTCTCGGTTTTCAGCTTACCAATCCAGGACGTAATAACTTCTCCTTTATCATCTACTAACAATAAAGTTGGTGTAGCCACAACATTAATTGAGGTTAAAGAAACTTGTCTTACGTCAACTGCCGCCAATTTATTCTCTTCCAAATACTTTTTACTTTCGCTTAAATCCTCAGGCATAGCAATTATTATTTTAAAGTTGGAGCTTTCCGAAGCAATAGCTTCCAGACGACGGTAAAACGGGGTACTTTCGGAACAATATTTACAATCTTTTTTTAATGCAAGAATTAAGGTCTTGGTATTTGGTGACCAACTTGTATTATTTAGCGATATTTTGGTTCCCGGTTTAATCTCGCGAAGCGGATTATTATTACTATTTAAATAATTCCTGATGAACAAAACGGAGACAATAACTGCTGCTGCAATAATAGCGATATTAGCCGCCAGTTCAAACCTTTTAAACCATTTTTCAGCCATAAAACTAATATAATTATTGAATAAACTTGAGTAGCGTGTTTGAAGGCAAATAATAACACAATTATTACTTAATTCAAGCCCGCTTCGAAGCTCTTTTCTAAAAGAGCTTATAAAAGAAAAAGCGGCTCGCGCGAGCCGCTTATAAAGGATCGGATATATGAATTTTCAAATCATTTTTGCACTAGCGATTAATGCGGTCGCCGGCATTGCTGATGGCATCGCCAACCGAATCAATCGTTTCGCCGACGCCGCGTTTAAATTTACCCCAGGTTTCCTGCGTGTCGCCTTCGATTTGATCGGCTTCGCCTTCGGCTTGCAAATCGCGGTCGCCGATTAAATTGCCGACGCCTTCTTTCAGAGAGCCTTTGGTTTGATCCCATTGCCCCTCAACTTCATCTCTATTCGGTGCTGCCATTGCGTTTTACCCCTCTCATTTAAAATGCGACTTATTTTCATACAGTCACTTTGTTTTATATTTAAATGGCAATTATTATGCCGTTAATGATTGACCATATTTTGCCGCAAAAAATCGAGGATGCGAAAGAAACATCGCATCCTCGATTTTTGTTTAAATTCGCCTCAATCCAAACCCGGTTTCAGTTTTCGGAAACCGGGTTTGGAGATTCGGCTGCAATAAAGTTTACAGCTTCCGGCTATTTTTCTTTGGGTTGTTCAATCTCAACCAAAGAAACGGAAGGCGCTTAAGAGCCGTTGATTTCTCCAATCAGAAAAGCTGTGTAGTTATGACCGGAAACACTGTTGTTCAAAGGCTGATAGGGACGAGAAACCGGATCAAATTTCCAATTACCAACCTGTCCGGTGTTTGCATTTGGTGCGCCGGCAGCTATATAACGAAGAATCAGCGTTGCATCAAACGGAGTGATGTTTCCATCGCCGTTTGTATCTGCGGCAATTCTCTGATTTGTGTTCAAGGCATTTGGTCCTTGTCCGTTTGCTGCGACGTGTCGCAACACCATAGTCGCGTCAAACGGAGAAATACCGTTTCTGTCACCCGTCTTTGTAGGTGTAACGGTGTATTGTCCATTAGTAAACAAATTATTCAATGTATATCCTCCGGCGCTGTTTGAAGCGGCATTTACCGTAGGCTCGCCAATGCTCGAAACGGCTGAAAGCGATGCGTTAGCAACGTTTATGCCGGCGTTCGTACCGTAAGTAACGGTTCCGCTGATCGAAAGAATCGCCTGCGGCACGGCGGCGGGAATTTGATACAGTCCTTTGCCGTAAGTCGCAATTCGTAACATTCTACCTGCTCCCGAACCGGCAAACGCCATATCAAATACGGCTACTCTCGGCAGTCCGAAACCGAACGGCGCCCAAGTCGAGCCGCCGTTAGTAGAGATGTAAACGCCGATGTCGGTTCCGGCATACAACACATTATTTTCAACGAGAAGAGCAGTGACCGGCACCAGCGGCAAGCCGGTTGCAGCGCCGCTGATTGCCGTCCAGGTCGGAGGCGAATTGTTTAAATTCGTCGTTTTGTAAATTTGCGGAGTGTTGAAAACCGAAAGCGTCACGTAAGCCGTGTTTTGATTTGTCGGATCAATAATTACGCGAGAGACGAAATTGTTCGGGACGGCGTTTGCCGAATCGAGATTTTGCAAAGTCGTTGTTCCCGGACTCGTTCCCGTTCCCCAAATTCCTCCGTTTGACATACCGACAACGCGCACGTTGTCATTTTGCGGCGAAATGCCGATGGTGCTGATAGCTACGCCGGATTGAATCGGCTCCTGGCTGACTTTCGTCATCGTAACTCCGCTGTTGCCGGAGCGATACAGCACGTCCGAACCGAAATAGAGAGTGTTCGGATTGCCCGGACCGCGTTCCATCGGAGCGTAGAATAAAATCGCCGACGCCGAACAAGTCATTCCGTTCGGAATAGCGCCGCCGAACCCGCAGCCGTATAATGCCCAACCGTTTGGATTAGCGGATGCTGAAGTTAAAACCACGTCATAACCCATCGCATTGGTCTGATTAAAATATGTGTGATACATCGTCACGGCGGTTGTGTTCGATGCGTTTTGATCAACCACCACCTGACCGCCGTCGCCATCCGCAGCGTGCGACCAAACCCCCGCGCCATTGAGAAAATTTGTTCCGTTATCCTGAGTTCCGCCAATGGAAAAAGTCGGGTCTGTCGGATGTGTGTCGAGACTGTTAAATTGCGTGGCAAGAAATTGCGAGTTGTTCAAGGTTGTCCAATTCGCTCCGCTGTTGGTTGATTTCCAGATGCCGCCGTCGTTGCCGTGATAAATAATAGCCGGGTTTGAAGCGGCAACGTCAATAGCGTTTGTATCGCTGTGTAGATTGACTTGGCTGGTGGTAAAACTTGCCGCGCCGTTAGTCGAATAAGCAAAAATCGGATTTGTTTGCCCGCCGATGTAAACGCGGTCGTTGTCGGGATTCGTGTTGGTCGGCACGGCTTTGACGGCGATGTTGAAAAAACATTGACCGCCGCAGAAATTGTTGTCTATCCGAAGTTGAAAACTTGCGCCGCCGTTTATTGACCGATGGATTGTGCCACCGGCATTTCCGGTTGCCGCGTAAATCACCGGGTTCGGTTGTCCTGAAACATGATAAATAGATAACTCTCCATTTGTATCGCTAGTACTTCCTGTCACTGTCAGCGGCTGTGTAAAAGTCGGAGCCGGGGCGAGCGCATTGTTTGTGACTAAAATACCGCCCGGGTTGGATGTCACCCAGGCAATAAGGAGATTAGGATTGAGAGGGTCAATGGCTAAATCACGAATATTGGTATCCTGACTGGCAAGCGGAAGCGCAAGTTTGTCAAAAGTTGCGCTTGTCGTCGCATTCGTTGAGCGGTAAATGCCGCGATTGGGCGGAGAAGGAAGCGTCGCCGAGGATCGAAATCCGCCGAGACCGCTGGTCGTGCCGACAAAAATTGTCGCCGCGTCGGTCGGGTGGACGACGACTTCACCGATGGCGCGACCATTGAACTGAGCGAATCCGAGCGGTCCGTTCAACGTCGCCGTCGTGCTGGCGTTGTCAATTCGATAAACGCCAACTCCGAAAAAGGAAGCGCCGGTAAAATGCGGTTCGCCCGTCCCGACGTAAACGATTTCGGGATTTGAAGGAGCAATCGCAATGGCTCCGACCGCCAGGCTTTGCGCGTTATCCATCAACGGAGTCCAATTCGTTCCGCCGTCGGTTGTGCGATAAAGCCCGCCCTGCGAAGTCCCGACATAAACAATATCCGAATTGGTCGGGTGAATAGCGACAGCCGTAACACGTCCGCTGACGCTGACGCGGTTTACTTCGGTTTGACCGTTTGGAATCGGCGCGGGACCGAGCGGCGTCCAGGCTGCCATTAACGCCGCTTGCTCCCCCAACGGAGCGGCGGCAGCTTCAGCCATAAGAGCTTCTTCCTGCTTCTCGATTGTTTCGACGGCTTCGCTGCGCGCGCTGATATTTTCTATCACATCGCCATCCATCATTCCGCGATACATTGCAATTTGTTCTTCGCGTCTCAGCAGGAACTCTTCTTTAGTAAGTTCATTTTTTACTGACGCAAACGAGGGAATATCCGGGTCGTCGCCGAATTTCAATAATTCTTTGACGGCATCTACTTTTAATACAGCAAACACAGCCATCAACAGGATTACCGCTGCTGCGACAGATGCGGATACAGACAACTTAAACTTTTTCATGGAAACTCCTATTTATAAGAAATTGAAATATTTCGTACGCGGGTATAGGCAAATGAATCAATGTTGATTCAATTATGGAAGCCGCATTTTTAAATTTTCTTCTTAATTACAACCCGCGGTTTTTGCGGATAGATTGTTTGAAGGCAAGGTGATTTTAATTTAAAAGTTTTTAAGTTTCAAATTCAAAAACAAAAAATTCGTATTTTTTGAAAACTTTTTTAATCTGAAACAAATTTGAGTTGTCATTTGGGCAAACGGCGCAAGAACAATGACTTATTGAAACAAAAAAAGACGATGGTCGTTTCCATCGTCTTTTTTTGTTTTTATTTTCCCCGACATTTACATTCCGCGATAATTCGGACCGCCTCCGCCTTCGGGCGTCACCCAATTGATGATTTGATACGGGTCCATAATGTCGCAGGTTTTGCAATGCACGCAGTTTGAAAAATTGATTTTCAATTCGCGCCTGCCGGTTTTCGGATTTTCTTCCATTTCATAAACGGCAGCCGGGCAAAACCGCTGGCACGGATTTCCGTATTCTTCGGTGCAGCGCGTCGCGCAGATTTCGGTGTCAACGACGTGAAGATGCGCAGGCTGATCTTCGTCGTGCGCGACCGAAGCGTGATAAACATCGGTTACCTTGTCGAAGGTTAATTTCTTATCGAATTTTAAATCGCCGTAACGCTGCGAAATATCGTCGCTCGTATAACCGTATTCTTCGAGCTTTCGCATTTCGAGATGCCCGGCTTCGTGCTCGGTTTTATCGGAAAGCCCCCAATTTCTACCGCCCGTAACGAACTGCAAACCGCCGTTTACTAAAGCCATAATACGACCGTTGGCAAAAGCCGAGTGAAAATTGCGAACCGCGTATAATTCGGTTTTGAGCCACGATTTTTCAACTTTTTCCTGATAAACCTTGAGCGTTGCGGCAGAAAAATCGCCGCGCAGGAGAGCTTCAAAAATCGTTTCCGCCGCGAGCATTCCCGATTTCATCGCCGTGTGAATGCCTTTCAAACGCTGCCCGTTTAAAAACGCCGCGCAATCGCCGATCAGCAAAACGCCGCTTGCATAAATCTGTGGCATCGTGTGCCAGCCGCCTGCGGCGATGGTTTTCGCGCCGTAACGAATCATTTTTCCGCCTTCCAGAATCTTGGCGATTTGCGGATGTGTTTTAAATTTCTGAAACTCGGCGTGCGGATCAATCAGCGGGTCTTTGTAATCGAGTCCGGTGACGTAGCCGATGTTGACGATGTTGTTTTTCTGCCCGTAAACCCAGCCACCGCCGTATGTTTGCGAATCCGAAGGAAAACCCAAAGTATGCGTGACTTTTCCGGTCTCGTAATTCCCTTCCGGTACTTCCCACAATTCCTTGACGCCGAGCGAATAAACCTGCGGATTGCGGTCTTTGTCCAAACCGAGACGACGAGTTAAATGTTTTGTCAGCGAACCGCGCGAGCCTTCGCCCAAAACCGTGACTTTTGCCAGCAGATCAACGCCCGGCTCGAAATTCGGTTTCCGTTTGCCTTCCTTGTCAATTCCCTTGTCGCCCGTGCGAACGCCGACGACGCGATCCAAATCATCGTAAAGCATTTCCGCGCCGGGAAATTCGGGGAAAATGTTAACTCCGGCGGCTTCGACTTTTTCGCCGAGCCATTCGACCACGCGGTTGAGCGAAATGATGTAATTGCCGTGATTTTCGAGCGGCGGCGGAATAACGGGCGATTTGATGGCGCGCGTTTCGGTCAAATAGAAAAAATCTTCGTCCGTCACTTCCGACTCGAACGGAAAGCCTTGTTCGAGATAATCGGGCATCAATTCCGCAATCGCGCGCGGATCAAGAACCGCGCCCGAAAGAACGTGCGCGCCGACCGAAGCGCCTTTTTCGATAATCCCGATTTCGATTTCCCCTACGGGGGGCAGTTTCGTTTTTCCGGCAGCCGCCGCTTCGTTATGTTTATTAATTAAATTCGTCAGATGCAGCGCCGCCGCCAGATTTCCCGGACCTGCGCCGACAAACACGACATCCATTTCAAGCTGTTCGCGTTCCACTTGTTTTTCGCTCCGTTTTGTTAAAAATGAATGACCATTCAGTTAGCGAAAGTATAACAGAAACAAAGTCAGCTTGCGCTAGTCAAACAAAGCGAGTTGCGATACATTTTGCTTATCAACTGAAGTTATATTGCTTAGTTATGACAGGCTCTACATTTTGGAAACCAGTTATTCTCTCACTTATTGCAACTTCAATCTGCCTGTTCATTGGTATGCTTTCGGCAGGCGGCGGACATAGCAGTTATTTATTGTCGAAAATTTTATTTCCATACACAATGGTTTCCATTGTCTTTTTCAAGTCAATCACTATTCCGTTTATTGTGCTGGCAATTATTGAAATTCCTTTTTACGGTTTAGTTCTAGGCGTCGCAAATGCAAAAAACAAATTTCTCCCATTTGCTGTTGTTATTTTACTCGCGCACATTTTAGCTGTAGCAGCTTGTTTTTTGTTTATTGACGAAAGCTTTGTTTGATTGTTTCACGGATGGACAATTTATCAATTTTTTGAATATGAAACGGAATCACGAATTTTCATAAATTTTAAGTTGAAAGCATTAACGCAAATTTTGATTGTTGAATTAAAGATGAGCAATAAATCGAAAACAGGCTGGCTGGCAAACAAACATCACGAGCGTTCAATTCGCGCTCTTGAACGCCAGCTTGAATATCAAAGAAAAAAAGCCGAAGCTTTGCGCGGCGAGGAAAGCAAAACTTTTATGACTTTTTGGAGCAAGTCGCAGTTTAAACGACAAATGCTCCAGAAAATTCACCCGATCACGCCCGAAACCCGCGTTCTCGAAGTCGGCAGCGGCGCGCACGGTTTGATTTTCGGTTTCGGCGAATGCGTCGGAGTCGGCGTTGACCCGCTCGCGGTTCATTACAAAAATCTTTTCCCGACGTGGCAAAAAAACGTGCCGACAATCGCTGCAATCGGCGAGCAGCTTCCGTTTGCTGACGCTTCGTTCGACGTTGTTTTGAGCGATAACGTCATTGACCACGCCGAAGCGCCCATCGAAATCATTTATGAACTGGTTCGCGTTTTAAAACCCGGCGGTTTGTTGTATTTCACGGTCAACGTGCATCATCCGTTTTATTCTTTTGCATCTGATTTGCACGGCTTTTGGAACGCGCTCGGTGTTCCGCTTGAGCTTTCGGCTTTTGCCGATCACACGGTTCATTTGACGCCCGAAAAGGTGAGCAAGATTTTCAATGAATTGCCGCTTGAGATTTTGGAACAGAAAAACAACGTCGCCGAAACGAAACGAAATCAAAAACAGGCAAAGATGCGCAATTTCGACGCGGGACTAAAAAAACTGTTTTATAAAAACGCTTTGTTTGAATTAACCGCCATTCGGAAAAATTAAAGATTGTGAATCTCAAACAGTTTCCTTTAAAAATCAGTCTTTTATTTTTCCTTGTTTGTTTGCCGCTTTTGCTGTCAAATTTTACAGCCTGCGTACGGAATTCAACTCAAAATTCACGTCTCGCCGGTTTTCCGCCCGTTATTTTGTGGGCTTGGGAACAAGAGGAAAATCTCGAATTTCTTGATGCTAAAAAATACGGCGTGGCTTTTCTGGCGCAAACTCTGGAGTTGAAAAGTGACGAAACCATCGTAAACCCACGCCGCCAGCCGTTGCGGGTTTCGCCCGAAATTGTTTTGATTGCCGTCACGCGCATCGAATCTGTCGAATCGCCGACGCTTTCGGACAAGCAGAAAAATGAAATCATCAGTTCGGTTCTAAAGACGCTGGAATTAAAGAACGTGCGCGCCGTGCAGATTGATTTTGACGCAGCCCTTTCGCAGCGAGATTTTTATCAAAGCCTGTTAAAAGATTTGCGAAACAAACTGCCGGAAACGACGCCGCTTTCGATTACGGCGCTGGCGTCGTTTTGCATCGGCGACCGCTGGCTTTTTGAAGCTCCGGTTGATGAAGCCGTGCCGATGATTTTTCGGATGGGCGCGGATGATCAAGCCGTGAAAAATTATCTGGCAAACGGCGGTGATTTCAAAGTTAAAATTTGCCGGCAAAGCTACGGCGTCTCGCTCGATGAAGCGGTGCAAATGAATTTCGACAAATCGCGGCGGCTCTATGTTTTTAATCCGCTGCAATGGAAGCCCGCAGATATGGCGAAAATCGAGAAAAATTTCAAATAAAAGGCGGAAATCAGGCGCAAACTATCAACTATCAACTGTAAACTATAAACTGATTTGCAGAAAACCATCGTTTCTTTGCAAATCAGTTTATAGTTGAGAGTTTATAGTTTATAGTTCGCTTTTTCACTTGCGAGATAGACCTGTAAAAACGTCGGCAAAACTCATTCCGCCAAACATCAGCGATACCACGAAACAATCGTATAACGCTCGCCGCCTTCGACCGGGGTTACTTCGTGCGTAGTTTCGGAGCGGAATGCAACGAGCTTTCCCGGCTGCGGTTCGGCTATGCGGCGATCAGAATAATTCGGAAAGCCGCCGTGAAAAACAAGCTCTCCGCCTTGATAAGTGCCCGGCTGGGATTCCACGGATTGAGCGTTTAAAAAGATGACGATTGAGATTTTACGAAATCTCGTCTCGTCGTAAATCAGCGGTGTGTTCCCGTCCTGATGCGCGACGAAAAAATCTCCGGTTTGATAACGCAGAAATTGCGGTTCTTCGCATTCGTTGAAGGTTACACCGAAATGATTTTCGAACTTTTCCCTGCAATCAAGCAACAACTCGCTGACTAACTTTCTCGTCTCGGAAGAAACGTCAACGCGCGACACTTTTCGCACCAGAGGTTCGACCGTTCCGCCGGACTCTTTGCCAGAAACTGTTGCTGCGGCGTTTGCGCCGGTACGGATTTCCGCCAAAATTTTTCTCTGCGCAGCAGCGTCAAGAAAATCATTTATTTCAAGTAATTCAATCATCTGATTTGAAACTATTTCGCCGCCCGCGCAGTTTTCGCTTTTCGCAAGTCTTCGCGGTTTAAATCAAGCTCGGACGCCGGAATAATTTCGATTTTTATCGCCGGAAAACGCTTTTGCAAATCGGGCAAAAACTTTTTGGCATCGCCTGCGATAACGATGTTTATTGTCGTCTCTTTAAATAAATTCCTAATAAACTCGCGCGCCGAAGCGTCGTTTACCTTTTGGACATTTTGGACAAATCGGTTAATTTCATCCAACTCCAAATAGTACAAAGCCAGTTCCCCGATTTGTCGAACCAATCCGTTGGTCGTTTCCAAATCGCGAGAAAATTCACCGATTAAAACCAGCTTTCGCGGCGTCAATTCGGATTCCGTGATTTGTTCTTTTGCCAGTCGCTCAAATTCATTGACCATAATTTGAGCGACTTCCGGCGCTGATTCGTTTTTGGTTTGCGTTCGAGCCAAGAAAATGCCGCCCGCCAGAAGCGCCGATAAATCGCTTCCTGCACCGTAACTCAAACCTCGTTTGATGCGTATTTCCTGATTCAGCCGCGCCGAGTAACCGCCGCCTAAAACCGAGTTGGCGACAATTGCTTGATAATAATTTTTGTCGTGTCTGGCGAGCAGACTCGGCTGCCCGACTGCAACAGCAGCCTGCCCGGCATCCGGTAAATCCACAACAGTAATCTTTTCAATTTTTGGCTCTTTCGTCTGAGTTGGGGCTGCCTCCTGAATCATGGTAATAATTCCCGGCTCCTTTGGCGGAGTATTTGGATACTTTCCTACTCGTACCGGCGGAGTTTTCGCCCAACCTGAGAAGTATTTATTAGCCAGAGCAAAAGCAGTGTCCGGCGCAATATCGCCCGCGATAACAAGAACAGCATTATCCGCTTTGTAATGTTTGTTGTGCAGATTGACTAAATTTGCCCGCATTATGCGCTTGATGCTTTCGGGCGTTCCGGTGAGCGGGTAAGCGTATGGTTCGCCTATTGCACCGTAAAGAATTACGCGATTAGCTACAAGATTGGCGAGGGTTGCGGGCTGCTTGAAGTTCACGCTTAATTCATCCAGCAATTGCGTTTTGTAGCGAGTTATTTCAGCAGGCGAAAAAACCGGATTTAAAGCAACATCAGCCATAATCGCCATTGCTTTATCCATTTTGTCGGACATCGCTCGCACCGTCACGCTTGAATAATCCCAATCCGCGCCGGATTCGATAGAGCCGCCGAGAAATTCGATTTCTTCGGCGATTTTTGAAGCCGACCGCGTGCGCGTGCCTTTGGTTAAAAGCTCGGCGGTCATATCAGCCGCGCCCGCCAGCGTTTTCGGGTCAACTTCGCCGCCCGATTTAATCATCAGCTCGGCGGTCACAAGCGGCACGTTTTTCGTCTGAACGACAATCACGCGCAAACCGTTTCGGAGAGTTTTTTCAACCGGCTGCGGAATCTGCGCTTCACGCGGCGCGCCCGGCATCGGCGGCTGTTCCTGCGCATCAACCGAAATAAACGCCAGACACAAAACAAAGACAGAAACGCTAAAACGTCTGACAAAATTCGTAATTCGTAATTCGTAATTCGTAATTCGCATCATCTGTCACCTTTCGCCTGTTCGTTTTGATAATTAATGACGACGCGGTTTGTGTCGGTAAAATATTTTTGCATCACGCGCTGCACGTCTGCGGTGGTGACGCGGCGAAGTTTTTCAATCGCGTTGTTGGCTTCGGCGGCGTTTCCCAGAATCAGCTCGGCGCGCCCCAAAGCGACGGCTTTCCCGCCGTTTGTTTCGCGTTCGGCGAGCGTGTTGGTGATAATTTGATTTTTCGCTTTTTCGATTTCAGCCGCCGTCGGCGCGACTGTTTGAATTTTCTTTAATTCAGCGAGCAAAGATTTTTCCAAATCCGCGATTTTCTTGCCGCTCGCGGCAATCGCATAAAAAACCATTAAGCCTTTGTCGGCGCGGTCGTCAACATAAAACGCGGCTTCCTGCGCGATTTGCTGTTTATAAATCAATTCCTGATAAAGACGCGAAGATTCGCCGCCGGATAAAATGTTTTCGGCAATTTCGAGCGCGGGCAAATCCGCATCATTCGCTTTCGGCGCGAGATACGTAATAGCAATCGCCGGAAGCGGCACATTCGGCGCGGAAACGGTAAAACGCTTTTCTTCGGTGCGCGCTGGTTCTTCGACTACAACGCGCTGAATCTTTGTGTCATTTCCTACGATTCGCCCAAAATATTTATCAACAGAACGGTCGAGCTGATTCTGTTCAAAATCGCCGACGACAATCAAAATCGCATTATCCGGGCGATAAAAGACCTCGTAAAACGAGCGAACATCTGCGAGCGAAGCGGCGTCCAAATCTTCAATCGAACCGATTCCCGGACGTTTGTAAGGATGCAGGGCGAAAGATTTGCGCTCGATTTCGTAATAAAGCCTGCCGTAAGGCGGATTTAAAACGCGGAAACGAAATTCTTCCTTGACGACATCGCGCTCGGATTTAAAATTCTCTTCGACAACATTCAGATTAACCATCCGCTCGGCTTCCGCCCAGAGCAGCGTTTCGAGATAATTCGACGGGACGACTTCGTAATAATTTGTAAAATCATCGTAAGTCGAAGCGTTGTTCCAGCCGCCGACATCTTCGGTCAAACGGTCGAACATCTCACTTTTCATATTTTTGGTTGATTTGAACATCAAATGCTCAAAAAGATGTGCAAATCCGCTTCGACCGGCGGGATCGTCTTTGCTCCCGACTCGATACCAAACCTGAACCGTCACGGTCGGACTCGAATGGTCTTCGAGCGAGATGACTTTGAGACCGTTTTTCAAAGCTCTTTCTTTAAAATTCAGCGGTTTGACATTGATTTGCGCTTCGGTTGAAACTGCACTCGAAACGACAAATGCAAATAGCCACAACAATAAAATCTTTCGCATTTTGTTTTGATTCTCTAATAAAAAACTGCTGTATTTACGGGAGATGTCTGCAATTTGTTTTCGATGAAGATTTAAAGACAGCGGTTTGCGCTTTTTGCATTTATCTGAAAACAAATGCCGAGAGCGATGCGTTAAGCGCGCATCAACTCTCGGCAAATTTAAAATTCAACTTGTTTAAAATTCCAATCGAAGCGTTTTAACTGCCGCCGCCGATTGAGTCTTTCATTGATTTACCGACGCGGAATTTCAGCGTGGTTTTAGCCGGAATTTTAATCGGGTCGCCGGTCGCCGGATTGCGTCCTTCGCGTGCCTTTCGCTCGGAAAGAACCAGCTTGCCAAAGCCCGGAAGCGTAAATTCGCCGTTTTTCTTAACTTCGCTCATTGCGAGGTTAGCCAATTCGTTTACAAACTCTTTAGCGGCGGCACGTTTCATACCGGATTTGTCCGCTAAGTGATTGATGATTTCGGTTTGCGTCATTCGTTTTTTCGCGGCTCCACCGCCGCCGCCTTTTGACGAACCGCCGCCTTTTCCTGAACCTGATGAACCTTTTTTAGCTGCCATTTTAGGGATTCTACCTCCAAAAGATTTGAAATGATTTTAAGTTAATCGCCGCTTTCTTCGAGAAAAAAGCAAAAGCCAAAAACTGCAGGAATCAGCCGTTTGACTCGAAAAGCATAACCGGCGCGCGTTTGCATCCAACGATTTTGATTGTTTTGTTCACCGGAAAATTTAAATTAATCGGGGCGGCAGGATTCGAACCTGCGACCTCTGGTTCCCAAAACCAGCGCGATACCGGGCTACGCTACGCCCCGTTTTTCTAAATTTCTCGGTTGTTATTCGTCATCGCACTCAAAAGATGCTTACAAATAGCGGATTTTATTCCGTTAAACCCGCACGGTCAAGGGAAATTTTGAAAAAATCGCCTAAAAATCGAATAATTTTGTGTGTTGCGCGTCCGCGATGGCTTATTTCCTGCTTTATATTTTCCGGCAGCTCGCCAAAAGTCTTTCGGAAATTTTCCGGCACAAAAATCGGATCATAACCGAAACCGTTGTTTCCCTGAGGCTTATCTGAAATCAATCCTTCGCACGTTCCGATTTCAAGGCGGATGATTTCGCCGTCCGGCGCGGCGAGCGCAATCGCGCAGACAAATCTGGCTTTTCTTTCACGGTCGCCGGTTTTTTTCAGCTCCGCTAACAGTTTTTCAATCTTTTCCGCATTTGAAGCCTTTTCTCCGCCATAACGCGCCGAAAAAACGCCGGGCGCATTCCCGAGCGCTTCGACCTCCAAACCGGAATCATCCGCTAAAGTCCAAAGTCCGGTTTGCAGAGCGTAGCCGGCGGCTTTTAATTTCGCGTTTTCCTCAAAGCTCGCGCCGGTTTCCGCGACTTCTTCAATATTATGAAAATCTTTTAGCCCGCAAATCTCAATCGGCAAGTCTTTTAAAAGCTCGGCAAATTCGCGCACTTTTCCAGCGTTTCCGCTGGCAATCAAAATTTTATCCGGTTTTTCGACGTTCATCTCAAATTCACTCTATAAAATTTTGTTTGCAACTTGAAAGCCCAAACATTTAAACTCTTTGTGACAGGATTCGCGCTGCAAAAGCTGCGAGTCCGCCAAACCACAAAGTCGTTTTCGACAGGAAAATATTTTGGTTCCAACGTCGCCCATCTCAAATTTAGCCGTTATAAATCCAACTTTAGAATCTTCGCCCGTTGCGAATTTCGACAGCGCAGATACGCCGATGCTCGCATTGCGGCGGGAATTGTCGCTGTGGCTGGCGGCAATTGCCAAATTCGTCGAACCGGAAAATTACTCGTTCAAAGACGCGGACGCCAAAAACGCCGCGCGGCAGGATTGGTCGAACGAGCTGCGCGCTTTGCGTTATTCGCTAATGCGGGCGGCGCTTCTCACATCGCAATTAGCGGCGAAATTTAAAACGCCCGAATTTGAAGTCTTGCCCGATGAACTCGAAGCAAAAGAATTTGCCGAGCTGTATTTGATTCTGAGCCGGTTTTCAATTGTTTGCGACCGCTTGCTGGCAGTTCAGCCGTTGGATTATTACGGCTGGTCGAATTTTTGTGATTCACTGAAAAACAATCTCGATAAAACGACGCTGCCGCAAAAGCTGATTTCGACTGACTACGCCGCACTTCCCGAATCTCTAGTCGTCTTAAATCGAACCGCGAAAGCTCGACATCCGTTCGGCAAAGAAGTTTTGGAAACGATTTCGCGTTTAAACCGTCTGCTCGAAATTTTGAGAATCATCGGAAACAAGCTCGAAAATGATTTGCCGCTCAAAAACTCGCTCTTATTTTTCTCTCTGATTCATGGCGAAACAAGAGATTTGACGCGCTTTATCGAACAGCGACTGCTGCGCTCGATGCCGCCGGAAAACGAGTTTTTCGATTTGCTCGACGGAACGATTTACATCATTTCTCTGGAGCTTAAAAAAGTTTATTCGCGCGAACTAAAAGGAGTTCTCGATTTGCGCCCCGCGCCGCAGGTCGTCGCCCGCGTCGAAACTTCGCACGGTCTTTTGCAGGATTGTTTCCAGCAGTCAATCATTCTGCTCGCGGAGGCGTTTGACGCGGAAATCGAAGGTTGGCGGATTTTCCCGAATTACCAAACCCGCCTCGAACAATCGCTCGTTTTGCGCCTCGACCTTTGGAACGCGCTGCAAAACGTTCAGCGAGCCGAAAAGTCGCCCGACACATTTTCCGCCGAGAAACTCAGAAAATCGCTCGAACATTTACGAAACAGTTCTCTTTATTTTTTGATGTTCAAAGACTGCGAGCCGACCGAGCGTTTTATTGAAGAAATCCTGCAAACCAAACGCCTTCAAGACATCACGCACGTTTTACACCGTTTCGGCGCTTATCTCGAAACTTTGCTCGGACAAGTAAATATGCGCGGAGTTCTGGCAAATCATCCGTTTGATTACCCGAAAATCGAAGATTGAATTTACTTTCTGAGCTAACGATTTTTTCAACGCCGAGACGCAGAGATTTAAAACTAAAGAGATAAAAAGAATTGACTTATCTTATTTTTCTTTCTCGGCGTCTCTGCGTCTCGGCGTTTCAATTTTTCTTAGGCATAAATTATCGGTTTTGAGGAAAGCGGAAATTCGGTTTCGTAAGCGTTCGCCAAACGCAGCAAAGCGCTTTCCGACCAATGCGCGCCCAAAAGCTGAACACCGATGGGCAAATTTTCGCTTGAAAGCCCGCACGGAATTGAGATTCCGGGAATTCCCGCCAGATTTGCCGAAGCCGTGTAAACGTCGCTCAAATACATTGCGAGCGGATCGTCCGATTTTTCGCCGATTTTGAACGCGGTCGAAGGCGCTGTCGGCGTAATAATCGCGTCGCACGTTTGAAAAGCATCGAGAAAATCCTGTTTCAACAGCGTTCTCACTTTTTGCGCCTTAGCGTAATAAGCTTCGTAATAACCGCTCGAAAGCACGTAAGTTCCGAGCATTATTCGGCGTTTTACTTCCGCTCCGAAGCCTTCTTCTCTCGTTTTGCGATACATCTCGCGCAATTCCGGCGCGTTTTCCGCCCGAAAGCCATAGCGCACGCCGTCGTAACGCGCCAGATTTGAAGATGCTTCCGCCGTCGCAATAATGTAATAAACCGCAATGTTGTATTTGGCGTGCGGCAATTGAACGTCAACGATTTCCGCGCCCAGTTTCCGGTAATTTTCAATCGCCGTTTCAACTGCTGCGCGTACTTCCGAGTCCAAACCTTCGCCAAATAGCTCGCGTGGAACGCCGAGCCGCATTCCGGCAATCGGAGAATCAATTTCCGACAAATAATCCGGCACAGGAACATCGGCAGTTGTTGAATCGTGAGAATCGCGTCCGGCGATTGTCTGCAAAACCGGCGCAATATCGCGGCTCGTTTGCCCGAAAATCCCGATTTGATCAAGACTCGAACCGAAAGCGACCAGCCCGAAACGGGAAATCCGCCCGTAAGTCGGTTTCAAACCCGCAACCCCGCAAAACGAAGCAGGCTGGCGAACCGAGCCGCCGGTTTCAGAACCGAGCGCGACGCGGACAATTCCAGCCGCGACAGCCGCCGCCGAACCGCCCGACGAACCGCCCGGAACGCGCTCCGTATCCCACGGATTGCGAACCGCGCCGAACGCCGAATTTTCGTTTGACGAACCCATTGCAAATTCGTCCATATTCGTTTTGCCGACGATAATTGCTCCGCCTTTTTCCAGACGTTCGACGGTGGTCGCATCGTAGGGCGGATTGTAATCGCCCAAAATTCGGGAGCCGCACGAAGTTTGCGAAAATCGGGTGCAAATGTTGTCTTTGACGGCAATCGGGAGACCTGCGAGCGGCAAATTTTCGCTCGCGTTTTCGATTTCCGCAGCGCGTTTTAAAGCATAATCGCGCTCAATGGTTAAAAATGCGTTTAATTGCGGATTTAATTTTTCAGCCGCGCGAACAGATTTTTCTACTTCGGCGCGGATGCCGTTTTCTGCTATATTCATCGGATTTTAAAATTCTGATTATAAAACTTTCGGAACGCGGAAATGACCTTCCGCCGGATCGGGCGCTTCGGCGAGCGCGGCTTTTTGTCCTAAAGACTGGTGCGGTATGTCTTCGCGCCGCGTGTTTGTCGTTTCGCCTTCCGCAGTAAAACCGCCGGTTGCGGTCTCAATCAACTCTGTGTTCAGTTCATTTAATTGCTCGACGTATTCGACGATGCTCGCCATTTGCGGCGTGTAAAGCGCGACTTCTTCGTCCGAAATTTCGAGATGCGCCAATTGCGCGATTTTTCTAATATCTTCTGCCGTAATTGCCATAAAAGTAATTAGTAATCAGTAATCAGTAATCAGCTCGTAGTTTTAACTTTTTGGTGAAGGCTTGCAAGCATTCGTTTAATTTCAGATATTTGGTTATTCATATCCTGATAAGCATTTGAGTCAATATAACCAACATCGCGAGCCAGAAGAAAATGGTAATCCAATTCGCTTGCAGAACCCATTGCGATTTGAAGGAAATGAGCATATTCTTTGTTGCCGCCCCGTCCACAGCCTTCGGCAATATTAGCAGGAATGGATGCACAAGATCGTCGAATCTGACTAGTTAAACCAAATAACTCTTCTTTAGGAAATTTGCGTGTCACCAGATAGACTTGAACAGTCAATCGGTGGGATTTTTCCCAAACTTTGACTTGTCGAAAATCACGCATTTTAGCGAAAACTAATTACTGATTACTTATTACTTATTACTTATTACTGATTACTTTTCTCCTCGCCAGACAGCTCCCGGCGGCGAGCAAAAAGTTTTTTCTTAAATCATCGTCTTCGATATTCTCAGCCGCTTTCGCTACATTTTCCGGGACGTTTTTCATTGCAATTCGTTCGCGTTCGAGTCGGCTCATTTCTTCTTTGTAACGCCGTTCTCGTTCTTCCGCTACTGTTTTTTCGTCAATCCGAAACTCGATAAACGTGACGGTCGGGCGTCCGAGCGTAGCGTTTAATTTAAACAGCATTTGCCCGCTCAGAGATTCGAGGTGTCGTTTCCACATCGCGTCTTCGACCGCGACAATCAAATGTTTTTGATACAGCCGAAACGGCACGGCGCGCGTCAGCAGTTCTTCGCCGCAGATTCGCCGCCATGCGATGAAAACAAGCGATTCGTTGAGTTCTTCGGCTCGTCCTTCCTGCCGGAGCATTTGCGGCAGCGTGTGAAAAATGCTTTTCATCTTGATTTGGGAATTTTAGATTTTGGATTTTAGATTTTTTTCAAAAAGCGGTTTTGCCAAT
>DASVTY010000062.1:0-28227 GCA_036387315.1 Pyrinomonadaceae bacterium
GCCGTTGACGAGCAACGCAACAAAGTCAAAATTGCCGGGAAAAATACAAGAAAGAGTGAAGGGGAACAGGATTTGTAAAAATCAGGATGGCTTAGGAGATGCTCTGTCTCCGCAGTTTATATTTGAATTTAACCGGAAAGAGGTTAATTTTATCAGCTATGCTTGATTTACAAACGCTGAAAACTCCCTGTTTGATTCTTGACGTTGCGCGAGTCAGGCGAAATGCCGCGAGAACGAGCGAAATCGCAAAACGAAACAATGTCAGCTTGCGTCCGCACGTCAAAACGCACAAATCAATCGAAGTCGCCCGAATTCAAACAGCCGGATACGACGCCGCATTGACCGTTTCGACTTTGGCGGAAGCGCGAGCGTTCGCGCGTCAGGGTTTTGCAGACATTACTTACGCCGTTCCAATTGAACTCGGAAAATTTGCCGAAGCGATTGAAATTGTCAAAAGCGGCGTCAAATTAAATCTCATCACCGACGACGCGGAAACGTCCGCCAAATTGGACGAAGCGGCTGGACGCGCGGCGGTTAAATTCGATGTTTTTCTCAAAGTTGATTGCGGTTATCATCGCTGCGGAGTCGCGCCCGAATCGAAAGAAGCCGTCGAGATTCCGCGCTTGATTTCCGATGCCGAAAATCTGAATTTCGCGGGCATTTTAACGCACGCCGGACATTCTTATCACGCTCGCTCAACGGACGAAATCCGCCAAATCGCGGCGCAGGAACGCGATGTGATGACTGAGTTTGCCGAGAAATTGCGCACCGATTCAATCGAAGTTCCCGTCGTCAGTATCGGTTCGACTCCGACAATTCATCACATTGACCATTTAGCTGGCGTGGACGAAATTCGTCCGGGAAATTACATCTTTTTTGACGCTTTTCAGGCGACTCTGGGAAGCTGCGGTTTTGAAGATTGCGCTTTGACCGTTCTGGCGGCGGTTGTGCATCGTGACCGAGAGCGGCGAAAAATAATTGTTGATGCCGGAGCGATTGCGCTTTCAAAAGATCGCGGCGCTATTGAACTGGACGAAACTTGCGGTTACGGGCGCGTGTTGGATTTGACAGGAAACGACCTTAATTTGCGCGTCGAATCAGTTTCGCAGGAACACGGGACGATTCACATTCGGGACGAAGCTACGTTCGACCGTTTGAAAATCGGCTCGCGCGTTCGCATTCTGGCAAATCATTCGTGTCTCACCGCCGCGCAGCACGCGCATTATCACGCTTTGGAAAATGGCGAAATTGTTGACCGCTGGGAAATCCATCGCGGCTGGTAAAGATGATTTTGTAAGGCGGTCGCGAAAAATTAAGGTAAAAATCTGTTTTTATTTTCCGCTTAAACTTTTATAATCCAAAAATTGTCAAAAGCTGAAAATTTTTATGTCAACAGATTCAACCGAAAATCATTCATCAAACGGTCATTCGCGTGCTTCGTGGCTCAAGCCTTCGATTGATTGGCTTTTAATTTTTGTTCCCGTAGCGATTTTGCTGCGGTTTGTGCCGGGTTGGGAAAATCCGACGGCGTTGTTTATCGTTTCCGGTCTGGCGATTGTTCCGCTGGCGGGTTGGATGGGACTCGCGACCGAGCATCTGGCAGAGCGTTTGGGGCAGGGAATCGGCGGGCTTTTAAACGCGACTTTCGGCAATGCCGCCGAGCTGATTATTGCGCTTTTCGCACTTTCAAAAGGTTTGGACGGCGTTGTCAAAGCTTCCATAACAGGTTCGATTATCGGAAATATTTTGCTCGTTTTGGGATTGTCTGCGCTCGGTGGCGGATTGAAATTTCAAAAACAGGAATTTAACCGCACCGCATCAAGTGCTTCGGCGACGGCTTTGACGTTGGCGGCGATTGCGCTTTTGATTCCGTCGGTTTTCCATCTCGTTGCGGCGCAAGTTCCGGTTGCGCAAGGCGGTTGGACGCCGCAAAAAGAGCAGAGCTTGTCGCTGGCGATTGCGATTGTTTTGATTGTGACTTACGGGCTGACGCTCCTTTTTTCGCTTGTCACGCACCGGCAATTGTTTGCCGGCAAAGAAATGCAGGGAGCGCCCGCGTCGGTTGGCGCCGAGCTTGATGCGATAGAAGCCGAAGAACATCACCAGCCCTGGTCTGTGCAGCGCGCTGTTTTGACGCTTTTAATTGCAACTGCATTCGTGGCATTGATTTCCGAGTTTTTGGTCGGCGCAGTTGAAGGCGCGCGGGCAAATCTGGGGCTGACGGAAGTTTTTGTCGGCGTGATCGTCGTGGCAATTATCGGCAACGCGGCGGAACACTCGTCGGCGGTTTTGATGGCGCTCAGAAACAAAATGGATTTGAGTCTCGGAATTGCCATCGGTTCGAGTTTGCAAATTGCGCTTTTTGTCGCGCCCGTTCTGCTTTTCGCATCGTATTTGTTTGGTCGTCCGATGAATCTGGAATTTACTTTGCCGGAAGTTTTCGCTGTTATTGCGTCGGTTTTAATTGTCGAGCAAATCAGTTCCGACGGCGAAAGCAACTGGATTGAAGGCGTTCAACTGCTTTCGGTTTACGCGATTCTGGGGATTTTGTTCTACTTTTTGCCTGAAGCGCATCACGCCGCCGAATCTGTAATTAATGGCGTTCCGGCAACTTCCGCTCCGCATCATTAGAATTTATGAAAGCGGTTTGGATTCGAGAATTCGGCGGCGCGGAAAATTTGGAAGTGCGCGAGATTGCGGACTTGCCCGCGCCTGCGGCTGACCGCGTGTTAATTCGTGTCAAAGCAGCCGCGCTGAATCGCGCTGATTTGCTGCAAAGGCGCGGGCTTTATCCGGCTCCAAAAGGTTTTCCGCAAGAAATTCCCGGACTCGAATTTGCCGGAGAAATCTCCGCAGTCGGAGATGCGGTGGAAAATCTGAAAATCGGTCAGCGCGTTTTCGGAATTACGGCTGGCGCTTCGCAAGCCGAATTTGTCAGCGCGCCGGAAAATACGCTGGTTGAAATTCCTGCAAATTTAAATTTCACGGAAGCCGCAGCCGTGCCGGAAGCGTTTATTACGGCGCACGACGCGCTTTTTACTCAAGCTGATTTGCGAATGGGCGAAAGCGTATTGATTCACGCAATCGGTTCGGGCGTCGGTTTGGCGGCGCTGCAATTGGCGAAAGTTGCCGGAGCGTTTGTCATCGGGACTTCGCGCACGCCGGACAAAATCGAGCGTGCGAGCCGGTTCGGGCTTGATGTCGGGATTTTCACCAAAAATGAATTGAGCGCGGAAAAATTTGCCGAAACAGTTAAGAACGAAACCGGCGGCGCGGGCGTCAACGTCGTTTTGGATTTGGTCGGCGCAAAATATTTAGGGGCGAATTTGCTGTCTCTGGCAAAGCTCGGCAGACTTGTTTTTGTCGGAACAACGGCTGGCAGCCGCGCCGAAATTGATATTTTGACTGTAATGTCAAAACGTTTGCGATTGTTCGGGACAGTTTTGCGCGCGCGTTCAATTGAAGAAAAAGCGACCGCCACCAGACTTTTCGCCGAACAAGTTGTGCCACTGCTGGCTCGCGGAGTTGTCAAACCGGCTGTTGACCGGGTTTTTCCGCTTGCAGAGATTCGCGCCGCGCACGAATACCTCGAATCGGATCAGAGCTTCGGAAAAGTTGTTTTGGAAATTTGAGACAACTGCGCAAAGCAAAAGAATCTTCAAAGCGATATGCAATCGCAGTTTGGAATTTTGATTATTGTCGTCGGCGTTGTGCTGGTTTTGGTTGGAATTCTGGCTTATTTCGGCGGCTTGGCTTGGTTCGGCAATTTGCCCGGCGATATTAATATCGAACGCGGGAATACGCGCATTTATATTCCGCTGGTTTCGATGCTGCTTGTTTCGATTTTGCTGAGCGTAATTTCTTACGCGGTTCGCCGTTTCTTTTAAAGCGTTTCCTGAAAAACTTTTTGGCTTAAATCTTCTGCGGGTTCAATTTGATTGACGCGCGCCGCTTTCTTGTCGCCGTACATTTTCCGCGCCGCCTCGTCCGTCACGATACACAAACCCGCAACTTCGTCCTGCATTTGTTCGACGAGCCGCGTCGCTTCCGCATAACTCAAACCGCTCGCGGCGCACTCGTTGAAAGTGATGACCGACCAGCGCGGCTGGTCAAACTCGCTCGGAAACGGGAGCGGCTCTTCAATCGGCGTCAAATCTGCTTCATCTGTTCTTGATGGCGACATCGGCAAAAAACCTCAATAAATTTTAACACAAAATTTTAAACTGTTTCCGCTCATCCGATTTTGCTAAATTTCCTTTTGGCTTTTAGTCTAAAATATTGCAAAAACAGTTTGAGACAATCAAAAAGGCTGACGAGTTTGCCGATTTGTCAGATTATTCGCTGCGGCAGAGAATTTTAATCCGGCTCGCCGACATCGTTTTTTATTCTTTTATCGTTCTTATCGGCGCGACTCTGCGTTACGAAACCCGCAATTGGCATTTGCTCGAAGAAATCGAACGAGCCGGACAAGTTCCGATTTACGCTTTCTGGCACAATCAGATTTTTTTAGCCGCTTATTTTTTTCGCGGCAGCGGCGCGGTCGTGATGACTTCGCGGAGCTTTGACGGCGAATATATCGCGCGGGCGATTCAGCGTCTCGGTTTCGGCGCGGCGCGCGGTTCTTCGACACGAGGCGGCGTCGGAGCATTAATCGAAATGGCGCGGTTCGTCCGGGCAAAACGTGCCGCCGCGTTTACCGTTGACGGACCTCGCGGACCTCGCGGCGTCGCCAAAAACGGTGCTCTTCTGCTCTCGAAAAAAACCGGGCAGCCGGTTGTGCCAATTTGTTTTACGGCGGAAAATTTTTGGACGGTGAAAAGCTGGGACAAACTGCGGATTCCGCGCCCGTTTTCGCGCGCGCTGGTCGCTCTCGGCGAACCGTTTTCGATTCGGGAAGCGGATGACGATGCGGCGCTCGAACAGTCAAGGAAGCGATTGCAGACAGCGCTCAACCAACTTACGGCGGAAGGCGAGGAATGGCGAAAAAACAAAACTGAGTAACCTGCCGCAACTATAAACTATGCACTATCAACTATAAACTGTCTTGCAGAAATCCATCGTTTCTTTGCAAAACAGTTTATAGTTGAAAGTTGATAGTTGATAGTTCGTTTTTTCATTTTTGATGTCTGAAAGACAAAGTATCCGGTTTTGGTTTTCCCGCCTTTTTGCGGTTAAACTTGCGGGCGAAGTTTGTTAGACGGTCAAGCAATTTTCGGAGGAATGCAATAAAAAATGGCTTTGTTTGATTCGGTTTTGACGGCGGCTGAAGCGCGTTTTAATCTCGGCGAAAAAGGCGCGCCGCTCGTCAACGCCCTGGTTTCTTTGATCGAAACGGAAGGACTTGCCCGGTTTCTGGAAAGATTCAGGCGCGCCGGTTTGGGAAGGGTTGCCGATTCGTGGGTTTCGACGGGCGCAAACACGCCGCTTTCGCCGCATCAGCTCGAAGACGGTCTCGGCAAAGAGACTTTGCAAAATCTGGCGCAACAAGCCGGAATGCCGGTTGAAACGGCGACTCCGGCGCTCGCCTCGATGATTCCACAAGTTATTGATTTGATGACGCCTGACGGCGTTTTAAAACCTTCGGCGATAACAATCGAAGCGTCAAGGACAAATTCGGTTGAAGCGGTTTCGACCGATTCGGGCGGCAATTCGATTTTGCGCGTCATCCTGCCTCTGATTTTGCTTGCGCTGCTCGTCTGCATCGGTTTTTTCACTTGCCGACCGAATCAGGAAACCAGATTCGCGCAGCCTGCCGCCGCAAATTCAAACGCTGCAATGAATACCAACACAAACGCGCCGCACGGCGGGCATTAAAGAGAGTTTGAAACGAAGCTGAATTTCGAGGAGAAAAGTTTTTTGACCGAGGGAGAAATTTTAGAACATTTCCGGGCGACCGGCGCGCTGCTCGAAGGGCATTTCTTATTGTCGAGTGGTTTGCACAGCCCGCAATATTTGCAGTGCGCGCTCGCTTTGCGGCATCCGCGCGACGCCGCTCGTTTTGGCGTTGCAATTGCCGAACAATTTGCCGGGCAAAAATTCGATGCGGTCGTTTCTCCGGCAATCGGCGGTTTAATTATCGGTTTCGCCGTCGCGCAAAGTCTCGGCGTTCCGTTTTTCTGGACTGAGCGCGAAAACGGGACGATGATTGTGCGGCGCGGATTTTCGGTTGCGGAAAACGAAAAATTGCTTGTCGTCGAAGACGTAATCACAACCGGCGGCTCGACGCGCGAATGTATCGCAGCGGTAGAAAAACTCGGCGCGCAAGTCGCGGCGGCGGCTTCAATCATTGACCGTTCGGGCGGCGCAGCGGATGTCGGAGTTTCGCGCGTCGCCCTTGCAACTTTGAATGTGCCGACATTTAAGCCGGAAAATTGCCCGATGTGCGAGCGCGGCGAAACGGCAATCAAACCCGGCTCAAGAGTAATCGGTAATAAGTAATTAGTTAAAAAAGCTGATTACTGATTACTGATTACTGATTACTGATTAGTGAATTACAAATTGCTGATTCAATACGACGGCACGGACTTTCACGGGTGGCAGATACAGGAAGAACAGCGCACCGTGCAGGGCGAATTAACCCGCGTTTTGAGCATGCTCGAAGGCGCGCCGGTGCAGGTTTTCGGTTCGGGGCGAACCGACGCCGGAGTTCACGCCGAAGGGCAAACGGCGAGCGTCAAATTGTCAAAACCTTTTGAGCCGGAAAAGCTTCGCGCCGCCGTCAACGGAAATCTCCGGCGCGATGTGCGCATTTTAAAAGTCGAAAAAGCGGCGGATGATTTTCACGCGCGTTTTTCGGCAATGGGTAAAACTTACGTTTATCGCGTCGTCAATGCGCCGGTTTTATCGCCCTTTTGGGCGCGTTACGCCGTTCTCGAATCGCGCCCGTTAAATCTGACCCGAATGCATGAAGCCGCTCAAGCGTTTCTCGGCACGCACGATTGGACGGCGTTTTCCGCCGCCAGCGCCGAAGCGGAAAATCGAGTCCGCGAAATCACCGAATTAACAATCGAAACGCGCTGGAATTCGCGCGCTTCCGCCGCATTTTTCGACATCACTGTTTCGGCGGAAGGTTTTCTGCGTTATATGGTACGCTCGATTGTCGGAACGCTTTTGGAAGTCGGACGCGAGGAAAAATCGGTCGAAACCGTGCAGGAAGCGATTTTAACCGGAAACCGCTTTCTCGCGGGCGCAACCGCTCCGGCGCAGGGTTTGACGCTGCTCAAAGTTGATTATAGTTAATTTTTGATGCTTTCTAATTTTAAAGAAATCGTTGAGCCTAATTCGCCTGACGCCGACGTTTTGTCGCAGATTGATTGGGCGCGCGTTCCCGCTCACGTCGCCGTAATTATGGACGGCAACGGGCGTTGGGCTGCCGCACGCAGAAAACCGCGCATTGCCGGGCATCGCGCCGGTGTCGAATCTGTTCGCGCAATTGTTGATACGGGCGCGCGGCTCGGTTTAAAAGCCCTCACGCTTTACGCTTTTTCGACTGAAAATTGGAAACGCCCGCCGCTCGAAGTTGCCGCGCTGATGCGAATGCTGAGACGTTATTTGCGGCTCGAAATTGACGAGCTAAACCGGCACAATATTCGTTTTCAGGCAATCGGCAGAATCGAAGGTTTGTCGGACGCCGTGAGGCGCGATTTAAATTGGGCGAGCGATATGACGCGGCTCAACAAGGGAATGGTTTTGAGCGTTGCTATTAATTACGGCGGGCGCGCCGAGATTGTTGACGCGGTGCGGTTGGCGGCGAAAGAAATTCTCACGCGCGGCGAAGAAGTCGAAGATTTGAGCGAAAGCGACATCGCCGCCAATCTTTACACCGCAGGTTTGCCGGAGCTTGATTTGCTGGTCAGAACGAGCGGCGAGATGCGCGTTTCAAATTTTCTGCTCTGGCAAGTCGCGTACAGCGAAATCGTCGTCACGAAAACTCTGTTTCCCGATTTTCGCCGTCAGGATTTGCTCGCGGCAGTGGTCGAATTTCAAAACCGAGACCGCCGCTTCGGAGGAATCAAAAACAATTACGAATTACGAATTACGAAAGACGAATTTAGGAAATAAATTAAAAATATTCCACAATTCGTAATTCGTAATTTGAAATTCGTAATTGAAAAGCAATGTTGTATTTATCGCAAATTATTAAAGCTCCGGTTCGTGACCGTGACGGCGAGCAGGTGGCGGTTATCCGCGACGTGGTGGTGCGGCTCGGCGAAGATGAGCATCCGCCGATTATCGGTTTGGCGGCGCGTTACCGGCGGCGTAATTTTTTTGTTTCGAGCGCGCAGATCGGCGAGTTTAACGAGCGCGGGGCGCGTCTTAATACGGATATTCTCGATTTGCGTCCGTTCCAGCGGCGCGAGAGCGAAGTTCTGCTCGCCAAAGACGTTTTGGATAAGCAATTGATTGACGTTGACGGAAAGAGAGTCGTGCGTGTTAACGATGTTCAGATAATCGAAATTTTGGGCGAATGGCGTGTCAGCGGAGCGGATGTTTCGATGCGCGGTTTGTGGCGGCGTTTGATGCCCGCCGGTTTTTACGGCTCAAACGCGCCGGTCGAAGTCATTGATTGGGCAAATGTCGGTTATCTGGCGACCGAGACGGCTGCCGCCGCTGTCCAGCTTAAAACTTCAAAAGACAAGCTCGCGCGGCTGCATCCGGTTGAAATTGCCGGACTTATCGAATCGCTTTCACCGATTCACCGCACTGAAATTGTCGAGGCGCTTGACGATGAATTCGCCGCCGACACGCTCGAAGAAATGGAAACCGAAGCGCAGGCGCGGATTCTCGACGAAATGGACGAAGAGCGCGCCGCAGACATTCTCGAACAAATGTCGCCGGACGACGCGGTTGACGTTCTCGCCGAATTATCCGAAGAAAAAGCGGGCGAATTGTTCGATTTGATGGAAGGCGAGGAAAAGGAAAACGTCGCCGAGCTTTTGCCGTATGAAGGCGACACGGCGGGCGGTTTGATGACGACCGAGTTTGTCGTGTTTCCGAAAAATCTGACGGTCGCGGAAGCGATTTCCCAACTGCGCGAATCGGCGGAAACGCCGAATATGATTTATTACCTTTACGTCGTCGAAGAGGAAAATTCGTGGAAACTGTCGGGTTTGATTTCTTTGCGCGGCTTGATTTTGTCCGATCCCGAAGCGCGGCTCGAAACCGTAATGCGGCAAAATTTTCAGTTTGCACGACCGGACGATCCGGCGGAAGAAGTCGCGCAGCAAATCTCGGAATTTAATTTGCTCGCTTTGCCGGTGGTGGACGACGCGGGCGAGATTTTGGGAATCGTCACGGTTGACGACGCGATGGAGATTTTGATTCCCAAAAACTGGCAGCAGCGCCTGCCGCGCCTGTTTGGATAAAAATCGGATTCTCTCAAGCGCTTTAACCGAAGCTATTTTATTTTTTTAACGTCGGCGGGTTTGGTGAAAAACGAATCGGGGACGGGCGTATTAAATTCGATTGTCGAATAATTGGCGCGCCCCGAAAGTTTTCCGTTGCGGTAAAAATCGAGAATAAACGGCGCGAAAACTCCGTTTACTTCAATGAACTGGGCAAAACGAGTTTCCTCTTTGGTTTCTTCCCCGTCAGCATTTTTGCGTTTGTAGAGAATTTTTGCGGGCGTTCCGTCCTGCGCGGAAAATTCAAACTCGACCGCGAAATTGTCTGCGTAAATTAATTTTATCGCTTCGTTGCGTTTTCCGAGCGACGCTTCTCGCCGACCGATGTATTCGAGCTTGGCATTTTCTTTGCGCCAGTTGCCGCGCAGCAAATTATCCAAACTCGTGCGAATTGATTGTTTAAAAGCGGCGATTTGTTCGGGCGTTTGGTCGCTGATGCTTTTATTCGTGCTGTCGTAATACCATCCCGCGTCGCCGACGTTTGTTTGAATGGTTTTAAGGCTGCTCGATTTAAATTCGGTGCGTTCTTTGTCCGGGAAAACGATTGTATCAACAAACGAGCTAAACGATGCCGCGCCGTTTTCCGCAAATTGATTGAAATTGCCGCGCCCGACAATTGTTTTCACCTGTAAATATCTATCGCCGCCGAGCTTTTGAATTGCTTTTTGAATGATTGCTTCGGCTTTCTCATCTGTTGTCTGCGCTTTGTTTTGCTTCTCTTTAACAAAAGCAAAATCAACTTTGTCAAAATACAAACCAAAAGAATATTCAACTACTTTACTAACTGCTAACGGAATGCCATCTTTTTTAGCAGGTACAAATTTGATTCTTTTCGCCGCTTCCATCGCGCTTTCCGTTAAACCGTAAGGTAGACTTTTTATCGGGGCTATTTTTCCAATTTCACCTGATGCTAGAAACTCAACTCTCACACGAACTGTTCCTTGAATACAAACATTCCCATATTCGCCTTTTAAAATACCGCGTGGTTTTTCAAGGATTTTTAACGGTTCAGATTTTTGAGTAACAACTGGCGAAGTTCGGTCTTCGATTACTTTAGCTTTTTGCGTGTCCGAGCCTTTGTCGGTTTCCTGCGCCGCAGCCGAAAACACGCCGAACGCTAAAAGAAACAAAAAAACGAATTTGTGAGAAAAACTATTTTGCTTACGGTTTAAAAACATACTCGATCACTTTGTATTGACTGACATTTTTGCCGCTTTCAAGAACGGCGGGTGTGAACTTTATTTTAGTTGCCGCCTCGCGCGCATTGGTTTCAAAAACTTTCGGTAAATCGGTTTTTGAGCCGCTAATTAATACATTTCCGTCCGCCGTCAAAACCAATGCGAGCGTAACTACGCCCGAAACGGATTTATATTCATCGGGATGAACGGCGTCGGGTTTTTCGATGATTTCCGCGTTGCTTTTCAAGCCTTTGCTGTTTTCGTCAACAATTAGCGAAAACCTATACTCGATTGTTTTGGTAACGCTAACGGGAACGCCGTCGCGTTTGGCAGGCTCGAATTTTATATCTCGCGCGGCTGCTATTGCTTGTTCGGTCAATCCATCGGGCAATGAAGAAACCGGAGAGACGGCGGTAATCTCGCCAGAAGCCGAAAAGGTTACTCTTAATCTGAGCGTGCCTTCGGTTGAGTTGTTTCTGGCTAAATCGGTATAGCCCGGCACCGGTTTTGACAATATTTTGAGCGGTTCGGTTTTGCTCGAATCCGTTGGTTTTGCTTGTGACGGCGCTGAACCTGTTCCGCTGCCGCTTCCTGCGCCTCTGCCGGAGCCAACGCCGCTTCCGGTTCTCGGTGCGGTTGGTTTTGGCTGCGGTTCCTGAGCAAAAATAGATTGGCTAAAACAGATTGCAAAAAAGAAAAACACCAAAATCTTATTCATAAAAATCTCCAAAGAAAAAAGGCTCCGATGATTTTAACATCGAAGCCTTTTTTAACAAGTGTTTTCGTTTGTTTTAGTTCAAACTGTAAGCAACGTCAGGCGCTGGCGTAGTCGCGCCCGCTGTGACGACAATTTCGTTGTCTTCGACATCAACCAAAAAGCGCGTCGCCGTTTTCCACGAATTGGTAATCGGCAGTTTCACTTTTTCGTCAATGTGACGTTTCAGGAAACGCGCGCCGTAAGTCGGGTTATAACCCTTCTCGGTCAATTTATCGAGCGCCGCTTCCGTCACGTCAACAACTTTGCCTTGATGCTCCATTTGACGGGTTAATTTGCCCAAATAAATTTTGGCGATTTCACGCACTTCGTCCATCACGAGCGGCGAAAAGATGACGATTTCGTCAATGCGGTTGCGAAATTCAGCCGAAAAACGCTGTTCGGCGGCTTTCATCACCGAGCCTTTGATTTCGCGAATGTCGCCGAGAGTTTTCTGACCGAAACCGAGCGGTTTTTCGTACTTTTTAAAGTTTTCCGAACCGAGGTTTGAAGTCATAATCACAATCGCGTCCGAAAGATAAACTTTCTTGCCGCGCCCGTCCGTCAGCCAGCCTTCGTCAAAGGCTTGCAGGAATAGATTCATCAAATACGGATTGGCTTTTTCAACTTCGTCGAGAAGAAGAACCGTGTACGGATTTTCCCGAAGCTGTTCGGTCAAAATACCGCCGCGTTCCGAACCGACGATTCCGCGCGGCATTCCGATGAGCTTTTCGACGCCGACCGTGCCTTCGCCGTATTCGCTCATATCAATCCGCACCATTTTCTCTTCGTCGCCGAACATAAATTCGGCAACCGCTTTTGCCAATTCGGTTTTACCGACGCCCGTCGGACCTAAAAACAAAAGCACGCCGTCGGGTTTGTAATGATTTTCTTTGAGCGGTCCTTTGTTCAAACGCAAGCGTTGAGCGACGGCTTTGACCGCGTCTTTTTGTCCGATAACTCGATTTCCGAGATCGCTTTCCATTGTCGAAAAACGGTCGGTCGTCTCGCGGAAAATCATATCCTGCGGAATTCTGGATTCCTGAGAAATGACTTCGATAATATGTTCCGGTTTGACAATCAAAGACTGCGGCTCGTTGATTTCAACTTTGACCGAAGCCGTATCCAGCCAGCCGATTGCTTTGTCGGGAAGATGCAGATTGCGAATGTATTTCGGCGACATTTCCAAAGCGGTATTGATCGCTTCGTCGGAAATCGTGACCGAATAATTTTTCTCCAAACGCGGACGCAATCCGAGAAGAATTTCTTTTGTTTCTTCGAGCGTCGGCTCGTCAACTTTAACCAGACGAAAACGTCTCGCCAGAGCTTCGTCTTCGCCGATGTATTCTTTGTATTCGGTGATTGTCGTCGCGCCGATAATTCGGAGTTCGCCCCGCGCCAGACTCGCTTTGAACATATTCGCCGCGTCGGACGATGTTCCGAGCGCCGCGCCAGCGCCGATAATCGTGTGCGCTTCGTCAATGAAAAGAATCAGATTATCGCGTTCTTTAACTTCGTCAATAATGCCTTTGATTCGTTCCTCGAACATTCCGCGCAGCATTGTTCCGGCGACAAGTCCGCCCATTTGCAATTGAACGATGTGAGCGTTGCGCAGGCGAGCCGGTACTTTTTCCGGTTCCAATTCAATCAATCTCGCCAAACCTTCGACGACGGCGGTTTTGCCGACGCCGGGTTCTCCGACGAGCATCGGTGAGTTTGACCGTTCTTTGTGGCAGAGAATTTCGATCATCTGCCGGATTTCCATCTCGCGCCCGATTGTCGGCGGAATCTTGTCCTGTCTCGCCAATTTATTCAGCGAAACACCGAAATGTTTTAAATATGAAGGCAGTTCGTATTTCTTGCGTGAGCGTTCTTCTTCCTGCTCGCGCAGCCGAATTCGCTGTCGGACTTGCTGTGCGACTTCTTCCGAAGGAACACCCAAGTTACGCAGAACGTCGTTCAAAACGCTGCGTTCATCGTTTGATAAAACAAATAAAATATCGGTCGAATCAATCACTTTGCGACCTTGCGCTCTGGCTCTGTCCATCGAGCGTTTGAAAAGCTCTGTTGTTTCCGGCGCAATGCGAAAGCCTTTGCCGATGTGCTGACGACTGTTTTCGACGCGGCGCTCGATCATCAGTTTGACCGAGCGCGGATCAACCGAAAGGTCGCGCATCGTGCCGTTAAAAAGGTCGCCCTCTTCGTTCGCCAGCGCGTAAAGAATGTGTTCGACAGCAACAAAATTCTGGTCTCTGCGGCGCGATTCTTCGAGCGCGCTTTCCAAAATCCGTCTGCCGGTGTCAGAAAATTTATCTTTATATGCCCCTAGGTCTGTCATAATACTCCTAACTTTAGTTACGCGCTTTTAGATGCCACGACGCGCGCGTCGTTTGTCCCAGCCAAAAGCGATATTAGCATTAAGTTAGTTGCGCTGAACAGTGTCAATCTGACTGTTCTTCGTACTAATTTGAAACGTTAAATATCAACCTTTTTCCGCATTGCTAATCTCGTGCCAGTTTCGCGTCAACGCTTGTAATTTGAATTGCCCGTTCAACGCAAAGTTTTTGGGGAGAAGAAGGATTGTTAGAGGTTTGATAAAAAGGCTAATAAGGGCAAAGAAGGCTAGTAAGGGCAAAGATTACTCCAAGCCAAAATAATACGGTTCCCCTATAAAGCCGGGAGTAACAACAATTGTATTCTGCCTCGATTTCTTTCTTAATTTTCTTTATATCTAATTTTCCTTTCACCACAAGACATTCTGTAAGGTTTTCGGGGCTTTTTTCAGGTAAATAACCGAATCCGAATAACAAATTTGCAGCTATGAAAAAGAGAATAGTGATGACAAATGCAATAGACCTAAATGGGAAAATGTTAGCGGTAGTAAAACTAAATTCAAATGTTTTTAATAAAGCGGCGTAAACTGCCAATACTGTTAGAGATGTGGTTACCATTGTTTTGCAGCCTTCTCTCAGAATGCCGATTCTATTTTTAAATACTTCTTTTGCCGCGTCTTCCCAAAATTCCAGTAAGTTTGAATCGTCTGTTTTTGGGTGATCCGTAAATGATTTTTTATGCAGCTTGCCAATTAGATACAGCGAGGAAAGAATACCCCCACTTATTAAAACAAAATAAAACATTTCGATTCTCCCTAAAGCAGAATTGATTATTTTTGTTCATGTGCCAGTTTCGCAGCGCGGTCAATTTCAGCGGCAAAGCGTTCGATAGTTTGCGCGGCAATGCGGATTTGCCCGGCGGCTTCCAGCCAATTTCGCTGTTCGATAGCTTCGCGTACGCCAGGCAGGGTTTTGACGCCGTAGCCGGTATAAAAACCGGGCGCGTAAATCTGATGTCGAAACCAAGAGCGGCGCGGCAAACCGTTCGGATTGGTCAAAGCCCGCTCGGTTTGGTAAAGCATCGTGTCCAGAGCCTGCCGGTTTTTCGGCGAAATTCGACGGTCGCGCGTCGCTTTTTCGTAATCTTCGGCTTTGTCCTGCAAATTTTTCAAAGCGTCGTCGAGCAATTTGAAATCAATCGGCGGAACTTCCGCTTTCGGTCGTGGCGCGGCGAGATTTTGTTTCGGGTCTTGCACAGCGATATAGCTGCCGTCTGCAAGAAGTCGGTTCATAGTTCGGGTTTCCTCGCGCATCGTGTCGGCGAGCCGTTTGATTTCCACGATATATTGCCCGATTGTTTCGGCGGCGTTGGTAAACTCAAACGGCAAAACGTCGGCGTTTGCCAGCCGCAAAGTCGCTCGTCCGGCTGTTTGAGCGAGCGCGATGCCGTAGGAAAAATCAGTGTCACCAAATCTCGTGTAATGATCGAACGAATCGTAAACTGAATGATACGAGCCGCCGCCGGATTCGCCGCCGAAGCCTAAATTTAAAGAAGCAATGCCAAGATGCTGCAAAAACGGCGTGTAATCCGAACCCGAACCGAGCGGATCAATCCGCAAATCGGCGCGAGTTTCAAGTTCGCGCCGGGCGTTTGCCGAGCCGTTGACATATTCTTGTGCGCGTCCGCGCTGCCAGACGGACATTTTCGTTTGCGGGTCGGGAACGTCTTTCGCAACTTCGTTGATAAATTTTTCGAGCGTGTGCGAGCCGCCGACGCCCAGAAAACCGCGCCCGTTTGAATCGGTGTTGATATAAACGGCGGCTTTGCGGCGCAGCTCATCGGCATGTGTTTCCACCCATTCGGTCGAACCGAGCAGCCCCGGCTCTTCGGCGTCCCAAGCCGCATAAACGATTGTCCGTTTCGGTCGCGAGCCTTGTTTTGCCAATTCGCCGATTGCGCGCGCTTCTTCCAATAACGGAACCAGACCGCTAATCGGATCAGCCGCGCCGTTTACCCAGGCGTCGTGATGATTGCCGCGAATAATCCATTGGTCTGGAAATTCACTGCCCGGCAATTTCGCAATCACGTTGTAAGCGGGTTTGATGTCCCAATTAAAAGCGAGCTTTAAATGAACTTTTGCCGAATCGGGCGTGCCGCCGATTTTGTAGGTAATCGGCAAAGCCCCGCGCCAGGCGGCGGGCGCAACCGCGCCTTTTAGATTTTTCAAAAGCGGCAAAGCGTCCGAATATGAAATCGGAAGCACCGGAATTTTCATAATTGTCGGCGCATTTTTGTAATCGAGGCGTTTGACGTTTCCGGTTGAGCCGACGCCGGGCGTGGTCGGATCGCCGGGAAAAACCGGCATATCGGCGACCGAACCGCGCTGCGCGCCGTGTTCGTTGCGCCAAGCGCCTTTCGGATAAACTTCGCCTTGAAAATAGCCGTCGTCACGCGGGTCTGAATAAATAATGCAGCCGATTGCGCCGTGTTCTGCGGCGACTTTCGGTTTGATTCCGCGCCACGAGCCGCCGTAACGCGCGATTACGATTTTGCCCTGCGCAGAAACACCGCGTTTTTCGAGTTCTTCGTAATCCGCCGGGATGCCGTAATTGACATAAACAAGCTGCCCGGTCACATCGCCGTCAGCGGAATAAGCGTTGTAAGTCGGAAGCTGTTCGGCTTTTTGATTTGAAGTTCGGTCTTCTTTGAGCGCCGGTTCATCCAATTTGGCGACAAATCTGGTCGGCGCGGTCATTTCAAGAAGCCGAATTTTCGGCGTAGGAAACAACACATCGAAACGCTCTAACTCGGCGTCGTAGCCCCACGATTTAAAAAGCGCGAGCATAAAATCGGCGTTTGCTTTGCCATGAGGCTGCCCGACCGCGTGCGGGCGCGCCGACATTCGCCGCATCCATTCGCGCAGATTCTCGCGGCGTAAAACCGAATCGAAACGCCGTTCCAATTCCTTTTGTCCGGCAGAATTTTCCGGCGAAAAACCAAGCAGCGGCTTGTTTTGAGCGAGCGTTGTTTGGGCGAAAACGGCAGACAGCAAAATCAAACTCAAGATAAAGCGCGGAAGCGAACTTAACATTATTGAAAACCTTTCTACCAAAATCGAAGATGTAGCTTTATACCCAAAAATAAAAGGCTGGCACAAGCAACGCCCTAACAATTACGAATTACGAATTACGAATTACGGAATTTGTTTTTTTGAAATTAAAATTCGAGTCAATAATTCGTAATTCGTAATTGCTAATAATCGTAGTCATCGCCGCCCGCCATTGGTATCGCGGCTTTTTTCTTTTGCGGAGCGTCGGAAATAGCCGCTTCGGTTGTTAGCAGCAAACCCGCAATTGAAGCCGCGTTTTGCAGCGCGGTGCGCACGACTTTTGCCGGGTCAACAATACCGGCAGCGAGCAAATCTTCGTAATCTCCGGTCGCCGCGTTGTAGCCGAACGCGCCTTCCGAATTGATTACTTTTTCGGCGACCAGCGAGCCTTCGATCCCGGCGTTTTGCGCGATGCGGCGAAGCGGTTCTTCCATCGCTTTTTTGACGATGCGAATGCCGGTTTGCAAATCGAGATCGCCGTTTGTTTCAATCGCGTCGAGCGCTTTTGAAGCTCTCAGCAAAGCGACTCCGCCGCCCGGAACGATTCCTTCCTGCGCGGCGGCTTTCGTCGCGTTCAAAGCGTCTTCGACGCGCGCCTTGATTTCTTTCATCTCGGTTTCCGTCGCCGCGCCGACTTTGACGACTGCGACGCCGCCCGCCAGTTTTGCGAGGCGTTCCTGCAATTTCTCTTTATCGTAATCCGAAGTCGAATCTTCAATTTGGCGGCGAATCGCTTCGATTCTGCCTTGAATCGCTTCGGGTTTTCCCGCGCCTTCGATAATAGTGGTGTTGTCTTTGTCAACGACGACGCGCTTTGCCGTTCCCAGTTCTTCAACCATCAGACTTTCGATCTTAATTCCGAGTTCTTCGTTGACAACGGTCGCGCCGGTCAAAGCGGCAATGTCTTCGAGCATCGCTTTGCGGCGGTCGCCGAACGCCGGAGCTTTCACGGCGCAAACTTTGATCGTTCCGCGCAGTTTGTTGACAACCAGAGTTGCCAGCGCTTCGCCTTCAACGTCTTCGGCGATGATTAAAATCGAGCGTCCTTCGCCCAAAACCTGTTCGAGAATCGCCAGCAGGCTTTGCATCGAAGAGATTTTCTTTTCGTGAATTAAAATATACGGATCATCCAAAACCGTTTCCATCCGGTTCGCGTCCGTCACAAAATACGGCGACAAATAACCCCGGTCAAACTGCATTCCTTCGACGACATCAAGCTCGGTCTGCATCGTCTTCGATTCTTCGACCGTGACCACGCCGTCTTTCCCGACCGCTTCCATCGCTGCTGAAATGATTTCGCCGATTCTGCGGTCGTTATTGGCGGAAACCGAAGCGACGTTTGCCAACTCTTCTTTGCCCGAAACGGGCTGCGCCATTCTTTGAATCTCGGCGACCGCCGCCTCGCTTGCCAGCATAATCCCGCGCTGCAAACCTATCGGATTCGCTCCCGCCGTGACGTTTTTGACTCCTTCGCGGTAAATCGCCTGTGCCAAAACCGTTGCGGTCGTCGTTCCGTCGCCCGCGATGTCGTTGGTTTTCATGGCGACTTCCTTGACCATCGCCGCACCCATATTTTGATATTTGTCTTCCAATTCGACTTCTTTAGCGACCGTTACGCCGTCTTTCGTCACGAGCGGCGAGCCGTAACTGCGGCTAATCACAACATTGCGCCCTTTAGGTCCGAGCGTCACGCCGACCACATTCGCCAAAACATCAACGCCCTTGAGCATCGCGCTCCGGGCTTCTTCTCTAAATTTCAATTCTTTTGCTGCCATTTTTTAATTTCTCCAAATAAAGTTCAATTTTTAAATAATCGGTAAAATTGCAATCATACTCAACTTCAATTACTACGGCGGCGCGGAAAGATTGAATTTACAATATTTATTGTGCCACCTCTGCCAAAACAAAGATAAAACCGCCATTTTCTCTTTCTCTTTTGGCATAAACTTTTGCAAACCTGACGCCGTTAAATGTCCCGCGCCAAACTTCCGATAAAGGCTCTTTTGAATCAATTTTAAATGGCGCATCGCCGATATCTATGCCGAAAACTTCTTTCAAAGTTTGTTTTGACGTTGCCAGCGGTGCGGACAAAATCAAGTTAAAATCAATGGCTTTGTCGCCGTAAAAACGCACTGCCAAGCCTTTTGGGTGATTCGGAATTTTGTAAACTCTGTATTCGCCCGCCGGTTTTTTTATCTGCTTGACGGTTTCGGGCTTTCCCAGGATTCCGTCAACTTCAAATGTTGATTTGCCCGCAAGTCGAGGCACATCAACAACAGCTTGCAGAGTCTCATTTTTGACGGCTGCGGGCGACGGCTGAATTTGCGGCGATGGCGAAACTGTAACGTCATTGTTCTGCATCGTCCGACAACTCGCCGCAGCAAGCGCAAAAAAAATAAGGCAAAAAATTGAAAACCTCACCTTCGGCTTTTGCGCTTTGATTTCATTCAGCCAAAAGTTTGAGCATTTCTTCATTTTTTGTTTTTAAACCGTACAACTACAACCGCATTCAAATTCAATCGCAACAGGCGAAGTCTTTTTCAGCATTTCGCCTTCACGAAAATGCGAAACTTCATTTGTATAAGGATTCAGAACGACCACATCTCTGACGCCGTTCGCCAGATAAATCGGCGGCGAAAGCTCCAAATCTTTTTCTTCGTAACCTTTGCTAATGACTTCGATAATGATTTCGGGAACTTGTTTGATGGCTTCTTCCTGCTCTTCAGGCTCGCGGCAAAAGACGGAAATGTCGGGGCGTTTCAGAGAGCCGTCGGGAAATTGCACATAAACATCGGCAACATCAATGCATTCGCAAATGTTTCCGTCTTTTTCGACTTTTTTAAAAGAATCTCGAATCCGGTCAATTTCCTTTTGGTGCTTATAAATCGGCGAAGCCTCCCATATTTTGAGCTTTCCGATAATTTCCAATCGAATGCCAAGCTCTTCTGCCGTTAAAAATTGCGGATTCATATTTCGCTCCTTTTTACAATCTTCAATTCCAATCAAAAAGCAATTTGAGCATTTCTTTTGTGCCTGTTTGCCCGGTCAGTTCAAGCGCGATGGTTTCGTTGTTTGATTCGACAATCAGTTTAAAATTCAAAAACGGGCAGCATTTTCGCTCAAGATTAATAACGTTGACCAATTCCCGCAAAACGTTGTCGTCAGCCGGAAAACGATAGCTAAAACCGTTTTCGAGTTCGCGAAAATCAATCAAATGCGCCGCGACCTGTCGCAAAACAGTTTCGCGGCGCATTTGCAATTCTTTATCGGTTAAAGCGCAGGCAATCGGGAGATTTTGAGCGTCCATAAATCATTCAGCCGCCGCTTGAGCCGAAGCTCGCCCGACTTGCACGCGAGCCGGACGCAGAAGGCGTTCGCCGAAACGATAGCCGCGCGAATATTCCGCCGTCACAACGCCGTCCTCGTTGGCTTCGACAATATCAACGGCTTCGTGCAGTTCGGGATTAAATTGATCGCCGACAGCCATAACCGGCTCGACGCCGACTTGCAGGAGAGCCATTTCAAAACCGTTGACCGTGCCCTGCAAACCTGCCAGCAGATTCTGGTCGGGATTGTTTTCCGCCGCGCGAATCGCCAGATGCAGATTGTCCAAAACCGGTAGCAGCGTCGTCAAAAAATTAAACTGTCCCTGCATCGCGCGTTGTTCGAGCGTTTTCCGCATCCGCTCGCGCATCTCGGCGGTTTCTTTTTCCAGATTGTTTTTGACTTCTTCAAACTTCGCCTGCACGCCGACGAGTTTTGCTTCGGCGGCTTCGCGTCGCGTGCGTTCTTCTTTTAAAGCATTCTCCAATTTGACGACCTCAGCCGATTTCGTTTCGGCTTTCGGCGTTTCGGCGTTCGGCTGCGCGCCTTCGCCGTTGATATTAATGCGTCGTTTATCGGTGAAGGGAATTTCTTCCGTCATTTCTTCGTCTCTCATTTCTTCGTTAAAATCCTCTTGCTCGGTCATTTTCTTTTTTCGTCTGAATAAATCCATATTTGCTAAAGGTTAATGGTTAATGGTTAATTGTGAAATTGCCAAAAAAAGCAAATTACAATTTACCACTAACCATTAACAATTAACCATTAACTAAACCGCAGCCGTAGCGCTTGCGCCGTCCGGCGTAAACATCAGCGTGTCGCCATCCGCAGAAACCTTGACGGTTACCCCCGGCGCGAATTCGCCTTTTAATAATTTAACGGCGAGTGGGTTTTGAATCAGCGTCTGAATCGCGCGTTTAAGCGGGCGGGCGCCGTAAGCCGGATCGTAGCCTTCGCGCGCCAACAAATCTTTTGCCGATTCATCCAAAGCAATTTGAATGTTGCGCTCCGCCAGCATTTGACGCAAACGCTCCAATTGAACTTCGATGATTTGCGCGATTTGTTCGCGTCCGAGCTGATGGAAAATCACGATGTCGTCAATCCGGTTTAAAAATTCCGGTTTGAAATTCTCGCGCAAAGTTGTTAGCACCGACTCGCGCATCGCCGCTTCGTTGCTTGCGTTTAATTGAATGTCACGCGAACCGAGATTCGAGGTCATAATCAAAACGGTGTTTTTAAAATCAACAGTGCGACCTTTTGAATCGGTCAAGCGCCCATCGTCCAGAATTTGGAGCAAAATGTTGAAAACATCGGGGTGCGCTTTTTCGATTTCGTCGAACAAAACTACCGAATACGGTCGGCGACGAACGGCTTCCGTAAGCTGTCCGCCTTCTTCGTAACCGACATATCCTGGCGGCGCGCCGATCATCCTGGCGACCGCGTGTTTTTCCATATATTCGGACATATCGAGCCGAATCATCGCGCGTTCGTCGTCAAATAAAAATTCTGCCAAAGCGCGCGCGGTTTCGGTTTTACCGACTCCGGTTGGACCCAAAAAGATAAACGAACCGACCGGACGATTCGGGTCTTGCAGACCGGCGCGAGCGCGGCGCACCGCATCTGATACTGCAATTAAAGCCTCGTCTTGTCCGATAACTCTCGTGCGGAGTTTGTCTTCCATCGTAACGAGCTTTTGCATCTCGCCTTCGAGCATTTTTGAGACGGGAATGCCCGTCCAGCGCGCGACAACTTGCGCAACGTCTTCTTCGTCAACTTCTTCTTTGAGCATCACGCCGTCGTTTTGCAGTTCGGCGAGACGTTTTTGCTCGTCGGCAAGCTGTTTTTCCAATGTCGGAATCGTGCCGTACTGCAATTCGGCGGCGCGGTTTAAATCGCCCGCATTACGCGCCTGATCGAGCTGAATTCTGGCTTGTTCGAGCTGCTCTTTCGCGCCGCGCATTTTGTTGATTTCTTCTTTTTCGGCTTGCCATTTCGCCTTCATCCCGGAAGATTTTTCCTGTAAATCCGCGATGCGTTTTTCAATATCGGCAAGACGCGCTTTCGATTTTTCATCGGTTTCGCGCGACAAAGCCTGACGCTCGATTTCGAGCTGTAGAATTTCGCGTTCAAGCTCGTCAATTTCCTGCGGCAGTGAGTCAATTTCGATTCTCAAACGCGAAGCCGCTTCGTCAATCAAATCAATCGCCTTGTCAGGCAGAAAACGGTCTGCGATGTAACGATTTGAAAGCGTCGTCGCGGCGACAATCGCCGAATCTTTAATCCGAACGCCGTGATGAACTTCGTATTTTTCTTTCAAACCGCGAAGAATCGCAATCGTGTCTTCAACCGAAGGCTCGCCGATGTAAATTTGTTGGAAACGGCGTTCGAGAGCGGCGTCTTTTTCGATATATTTTTTAAATTCGTTAAGCGTTGTCGCGCCGACACAGCGCAACTCGCCGCGTGCGAGAGCGGGCTTTAACATATTAGAAGCGTCAATCGCGCCTTCCGAAGCGCCCGCGCCGACGAGCGTGTGCAGCTCGTCAATGAATAAAATAATCTGCCCGTGCGCATTTTCGATTTCTTTCAAAACAGCTTTCAAGCGGTCTTCAAACTCGCCGCGATATTTCGCCCCGGCGAGCATCGAACCCAAATCTAGCGAAACCAAACGCTTGTTCCGCAAAGTTTCGGGTACGTCGCCCGAAACGATTCTCTGCGCCAAGCCTTCGACAATCGCGGTTTTCCCGACGCCCGGCTCGCCGATCAAAACAGGATTGTTTTTTGTTCTGCGAGAAAGAACCTGAATCGTCCGGCGAATCTCGTCGTCGCGCCCGATTACAGGGTCTAATTTTCCTTCGCGCGCAAGCTCGGTTAAATCCTTGGCGTATTTATTTAAAGCCTGAAAATTCTGCTCCGAATTCTGGTCTGTTATGCGCACGCCGCCGCGCATTTGTTCGACGGCTTTGTTCAAATCTTCGCGGTTGACGCCGTTGGATTTCAAAATTCTGGCGGCTTCGCTGTTTTTCTCGTCAACAATCGCCATCAGCAGATGCTCGGTCGAGATAAACTCGTCCTTCATTGCCTCGGCTTGTTTTTGCGCGGTGGAGAAAATCTGCGATGTGCGCGGACTAAAATATTGCTGCCCGCCCGTGACTTTCGGCAGACGGTTTATCGCCGCAACCGTGTCGTTCATCACGGCGTCGGCGTTTGCGCCGAGTTTCCCGAGAATCGGACGCACAGTTCCTTCGGGCTGACCGAGCATCGCCACAAGCAGATGCTCCGGCTCGACCTGTTGATTCTGGTTGCGTTCGGCAAACTCAGTCCCCGCCTGAACGGCTTCTTGTCCGCGTAATGTAAATTTATCGAATCTCATCTTTAAAATTATGAACTATGAATGATGAACGCGGAATGATTTTTATCACCCCGCGTTCGTTTTTTTTACAAATCGTAGCGGAAGACTATTCATCATTCATCATTCCGCATTCATCATTTAAATTAAGCAGAAGCTGATTTGGCTTGCGTGTTAATTTGCTTTGGCTCGCTTTGGCTTCCCGCTTTGATTTCGATTTTGCGCGCCTTGGCTTCTTCGCGTTTCGCCAGCGTCACGCGCAGCACGCCGTTTTCAAATTCGGCGTTGCAGTTCTCGCTCGAAACGGTCGGCGGCAGAGTGAAAGAACGGGTGAACGAGCCATAGCTGCGTTCGACGCGATGAAAATTATCGCCCTCGTCTTTCTTCTCGAAACGGCGCTCGCCGTGCAGCGTCAGAACGTTGTTTTCAATCGAAATCTCAACGTTCTCCGGTTTCAAGCCCGGCAATTCGGCTTCGAGAACAATTTGATCTTGGTTCTCGAAAATATCAACGCTCGGATTCCAAGCGCCGCGCGTCATCTGGTCGTCACCGCCGCGCGAAAAAGTCGAAGAAAATAAACGGTTCATTTCATCTTGCAAGCCGCGTATATCGCGGAAAGGATCGTATCTGACAATGTTCATTTTTCTATACCTCCAAAAATATTTCGTTTGAAAGTTTGTGTTGCTCAGCGACGCATTGTTCTATTTGCTGAGCTAATTTAGATGATAAAATGTGAGTGTCTCATTGTCAAGTCCCCTAAAAAGATTTTTTTGAGAAAATTTTTGCTCGTTTTCGAGTGACACGAAAAGCCGATAAAGGTTATATTTGTCGGCAATTTGTTACACGCATTTTCAGAATCACGGCATTAACAGAATGAATTTTCTTCGAGAATTGTTTTTTCCGCTCGTTGCTGTGTTAGCAGCGTTCATCGTCGGCGGAATAATCGTCTGGCTGATCGGCGACAATCCGTTTGAGGCTTACGCGATTTTGCTCGGCAGCGCGCTCTCCTACCCGGAAGGCATCGGCTACACGCTGTTTTACGCGACCCCGCTGATTTTTACCGGCTTGGCGGTTGCCGTCGCTTTTCGCTGCGGGCTTTTAAATATCGGCGCGGAAGGTCAGCTTTATGTCGCCGCGCTCGCCACGGCTTTTGTCGGGATGAAATTCGGCGGAACCGTTGTTAACGTTTTCGGCAAAGATGAAAACTTTTCGTGGATGAGCTTGCCGGGCATTTTGCTTGTTCCTTTGTGCATTTTGACTGCGATTGCGGCGGGCGCTTTATGGGGCGCGATTCCCGGAGTTTTAAAAGCGCGATTCGGCTCGCACGAAGTCATCAACACGATTATGCTCAATTTCATCGGCATCGCTTTGGTGAGCTACGTCACGCAATATTTTTTGAAAGTTCCGGGCGATCCGATTCTGCAATCCGCTCCGATTGGCGAAGCCGCGCACATTCCGCGTATTTCGCAATTTTTGCCGGGAATGCCGACTTTTATTCCACTCAATGTCGGATTTTTGCTCGCGCTTTTAATGTGCGTGCTGGTTTATTTTTTCCTCTGGCGCACGCGCTGGGGCTACGAATTGCGAGCGACGGGCGCAAATCCGGCGGCGGCGGAATACGGCGGAATTTCGGTTCGGACGCAAATCGTTCTGGCAATGACGATTTCCGGCGGTCTGGCAGGAATGGTCGCCATCAACGAAGTTTTAGGTTATCGCTATCGTTATTATGACGGATTTTCCGACGGCTACGGTTTCACCGGAATTGCCGTTGCGCTTCTGGGCAGAAATCATCCGGTCGGAATTGTTCTCGCCGCTTTGCTTTTCGGAATGCTGACGCGCGGAAGCATTTTTCTCGACGCTTTTACCGAAAACGTTTCAAAAGATTTAGTTCAGGTTCTACAGGGCATAATTATTTTATTTGTCGCCGCCGAAGCGGTTTTTAGAGGAATTATCGGATTTAAAAAATAGTCGTCAGTTCGTTGTTCGTCGTTCGTTGTTCGTCGCAATTTGCTTTTGACAACGAACAACGAACGACGAACGACGAACAAATTTATGAGCGAACTTTTTTCTTTAATTCTTGTTTTTTCAACGATTCGGCTGACTACGCCGTTATTGCTTGCCGCTTTGGGGGGAATGTTTTCCGAGCGCGCGGGCGTGATTAATATTGCGCTCGAAGGCTTGATGTTGTCGGGCGCATTTACGGCGGCGGCTGTCACGGCGACGACCGGAAGCGTTTTACTCGGAGTGTTGGTCGGAGTCGTGGCTGGCGTGGCGCTGGCGGCGGTTCACGCGGTCGCCTGCATTCAATTTAAAGCCGATCAGGTTGTCAGCGGGACGGCGATAAATATTTTAATGCTTGGTTTGCCGCAGCTTTTAAGCGGCGCGTTTTTTCTCTCGACCGGCTCGACGCCGCAAATTCCGCAAGAAAATCTGCTCCCGACGCTCAACACATTTTTCGGCACGCAGGCGCTGGACATTTCGGTGATGTCAATTCTGGCTTTCGCGCTCGTGCCGATTGGCTGGTACGTTTTGTTTCGCACGCCGTTCGGCTTGAGATTAAGAGCGGTCGGCGAAAACCCGGCGGCGGCTGACGCGGCTGGCGTCAGCGTCAACAAAATGCGTTATACGGCGGTTTTAATTTCCGGCGCGCTGGCAGCTTTGGGCGGCGCGTATCTGTCAATCGGGCAGTCTTCGCTTTTTACCAGAAATATGACCGCCGGGCGCGGGTTTATCGCGCTTGCGGCGTTGATTTTCGGCAAATGGAAACCCGTTCCGACAATGCTCGCGTGTTTGCTGTTCGGTTTTACCGAAGCTCTGACAAATCAGGTGCAGGGCGTTTTCAAGCTGCCTTCAGGCGAAGATATTCCGGTTCAGTTTATTCAAATTATTCCGTATGTTTTGACAATAATCGTTCTAGCGGGATTTATCGGGCATTCGCGCGCGCCGAAAGCTCTTGGACAACCTTACGAAAAACAGTAAATTAAAGATATGAAAGTGGAAACCTGCGTCACGATTTCAGAAGAATTGTTAAAAGAGTTAGACGAGTGTGCGGACGGAAAATGCAGCCGTTCGGAGTTTGTCGAAGAAGCTCTGCGAAAACATATTGAACAAGTAAAATCGCGGAAGAAACATAGAATGACTGCTGAGGAAGAAATTGAAAAAATTAATCGCTATGTCGAAGAAAACCGCGAAGAAATAGAAGATAACTTGCGATTTCAGGCGGAATTGATGCTCGAAGCGTTGGACAAAAAATGAAACGCGGCGAACTGTATCGAATTGAAAAGCCGACAAAACAAGACCCGAAAAAATTTCGTGTGTACGTTATCATTAGCCGTCACCGATTTATCGAAACGGTTTATAGCTCGGTTATTTGCGCTCCGGTTTACACCAATGGCAGCGGTTCGACGACGGAAGTTAGAGTCGGAATTGATGAAGGATTAACGCACGAAAGCTATATTCGTTGCGACGAATTAACGAGCTTACCTAAATCGGTTTTGACAAATTTTATTGGCTCGCTTTCGCCGCAAAAGATTGAAGAATTAAATCAAGCACTGAAAATTGCACTCGAACTCGAATGATTTACGAAAAAGCGCAGGAAGCGGCGCAGTTTATAAAATCTAAATTTGACCGGGAAATACAAGTCGCGCTGGTTTTAGGCAGCGGCTTGGGCGCGTTTGCAGATGAAATCGAAAACGCCGTCAAAATTTCCTACGAAGAGATTCCGCATTTTGCGCGTTCGACCGTTGAAGGTCACGCAGGGCGTTTGGTTTTGGGCGAAATCGCGGGCGTCTCCGTTGCGGTTCAACAAGGGCGTTTTCATTATTACGAAGGTTACGATTTAAAGGATGTGACGTTTCCGATCCGCGTTTTCGGGCTTTTGGGAATTAAAAATCTGATTCTGACGAATGCGGCGGGCAGCATTGATTCAAATTTCAAGCCGGGCAGCTTGATGCTGATTCACGACCATTTAAATTTAATGGGCGTTAATCCTTTGCGCGGGAAAAACGACGAGCGATTCGGCGCCCGTTTTCCCGATATGTCCGAAGTTTATTCCCGAAAGTTTCAGGAAATCGCAAAGACGGCGGCAAAAGAAATGAATTTCGATTTGCGGCGCGGAGTTTATTGCGCTTTGTCGGGACCGACTTATGAAACTCCTGCGGAAATTCATTATTTGCGCTACGCCGGCGCTGATGCCGTCGGAATGTCAACCGTGCCTGAAGCGATAATCGCGCATCATCAGGGGATGAAAATTCTGGCAATTTCGTGCGTTTCAAATTACGCCGCCGGTATCAGCGAAGAAGAAATCAATCACGAGGAAGTGATGGAAATCGGAAAACTTGTTGCCGAAACTTTCAAAAATCTGCTCAAAAGAGTTATTCCAAAGATTGCTGAAGAAAAATGATTATTGGTATCTGCGGCGGAACGGGTTCGGGAAAAACTACGATTGCTCGACGAATTGCGGAAACCGTCGGGGCGAGAAACGTCGTTTTGCTCGAACAGGATTCTTATTATCGGAATTTGATTGATATGCCGCTCGACGCGCGGCATAAAGCGAATTTCGACCACCCGGACGCGATTGACAGCGAATTAATAGTCAATCATCTGCGGCGTCTGCGCGGCAATTTGCCGATTGAAATGCCGGTTTATGATTTTAAAACTCACACGCGGACAACCGAAGTCGAAGTAATCGAACCCAAACCGGTCGTTTTAATCGAGGGAATTTTAATTTTTGCCGAACCGCGCATCTTAGAATTGCTCGATGTCAAAGTTTTTGTTGACAC
>DASVTY010000063.1:0-23935 GCA_036387315.1 Pyrinomonadaceae bacterium
CGGGAACGAACAACGAAAGCAGCAAAAAGAGGAAAGCTGCCGACTGAGATACACATTTAGCCGAGGTGTTACTACGCATCAATATTTAATCTCCTAAAATTAAATAACCTATTCTTTATTTGTGAAGCTGATTAAATTACAGCCGTAGGTTGGGATTTATTTGTAATGATCTTCCCAAAAGTATTGGCTGGAAGCAAGTGATGTGGACGGAAGTCACACAAACAGTTAAAAAAGTTTAGCCAAATCAAAGAAAAATCGCAACTAAAATCTTACAATTAATAAATTTATCGCTATTTAGCGGACTAGTCCGCCGCCAAACAATTCGCCGACCGAATCAACGTTTTTGCGCCGCTTTTTCTCTTGTCGCTGCAATTTTCGTCCGGTTTTCCACAGTCGGAAGAGAACCGGGCGTGGGCGGCGTCCAATTGCCGTTGACTTCGCCGACTAGAATAGCTTCGTAGTCCTGACCCGCGAGCGAATTGACAAGTGGTTCATAATCGCGAGTGGGAGGCGAAAACTTCCAATTACCTACTTGTCCGGTATTGGCATTTGATCCGCTTGCAGCCACATAACGCAAAATGAGCGTTGCATCAAACGGAGAAATGTTTCCATCGCCGTTTGCGTCGGCGGCAATTTTTTGATTTGCATTTAAAGCATTCGGTCCCGTTCCGTTAGCTGCCACGTAGCGAAGTATCATAGTCGCGTCAGACGGCGAGATTCCTTTGACGTTTTCTGTTTTTGAAAGCGTAATTTTATAAGATCCGTTGGAGGTTAAATTTTCCAGCAAATATGCACCGTTCGGATCCGTTACGGTTGATACGGAAGAAACGCCTAGCGCTGCCGTCAGCGACACGCCGGAAACGAATTTCTGCGGTTGATTCGCGGGCGTCGTGCCGTAGCTGATTGCGCCCGAAAGATTATAAGCCGGCGTCGCCGCAAAATCAGCGAGCTTACTTTCCTTCAGATTCTCAAACGTTAGGTCGGCAGGTGCGAAAATGTAATTTGTCAGCGACGGCGTGACGGTATAATCTCCGCCGCTGTTGACGGTAAAAGAATAATAACCGGAAGCATTGGTTTGGATAGAATTGTTCGACGAACCGGATAAAGCGACCGTTACGCCCGGCAACGGATTTCCGCCGACGGTGATTTGTCCCTTTATTGCAAACGGCGTCACGGTCTCGCCGTCCGCCAGCGTCCAATCGGAAAAGCTCGTCACGCCAGCCGCCGTTGCGGTGTTTGTCGTTGTATCGAGCGATGTCGTTCGCGGCGACGCTTCGCCGTTTTCAATTTTATAAACCCGGTAATTGCTTTCCGTTCCGCCCGCAGCGTCCTTTTCGAGATAATTAAACGTCAAGTCGGCTTGCGATAAGCCATTGTTGGTCAGCTTCCAGTAACGCTGAAGCCGCCCGCTCGGCAAACCGATTGTTTGCGGATACTGAGACTGCACGGCTTTGACCGTAAAATTGCCGCCGCCGATGACATTTGAAAGCTGAACCGGAGAATAACCGTTTTCCGTCCCGACCGGAAAATTGAAGCTCGAAGAATTAACGCATTGCTGCAAGCTGCCTTGAATATAATGCGCCGCCGAAGCTCCGGCGATGCTCCCGCCGCAATTGATAATTACAATATTGTTGCCCAAATCGAGCTTCCCGCCGCTCAAATCGAGCGTCCCGCTGATGCTCATTGTGCCGGAAATAGCGTTATTGCCGCTGACCGACAAAGTGCCGCCGACTTTGACCGTCACGTCTCTGACCGGAGTGTTGCCTGCCATCGTCACGACCAGCGGGCTGGGAACAACGACATCCGTTGGCTGAATTATCGTTCCGTAATCCCACGTTGCTCCGTTGTTAGAGTTTCCATTGATGATTGCGGTCGCCGCCGGACGGAAAAACGTCACGCGATTATCGTTTGGTATAGCCACGACGAGACGGTCGTTTATCGAATCAAAAGCGTAATTCAGAGACGCGCCGCCGCTCGGACTCAAACCGCGCGCGCTGTTGTTGACGGTAATCGCTCCGAAAGTCGTGGCGGCGTTGCCCGCGCCGTAGGTAATCGCTCCGGCGTCTTTGATTGACGCGCGATCCCAATTCGTGCTCGTCACGACATAATTGCCGTTCGGCAAAGCGACGACGCCCGCGTTGCCGACATTATCATCAACAGTCGTGCCGATTAAGCTGTTTCCCGGCGAGACGGTGCCGTTTGTGCCGCCCGCTCCGTTGCTCCAAGTCACCGCCCCAACCCTTAAAACCGTTCCGTTTCTCACATTCGGGCTGACTACAACATAATTATTGTTTGCCAAAGGAACGACCTTTTGCCCCACATTGTCGCCTGAGCTGTTTCCGATCAAGCTGTTCGCAGCCGAAATTGTTCCCGATGTCAACGCCGAACCGTCGCGCCACGTCGCCGCGCCGCGTCCGCCGCTCCAATTCGGACTTTGAATTACATAATTGCCGTTTGACAGCGCGACGCCGTAATCCGAGCCGATTCGGTCGCCCGCGCTTGTTCCGATTAAGCTGTTTGACGACGAAACCGTTCCGCCCGTCGCGGCAAGCCCGTTCATCCAGGTTACTGCGCCCGCATTGTTGTTCCAGCCTGGACTGAAAACAACGTAATTGCCGTTTGTCAACAGCAGCGTTTTACCGCTGCCGACAAAATCGCTCGGATTTGCGCCGGTCAGACTGTTTCCCGCACCGACCGCCGCCGAAACTGCCGCCGCGCCGTTTACCAACGTTACTGCGCCGCGAGCATCGTTCCAATATTCGCTGGTGACAACGTAATTGCCGTTTGGGAGCGCCAAAACGCCGCGACCGATGCTGTCAAATTCATTGGCTCCGTAAAGACTATTTGCGGCTGAAACCGCGCCGTTCGTGCCTGTCGAGCCGTTTCCCCAGGTTACTGCGCCGTTATCTTGAAAATTAACACTGCAAACAGGACAGCTCACCACGTAATTGCCGTTGGTTAGCGGATAAATTCCGCCGCCGTTTGAGATTCCGCCAAGTTTCACGGAAACATTTGTCCCGACCAAACTGTTGGCATTGTTCACAATCCCGGAGCTTCCGGTTGCACCGTTGCCCCAGGTCGCCGCGCCCGTTTCGCTGTTCCAGTCCGAACTGCCGACAACGTAATTGCCGTTTACCAGCGGAACAACGCCGGGCGAACCGCCGATCTGATCGTTAGCTTGTGAGCCGACAAAACTGTTGGACGAAGAAATCACGCCGCTGACGCCCGCGGTTTTGCTGCCCCACGTCGCGGCTCCGGCGTCTGGCGCAGACATTGGGATGTTGTTCCAACGACTGTTGGTCACGACATAATTGTCGTTCGCCAGGATTGTGACGCCAACGTTTTCAAAATCTCCGGCGCTACTTCCGACCAGACTATTTGCGGCAGAAACCGTTCCGATTGCGCCGCTAGTCGCCGAATCGCCGAAAGTCGCCGCGCCGACGCTGTTCCAATTGCCGCTTAAAACCACGTAATTGCCGTTCGGCAAGGCGACCACATCAGCATCCCCTACTGCGTCGCCCGAAACTGTTCCGACGAGCGAGTTTGAGCCGGAAATTGCCCCGGTCGCGCCGCTTGCGGCACTGCCGAAAGTCGCCGCGCCGCGTCCGCCGTTCCAGCTTGCGCTGCGAACGACATAATCACCGTTCGTCAAAGCCTTTACGCCGTAATTGCTGACGTTATCGCCCGGCTCGCTGCCGATTAAACTGTTACCGGCGGTAATTATGCTGCCGCAGCCGCTAATCGGGCTGCAAACGGTCGCCGCGCCGCGGAAATTGCTCCAATTCGGACTGCTGACGACAAATTTTCCGTTTGCCAAAAGAGTCGCGCCGCCGCTGCCTACCTGATCGCTCGGTTCGTCTCCGGTCAAAGCGGAAATTAAAGCTCCGCTGCCGCCGTTGTAAAGAAAAACCGCGCCCGCGTCTTCAACCGGAAATGGAGTTGTGATGTCGTAAAACGGATCGGTCACAACGAGATTTCCGTTCGGCAAAACGACGGTCGCCGCTCCGAATCGCTCGGTTCCAGCCGGACCGACCAAATCATTTTGCGTGGCTAAGAGGGCTTCCGCCGCTTCGACTTCCTCAGGCGCGAGCAGCTCCTGACCCGGCATTACGGTCGGCAAACACAAAACAAAACTCAAAAAGAATAAGAGTCCGCGATGAATCGCAGTTTTTTGCCGACACGAAAAGCGCATTAACGAACGGACGTTACCCATTTCAAATTTTCTCATGATTTATTAATTGCGACGTTGAAAAGGCTTGCGGACAAGACTTATAAAGGAATTTAATTCTACTAAATACGATAAGGCGTGACAAGCTGGCGCGGCTTAATCGCAAATTGAGCCGCTTGATTTGCGGCATATTACAAACGGTTTGTGATGGCTTTATAAATGGTTCATAATTTTATTTGGAGCGTTCGATTTTTATGTCAATAATCAAACCTTTTCGCGCCGCTCGTCCCGCGCCGAGCCTTGCGGCACAAATCGCGTCCGTGCCGTACGATGTCATCACCCGCAAAGAAGCAAAGCATCTGGCTGGTGAATCGCCGCACAGTTTTTTGCGCGTCACGCGCGCCGAAATTGATTTGCCGGAAACAACTGACGTTTACGCGCCAGAGGTTTACCAACGGGCGAAAGAAAATCTCACTCAATTTATCAATCGAGCCATTTTGATTGAAGAAGCAAAGCCGTGTTTGTACATTTACAGGCTCACGGTCGGCGGACACTCGCAAACCGGTGTTGCGGCTTGCTGTTCGCTTGACGAATATGACCGCAGTTTGATTAAAAAGCACGAAAAAACGCGCCCTGACAAAGAAGATGACCGAACCCGGCACATCGTTGAAACGCGGGCGCAAACAGGCTTGGTTTTTCTTTGCTATCGCGGAACCGAACAAATTAACCGGCTCGTTTCGCGCGCGACGACAACCGCGCCGCTTTATGAATTTACGGCTCAAGACGGAGTTGAGCACATCATTTGGCGCGTCGAGCAAACCGCTGATTTGGTCGCCGCGTTTGCCGAAGTCCCCGCGCTTTACATTGCCGACGGGCATCATCGCGTCGCCAGCGCAAGTCGCGCGCAGCAAATTCTCAAAGAACAAGCCGGAAACGCAAACGGCGATTATGATTTCTTTGCGGCTGCAATGTTTCCCGCCGCAGAATTGAAAATTCTGGCTTATAATCGCGCCGTCAAAGATTTGAACAATTTAAGCGACGAAGAATTTTTAGCGCGAGTTCGTCAAAGTTTTATCGTCGCCGAAACCTCGATTCACGTTCCCGAACGACGCGGCGAATTTTGTTTGTATCTTTCTGGAAAATGGTACAAATTAATTTTCAACGTGCAGTTTCTCCGCGAGCTGAATCCGGTTGACGCGCTCGATGTTTCGCTTCTGCAGGATTTTCTGCTCTCGCCGATTTTGGGAATCAAAGATGTCAGAACCGACGAACGAATTCAGTTTGTCGGCGGCGCGCGCGGAACGAAATGTCTGGAAAAACTGGTCAACGAAAAACACGCGCAAGCCGCGTTTTCGCTGTTTCCGACGGCGATTGAAGATTTGCTTCGGATTTCGGACGCGGGCGAGATTATGCCGCCGAAATCAACGTGGTTCGAGCCGAAACTGCGCGACGGCTTGCTCGTGCATTTGATTTAAACGCCGAGACGCAGAAGACGCCGGGAGAAATTCAAAGTGTTTTATTCTTCTTTTCTTAACTCGGCGTCTCTACGTCTCGGCGGTTCAATTTAATTTTGTTCGAGACAAACCGCTTAATTTTGCGCCCCTTTGAAGACGCCGACATAGATGCGATTGCCGCGTTTCGCTCCGACTCGCGTTTTATGCGTTTTATCAAACCAGTGGAAACGCGCCGCGAAACGGTTTCGTGGATACGAATGGTTTCACGTCATTGGGAAACGGATAATTTCGGGTTTTGGGCTGTTGTTTTAAAAGAAACCGGCGCGGTCATCGGTTGGAGCGGAACCTGGCTTTTGTGGGAAACGAAAGAACCGGAAATCGGTTTCGCCGTTGCGCCCGCTTTTTGGGGCATAGGTTTCGGAACGGAAGCCGCCGCATTTGCTTTAAAATACACTTTTGAAAACCGCGCCGCCGAGCGTGTCGTCGCTTTGACGATGCCGAAAAATCTGGCTTCGCGCAGGGTGATGGAAAAGCTCGGAATGCGTTTTGACGAGGAAAGATATTTTAATTCGTACGGCTTGACGCTGGCTCGCTACGCGATTACAAGAAATGAATATGCTCGAAACGGAAAGATTAATTCATCGGAAATTCACGATGGATGATTTGGACAAATTAATTGAACTGCGTTCGGATTCCGAAGTTAATAAATATCTCGGCGGCACTCGGATGCAAAACCCCGAAGCAATTGCAACGCGTCTACAATTTTATATTGATTGCTACGATAAATTCGGTTTTGGAGTAACGGCAATGATTTGGAAAGAAACCGGCGAGATGATCGGCTGGGGTGGTTTGATGCCGCTTGAAGACACGGGTGAAATCGAAGTCGGTTACGGAATGAGCAAAGAATTCTGGGGCAAGGGAATCGGTCTGGAAACCGCTCTCGGATGGCTCGATTACGGGTTTAATCAAGCCGGACTCGAAAGAATCGTCGCCGTCGCGCAGCCGGAAAACGTCGCTTCGTGGCGAATTATGGAAAAATGCGGAATGCGTTACGAGAATACCGAAACGCACTACGGAATTGAATGCCTCTTTTACGCAATTTCAAAAGAAGAATTTAACGGGAGACACAAATGAAAAATTTAATCTTTTTAGCTTTGCTTTTAGTTTCTTCAGCAACTGTTTTGGCTTCAATCAACGCGCCGAAAAGCAATTGGGCTAAATTCGGCGAAAATAAAATTCACTATTACGACATCGGCGGCGCAAAACAAAAAACGGCGCTGGTTTTTGTTCACTGCTGGACTTGCAACTCTGATTTCTGGCGCGAATCAATGACAGCTTTTCCCGAAATGCGCGTTATCGCGGTTGATTTAATCGGACACGGAAAAAGCGATAAACCGAAAACCGATTACACGATGGAATATTTCGCCAAATCAATCGAAGCGGTTCTCAAAACGGCTAAAGTCGAAAAAGCCGTTCTCGTCGGTCACAGTATGGGAACGCCCGTAATTCGCCAGTTTTATCGGCTTTACCCGGAAAAAACGTCGGCTCTGGTAATTGTTGACGGCGCTTTGCGCCCGTTCGCCCCAAAAGCGGAAATTGATAAATTCTTTGCGCCGTTGCGAGCCAATTATAAACAATTCTCACAGGGCTTTATTGACGGAATGCTCCAGCCCATTAAAGAAGACAAGCTCAAAACCGAGATTCGCACCGCAATGCTCGCCACGCCCGATTATGTTGCCATCGGCGCAATGGATGGGATGAATGAGGAGAAAAATTTTGCATCGGATAAAATCAACGTTCCGGTTCTGGCGATTCTGGCGAAATCACCGTTTTGGGCTGCGGATACCGAACAGTTTTTACGCGGTCTCGCGCCGAATCTCGAATTTCAGATGTGGGACGGCGTCAGCCATTTTTTGATGATGGAAAAACCCGCAGAATTTAACCAAAGCGTTAAGGCTTTTCTGGTCAAAAATAAATTGGCGAAAAAATAATCTTGCTAAAAACGTTCATCGGTTTTACGCTGAGAAGCGACAAGAACTTGTCGCTTCTCAGCGTTTTGTCATTTCCACGCTCGCCGATTTTAAAACCGCAATGCAAAGAGATTCTTTCAAAATCATTCTCGCCGTAATTTTTACAATTTATTTTCTGTGGTGCGCTTATTCGCCGATTGACGCCGTTTTTCTGCATTTCGTCCACACGCCGATTCACGAAACCGGACACGTTTTCTTTCGCTTTTTCGGCGAATTTGCAGGCGTTGCGGGCGGCTCTTTGTTTCAAGTCGTCGTGCCGCTCGTCTTTTTCGGATATTTCGTCTGGCACGAAAAGCCTTTTTCCGCCGCAATCGTTTTGTTTTGGGTCGGGCAGAGCATCACGGATGTTTCGGTTTACGCGGCTGATGCGGTCGTGATGCAGTTGCCGCTGTTAAGTGGCGTGACGGGAAGCGAAGGCGGGTTTCACGATTGGAATTATCTTTTAACCGAAACCGGATTGCTGCGGCACACAAATTTAATCGCCAATTTGCTGCGTTTCTTTGGCACTGTAACAATCATTCTCGCTTCGGTCGGAGCATTTTTGTACGCCGGAAAAGGCGAAAGCGTAATTTCCGATTTTGATGATTTCTGATAAGTTGCTGTTATGAAAACAACGCTTATCACAGGCGCTTCGGGCGGAATTGGCGAAGCCTTCGCTCGCCGATTGGCAAAGGAAAAACACAATCTTTTCCTCGTCGCGCGTTCCGGCGAAAAATTGGCGGCTTTGTGCGAAGAATTAAAAACGAAACACAATATCGAAGCCCAGTTTTTTCCGCTCGATTTGACCGAAAGGGAATCGGACGCCAGACTTTTCGAGCAAACCGAACGTCTCGGTTTGCAAATCGAATGGCTCGTTAACAACGCGGGTTTCGGTAATTTCGGCGAATTTGCCGACGCCGATTTGGAAAGAGAATTGGCGATGATTGATTTAAACATCCGCTCGCTCGTCGCTCTGACGCACCGCTATTTAAAACCGATGCGCGAGAGACGAAGCGGCACAATCATCAACGTTTCTTCAACGGCGAGCTTTCAACCCGTGCCGTTTATGGCGACTTACGCCGCGACAAAAGCGTTTGTCACTTCATTTTCAGAAGCAATTTGGGAAGAGAATCGCGGCTTCGGCGTCAAAATCATCGCGCTTTGTCCGGGCGGAACGGCGACAAATTTCTTTAACGAAGCCGGAGTCGGCGAGAAAATGCCTTTGCGCGCTTTGGAAACGCCCGAAGCCGTAGTTGAAACGGCTTTGCGCGGTGTGCGAGCCGGACGAAGCCACATAATTTCCGGCTGGTCGAACTATTTTGCCGCTCAAGCGGGAAATTTCTTTCCAAATTCGCTAATCGCGCGTATAATCGGAAAGGTCTTGCGCCCGCGTGTGCAAGCCGAAAATGGGCGGTAAAATTCGAAGTTTCATTTCGCTTTCCCGTAAAGCCTTGCCAAAAGGCATCTTTTTGTATTAGAGTAAGAACTGCCCTATCAAACTGACAATAATAAATAATTTGTCTAAGTTAGAAGTTTTACCCAGAAAACTGTCATCGGGGCTTTTTGTTTTAATAAAACAAAAAATCTGATTCGCGTTTAAGTCGCCTTTCTTCGATTGGCTATCTATCGAACGCGGTTCACTACGCGAGATCGTATGACTCGCGCATAACTCGCTAAAATAAGGAGCTAATTTGATGATTAAAAAGAACGACCCGTTCTACACCTTTGTAGTTACACGTTCTAATCAACATCGTATTCAGATACGTCGCATCGAAATTTCCAAACTCTGGCTGCAATCAGTCGCCGGCATCGCAATTGTCTCATTCGGTTTTATTTCATACAGCTTTTATAATTTAATTCGTCAAACCAATGATTCAGAGCTGGCTCAGCATCGGCAACAAATTCAGTTTGCGCCATCAGCTTTAGCCGCCAGTGGCGAAGGCGGACCGGAAGAAGCCGAGATTTACACCTTCAATGAACCTACGAGCGACGTGCTTTACGCAAAAATCCGCGCTCTCGAAGAAACCTTGCGCGACCGCGCCAGCATTCCTTCAATTTATCCTTTAGTCGGAAAAATCAATAACGAATTCGGATTGCGCTCAAACCCGTTCGGCGGAGGCGGCGTGGAACACCATTCAGGATTGGATATTGACGGCGATAGAGGCGAAATCGTCGTTTCACCTGCCGAAGGCGTTGTCGTTAAAACCGGCTGGCAAGGCGGTTACGGCAATATGATCGAAATCAGCCACGGCAACAATTTAACGACTCGTTACGGACACCTTTCGCAAATCGGCGTCGAAATCGGTCAAACCGTAAATCGCGGTCAGGAAATCGGTCGCGTCGGTTCGACGGGACGCTCGACCGGACCGCACCTTCATTACGAAGTGCGACTCGAAGATCAACCTATTGATCCGCGCAGCTATCTGCCGCCCGAAGCAGGAATAGTTAATCAATAACAAAATAAAAAAGCCACCTTTAAAGGTGGCTTTTTTATTTGAAATTTCAACGAAAGTTTTATTTCGGCAGACTGTTTTTTGCTTCCATTGTAACAATTCGTTTCGTTCCATTTCGCAAAATCTCAATCGTCACTTGGCGAAATGAATTATCAAGATCGGCTCCGGCAAACTTTTGCCCATTTATTGTTTCGATTCTATCTCCGGCGAGAATGCCTTTTTCCGCTGCCGGGCTGTTTGAATTAACCGATTCTATTGTGCCGTCACTCGAAATTTTCTCGATTCCGAAAAACGATAAAACGTTGTCGGGAGCAACTTTCCCCCTAAACTCGGGCTGAATCAAAGGTGTTGCGGCGGGAGCGACTCCCATCATCGGTTTTGTCTTTATCGGCTCATCAATATCTCGGCTTTTAATCGGCTCTTTGTCTGTTTTGCGAACAGCCGAATCCGGTTGCTTTGTTGAAACATTCCGACGAGCAGTTTGCTCGCCGACATTTGCGATAGGCTGAGCTTGTTTCGGCGCAAACGGCGTCTCGATTAATAAATTGTTGTTAGTCTCCGCCAAAATTCGCGGAGTCGGTGAAGTTATCGGCAGCGGATTTACGATTGGCGCAGGACTGCCGGATTGAACCACGACCGGAGTCGTCTCGGTTTCCGGCGAAAAGACGTTGTAATTAGTAAAAACAAACGCCGAAACCGCGACAGCCGCGAGCGCGGGTGAAGCGAAAGCAAACCTGCGAACCCAAACGCGATTACCGTTTGTTGCGGCGGGCAGCGAATTGAGTTTTGCCCGCACGCCGAATTCAAAATTTGTCGGCGCGTTGATGTGTTCGAGTCCGGCTAAGAGACGGCTCAGGCATTCGCGTTCTTCTCGGAACGTTTTGCAGCCGGAACAGGCTTCGAGGTGACGATTTAATTCGGCTGTGAATGCCGCTTCGTCAATTTGGTTTTTGAATGATTGACAATTCATCTTTAAAAATAATTCTTCAATTTGTCGCGCAGCAAATTTCTTCCGCGTGAGATGCGCGATTTTATCGTTCCTTCGTTAGCGTCTAAAATTCGAGCGATTTCTTCATAACTTTTGCCTTCAACATCGCGCAAAATCAAAGGCGCGCGGTAATTTTCCGGCAGCGTGGCAATCGCTTTCGCCACAATTTCTTTGATTTGCTCGTCGGCGAGCGCGGCGTCCTGCAAAGGTTTTTCGTCCGTCGGCTGAAACTCGGTCTTTTCGCCTTCTTCCGTATGCGATTGAAATAAACCTGTCAGGGAAATCAGGCGGCGGCGCTTTCGTTTTCTCAGTTCGCTGATAGCGAGATTCGACGCGATTCGATAAATATAAGTCGAAAAAGCGTAGCCCGCGTGATAACGCTCGGCGGCGCGGTAAACGCGAACGAAAGTTTCCTGCGCCAGATCAACCGCTTCCTCATAATCGTTGAGCATCCGGTAAATAAAATTTGTAATCGGATTGCGATAACGATTGATAATCTCGGCAAACGCGGCTTCGTCTCCGCTACGGGTCGCTTCCAAAAGCTCGTGGTCGGACAGAGATTCAACCGCTCGCGCAGCTTGTTTTATTTCGCCGGTTGATGTGACTGATTCCATCCGAGGTTTACAGCTCGCCGCTGTCGCGTCAATAAAATCAATCGGAAGCGAAAACTTTAATTTTAGCGTTTCAAATATCCCGAAAATTTCGGTTACTGACTGAAACACGCTGAAACAACGCAAAAGTTCCACAAATCCGATTGTCAAAATTCACAGCCGAAGCCCAACGTTATGCGCGCTTCGGCTGTACTTCCAAAATAACAAATTCAACTTGGTTTTACTGTTCAATTTTACTGCTCAATTTTTTTTGGCAAGCGGGCGGTTTTCCGGTTTGACGGTCATCACCAGCACGAGAAACTCATTCGGGCGCGATGTCGTCAGAGTTCCGACAACGGTCGGCTCGTTTAAATCAATGCTCAGCGGGCGAGCCGTAATTCCGAGATTTTCGTAATTTGTGACCGGAGTGCTGTTTCCGTTGTTGGCGACAAACGTCGTAACCGGAATGCGGATGCCGAAACGCAAAAGGTCAATTTGAACTGCGCCGGTTTGATTCGGTTTGATTCCGTTTAAAGTCAAATCATAAAAACCGAGCGATTTAACGTCCGTTTGCTGCGCGCTAAACGGATTAACGGCTTTGGTTTCCAAATTCCCCTGCGCGGAAACGCGGTTTAACAGCGTCATCATCAAACTGTAATCGCCGGCGCTGAAATCCGTTCGTAATTTTTTCGCAATCGGCTGCAAACTGTTCGGCAGCGAGGTGTTTCCGGTTTCGCCCGGAGCATTTGATTTTAAAAGCTGCAAAACAATTTCGTAGCTTTCTTTGCCGGTTTCGACTTTTTGATTATTTTCCTGCGCGGTGACGGCAAGTGCGTTGAAACAAATCAAGGCGCAAAGCGAAAGCGCAAATACAACGATGCGGGGCATTTTATTCATTTTAGTTTTCTCCATTTAAAAATTTAAGAACTGCTGACCTCTGCCGCACTTTCACGCGCGAAAGAGAATCCGGTTTCAAAATATCTTTTAAACAAAAAAGCGGGCTGGATAGCCCGCTTTAGAATGCTTGATTGTTTTATTTTTATACCGCCTGAAACTGCGCCTCGTCAATTTTAATTCCGTAAGTGACGGTCAGCACGTTTGTTTCTTCGAGCTGCTTGCCGTCGGCGTAAAGCACCGAGCGATACGGAACGAGCGTTCCCTGCGCGACGCGGTAGTCGTAAAAACGGCGGACGAATTTCAGCGGCGCGCCGCTTTCGCTCAAAGCCATCGTATATTCGAGCGATTGCACGCGGAAGGTTTTGGCGCTGATGTTGAAACGAGTAGCGTGTCCCTGTTTGTCGGTCACGTCCAGGATAAAATACTCGACGCTCATACTTTTATCTTTTCCCGCGAGATTTAGCGTCGAGCCGTTTTCCTTGTAGCGCAAGAGAGCGTCAATGCTGTGAAACATCTGCGCCTGAAAAGCGCGGTCGGCTTCGGTGCGCGGCGTAAAAGTCGTGTTGTTGATTAAGCCGAAAGTTTTAGCCGTGTCGTAAATCAAAGCGTATTCGGCTTGCGGAGTTTTTTGATTAACGCGGACGCGGTCTTTGTCGAGCGTCGCGCCGCGCATAATGCGGCGCTCATAGTTCGATTCGTCCGCTTTGCCGTCCTCGCCGAAGCGCCGGATTTGTCCGGTTTCGACTTCGGTTTTGCGAATTTGCGCGAGCGTGTTGCGCCCGCCGTATCCGCCGTAAGCGTAAATCACTAATTCGGCGACTTGATCGGCGGTCGGATTTTTGATGTCGAAGGAAATTGGTTTCGGTTTTTCCTGTTTCTCTTTTTTCTCTTGTTTTTCCTGATTTTTGGGTTGATTTTGAGCCGAAGCATCGGCGACAAAGCCGGTTGCGGCAAAACCGGACAAAACAAGAAACGAACTTAAAAACTTGCGAAGCAGCACTTAAAAAAAGTCTCCTAGTAAAATTAACTTACAGCTTGGACGAGCGGAAAGGAAGAGTATCAAATTTCAATCGCTGATTTTAGCACAACGAACATTTTTCCGCAGTTACGCTTAAATTGATGCCGCAAAAGAATCTTAAAGATGCCTTTGCCGTTGCGGAAAGAAACCGAAAATTAGCTTTTACAAGCGCCGAAAAAATATTGTCTGTTTGACATCTGCGGTGTCGTCAAATAAATTTCTTGTTTTCACCTTGTCTCCAAATTGGCGACAATGCAGGTTTATCAAAACTAAATTATTGAGAAAGGACTTAAATTTTATGAAAAGAATCGGCTTATTATTCGGACGCGAAGTAACTTTTCCGGCAAATTTTATTAAAACAATCAACGAACGCAGCAACGGCGAGGTGGTCGCCGAAATGGTTAAAATCGGCGGCATCAAACACGACGAGGGCAAACGCTACGATTTAATCATTGACCGCATCTCGCACGAAGTGCCGTATTATCGCGCTTTTTTGAAAAAAGCCGCGCTCGAAGGCACGATTATCATCAACAACCCGTTTTGGTGGTCGGCTGACGACAAGTTTTTTAATTACAGCTTGGCGGCGAAATTGGGCGTCGCGATTCCGAAAACCGTTTTGCTCCCGCAGCGAGCTTACATCGAAGGCATTGTCCCGGATTCATTGAGAAATCTCGAATATCCGGTTGATTGGGAAGGAATCGTCGAATACACGGGCTTTCCGGCGTTTTTGAAACCGCACGACGGCGGCGGCTGGAAAAACGTCTCGAAAGTTAGTTCTTTGCAGGAGCTGTGGAAAGAATACAACGAATCGGGAACGCTCTGTATGGTTTTGCAGGAGGGAATCGAATTCGATCAATTCGTCCGCTGCTACTGCGTCGGGCAGGAAAAAGTTTTGATTATGCCTTACGATCCGACGAAACCGTATTTGTCGGGAATGCAGTATGTCAACATTGAAAATTATCTTTCGCCGGAATTGTACGCCCGCGTCGAACGCGACGTGCAAACGATTTGCCGCGCTTTGGGCTACGATTTAAACACCGTCGAGTTTGCGATTAAAGACGGCATTCCGTACGCGATTGATTTTATGAACCCCGCGCCCGACGCCGAGCTTGCTTCGGTCGGCGAATACAATCACAACTGGATCGTCAACGAAATGACCGATTACATTCTGCGCCGTATGAACGAAACAACCGCGCCTGCGAATACTTATCGCTGGGACGCTTTGCTTCGTGGCAGCGACAACAACGCCAACAGCGGAATCGCCACAACGGAGACCAAAAAGAAATCTGCTCCGAGAGCGAAAAAAGCCGAAGTTTCAACCGGAGAAACCAGCGCGCCGAAACGAGCCAAAAAAGCAGCTTCGGAATAGATTAGGAATTTTGAAATAAAAAAAAGGTGCGGTTCATAGCCGCACCTTTTTTTTACAAGCGTCAATCCGTAATTTAACGCCTGATCTTAAAAACTGTACCTGAGACCGAATTGCAGAACGCGCGGAGTGCCCTGGATGGAGGTGAAATTCCACCAATCCGCAGGCGGGGTGTTTGCTTGCGGATCTGTTCCTACTTGCAATGTGCGGACAGTTCCCATTCTCTGCGTGTTCGTCACATTAAAGCCTTCGGCGCGAATTTGCAGTTGGTGATTTTCGCCCCACGGCATCGTAAATGATTTGGCAAGACCTAAATCGAGACCGACGTAACCGGGAAGTCGAATGACGTTTCGGTCTCCGGTTTCTCCCGGTTTGGCATTGCGCCAGCTTTGGAAAGCGGCGGTTCGGTCACAACCGAAAGCGTTTGGCGCAGTTCCGTCTTCGCCGCGCGTCGGGCAGGATTGAACCGGTCTGAGTCGAACGCTGTTGCTTTGGATGTTCCAGTTGGTCGCCCACAAAGTGTCATACGGCGAATAAGTCGGCAAGCCGGAATTCCAACGGAAGATTCCCGAAAGCTGCCAGCCGCCGAGAAAGGCGTCAACAACCTTATTCGTGTCATTAAACAACCATCTGCCGCGTCCGACCGGAATTTGCCAAACGCCGTTAACGTTGATGATGTGGCGCACGTCAAAATCCGAATTGGCGTAGCTGTCATGCTGCCGAATCGGGTTTACGATCAATGCGGTTCCGAAATTTCCGCTGGTTTGCAGACCGGAAGCGTCGTCCAGCGAATGCGAAAGCGTGTAGTTGAAGTCCATTGTCAATTTATCTCCGAGCCGCTGACGAACGGAAAGCGTTCCGGCATGATAATTTGACCTGCCGATTGAGCCGACTGATCCAAGCGCCGCATATTGCGGATGATAAAAGACCGGGCTGAGTCCCGCGCTTCGCAAAGCGACATCAATCTCGCTTTGCGTGGTTACCCAATCGTTATTGTTGAAGATTAAGGCGTCCCCGAAAACAGCCTGAGTTGCATTTGTTGCGTATGAAGCGCGGCTTGAGCCTAACATATTGCGTGCAAAATTGGGCACGCTGGCAAATAGATTCTCAAAATATGCAATCGCCGGTATATTCCTAATTGCGGCTTGTCGCGCCGCCTCTCGCTGTGCAGTAGGAAGGGCGGCAATCGCCGGGGCTACGCTTCTGCGGTAATCCTCCAGCATTCCGGCTGCGGTGTACCAATCCATTCCCGATCCCGGATCAGTCAAATTGTTTGCTGTCGCCACGTCGCGCGATGCGAGCAGATTACGCGCCGCGCGTCCGATGTAGGACGCTTGAACCACAAATCCGGCGGGAAGCGAACGCTCAAAAGTGAGATTCCAGCTATAATGAATCGGCGCGACCAGATTTTCGTCAAGCGATGATTCAATTCGCCGGGTGTTATCTGCGGGCTGCATCTGCGGAAAAGTCAGACTGGTCGGAACCGTGATTCTCGGCAAGCTTCTCACATCTTGCGAAAAACCTGTGAAAAGCGGGCAGAGAACCGTTGTCGTGTTACAAGTTCCGGCGGCAAGTGCCTGTGCCGAGGAAAATCCCAATCGGTTGTTTAAATCAAACGAGACCGCCAATTGCTGACCGTAATAATCGTTCGTAATGCCAAAACCGCCGCGAATGACCGATTCGCTGTTTCTGCCGAAAATTGTTCCCAAAAATCCGTCTCCGAAATCGGGCGACCAGGCGACGGCAACGCGCGGCTGGAAATTATTTTTGTCCCAGTTGTAAAGCGGAGAGCGACCATTTTCAGGACCGGAAAGCTCGACCGAAATCGGGTCGTTATACGGAACGCCGCGGGCAGCGCCTTCGACGCGCCGGCGGAAAAATTCTGCCAGAGGCATACTCGGCTTCACTTCGTAACCGTTTGTTTCATAAACCGGGCGGCTGATTCCATAGCGCAATCCGTAAGTCAGAGTTAAGTTTGGCGTTATCTTCCAAATATCCTGCCCGTAAACGTCGTATTCCTCGGTCGCAAATTCGCGCTCGCTAGGAGTTCCCGCCGGGAGCAGATTTCCCTCCCGGTCAAAGGTAAACCGGGCTGTATACGCCGTCAATCTGCCGAGTAGCGCGACCGCCGCGTCGCGAGCAGCGTTGCGGTCTGCGCCGGCTCCAAATGCAGAAAAGGTGTTTAGCGCGTCCGTAATCGGCGACCCGCTGCTGGCGTAACCGGTCGGATTCGTAAAAGCGACATCATACGCAGTGGAGTAAGTCGTGCGCTTGTTGCGAATAAGACGAATGTTCGTGCCGAATTGGATGACGTGGTTTCCTTTCACCCTGGAAAGGTCATTAACGATATTCTGGACGGGCGTTATCCGCGAAATTGTCCTTGAATCAAGAACCGGAAAGAAGACGTTGCGAAAATAAATTTCGTTTTTCGCCGCATCGCCCTGAAATGTGAACGCCTCGCGCGTCATGCCGTAACGAAAATTGTTGACCAGATTATTGTTGATTGTCCAAACGTGTCCGACGACAAAACCGAACGGGTGCGACCATGTGTCTTGCGAAGGCGTGTCGGGAAATACGCGTGAACCGCCGAATAAATCGTGCTGAACCTGAAAGCGGGCGTTGATCTGTTGTTTTGATGTCAGGCTGTAGTCGAAACGCCCGACGTGCGCGTTCAGCTTAACCGCAATCGGCGCGTTAAATCTAAAACCGGCGGTGTTTAGCCCGTCTCCGATTGTATTGTCATTCGCCGGATATTTTCGTGCCGCGTCTGCCAAAGCCGCAACCGCCAAGGGATTCACTCCGCCCATCGCCGGAAAGATAGTCGCTAAGTTAGCTGACGTAACTGTCGTGATTCCATTACTGCAAGCTGGCGCGCCCGCCGGAACCGGAGCGCAATAGCGCACCTCGCCGCGTCCCAGACTGGCAGTCGGAACTCTCGAAACAACCGATCTTTCGCTCTTATCGCGCCGCCCTTCATAGTTATAAAAGAAAAACAGGCGATCTTTGATGATCGGTCCGCTGATGGCGCCGCCGAAAGTGTTGCGGCGAAGCTTGGGACGAGGATTTCCGACCCTGTTGTTAAAAAAGTCGTTCGCCGTAAAAGCAGTGTCACGATTATATTCAAAAAGCGAGCCATGGAAATAGTTGGTTCCGCTTTTCGTTACGAGCGAAATTTGCGCTCCTGAAGAACGCCCGAAACTGGCGTTGGGATTGGTTGTCGTGACGCGAAATTCTTCGATGGCTTCGCCGCTCAAACGCAGAACCGTTCCGGTGTCGGGAGATTCCGAAAATCCCCTCATGGTGTTCGAAGCTTCGCCGCCTTTTGGCGCTCCCGCCTGATTTGTTTGCGCTTCGTTAATATCCACGCCGTCGAGAGTGACGTTTGATTGGTCGGCGCGCGCTCCGGCAACATAGCCTTCGCGCGTCGCGCCCGGCTGCAAAGTTAAGAGCGAATTTACGTCGCGGGCTTCGAGCGGAAGCTGCGTGATTTGGCGCGAGACGATATTGTTGCCGAGACTCGCGTCCTGAGTGTTAATGAGAGATTCATTTCCTCCCGACGTGACGATAACGGTCTCGGCGAGACCGCCGACTTCAAGCTGTACGCTTGCCTCGGTCGGCTTTGAAATCAGCGCCCGCACGTCTTTTAAAACCGCTTTTTTAAAGCCCGTAGCGCTGACTTCGATTGTATAAGTGTCGGGCGGAATGGAGTTAAAGGCGTATATTCCGCTCTCGTTGGTGGTTTGCGTTCGGGTAAAGTTTTTCTCCGGGTTTGACAAAATGACCGTTGCTCCGGTCAAAACATTACCTTGCGCGTCGGTGATCGTTCCGCTGATTGAAGAAGTATCGGTCTGGGCAAAGGTTTGTTGACCGATAAACAGAGAGAAAATCAATGCAAAGCACATGAAAAAGGCATTGATTTTTGAGTTGCGTTTATTCATTGAATCTGCCTCCGAATACAGTTGCTCAAACCGGTTTGAGTTTTGAGCCGTGATAGAAAGGAAATAGCAAGAAAAGCGAGAAATCCATTTCAACTATGGCTTTTATCAAGCCCGATGGTTTCCCGGCATACTTGCGTTTAAATCAAGAATCCGCCGCTGCGGCTCTATCAAATTCAAATTGTAGAAAACAAAAAGAATTGCTGAATTTTCAGAAAAACCAGCCCGTCTTTAAATCAACGAGTTTTATTTATGAGAAAAATTTTACCGGCTTCCGATTCGTTTACGTTTATTTGCTTTGAACAGGAGATTTGCGTTTATCGAGCTTACGTTTTCGTAAATCAAATCTATCACCGGGCTGTGCCAGATAAATAATTAACGCCTGCCTTTGACCGGCATTTGCGCTGACCAGCATCACCTGACTTGCGCCGACAACTTCGGCAAAGCGGTTATCTGTTACCAGAATCGCCGTGCTTTCGTCTATTCCGACACCGAATTTTCCGGGATTTTGCAGAATCAATCCGAAAAGCCGGTTTTCCCTCTGCCGCTTGATAAAATGCTGGTCAACGATAACATAATCGGGCAAGAGTCCCAACCCTAAATTCGTCTGAACTTTGCTCCCGTCAATGACGGTAAAATCGCCCTCGCCCGTGATCATCTGAGCGGACATAATCGCTGCTCCCGCGCTCGTTCCGCCGAAAACCGTGCCTGCGGCGTAACGTTGTTTGAGAGCCTGCAAAAGCGATTCGTCCTTGAGCGCGTTCATAATTCTCGTTTGATCGCCGCCGCCAAAAAAAACGCCGGTCGCATTTTTAAGCTGACTTAAAAATTTGCTTTTCTTTTCTTCGGTTAAAGGCGCAACGGGAGCAACTTCGGTTTCCTGCGGAGAGAAAGCCGCCAGACTTTCTTTAAAATACTTAAAGCTCGCCTCCGGTTCGCTTGTCGCCCACGGAATGAACAGAATGCGCCCCCGCGCCGCGCCGCCCGCCCATTCGACGAATTTTGACATCGCCGCTTTCGGGCGCTCGCCGCCGCCGACAATGACCAAACGCTGTTGAGCATTTGCCTGAGAAAACAGCAAAATCAACATCAACGCAACGGTTAGCGCAAAATGATTGATTTTTTGTAAGTGCAAATTATGAAAAACCCGCATTAGATAATTCTTAAGCAATCCGGGTGATAATAGTTTTGAAAGTGATTCGTGTCAATAAAAATGTAGGTTGTTGGCTAAATTGCGGGCGGCATTTGGAGTTCAAATTGAAGTTTTTTTCTTATTCTTCTTCGTCAAGCTCGCAGCGGGTTTGCAGCAGTTTTCCCGCGAGGCTCAAAATCAGCCAGAAAAGCGCGGTTCCGGCGGCGATTGCTAAACCGAGCTGGGTAATTGCGTCGTCAAAAAACGCGCCGAACAAAACAACTCCCAAGCCTAAAATTGTCAGCCGCAGACAAATCCGGCTGCCGCGTTCCGTGTTGTGCAGCCAGGAGATGCGCGTAAACTCGGCTTCCATATAATCTTCGTCGCTGTTAAGGAGGGAAAAATAATCCGCCTCGGTGCGCGCCCAGGTCTTTCCGGCTTCGTCGTGAGCTGTGCGGGCGGCGGCTTGATAATGATGAACGACGTGCGCCAATTTGCCTTCGTTTAAAGCCGTTTCCGCCAATCCGCAATAAGCGCGAAAATTTTCGGCGTCAACCTCCAGAGCGCGGCGAAATGCCTTTTCCGCGCGTTTGGTTTCGCCGAATTGAAAATAGCTTTCGCCGATACGCGCGAGCAGTTTCGCGTTGTCGGAACTAACGAGCGCGGCGAGCCTTAACGCGGCAAAAGCGCGCCGCATCAGTTTCGTTTGTCTTGACGAGCTGGCATAAGAATGCAAAGCGCGGGCGAATTCGAGCAGCAGCCAGCCGTCATTCGGTTTGACAAAAAGCGCGCGGCGAAACGCTTCGAGCGATTGCGCCAGATTCCCCGAAAGCCGCAGCTCGTTGGCGACTTGACGAAGCTGCCCGGCTTGATTGGCGGCTTCCGCCTGACGATTTTCTTGCTGCCACAAATCGCGTTTCAAACGACGCATCCGGTCGTTTTTTCTAACGGTTTTTAATGCGTTTTCGGCAGTTTCGGTGGACGGAATCTGCAAGGCTTCGGCGCGCGTGCCGGTTTCTTTCGGGTCGTTCAGAAAATCGCGCAGTTCGAGCGAACGAGCGTCGAGCTTGTCTTCCAGAATGAGCGGAAAAAGACGGCGCACCATCCGGCGAAAACTTTTGCCGCCGGAAGCGAAAGCGAAAATCAATCCCGCGCCGCGCACTTCCGTGCGATAACGATAAAAAACTCGCCCGCCGCTTTGCAGCGCGCGAACGGCTTGCGTTTCGATTTGTTCGATGTCGGAAATTTTTAATTTCTGCGGCTGACCGAAGACTTTGCCCAACAAACGCGGCAAAATTCCGGTGCGACGCATGGCTTCACCGTCGAAAGTTATTCGGTCGAACCAGGCTAAAACCGGAAAAACGAGCCAAGCCGCGCCGATTAAAATCAACGAAATCGTGTTTAGCTCGAAATAAGACAAAAATCCGGCGAGCAGGCTAAAGAGAAAAAGCGCGGCGAAATAACCGCCGGGCGCGACGCGCACTTGCTCAATTTGAGAAAGCCGCGCCGCACCGGTTTCCGAGCCGACTGCGGCGGCGTTGACGGCAATTTCGGGACCTTTCTGAGGGGCGGCTTTTCGCATTTCTTTTAACCTTCGGCGGTTTAGATGAAAAGCCGAATCAATCGGGTTTTCCTTAGAAATTAACAATTCTGTCAGCCGATTCAGCCGGAAGCTGGGCGTAGCGCGCCGGAGCCAGCTTTTCGAGCTTGGTTGAGGCTTCGCGCGCCGTCTGCGATTGCGGAACGGGCTGACCTTCGGCATCTTTGGCTTCGCGGGCGGCTTTTACGAGATTAAAATAAATGTCAACCGCTTCCTGCGTTTTGCCTTGTTTTTCGTAAGTTTGAGCGATGGCGAAATTAAGCGTCTCATCGGCGATAATGCCTGTTTTCGCTTGCAGCAGCTCGTTGTAACCGGCAGCCGCTTCGTCGTATTTGCCGTCGGCGTATCTCGCTTCGGCGAGCGCGAATTTTGAAAGCGTGCCGACTTCACCGCTGGTTTTCGATAAATTTTCGAGTTCTTGAATTCCCGCCGCGCGGTCGAGCTTTAAACGATTGACGGCGATAAAATACTGCGCTTTTTCTTTATGCGGGCTGCCGTATTTGACGGTGACTTCTTCAAACGCGGCGATTGCTTTTTCGGTTCGCTCTTTGTCGTTCGGAAAAGTCAATTCCGTGTTTTTCGGATCCGGCGACGCCGAAACTTGCGCCGTGTGTATGTCAATCGCTTTGCCGAGCGCAGTTTGCGCGGCGACTGCCGAGCGCTGCGAGTAGCTGTAGATAATGCCGCCGATAATGGCGACGCCGAGCAGGGCGAGCAAACCGTACAAAATCGGTCTGCCTTTGCCTTCAAATTTTCTGCCTAAAGTTTCGATTCTTTCGTCAGCCGCCGATTGAAAGCGATCAACCGGCTTGCCGAGCGTATTTTCACGTTCTAATTTCTTTTTCTGAGCCACTTTTTCCTCTGTTTGTTCTTCTCAAATGAGAGCTTATTTGGTATTGATATTACGATAAATGCCAACTGTAACGAGCGCGGCGAAAGATTGTCAAGCAGGGTAGTTCGTTGTTCGTTGTTCGTTGTTCGTTGTTTTGTGGATTTTCAAGGCACGCTGAAATTTTATGGAAAAGACTAATTTTGAGAATTTGCGTGTTTATCAGCTATCGGAAATGTTATCGGATAAGATTTGGGAAATAGTTTCGGGCTGGAATAATTTTTCGCGCGATACGGTTGGCAAACAAATTGTTCGAGCCGCCGAAAGCATCGGCGCAAATATCGCGGAAGGAACGGGCAGATACACATTTATTGAAAACAAACGCTTCGCGCATATCGCCAGAGGCTCGCTCAATGAAACTAAACATTGGCTAAGACGCGCTTTTAAACGAAATTTATTATCAGAAGAACAAGTAAAAGAATTAAAGCCAATAATTGATGAGTTAGCTCCTAAACTGAACGCATACATCAACGCGCTCAGTAAATCTAAAAAGAGCAACGAACAACGAACGACGAACAACGAACAAATTTGAAAATTTTTCGGGAACAAAATTTTTTCGGCGGTGTCTAACAGAATGTTTGCCAGGATAAGGCAAACGAAAAAGCTCGGTTGAAGCGCCGTTGTCGGAATAAGGTTAAAATAGTAGGCGACGGATGAATTTTGGAAAAACAATCGCCATTGACGGACAAAACCTGCCGGAAGCCGCTTTGGCGACCGATGCGAGGCTCTGTTTACCCGGCGAAATTGAGTTCCTTGAAAGATTAAAAACGGGCGACGCGGAAGCGTTTGACGAGCTTGTCGGGCGATTTTCGACCGATATTTACGGGTTGCTCGTCCGGTTGACGGAGGACGCCGAAGAAGCCAAAGATTTGACTCAGGAAACTTTTTTGAGCGTCGTGCGTTCGGTCAAAAGCTTTCGCGGCGACGCGAGCTTGAAAACGTGGCTTTATCGAATCGCAATCAACCAGGCGCGCAACCGTCAGCGCTGGTGGCGCAGTCGCCGATTCGGTCTGACGTTTTCGCTCGATTCGGCGAGCGAGCCTGACGAGCCATCGCTGCACGAAACTCTGGCTGACGATAATCAGCGGTCGCCCGAAGATTTCGCTTTGCAGCGCGAGCAGGAAACGATGATTCGACAGGCGCTCAAAAAATTGCCGCTCGCTTTTCGCGAAGCTGTAATTTTGCGAGACATCGAGGGCTTGAGCTACGAAGAAATCGCCGCCGCGCTCGAAACGAATATCGGAACCGTAAAATCGCGGATCGCCCGCGGACGTGAGGAATTGAAACGTAAGTTACAACGTTCTTTGTAAACTTAGTGAGCAGTAAGCGGTGAGCAGTGAGCAGATTAATCTGTTTTATACTGCTCACTGCTCACCGCTTACTGCTCACTAAAAAAAGGCATAGTTGACCCGCCCCGGCTCACTTTTGAAACACAA
>DASVTY010000064.1:0-8785 GCA_036387315.1 Pyrinomonadaceae bacterium
CGTAATGTGAAATAATATTTCAATGAGGTTACAGACAAAGTGAAACAAGTTATTTTATTTCTCACCGTTTTACTGGCGGCGCAAATTGCTTACGCGCAAAATACGTTTAAGGCGATTATCAAAAATGAAGAGACGAAAGAAGCAGTCGTTGGCGCAAGAGTTTCCGTCAAAGACACCGAAATTTCTGCGACTACGGACGCAAACGGCAGAGCCGAATTAACAAACGTTCCCGAAGGTGAACAAATCATCGAGATATTTTCCGCCGGTTATGAAACCAAAGAATTAAAAATCGCTTTCCCGCTTGCAGAGCAAAGCGAAAGAACGATTTTTATCCGAGTCACCAATGAAATCGGCGAAGTCGTCATTACGACAACTCGAACCGGACGGGAGATTGACGATGTGCCGACGCGCGTCGAGGCGATTGACGAAGAAGAAGTTGATGAGAAAAGCAGTATGCGTTCATCAAACGTTTCGATGATTCTCAATGAAAGCACCGGAATCAAGGTTCAGCAAACATCCGCTACTTCCTACACGCAAACGATTCGGATTCAAGGTCTTGACGGCAGATATACGCAAATCCTGAAAGACGGTTTTCCCGCGTTCGGCGGTTTTTCCGGCAGCCTCAGTTTGTTGGATATTCCGCCGCTCGATTTGAAACAGGTGGAAATTATCAAAGGTCCTGCGGCGACTTTTTACGGTGGCGGAGCAATTGCCGGAGTGGTGAATTTTGTCAGCAAAGAACCGGAAGACGAGCCTGTCACGTCAATGATTTTTAATCAAACATCGGCGCTCGGAACGGATTTTTCGATTTTTAATTCACGTAAATTCAGCCGTTTCGGTTATACGTTTTTAGGTTCAATTAATTATCAAAAGGAATATGACGTTGATGATGATGATTTCACGGAGCTGCCGAGAACAAACTCGATTAATTTTAATCCGCGAGCATTCTTTTATCTCGACGAAAAAACTCGGTTGATGATCGGAAATTCAACGACGTATCAAAACCGCAAAGGCGGCGATGTTTTCGTTATTCGCAATCGGGCGGACAATTTTCATCAATATTTTGAAAACAACAATTCGCTCCGCAATATCACGACTTTCCAATTTGACCGCAATTTTTCCGGCGGGAAACGTGTCGTCGCCAGACAAAGCATCGCTTTTTTCAATCGGGAAATCGAAATTCCTGATTACAGTTTCAAAGGTCGTCAATTCAATTCTTACACCGACGTTTCATATTTTCATCCGATTAAAAATCACGCGCTTGTTTTCGGCTTTAACGCGGTTTACGACCAATTTAAGGAAAAACAAGCGAGCTTGAATTTAAATCCGCGCGACGAAACGCGCACGACATTCGGCGGATACGTTCAGGATAATTTCAACATCACCGATAAACTTTCCGTCGAGGCGGGATTTCGGCTCGATGCGGTCAAAGATTACGGCGCGTTTGCGCTCCCGCGCGTGTCGCTGCTCTACAGATTCACGGATAATCTGAGCAGCCGCGTGAGCTTCGGTTTGGGCTACAAAACGCCGAGCATTTTTACCGAAGAAGCTGAGACTCTGCTGTTTCAAAACGTCCTGCCGATTGGCAATCGTTTGAAAGCCGAGCGCAGTGTGGGCGGAACTTTCGACGTAAATTACCGCAACACGATTGGCGAAAAGTTTTCCTATTCGCTCAATCAAATGTTTTTCTACACGGAAATTGATAATCCGCTCGTTTTGTTGGGATTCGGTAATGGAGCATTCAGCTTTGAGAACGCAGACCGGAGTGTTAAAAGCTCCGGTTTTGAAACAAACGTCCGGCTTTCTTACGACATTGTAAAGTTATTTGCCGGTTACACTTTTACGAATGCAAAAGCCGGTTATCTTGCGGGCAATCAATTCCTGCCGCTGACGCCGAAAAGCAAACTGAATTCGGCGCTGTTGTTTGAAAAAGAGGAAAATTTCAAAATCGGTTTTGAAGCGTATTACACGGGCAGGCAGTTTTTGAGCAATCGTTTTAAGACGAAACCTTATTGGGTTTTAGGCATTTTTGGCGAAAAGATTTTCGGCAAATTCAGCCTTTTCGTCAACGCCGAAAACATCACCGACACGCGCCAGAGCCGATTTGGAACGGTCGTTTTCCCTCCGCATCAACGCCCGACTTTCAGCGAGATTTACACGCACACGGAAGGGCGAGTTTTTAACGGCGGAATTAAAATCAGACTTTAATCGGGAAAAAATGCCGGTTGACGTTGCCAGAGAAACAAAGTCGTTACATACTATTTTGTCGGCTGATTTTATAAGCCATGCGAATCAAGAATCAAACCTTTTCTGCGTCCTTCGCGTAAAACCTTTGCGCTCTTTGCGGTTTAATTCTGAAGAAAAACTTAACCGCAAAGGTTTTCGCAAAGAACGCAAAAAGAATTGTTAGTCCTGGATTCGCATTAGCAACGGTAATTCGCGCAGCGGGCAACAGTCCGACTTATAAACGGCATCAAGGGATGTAGTCACTCTCTCGGTCGAATAATCCAAAACAAAAGGCATCGCAATTATGAAAACAAGCAGTAAACTTGAGGTTCGCAAAGCTCATTCGGTATTTTGCATTTTTTGCACGCTTCTCGCCGCGCTCGTGATGGCGGCTTTGTTAAGCGTTTCGGTCGCGGCGCAATCGGACGTGCCGCGCAAAACCGTCGCGGTCACTTATCCGCTCGGCGAGGAAATCAACGTGCAGTTTCGCGGAACGACTCGTTTTCCGCGTCTGCGCGGCTCGGCTTCGGTCAAACGAATGAACAAAAGCGGGACGAAAGTCGAGCTTTCACTCGACAATATGCCGCGACCTTACGAGCTTGGAGCGGCGTACACGACTTTTGTCGTCTGGGCGATAACGCCCGAAGGCAGAGTTGATAATCTCGCCGAAATCAAACGCCGCACGGGAACTATTTTCGACACTCGAATCGTCGCCACGACGCCTTTGCAGACTTTTGCTTTAATCGTCACAGCCGAGCCGCATTATCTCGTCAAAGAGCCTTCAAAAGCGGTGATTTTGGAAAACATCTCGCCAGCCGGAAACATCGCTTCGGTCGTTAACGTGCAGTATTTCGGCAATTCGTCGGATTATTTCCGCGATCCGCGCGTGCCGGAAATAGCCGAAACAGATTATGTCCGAACGCCGGTTTCGTTGTTGGGCGCGCGTCAGGCGATAAATCTGGCGAAATACTCCGGCGCGGAACGAGACGCGACCATCGAGTTTGAATACGCGCAAAAATCTCTCGAACAAGCCGAAAACGCCTGGCGCGGCAATCAACCGGAAGATCAGGTTGACATTTTATCCAGACAGGCAATTGCGGCAGGCGCGAGAGCCGAAGAAACCGCCGTCATTCGCAAAGACGCGCGCGAGAAACGCAATGAAGCGCAGCGCCGTGACGCCGAAGTTCGCAAAGCGGAAGATAAAGCCGACTCCGCCCAGCGTCAATTGCAGGAATTGCAGGACGAGCTTAACCGCGAACGGCGCGCTCGTGAATTGTCGGAACGCGACGCCGGAAATTATTCAAAAGTGATTACGGATTTACGCTCGGAAAATCAACGCCTGCGCGATGAAATCTCGAAACTGCGCGGCGAATCGGAAGACGCGAAACTGCGGCTCGCCCGAATGGAAGGCGAGCGTCAGGCAGTGGAAGCGCAGCGCCAAACCGAAGAACGCCTTCAGCGAATCCGCGACGCGCAGCCGGTTTTAAAACAATCGCTCAAACAGTTCGGCGCTGTGCGCGACAACGGGCGCGGAATCGTTTTAACAATTCCCGAACTCGCTTTTACCAATCCGCGCGAAGCCAATCTAACCGCCGCAGCCGACGGCAAATTGCAGCAGCTCGCGCAACTCTTGGTGAATAACCCGGATTATCGAATGGTTATCGAAGCGCACACCGACGATAAAGGAAACCCGGACGAGCTGATGACTTTAACTCAAGAGCGCGCCAAAACGTTTGCCGATAAGCTGGCTTCATTCGGCATTCCGCAATCGCGGCTCCAAGCCAACGGCGCGGGCGCGACTTTCCCACTCGTCCCGAACACGACAAATGCCAATCGCGCGAAAAATCGCCGCGTTGAAATCACGTTGTTTATAATTGAAAATTCAAACACGGATACGCAGGCTAGCCAGTAAAAGTCAACGCAGAGACGCAGAGGCACAGAGAATTATTTATGTTTTCTCTGTGCCTCTGCGTCTCTGCGTTGAAATAATTGTATGAAACTCGGATTTGACAGAATCTTACAACCTGAACAAGCCGTTTATCTCGACAAGTTATTGCCCGCGAGCGAAGGCGTTTTGGCGGAGATGGAACAGTTTGCGGCTGAGCAAAACGTGCCGATTTCCGATAAAGAAACCGCTCTTTTTCTGGAAACGACGACGCGCGCAATCAAAGCAGAAAAATGTTTGGAAATTGGAATGGCAATCGGTTACGGAGCGTTTTTCCTGTTGCGCGGAATGCCGGAAAACGGGACGGTGACGGCGATTGAGTTGAACGGCGAAAGAATCAATCAGGCTGAGGATTTTTTAATGCGAGCCGGTTTGCGCGAACGAGTCGAAATCAAACGCGGAGCCGCTCTGGAAGTTTTGCCGGAACTTTCCGCCGAAACCTACGATTTGATTTATCTCGACGCCGTTAAAGAAGAATATTCGGAATATCTCGAAAAATCGCTGCCCCTTTTAAAAACCGGCGGCGTCATTTTAGCCGATAACGTTTTGTGGGGCGGACAAGTCGCCGGAAAAGTGCGCGAGGAGAGATACAAAAATTCGACTTGGGCTTTGCGCGAATTCAACGAAAAATTTGTCAATCATCCGCAGCTTCGCGGTCAAATTCTGCCAATCGGCGACGGTCTGGCTTACGGCGTCAAAATTGAATAGAACGAACAGCTTAATTTGGCTAAACAAATAAAAAAAGAGGCGAATTTTGATTCGCCTCTTTTCTAAATTAGAAATTAATTCTAGTTTGATTTTACGCCGGTAAAAGAAATCGGCGGCAATCCGGGACCGGCTAATGTTCCGGTTATTTTATTGCCGTCAATCACGCCTTCGATTTTGAGCTCCATTGATTGTCCCTGAACCTCGACGCGCGCCGTTCCGACGATGTTTTTGCCGCTGACTTTTCCGCTTTCGATTTTGCCGCCGCCCATCATTGAGTTCAGCGAACCCGAAAAATCGCCGCCGGTTTGCGTCAAATCCATTGTGATCGGAAGTTCCTGACCGCCCGCATTCGCCGTTAAACTCCATTTACCGGAGACGTTAACCGCCGGAGCCGAGTTCATTTCGGCTTTTTGCGCCAGCGTGACGGTTTTCGGGTCAACCGTGATTTCCTCCAAACGCTTGGCGACTTCCGGCGTCATTGATTCCTGAAAACGCCCGCCGAGATGCTTCGCCAAAAACTTTTCGGCTTTGGCAAACATCGCCATATTGTTGACCGGACGCGCAAAACCGTGTCCTTCGTCCGGCGCGACCATATATTCGACGGGAAATCCGCGCTCGCGCAGGGCGATGACGATTTGGTCGCTTTCGCGTTTATTAACGCGCGGGTCGTTTGCGCCCTGCACGACGAGCAGCGGCGTTTTAATTTTTGCGACGTGCGACAAAGGCGATTGGCGTTCGATTTGCGCTTTGCCTTCCGGCGTGTTCGGGTCGCCCATTCGTTTGTAAAAAATGGTTCGTCCGGCTTCCCAATACGGCGGAATCGTTTCGAGCAGAGTTCTCAAATTCGACGGAGCGACAATCGCCACTGCAGCCGCGTAAAGCTCCGGAGTGAACGTGACCCCGGCGAGCGTCGCGTATCCGCCGTAACTGCCGCCCATAATGCCGACTCGTTTCGGATCGGCGATGCCTTGCTCGACCAAATATCTGACGCCATAGGTCAAATCGTCCTGCATTTTTTGACCCCATTCGTTGTTTCCGGCGTTGAGGAATTTTTTCCCGTATCCGGTCGAAGCGCGGAAATTCGGCTGCAAAACGGCGTAGCCGCGATTTGCCAGAAACTGCGCCATCGAGTTGTAGCCCCAAAAATCGCGCGCCCAAGGTCCGCCGTGCGGAACGATAATGGCGGGCAGGTTTTTCGCAGCCGCGCCTTTCGGCAAAGTCAAAAATGCCGGAATCTCCATTCCGTCCGACGATTTATAGCTGACGGCTTTCATCGGCGACAGAGCTTCGCGCGGAAGTTTTTCGCGCGATTTGTACTGAAGCGTCAATTTTTTATTTCTGCGGTCGAACAGATAAACTTCGCCCGGTTCGACATCGCTGTTGGCGGCAACGAGCCACAGATTTTCGTCTTTCGTCGAAGAAACGAAATTGATGTCTCTGTTTGGCAGCTTGCCCTGGATGAATTTGTAAGCGCCTTCAAAATCTTTGTTTTTGAAGTAATAACGCACGCGCTCGTCGTTGTAAGTCGTGGCGACGATCTCGTCGGTTACATCGGAAAATGCCGCTCCGCCAAAATCAACGCGCTTCATCGGATCGGTTTCCACCAATTCTTCTTTTCCCGTAGCGACATCGAGCAAAACAAGCTGCGCCAAATCGGGATTGCCTTTGTTCGTCGTCAGATAAACTCGCTTGTTGTCTTTGTGAAAACGAACAGGCGAGCAGCTTTCAAACACGCTGCAAGTATAAATTACGCGCGGCTTCTCGCCGTCGAGAAGAAGAATCTCCGTATCGCCGCTTTGCGGGACGCGCATCGCCAGCCGCATTTTGTCGGCGTTGTCGAAAATTACGCCCTGCAAGCGGTCTTTGTTTTCCATCACCAGCGTTCGCTCGCCGGTCGAGATTTTTACTTTATAAACGTCATGCCACGCTTTGTCGCGCTCGTTTATTCCGACATAGATAACATCCGGGTCGGTTTCCGGCACGCCGTAAATAAAGGCTCGGACGTTTTTGGCGTCGGTTAAATTTCGTGCTGGGGGAACTTCCGCGCCCGTTGCCGGAGATTCTGCCGGATTAACGGCATAGACGTTAAAATTTTCGTCGCCGCCTTTGTCCTGCACAAACAAAATATATTTGCCGTCTTCCGACCAGAAATAGTTTGAAACCGGGCGGTCGGTACGGTTTGTCAGCGGGCGCGCTTTATCAAAAGGCTCGTCTGCTCTTTTTACCCAGATGTTCATCGTGCCTTTAAGCGGTTTGCGAAAGGCGATGAATTTGCCGTCGGGGGAAATTTGCGCTCCGGCGATTTCCGGGTTGTCAAAGAAAATCTCCCGGTCAATCAGCGGCGGCATTTGAGCCTGCGCATTGTTGTTCGGAATTGCCAGAAACACGGCGCAGAAAATAACGCCGAGAACAAAAAACTTTACATATTGATGCATTTTAAACTCCTGTGTTGTCGAGAACTGTAGGCTATTCTAAATTACGGCTGGCTGAGTGTAAATGTTCGTTGTCGGATTGTAAAATTTCCAAAAAGTTGGGATTTTTCGATTTTTCAGCAAATCTAATCGGCGAAAATCATTCCCGACCAAGAGCGTTTGCGAAACTTGCTTTCAGTCCAAAAATTTTCGAGCAGTTTTATTTTCGGTTTGCTTTTTTCATCCGGCAAAACGATGCCGACGACATCGTAGCGAAACGCTCCTTCGATTCGGAAAATGCGGCGATAAGCGCGTGCAGCCCGCGTAATCTGGCGCTGCTTACGCAAATCAACCGCTCTTTCCGGCGCGGCAAAATCGTCCGAGCGGCGCGTTTTTACTTCGATGAAAACGAGCGTTTCGCCATCGTAAGCAATCAAATCAATTTCAGTGTTAATCAAAACGCCGCGACGATTTCTGCCGACCGGAACGACGAAATTTGCTGCTACAAGCCTAAAGCCTTTGCGCGTTAAAAATTCCGCCGCCAGTTGTTCGCCCAAATTTCCGAGTTTTTTTGAGTCGTTTTTATGCGGAGTTGATTCGTCTGTAAAATCAAAAATACGAAACATCTTGCTATGCGAAATTTAGTCTCGTTTTTCTTTAACGCCAAGCCGTTATTTCTGATTGTTTCGCTGCAAAAAAACGTGAGCTTTCAAAATCAAAGTCGCGCTCGGCGCGTGCGTGATTTCGCCGCGCAAGACTTTTTCGACCGCTTCTTTTAACGATACTTTTATGCCTTTGATATTTTCCGAACCTTCCTGTTCGGGTTCTTTAAATTTTAATTTGCGCGCGAGAAACTGATGAGCCTGCGAATTGACAATCGAAGTGTCAACATCCATTACGCCGAATTCGTGCCATTCTTCGGCTTCGATGCCTAATTCTTCGTGCGCTTCTTTTTTAGCGGATTGGAGCGGCGTTTCGCCTTTCTCGATTCCGCCCGCGATTACTTCGACGCATTCCTGTTCGAGAGCGTATCTGTACTGCGTCGTCAAATAAACGTTGCCGTCTTCATCGAGCGGCAAAACATTAACGCCCGGTTTCATTTTGATTGTCTGGTAAGAACCGTCCGAACCGTCAGGTTTGATAACTAAGTCCTCAATCACCTCAAAAAACTCGCACTCGAATTTTTGAGCGGTTTCTTTTATCGTCCACTCGCCTTTTTTCTTCATAATTTCAAATTAAAAAAGCCGGTTGTCTTCCGGCTTTGATTAAATTTCGTGGTGTCGAGGGCGGGAATCGAACCCGCACGCCCCTAAAGGCGCAAGATTTTAAGTCTTGTGCGTCTACCTATTCCGCCACCCCGACACAAGATAAGAAAATAGCACGACGCGCGCCGTTTTGTCCAAAATTGATATTTGCCGCGAAAATTTGCCTTTGAGCACGGTTTGTTATCAATTCTATTAAAAGTCCGAGATGATGTTTTCCGGCTCTCGCTTCA
>DASVTY010000065.1:0-21430 GCA_036387315.1 Pyrinomonadaceae bacterium
TCGCTGTTTACCGAAGCGGTACCTATTATGTATTAACACCGGTGGGATTTCTAGCAATTCCAGTCGGCAACGCATCGGACATCCCGATTACAGGGCGACAGCAGCCAGCCATAGGGAATTAATAAGTAGTCGGATTCAGCTAATTCTCGACCGAAGGCTATAACTTTGTCGCTGATTTTAATGGACTTATAATCCAATAAAAACTGCGCAAAATTTCGGGCGAACTCTCAAATGAAGAGTTCGCCCGATTTTATTTTGTCCGGCAATACTGTCGGTGTAACGCTTAAAAAATCTTCTGTATTGAGCGTTTTGCCGGTTTTTCGGTTGCAGATGTTCAAAGTCGAAACTATACTTTGAAATCAAACATAAAAACTCATGAAAATCGTTTTTGCCTTACTTTTTTTAATGTTTTTGGCTTTTTCGTTTGAGTCGCACGCGCAGGAAGCCCTTGCGCCGGAGAGAACTCAAAAGGGAGACAAACAGCTCGTCAGCGTTCCTGTGACCGTGAGCGACCGCGACGGTCGTTATATTCCCGGTTTAAAAAAGGAAGATTTCACTTTGTACGAAAACGGCGTCGAACAAAAAATCGCCTTTTTTGCGACTTACGACGAACCGATTAACGTCGCTCTGCTGATTGATACGAGCGAAAGCACTCGCAATACGTTGACGGAAATCAAAGACGCCGCCGAAGATTTTATCGAGTTGTTAAATCCGAACGACCGCTGTCTGATTGCGACTTTCGACGCGCAATTAAACGTTCTTACTCCGCTCACGTCCAACCTTCAAACGATGAAAGAATCTCTCGCCAAAGCGCAAACCGCGCAGCGTGAAGGTTCGGTTTTGCTCGGCGCTGTTCGCGAGGTCGCGGAAAAATCGTTTACAGGTGTATCGGGGCGCAAAGTAATCGTGGTGCTTTCGGACGGTAAAGATTTCGGCAGCAGTCTGACCAGAAATGAATTGTTGAGCGAATTGGAAGAATCGGACGTTTCGATTTACAGCATTTTTTATCAAACCGGGATGGGTTTTAATAAAATAGCGATTAGTCCGAACGGAACGATCAAAGAAGCCAAAGAAGACAAAAAACCGAAAGAAAAAAAGCCTAAGAAAAAGAAAAAAGGCTATTCGATTTTGATTCCGGGGCGCGGCGACATTTACACGCAGGAAGAAATCAAGCTCAGCGAAAAACTGGCTGATATTCAGGCGGTCAACGTTTTGCAGCAAATGTCGGACACGACCGCAGGCAGATTTTACTTGAGCGACGCGCCGAATCTCAAAGGAACTTTTAAAAGAATCGCGGGCGAATTGAGGCAGCAATATCGAATGGGTTATTACACAAAAGACGCGGCGAACGCGGCGGTTCACGACATCAGCGTCAAAGTCGGACGCCCCGAAGCCGTCGTTCGAGCGCGCGGAAAATTCCGCGCGAAACCGTTGTAAAACCCGCAATGTTTTTAGAGATTTGTATGAATAGTTTTATTTATCAGGTTAAGATTCGGATGAAAAAATCGTTACAATTTCCGGCAATTTTGCTGCTCTTAAGCTGCTGCATTTTCGCGCAGGAAAGAACATGGAAAACCTTTAGCCCGGAAAGCGGCGCGTGGAGCGTTTTTGCTCCCGGCGAGTTGAAGCCCGACGCGGAGGCGCAGGAAACGCCGAGCAAACAGGGCAGCTATACGTTTAACGATTCGACCGGATTTTTTGCCGTCGTTTATCAGGATAATCCCAAATGGCTCTACGCTTTGTCGAAACCTTTTATCGGCTCGCATTACAAGAAAGTCACCAAAGGCTTTGTCAAAAATTCTAAAGGCAAGCTGCTGAAAGAGCAGAAATTTAAAAACGGCGACATCAGCGGGCGCGAAGCCTGGATAAAAATACCGGAAGGCAATGATTTAAACGCTGAAAGTCAGATAAAGACGAGACACCGAATCCAAAGAGTTCGAATGTTTTTCCGCGAGAATCGGTTTTATCTGCTGCTGGCGGTTTTGCCGGAAAATGAAATAGACGCTTTCGCAATAGACAACTATTTTAATTCTTTTAAGTTTAAATAACTTTAATCTGACTTTGGTATGAAGATTTTAATTGCCGTAATTTTAACTTTATTTTGTTCCCTCTCAACGTTCGCGCAAACGCAGTGGCAGGTAATCGTCACTGAGGCTTATTTGCGTAAATCGCCCGATTTGACTGCCGAAAAAGTTCACGCTCTAAAAAAAGGCGATAAAATAACGCTCGAAAACGCTTCGGACGCAAACGGCTGGTATCTTGCTTCAGTTTCAAAGGGAAAAATCAAAGGCTGGATTCGCAAAGAGTTCGTTCGCTCGCTGGCAGCTTCCGAAATTCCAAAACAACCGCGAGAGAATCAACCGGCACCCAAACCACCGTCGGAAAAGCAGCCGACACAAAATCAAACCGCTCAACCCCGACCGGCGCAGAATCAAACTGCGGAAAATCAAACTGCGCAAAATAAAAATCGTCAAAGAATCGTTCCTTCTCCGACACCTGTTGCCGCTTCGACGCCTGTTCCGACTGCAATAACGACTCCAACAACTTCGACACCAACCGGAATGCCAAATGCAGTTCCGTCGCCTTCTCCAACACCGGACGCTCCCATTGAAGACAACGAAGTTCTTCGCATCGAAACGGCGGAAGTGAATTTAACCGTTCGCGTGGTTGACGGCAATAATCGCCCGATCAACAATTTGAATCAATCGGATTTTAAAATTTATGAAGACGGCGTTTTGCAGCCGATCACTTCTCTGGCGACCGCCGAAGTGCCGATTATCAATGCGCTCGTCATTGATAACTCGCGCTCGCTTCGCTCGCAGCTTACAAAAGTGATCGAAGCCGGAAAAATCCTCATCGGCTCAAATCGCCCGGACGACCAATCAACCGTCGTTCGCTTTGTCAGCACGGATAAAATCGAAGTAATGCAGGATTTTACGCCTAATAAAGCGTCGCTCAACAATGCGCTCGAAAATTTATTCGTCGAAGGCGGACAGACAGCGATAATTGACGCGGTTTATCAAACCGCAAAAAATGTCGAGAAACATCAAAACACAGGGAAAAATGAAGACGTTAAAATACGCACGCTGATTCTGGTTACGGACGGCGACGACCGCGGAAGCCGAATGAGAGAACAACAGCTTATCGAGTTGCTCAGGCAATCAAACGTCCAGATTTACGCCGTCGGTTTCGTCAATGCTTTGAGCCGGGAACCGGATTCAAACGGCGTCAGCCGTCAGGAAAAAGCAAAGTTATTTTTAACCCGTTTGGCACAGGAAACCGGCGGAAAAGTCTATTTCCCGGATTCGATTGAAGAGCTGCCGCAAATCGCCAAAGATATTTCCGGCGAGCAGCGAACGCAATATTTAATTTCTTATGCTCCGACCAACGAAGCGCGCGACAACAGCTTTCGCAAAATAAAAGTCGAAGTCAGCGAAGGAGCAAACAAAGAAAAAAGAACCGCCATCGCACGCACGGGTAGAAACGCGCTCCCGCAATAAAACGACTTACAAGAAATTGCAGAAACACGACTGTCAGGGAGTGTGCAAGGATAAGGCACACTCCCTGACAGTCGTGTTTCCGCCTCTAATTTTCGCGGAACTAATTTCTCGCTTCGGTGTCTATTAAATTGCCCCTTGACCCGACAGGCACCGGAAAGAGGGAAATATGTTTGAGAAATTAGTTGAATCAACAAATGAAAAAGAAATCAAAAAACAATCGGCTTATTTCGGTTTGACGACAGTTTTTTACTCCGTTTTAGTTCTCGGAATGTTTGTCTGGAGCGTGTTCAGCTTTGACCTTTCCGATTCCAACCGCAACTCGGATTTGACGCTCGAAGCTCTCGTCGCGCCAGCCGCCGAAATCGAACCCGAACCGCCGCAGCCGCGCGTCCATTTACAACCGAAAAAGGACGCGCCGAAAAACGCGAATCAAAATTTCGACCTTTTGCGCAATCCGGTTGAAAATATCAAAACCTCAACCAAACCGCCTGACGGCATTAACGCCGAGAAAGTCGCTTTTGATGAAATACGAGCGAATATGCCGTACAAAGTTACTGACGTAACGAAATACGGAGGCGTAGAGGGCGTAGGAACTCGGACAGGGAATCCAAATCCGCCTGTTTTGGAAACAACAAAAATCAAATCGAATACCGATGAAATTGATATTCCGCCACCGCCAGTTGTAAAAAAACAGGATACGCCGCGTGAAGCAAAGAAACCAACTATGGTGACGAGAGGCGTTGTTAACAGTATCGCCGTCAGTCTGCCAAAACCGCCTTACCCGCCGTCGGCGAAAGCCGTCAGCGCTTCGGGCGCGGTAAATGTGCAGGTGATGATTGATGAGCAGGGCAATGTCATTTCAGCCGTTGCCACCAGCGGACATCCGCTGCTCAGAGGTGCCGCCGTCAATGCCGCAAAACAAGCGAAATTTACTCCGACCAAACTTTCCGACCAACCTGTCAAAGTGACCGGCGTGATTGTTTATAACTTTGTGCCTTAAATTGAATTTCGGCAAAAAAATAAAGCGCGGACTTTCCCGTCCGCGCTTTATTTTTTCAATCTTTATCCGCTTTACATTGCATAAACTTCTTCGGCGAGGCTGAAGGTATTTTCGATGACTCCGACGGGCGGCAAGTTTCTGCTCAACGGGAATTCCGTTTGCAATAACTTTTCCGCGCCGCAGGCTTCGAGCGGTCGTGAAAATAAAAAGCCTTGTCCCAATTGGCACGAGAGACGTTTGAGCATTTCGTGGTGACATTCAGTTTCGACGCCTTCGGCGACAACCGATTTTTCCAGCTCTTGCGCCAGCCTAACAATTGTTTTGACGATGCCGAGACTTTCTTTGTCCGTGTTCATTCGAGAGACGAACGAGCGGTCAATTTTTAAAATATCAAACGGAAAACGGTGCAAATAGCTGAGGCTCGAATACCCTGTGCCGAAATCGTCAATCGAAAGCTGGACGCCGATTGCTTTTAGCTCGTTTAAAACCTGCTCTGCCGCAGCCGCGTTGTGCATCAGAACGCTTTCGGTTATTTCGAGCCGCAAATCTTTTGGCATCAACCCGGTTTTAATCAAAATATCGGCAGCTTCCTGAACAATATTTTTTTGCTTAAACTGATTGCCGGAAAGATTAACGCTGATGGTCAGCGGCTGTTTGAATTTCTTTTGCCATTCGTAAGTCTGGCGGCAAGCGTCTTCGAGCATTTTCTGACCGAGCGGAATGATTAACCCGGTTTCTTCCGCCAATGGAATAAAATCTACGGGCGAAACAAAGCCTCTCGTCGGATGCCGCCAGCGCGCGAGCGCTTCAAAGCCGACGATTTTTCCGGTTTTGAGCGAAACGATTGATTGATAAAACGGAATGATTTCGCCGTTTTCGACCGCGCGGCGCAAATCGTTCTCCATTTTCAGAGCTTCCAGAGCGCGCGTGTGCATATTGACGTTGAAAACTTCGTGGCGCGCTTTGCCGTTGGCTTTCGCGCGATACATTGCAGTATCCGCGTCGCGCAAAATGTCTTCCGGTCGTTCGTAGCCGGTTTCCGAATAAGCGATCCCGATTGAAGCGGTGGTAAAAAATTCCTGTCCTTCGAGATCAAACGGATGTTTGAGGGCTTCCTGAATCCGCTCGGCAACCTCGGTTGCCAGAGCGTGACTGGGAATGCTGTCAAGCAAAATTGCAAACTCATCGCCGCCGAGACGCGCCACGGTGTCAATTTTTCGGGCGCAAGTCTCCAATCGGCGCGACAAATCAACAAGCAATCTGTCGCCCATATCGTGACCCAAAGAGTCGTTGACGATTTTAAAACGGTCGAGGTCAATGAAAAGAATTGCAAATCGGTAATCTTTCAAACGCTTGGCGCGCTCGACCGCCATTCCCAAACGGTCTGACAGCAGCGTCCGATTCGGCAATCCGGTCAACGCATCGTGAAAAGCGGCGTAATGAATTTGCTCTTCGGCGCGTTTGCGGTCGGAAATATCCTGAACCTGAAAAATAACCTGGCGCGGCTTGTTATCATCGCCCCGAATCAGCGAGGCGCTTTGCAGAACCCAAATCGAATGACCGAATTTGTGAACATAACGTTTTTCAAGCTGATAATGCGGAATTTTGCCTTCGATGAGCTGGTAAAGATGAACCAAATCGTTTCCGAGATCGTCTTCGTGCGAGATGGTTTGCAAATCGCTTTTGAGCAATTCGGCTTCCGTAAATCCGAGCATCCCGCACAGAGATTCGTTGACTTGCAGCCATTGCCCGCCCGGACTAATCAGAGCCATTCCGGCGGCGTGGTCGAAAGCGTTGCGGAAATATTCCTCGCTTTCGCGCAAAGCCCGGCTGATTCTTTCCTGTTCGGCGATGTAATGCGACAATTCTTCGACGTGCTTTTGCGCCAATTCGGCTTGCGCGCTAGCCGCTTCGACGTTTTTCAGATAAGTCGTGTAGGTAAAATAAACAACGACAATAACCGGAACTGTGGCAAAAAAAGCGTAAATTCCGAAAGTCCCGATAAGCTGCGCGGTAATTCCGGCAGCCGAAGCTCCGGCGAAATACGTCAGCGAAGTCCACAGAAAATTGTCTTTCCACATCCTCCAAATCGGTTTATCGGCTTTTAAAGCCACGCCGATTGCGACCAGACCGGAATTCGTGACGTACTGAACGACAGCCATCAAACAAATGGCGACAATAAAATTCGAGGTAAAACCTTGCCTGTTAAGCTCGACCATCGAGCCGAAACAAGCCCGCAAAATAAAAACCGTGAGAAATGTTGAAACGATAAAGACGGCGGTGTTGAAAGTGATTGTTAACCATTTTTTGGCAAATCGCTGAGTCGAGCAAAGAGCGTCGGCGCCCGCTAATAAAATCCCTGCTTCGCCGCCGAAGATCAGAATCGCCAAAAAAAGAAATGTGTCGGAAAGAGAGATTTGCCCTTTAACGCGAGGAATTTCAACGATAATCCGAGAACCGAAACAAACGGTGAGGACGGCAAAAATCAAAAATGAAATGCCGACCTCCGCCTTATTAAAATTATAAACGGTGAGAAGGCACATTGCTGCGCCGGTTATAATAACCGTCCACATAAACGGAACGGCATATTTTTTTCTGCCAGCGGGTTGCATATTTTAAGTGGAGTGAGGCGGCGCAAAGAATTGGGTAAATCGCCGCGTTCAAAATAGCAATTAGTATGCCTAGCCTTATTATTTTATAATCAAGCAAATATGGACTTTTAACTCAAACCCGAATTTCGGCGATTAAATCAAAATGACGGATTTTGTCATTTTGACTGACAGAAATGACCGAAGTCGTAACATTTCGGTCACGCTCGGCTCACGTAATTGCCTTAGCGTTAAATAAAAAACGCCTGACGTTTCCATCAGGCGTTTTCATCAATTTAACTTCAATTATTGATATTGAGGTTTTTTGTTTTCGCGGCGTTTTTGCTCTTCTTGTTTTCGACGTTCCTGTTCCTCGCGGTCGTTTTTATCTTCGACTTTCACAACCGGCGGTTTGTCCCCTTTTTTAGGCGGCGTTTTGCCTTCCTGCTGCGCGAAAGCCGCCGTGACCGAAAAAGCCAACAGCAACAAAACAAGACAAGTTTTAGTGTAAATCTTCACTGTTTTATTCCCTCCGTTTTGCCTTTAATTTCTCGAACGCACCAAATGGAGAGAGCAAATGTGCGCCGCAAACTATCAAGCAAATCGGATGCCACCGTTAAAATTAAGGTTTACCGCCGTTTTATTGATGTTTAAATTAGCGAATTCGCCAATTTCCGGCATTTGCATACGAAATCGTTACCTGCGCGCCGTAACTCGTGCGCTGCCGACGTTGCCGTTGGCGTCAAAAGCGCGCAAAGAAATCGTATGTTCGCCCGGCGAAATCGGAAATTCGACGGTAAAACGCTCGCGCGGGCTGTCGGCAATTCCGTCGTCGGCGTAAACCGTCTGCCATTCTTTGCCGTCAACGCTGATTTCGGCTCGTTGCACAAAGCTCGCCGCATCCGCCGCTTCAAACGAAACGCGCGCCCGCTCGCCCGTAATTTGCGCCGTACCGACGGCGGAAACCGCGGGCGGCGTGTTGTCAATGTCAACCGGCTCGCTTTCGCGCTCGCCCGCAAGATTCGTCCCGGCTGGATTCTCCGGCGCGTCGGTCGCTGCGACTTTGAAAATATAACGCCCGTCGGCGAGCGCAGCGCCGTCAATCGTAAAAAACGTTTCGCGCAAATTGTCTTTTAACAGCCGAAAAGCCGTTTCATTGACCGCTCGATAATAAACAGCGTATTCAAGCCGGTCGCCGTTCCGGTCTTCCGCCGTCCAAATCAGCGAACGCGCGCCGCGTTGATACAAACGGCGCGGCGGCGTGACGACGTTTGCCGGAAGCCCGAAAACCTGCGGATCGAGACCGGAATTTTCAATATTCGGATCAATTTGCGGCGGCGCGTTCGCTTGCAGTCCGACGTTGGTTGGCAAAACCTGCACGCTCAAAACTTCCGGCGCGATGTTTCTGGGCAAATACGAAACGTTGACTTCGCTCAAGCTCGTCGCCGTCGCACCTGTGCCGCGCAACACAGCGCGCCATTGCATAAATCTCGCACGTGGGCTGCTGATTTGCGAACCTGCCGCCTCGCGATAAGCGGCGCTCCAATCCGACCACGTTGCGTCTGGTTTTTCGGTATTTCCGGTTCGGGTCTGCAATTCGGCGGCTTGCCCGCGCCACCAGATTCTACCCCACAAAGCCGATGCTTTGGCGTCTCTGACGGTTGATTCGTAAACGCCTTCGGTCACGATTTCGCCGCCGAAGCGATAAAGCTTGCCTCCATTGCTCGAAGTTGCGATAAAACCGTTTCCGCTCGCTTCCAAATTAGAAATTTGACCTTCGTTCGATTGCAGCAGCAGAGTCTCGCGCCCGTCGTTTGTCATCGAATAAATTCTGCCTTTGTCCGACGTGCCGACAAAAACGCCGCCCGCAGGATTTGCGGCGAGCGAAAATCCTGTGACCGTCGAAGAACTCCAAATCGTGTCATATCCGCCATCCGGCAGAATGCGGAAAACCGCCGATTTCGCGTTCGTTAAATCGTTGCGGCTGCGCGCCGGAGTCGCTGTTTGAGCTTGAGAGCTTGCGTCATCGGAAATCGTCATCGAAACGGAAGAAACTGTTGCACCAGCCGGAGAAACTATGTTTCCGCCGCCGGAAGTATTGCCGGAACTTGACGCCGAAGCCGTTTCGCTTAAAGCCAGAGCGTAAATCGAGCCGTCGGGCGCGATTGACAGACGGTGGATTTCGCGCAGCGGCGCGTCGAGCAAAGCGAACGCTTTTCCCTCTGGGGAAATTCGCAAAACAAGCCCGTTTGAATCGGTTCCGGCGATCAGATTTCCCTGCCGGTCAACGGTTAAAGTAATAATGTGAGTTTCCGAAGAATCGAACAGGAGAGAAGTTTCCGGCGCGGCGTTTGGACTGCGAACTCGGTAAATTTTCCCGTTATCGCCGCTCCCGACCGCCAAACTCCCGTCCGGCATCGCAGCCAGACTCCAAATGTATTTGTCCGCCGGATCAAAAAAAGTTTCGGCTTTGCCGCTCGCATCAATTCGATAAACTTTGCCGTCCGGCGAAGTCGCCGCGTAAATCTGATTATCTTTGCCGACGACAATCGCCGTCACATCCAATTCATTTGAATCGAAAAACAAACTTCCCTGCCCGTTTGCGCCGACGCGAAAAATCCGCCCGTCATTTCCCGTGCCGAGATAAACATTGCCCGCCGCGTCCGTCACGCTCGACCAAACGAAAGACTGCTGAGTGTTAAAAACTTCCTGAAGACGCGGCGCGAGAACGATTGTGCCGTTGTCTGTAATCGAGACGCCGCGCGCGTCGCCGCGCAAAACCTCCGCGCGAGTGTTGACCTGCCAAACGGCGGGCGGCGCGGCGGCATTAACCGAAAAATTGAGAAAAAGAACCGAGAAAACTAAAATTAAAAGCTGCCGAAATGTAAATTTGTTCATTCAATTTCCTAAAAACGCAGTGTGAAAAACTTATCTCAAGTTAAAACAAAATCCGCGTTTCTGAAAAGCAGGAACACAAATTCAGCGAATATTTTCGCTTATTTTTTTCCGGCGGCGACAGCCGCAGGCGGTCTGGCTTCGATAAAACGCACCGCTTCGTGCAGTTCTTCGGCATCGCCCGTAATCAATCTGGCGCTTCGCTCTCTGGTAAAATAAGCCCACATCCATTCGCTCAAAACAGCTATCCGGCTGCGAAAATCAATCAAGCCGATGACGTGAACAAAAAGCCACAACATCCAGGCTATAAATCCGGAAAAATGCCAGCCGCCGATTTGCGCGATGGCTTTGTTGCGCCCGATGGTCGCCATACTGCCTTTGTCAACGTATTTAAATTGGCGGCGAGTCTCGCCTTTTAAATCGCGCAAAATGTTTTTCGCGGTGTGTTCCGCCTGCTGCATGGCTGCGGGCGCGACACCCGGCACAACGCCGTTTTCGTCTTTGAAAAACGCCATATCTCCGATGACGAAAATGTTTTTGTCATTTGGAATTGATAAATCCGGCTGAACCGCGACTCTTCCCGCGCGGTCGGTTTCAGTATCCAACTGCTTGCCGAGAGGAGAAGCCGTCACGCCCGTTCCCCACAACGCGACGCTGCATTCAATCCATTCATCATTAACTTTGATTCTGCCCGGCTCGATTTCTTTGACCATACTGTTTAGGAAAACCTCGACGCCGAGTTCTTCCAAATGTTCCTGAGCCTTTTTCGACAAAACTTCGTCAAACGTCCCCAAAACTTTCGGCGAGCCTTCAAACAGCAGAACGCGCGCTTTTTTCGTATCAATTGCTTTAAAATCTTTCGACAAAGCCTGACGCGCGATGCCCGCGATAGCGCCCGCAAGTTCAACTCCCGTCGGACCGCCGCCGATGACTGCGAAAACCAAAGGCTCATGCATACCTGTTAGAATCGCGTCGCGTTCCGCCAATTCAAAAGCGAGCAACACGCGGCGGCGAATTTCCACCGCGTCCTCAATCGTTTTCAAGCCGGGCGCGTCTTTTTCCCATTCGTCGTGACCGAAATAAGAATGTCTCGCTCCGGCGGAGACAATCAAATAGTCAAAAGGAATCGCCGAATAATCGTGCAGCAGAACCGCCCGTTTTTCGAGGTCGAAACCAATGGCTTCGCCAAGCACGACTTCGACGTTTTTATAACGATGCAAAATGCGGCGAATCGGTGAAGCAATTTCTCCCGGCGACAACACCGCTGTCGCTACTTGATACAACAGCGGTTGAAAAGTATGGTGGTTTTTACGGTCAATCAGCGTCACTTTGACTGGCTTGTTTCCCAAAAATTTCGCCGCTCGCAAACCGCCAAAACCGCCGCCTACGATCACAACTCTCGGCTTTTCTCCTGTTCCACTCATATTTCTACTCCTCGAAAATTTTTCGGTAGAGGACTTTGAGAAATTTTTCTCAAAGTCCTCTTTTCATTTGACGAATTTCAGCCGAAAAAGTTGCCGCATATTTTAATCTTCGCCATTTTCAATTTATAGCGAAACAGCATTTCTTTCAGTCTGATTTAAAACAAAGCGTTTTTGGCGAATAGTTTATGAACCGATGAATCTTGAATACAGCGAGCGGGCAACAGAAACGTCGTCAGTACCGCGAATGATGGCGCGGGCGTCTCGAAAAACCGTAATTTCAAATTCGCCGACACCAAAACGCAAAAGATATTCATTCTTTTTCAAACCGGAAATGTTTTCCAGACGTTTTGCTAAATTCTCCAAATCAATTTGCGACGTTACGGATGGCGCAATTTGAACCGCGTTTCTGCCGCACAAAACGGCTTCAAAATTTGAGTTTTCGGCTTCGAGATTTTCAAATTTCCGCTGCCCGCAGGTTTTGCAATCCACATGCGGTTTTCCCAATTTGATTTTGCGCCACTCGTTTTGCCAAACATCGAACTGCATCAAAGAGCCGTGTAATTTATCGAAATTTCCGGTCAGGATTTTCAACGCTTCAGTCGTTTGCGCTGCCGTCACGATGCTGATAATCGGCTGAATCACGCCAGCCGTGTCGCAAGTAGCGGCGCTTCCGGCAGGAGGCATTTCTTCAAAAATGCAGCGCAAACACGGCGTTTTATTTGGCTGAATCGTCATCGTCACGCCGTAACTTGAAACCGCCGCGCCGTAAATCCAAATTTTGTTGTGCTTAATGCAGGCGTCGTTGACGAGATAACGGGTTTGAAAATTGTCCGTCCCGTCTAAAATCAAATCGCAGTCTTTAATAAAATTTTCGATGTTGGAATAATTAACATCCGCAACGATTTCTTCCGTCTCGATTTCGGAATTAATTTCCGCAATCCTTTTTTTCGCCGCAACAGCTTTCGGAAGCCGCTCTTTTGCGTCTTGTTCTGAAAACAAAGTCTGTCGCTGCAAATTGGAAAACTCTACAAAATCGCGGTCAACAATTCTTAATTTCCCGACTCCCGCGCGTGCTAAAATTTCCGCCTGTGCCGCGCCGAGCGCGCCGCAGCCGACAATCAAAACGCGGGAATTTAATAGTTTTTCCTGTCCGTTTTTGCCGATTCCGGCAAACAAAATCTGTCTGCTGTAACGCTCGTTCATCAAAATCCGCTTTAATCAAACAATAATTTTACAAACTCTCTGATGCCGACGACCGTGCTTGAGTCGTTCGGCACGTCCTGAAAACGATTTTTCTCGATTGCATTTTGAAATTGCTGCTCGCGCAAACGGCTTCGTTCCTGTTCGAGCTGTAATTTCTCCTTTTCGCGCGCCCGGTCAAGCCCCCCTTTGCGAATAAACTCGACGATTCGCGGCAGCTCTTCGGCGTCAAACCAGATTCCGTGTTGTTTGCAGGTATCAATTACAACGCCGCTCAAACGCGCAAAATTGTTTCGGTTCATCAATTGTCCGCATTCGGGGCAAGGCACGTATCTGATTGAATCGTCTTTCGGCACGTTTGAATTCGCCGCAAATTGCTGGCTTAAAACGACGGCTTGACGCTCGCGGCTGGCGCAGATGTTTTCAAACGATTCGGCGTCCGACCAGAAACCGCAGCATTTTTCACATTCGCGCAAAACGATTTCATCAAATTGCAAGACTTTCATTTTCAAGCGGCAACGCGGGCATTTTCTCGGATTTTCTTCGTCCACGAGTTCCGGCTGCACGGTTTTCGCGCCGCAATGCCCGCAATGACGGCTGCCGAGAAACATCAAACCGAAACACGCCGGACAAGCCTTTGTTTTCAACCTCGAATGACAAAACGCGCATTGCGGCGAATCGGATGAAACAGTCGCGCCGCAGTTTCGGCAATTGAGAGATTCGATTTTCATATTTTTATGGCGGATTTATTGAAAGATTTTGGCGGAATTGATTTTAAGATTGGAGTTTTCCGAGAGCCGCCGCGCTCATTTCTTTGACTGGCGCTTCTTTTCCCGTCCAGATTTTCTGCTGCGCCGCAGCCTGCGCGACGAGCATTGCCAGCCCGCCGATTGTCGGCGCAAAAACCGAAGAGGCTTCGCGCATCAAGCGCGTCTCAAAGGGATTATAAACCAAATCATAAACCAAACCAACGCCTTTTAATTGCTCCGCCGTCACCGGAGTTTCGTTTTCCAACCCGCCCTTTTTCATTCCGAGCGGCGTTGCATTTACGATCGCGTCAAAGTTTTTGAGATTTTCAATTTGAGATTGCAAATCCTGAATTTCAACACCGAAATCAACAACCAAACTTTTTGCTTTTTCAGAATTTCTGGCAAAAACCGTGACGTTTGCGTTTTCCCGCTGCAAAGCGTAAACGCAAGCACGCGCAGCGCCGCCCGCGCCGAAAACCGCGACTCGCGCGCCGTTTAAATCGCCGTAAGCGTTCTTGAGCGGTTCGATAAAACCGTCGGCGTCGGTGTTAAAACCGAGAAGCTTGTCGCCTTCGATTTTGACCGTGTTGACCGCGCCGATCTTCCGCGCCGTTTCATCAACAAAATCGAGATATTTCATAATCTCGATTTTGTGCGGAATCGTGATTGAAAAACCGCGAAAATCCCAATCAATCTCGCGCGTTTTCGGATTGACCATTCGCCGGATAAATTCTTCCAGATTTTTCACGGCAAACGGGACGTAAACGGCGTTCATTTTGTGAAATTTAAAAGCTGCGTTGTGCATCTGCGGCGAAACCGAATAAGCAACCGATTCGGCGACAAGCCCGTAAATCTCGCTCGTTTCGTCCAATTCCTTAACGCGATAAACATCAAGCATTTCCCGCGCCGTGAGTTGTCCCGGCGCGGTCGCGCTTTCTTCATCGAGCGCCGCAAAAGTCATAAACGCGCCGCGCGACAAACCCAAAATCCGCGTCCAAACGCCGCTTTCGCCCATCGCAATTGGAATCAATTCCCTGTTATCAGATTTGGCGCGTTCGAGCAATTTCATTAGTGCCAAACTGTCTGTTACATCTTTCGCTTGTGCGGCGATTTTTATAACTTCAATTTTCAATCCTTCGCTTTCGTCTATCCACATTCCTTCATAAAGCGAATCAAGATTTTTTGGCACGCCGTCGAAATTATGCTCCGAAACGATAATTTTTCTTTTCTTTAACTTTTCATCGGCTTCTTTAGAAAAAACAACTGGCGTAGAGCTAAAATCAATAAAAAACTCATTTACTATATCGCCCTCAAAATCAATGAAATCTACATTTTTAAGTTGTGCGATTTTAATCCAGCCGTTTTCTCTGTATTTAACGGCTTGTCTTTTTCGCTCTTTCAATACATCGCTTGCTGTATTTACTAAAGGACAAGCAAATAAAGCATCGTCGCTTTTCGGTCGAAAGGTCGCAAGAAACAGTTTCGTATTTTTGAGTTTGGAAACCTTTTCAATTGCCGAATCGAATTCTCTTTCTTCCAAACAATCGAAACGCAGTTCAACGACATCGGCGATTTTTGTCGCGCGTTCAACCTTTTCAAGAAACTCCGCTGCCTTTTCAGCGCAAACCGAAACGCAGATTTTTCCGTTGTTCATCGTGAAAAGTTAGCCATAAAAACACGAAAGACGCAATAGCCCTGAAAAGCCTTTGCGCCCTTTGTGTGCGTTGCGTGAAATTTAATCCAAATTAGCAAAAAGCTCGTGCGACAAATAACGCTCGCCGAAATCGCAGATGATTGAAACGACTCGTTTGCCCGCGCCGAGTTCCTGCGCAACCTGAAGCGCGACGACGGTTATTGCGCCGGAAGAGATTCCGCAGAAAATTCCTTCTTCTCGCGCCAATCTGCGCGCCATTGCGACCGACGCTTCGTAATCAACCTGAATCACGCGGTCAACAAATTTCGGGTCGTAATTTTCCGGCACAAACCCGGCACCGATTCCCTGAATTTTGTTCGGTCCGGGTGCGCCGCCGGACAAAACCGGCGAGCTGGCGGGTTCGACGGCGACAATCAAAACGTCCTTTCCGACTTCGTTTTTCAAAATCTCGCCGACTCCCGAAATTGTTCCGCCGGTTCCGACTCCGGCGACAAAAGCGTCAATTCGTCCGTCGGTGTCTTCCAAAATTTCCAGCGCGGTCGTGCGGCGATGAATTTCCGGGTTTGCCGGATTGTCGAATTGTCCGGGCTGCCACGAGTTCGGCATTTCAGCAAGTAATTCGGCGACTTTGGCGATTGCGGCTTTCATTCCTTCCGCACCGGGCGTTAAAACCAATTCCGCGCCGAGAGCTTTCATGACTTGTCGGCGCTCGACCGTCGTCGAATCCGGCATCACGGCAATCAACCGATAACCTTTAATCGCGGCGGCAAATGCGAGCGCGATTCCGGTGTTTCCTGAAGTCGGCTCAATCAAAACGGTTTGTCCCGGCATGATTACGCCGCGTTGTTCGGCGTCTTCGATCATTGCCGCACCGATGCGGTCTTTAACCGAATCCATCGGGTTTTGCGATTCGAGCTTGCAGAGCAATTCGGCGCTCGATTCGTCCACGATTCGATTGAGCCGAACGAGCGGCGTGTAGCCGATTAGTTCGAGCATATTGTTGGCGATTTTCGGTCTTTGCGGCATTACAGATTTTCTCCCTCTTGATTCGTTATTTTTGATTCGGCAAATTTATTGTCTCGCCCTCGGTGTTAATCTTCAAATGTGTTGTCGTGTTTTCCGTAACGCTTGTGGGCGGAGTGAAAAGCTCGCCCGTGTTGCGCACGGCGGGCGCGGCGTAATCGTTGGCGAACAAAGTTTGTCGCGGCGGCAAAGCGGCGTTTGCAGACTGCGGCGGAAAAGCGGTGTTTCCCGCATTAAAACCCGCGTAATTTGTTCGCTGCTCAATCCGCTTAACTTTTAAATAGCTCGCAATTCCGCTGCCCATTTGCCAGAAAGCGGGAATCAGCATCCAAAACCACCAATTTTTACCGCCCGCCGCGCCGCTCACGGCTAAAGTAATCGAAACGATTAAAAATGCTATACCGACCAGAAAACTGGTGACTGCGACATTCCATAATTTGTCGGGATCGTTCGAGTTCTCGCCGTTGCAATTAACATCTTCAACTTTCTTTTTTAGCGATAATTGCCCGGTCATTACCGCCGAAACCGATTCTAATTCGAGACCGCAGCTTCGACAAAATCTGACATTTTCGGCATTTTGCGCCGCGCATTTGGGACAAAACATATTTTTCAACCTTCGTTTTTAGATTTATTTTTCAAATCGCGCTGCCTGCGCGCTTCATACAAGATTACGCCCGCCGCTACGGAAACGTTCAGAGATTCGATTTTACCAGACAAAGGAATTTTCACCAGCGCGTCGCAGTTTTCTTCGACTAAGCGATGCAAACCTTTGCCTTCGCCGCCCAGAACAATCGCGCTCGGAATTGTCCAATCCCAATCTGAATAAGACATTTTCGCCCGCGCACTCGTCCCGACAATCCAAATTCCGCGCTCTTTTAAATCCTCCAAAAGCCGGTTCAGATTGATGACTTTTGCCACCGGCAAATATTCGAGCGCGCCGGCGGCGGTTTTCGCAACTGTTTCGGTCAAACCGACGGCGCGGCGTTCGGGCAAAAAAATCCCGTGCGCTCCGGCGCATTCCGCCGTCCGCGCAATCGCGCCCAGATTGCGCGGGTCTTCGACTCCGTCCAAAACAACCGCCAAAGGTTCATCATTGCTGCCGATTTTTGCGGTTAAATTTTCCAAAAGCTCGTCCGCGTTCGCGTATTTTGCGGCGGCGATTGTCGCCACGACGCCTTGATGATTTGCGCCCGGTTCGACAAATTTCGCCAGAGTGTTTTTCGGCACGCGGTTAATGATGATTCCCTGCTCTTTCGCCAAATGCAGCAGATCTCGCAGGCGATTTATTTGCGCTCCGTCGGCAATCGTGATTTGCTCGACGTTTCGCTTTCCCGAACGCAGAGCTTCAAGAATCGGCAAAACGCCGTAAATCTTCGCCGATTTTGGTTTTTCAGGATTCATTTAACCGAATTCTAACGATTTTCCCGGAATCTTTAAACCTCAATTTTCAATTCTCGCAAAATTGCGCGCGCGGCTTTTTCCGACGCCCCGCCCGCGCCGAGCGTCGCCGTGACGTCCGCCAAACGTCGGCGCATTTGTCGGTTTGTTTCCGGCTGAAGCAATTTTTCCAATTCTTCGGCTAATCGCGCGGCATTTAAATCGCTCTGAATCAGCTCTGTCGCCAACCTTTCACCGGCAATTAAGTTGATTAAACCAACATGCTCGACGCTAATTAAATGCCGCAGAGTGTGCCAATTAAAAGCGGAGATTTTGTAACAAACCACGAGCGGAGTTCCCATCAAAGCCGTTTCCAAAGTCGCCGTTCCGCTCGCAACCGCAGCCGCATCCGACGCGGCGAGCGCTTCGCGAGTTTCGTTTTCGACAACGATTAATTTTTCGGGCAAATTCAAACCTTTTTCCCGCTCGATGTTGATGATTTCTTCAATTTCCTCCGGCTTTCTGGTCGGCGCAATTGTGACGACAAATTGAATACGCGGATTTTTTTCAAATAAAAGCGCGGCGGCTTCAAGCATCGGCGGCAAAATTTTGGTCAATTCTTTGCGGCGGCTTCCGGGCAATAACGAAACAATCGAATTTTCCGATTTCAAATTGTGTTTGCGGCAAAATTCTTCGCGCCCGTATTTCGGATAAACTTCACCGACCAGCGGATGACCGATAAACTCGACTCTTTCAAAACCGCGCCCGGCGTACCAAGCCTTTTCAAACGGCAAAATCGCCAGCAGCAAATCAACGTCGCGGCGAATCATTCGCACCCGATAAGAACGCCAAGCCCAAAGCTGCGGGCTGACGTAATAAACGGTTTTTAAACCGAGTTTTTTGAGCGATTTGGCGAGCCGCAAATTAAATTCCGGGAAATCAACGAAAACAACCGCGTCCGGCTTTCGCTCTTGCGCGGCGTTTTTCAAACTTTGAAAAACGCGCAGGAAACGCGGCAAAGCGTGCCCGACTTCGAGCAAACCGATTATCGCCAAATCGTCCGCCGCAACTACGGTTTCGACACCACACGCGCGCATTTTCTCGCCCGTCAAACCGAAAAACTCGAATGTTACGTGCGGAGCGATTTCGCGCAATTTTTCAACTAAATGCGCGGCGTGCGCGTCGCCGGACGCTTCGCCCGCCACAATCATCAACCTAACGGTCTTCATCCGAAACAGTTTAAAGTTCAAGGTTCAAAGTTCAAAGTTCAAGGTTAATGAAAACAACTTTGAACCTTGAACTTGTCACCTGAAACCCGGCGTATTGGACTTTGCCCCATTGAACCCGTAAAATGCAACTTTTGATTATGCAAGCCGCATCACTACGACGAGCATTTGCAAGCAGTAAATTCGTCACACCTGACATATACAACGTTATTCGGAGGAATCGTTCAGTGAAGTTTCGAGTCGCCTTTTGGCTTTTATTTTTTTTGTGCCTTGTCGGTACAACTGTCGCGCAAGCGCAAGTTGATTCGCTGGTCGCCCAAATCACGTCCTCATCCGCCAACACTTTCGTCCGCGACATCAGCGGCGACGGGCGTTTTGTCGTACTCGAATCGAGCGGCGACATTTCGACCGAACGCAATTCAAACCGCAACAACGCCGACGGCAACTCGGAAATTTTTCTGTTCGATTACGCCCAGCGCCGGATTTTTCAAATCACCAACACCAGAAGAGTTTTAAACGACAATGCCGCTCCGGCGACTACTGCCAATATTTTGGTTGACGTTACAAACACGCGCCCGGTGATTGCCAACATGCTCGTTAATAACGAGCTGTGGATTGCTTTTACTTCTAATGCCGCGCCTTCATTTACAAATCCGACTCCGGCAGGCGCAAATCCGGGGAATTTCGACGGGACGGCTCTGACCGACACCGCAGCCCGACAAAATTTTGCGGCTGACGCTAATACGGAAATCTTTCTTTATCGGGTTTTGGTAACGACTCAAACCGTTGATCTATCGAGAGGAATTGAAGTTCCGTTTAACAATTTAGCCGCCGGAACTTTTACGCAGGTGACAAATTCGCAGGCAAACTCGCCGTCACAACCCGGAACTGCCAACATCGCGCCGTTTATCTCCGACGACAACCGCGACTTGTCAATTGACGATACGGCTGCGACTTTGGCTTTTGTTTCAAACCGAAACTACACCAACGAAAATGCCGCGCCCGACGATAATGCCGAAGTTTTTGTTTATAAAAGAAACGTTGGAACCAACGGAAGTTTTCAACAAATCACGCGGACGCCACGCGCTACCGAAAACGCCCCGATTTTCACTCAGAATCCGTCAATTTCGGGCGATGGCACAAAACTCGCTTATTACTCGAACGCGAGCGTTCCGCGCAATCCCACTGTAGTGCCGACCAACAACATAGATAATGCCGATAACAACGGCGAAGCGTATTACGCCGTGTTAAGCTCAAACGGGCAGCCGTCGGCTTTTACGCAGATTACCAGAACGGCACGCGTTAATCCTTCCGATACGGTGGTGCTTTTCAGCGCCGGACGCCGCATCAGCCGCGACGGGCGTTATGTGGGTTTTGAAACGCTTTCAAACAATCCGGCAGCAGGCGGCGGAACTAATCAAACCGGCTATCAGCTTTACGTTTTTGACACTACCGTCGCGCCGCAAATAAACCAGACAAACCCTGCGGCTTACCGCGCCGTCGGACCGCGCAGCGACGCCGACGCTGCCGCCACATTCGGCGATGTTCGCCGTTTCCCGACATTTACTTTGGTTTATAATGCTCCGACCAATACTTTTGAACCGGGCGTCGTCTTTGCTTCCAGACTTAATTTCAATGCCGCCGGAACCGTCCCGGCAACCGCCAGCGAAGGCTTAAACCCCGATGCAACCCGGCAAGTTCAGATTTTTTCGTTTCCGCTCACGCAAACAGCCGGATTTAACGCAACTTTCACGCGCATTTCGCGTTTTCCGACTTCGGCTTTAAGCGAAATCCAGCCATACACGAGCAACACGAATCGCCGCATTGCTTTTAACATTCCGCGCGAGCTTGGCGGCGGAAACTCTGATTCGACCAGCGAAGCGTTTTATTTACTAACGCCTAATTCAGTTTCCGATACCCAGAACAATTTAGCAGTTTTCACGGGTGCTAGCGCGTTACCCGTCGCCACGCCGTCAGCATCTCCAACACCAACGCCCACGGCAAGCCCGACTCCAACTCCGCTGACAGCACAAGGACTTTCTCCCGATATGATTGGCGTCGCCAGATTAACGAGCGGCAGCCTGACCGTTTCTCAAACGGCAACCGGAGCGTCAAACGCCCGTCGTTTCCCGCTTCCGATTGAACTGGGCGGCGTAAGCTTATCAATCAACAATGTGGCGGCTGGTATTTATTCGGTTGACAGCGCTCGAGGCGAAGTGAGATTTGTGACTCCCGCCGGACTCGCACCCGGAACTTATCCGATTGTTCTCAACGATAACGGCAGAATCTCGCGCGGCACAGTCATAATTGTCGCCGCCCAACCGGATATTTTCCGCAGAGATGACACGGCGGCAGGCGGCGGTCGCGCTTCGGTCTTTAACGTGACGACCGGAGTCACGCTGCAAGGCGAGCCGTTCGCAATCAGGAGCATCAGGCTGCGCGGCGGTTATAATGTGGTGCAAACCAGGTTAAGAGTGTTTTTAACCGGCGTTCAGGGACTCGCCGCCAGCGCATTTACTATTAAAATCGGCACTATAACCGTTCCGGCGGCGAATATTTTAACCGGCGCCACTCAGACCGACAGACCGGGCGTTTATTCGGTGGACTTTCTGCTTCCGCCCGAAGCTGCTGGTCAGGGCGACGCGCCGATTGTAATTACGGTTGCGGCGGGCGGCAGCTTTACAACCCGCCCGGATGATACGGCACCGCGAATCCGAATTTTGCCTTAAATTAAAAAGGGCGGGATAAAATTCCCGCCCTTTTTTGTTGGAGCGCGGTCACTTTCGCCCATCTT
>DASVTY010000066.1:0-3521 GCA_036387315.1 Pyrinomonadaceae bacterium
CGGTTTTGCCCGCGTTGATACCGGGCGCAAAAGTCGGCAGGGATTTCCCGAAGTGATTTTCGGCGCGGGCAAAACGCGCGCGCAGGTAATCGGGATTTTTGAAAAGCTCGCGGCGCAGAATCCGAATGTTTTGGTAACGCGAACCGACGCTGACACTTACGGAGAACTGAGAAACGTCTGCAGCGAAGCCGAATGGCACGAATCAGCCAATCTCGTTCGTGTTTTTCGGGATAAAACCGAACTCGGCGTCGGAGAAATCGCGGTTGTCACAGCAGGAACGAGCGACATTCCCGTCGCCGAAGAAGCCGCTTTGACAGCCGAAACGATGGGCAACCGCGTCGTGAGAATTTGGGATGCGGGCGTTGCCGGAATTCACCGCATTTTGGCTGAGCGCGAATTATTAAAACAGGCGCGTGTTGTTATCGTCGCCGCCGGAATGGAAGGCGCGCTGCCGTCTGTTGTCGGCGGTCTTGTCAGCGTTCCGGTGATTGCCGTGCCGACTTCCGTCGGCTACGGCGCATCTTTTAACGGTCTGGCTGCGCGGCTCGGAATGCTGAATTCCTGCTCGTCAAACGTCACGGTCGTTAATATTGACAACGGTTTCGGCGCGGGCTTTGTCGCCAGTTTGATAAATCGCCGCTGGGAAGGCGGTTGAAAATTTAAAGAGTGAGCAGTAAGCGGTGAGCGGTGAGCAGATTAAAAACCTCTTTTTCTGCTCACTGCTCACCGCTTACTGCTCACTCTTTGGTTATAGCATTAAAAAACAGCGGAAACGTCGCCAGCGATTGACCGCGATATTGCGGGCGAAAGCCGAACAGATAAATCCTGCCTTTGCCGATTGTAAATTCGACGAGCGCGGCTTTTCCGGCGATTCGTTCCGCGCCCAAAGCCCAGCCCGATAGCAAAATGTCTTTCGGATTCGCCGGATAACGCGCGATGATTCGGAAATTGTTGGCGAGCGCCAGCGGATCGGTTTTGATTTCAAACGCGGGCGAGTTTTCAAACCAAGCGATTGAAAGCTTGTCCATTCCTTTTGCGACCGGGTGCGTCGTGTCGAGTTCGGTGCGAAGAATCGAACCGGGAATGTAAAAATCCGCGCGTTTTGCGCCTTGCGTGACATCACGGACGGGCAGATTGAATTGTTCGATTGCGAAGTTTGAAGCGCGGTTTAAGAAAACCAGCGTCCCGCCCGCTTCGACAAATTTCCGCAGATTTTCAACGCCTTCTTTGCTGACGCCGCCCGTGTATTCTTCGGGCATCGAGCCTTTTGCGTAACCGTTTAGGATTTGATTCGGCGACTGATCGGGGAAAACTATTGTGCCGTAATTGTTTTTGACACGAACAGGTCTATTATATTGCAAAATTGACTTATCTTTTCTAAAAGCCTCTGTCTGTAAATTTTCTTTTCTTATTGTTTTGTCATCGAGAGACGAGTACAAAACGCAATCCCTCTCAAAATTTCTGTCCAAAACAAATCGCGTCCAACCTTCGTCCATTACGGGAATGTGAGATTTATAGATTGCAATATTCTTGTTTATCTCACTACAGCCCCCGTAACTAGCGCCACTCATTCCATAAGTAGGCGGCTTAAATTTGTATGGAGAGTAAACTGGTTTGACCTTAACATTGTAAAGCAAAGATAAAGTATGCGCCGTAACGTCATAGGGCGGAATCGGATTTCCTTTTTCGTCTTTTAAGTCTGGATATTTTTGTGACTCAAGAAGCGCTTTGGCAAAACTTCCATAAGGTTGCGCCATTTTGACCAAGACTCCCTCGTCCGTCGAAACAGTTTCTACTTTTGCCAAATCAAAAACGATTTCTTGCAAATCTCCTTCACCGCCAAAGCCATCAAAAATGAAACCGTAAAGTTCTCCGTTTTTTCGCGGTCTGACGGCTTCTTTGCCGATTTGGTAAAAGCGCGTGAGCCAGCGTTCGCGGTTGTCGGCAGCGTGTTTGAGCAGGAAAAACGTCGAGGCGGTCATATAATTCGTGATGTCGCGCAAGCGCCATTCGCCGCCTTGCCAGAGTTTCGGATGATTCGGCGTTTCTTTTTTCGGGTCGTAGCCGTCGTCCGCCGGAACGCGCAAATCTTCAAATTTGACGGTCGTCGGCGTGGCTATTTTGACCGAAGCGGTTTCGGTTAAAATTCGCACGCCGCCGTGATAATGCGAATAAGCGCGCGCCGGAGTCCAGGCGTCGTAAGTCGAATTGTTGGTCAATCCGACAAATCCGCTGCGGAGCATTTCCTGCAACATAAAATTGCCTAGCTCGGTGTAGCCTTCGACGATTTCTTTCGGGACGTTCGGCTCGACGGGCTGCATATACGGCGGCAGGAATTGACGCGAGCCGCGCTCACCCTGCTGGTGAATGTCGTTGACGATTTGCGGATGCCAGACGTTATGGATTTTATCAACCGTCAATTGCGTTTCGACTTGCGTAAAAGCGTACCAATCGCGGTTGTTGTCGTGCCCGACGTATTTGTGATAAAGCTCCGGCGGCGAAGTGCCTTCGAAAGGCGTTCCCAAAGTTTTGTCGTACCAGTTTTTGACAATATCAACACCGTCAGGGTTCAGAGACGGAACGAGCAAAACAATCGTGTTTTTTAAAATATTCAAAACTTCCGGCTCGTTTAAAGTCGCTAACCTGTGTGCGATGAGCATTGACGAAAGCGTCGAGCCGACTTCGGTCGAATGAATTCCGCAGGTGATTAAAACAATCGTTTTGCCTTCTTTGATTAACTGACGCGCAATTGAATCATTGCTTTTTATCAAACGCGGGTCGGCGAGCTTTGCCTGAATTCCTTTGTAATATTCGAGCCGTTTTAAATTTTCCGGCGCGCTGATCGCGGCATAAACGAAAGGTTTATCCATTGTAGTTTTGCCGATTGTTTCAAATTTAACGCGGTCGCTCGCCGCGTCGAGCTTTTGAAAATACTGCAAAACCTGATTCCACGAAGCTAGTTTGCGGTCATCGCCCGGCGTAAAGCCTAAAACGTCTTTTGGCTCAGGAATTTTGTTTTGTCCGACAGCGACGAAAACAAATGAAATAACAGTGAAAATTAACAGCGCCGCGCGCGAAAACATTATCATTTAAATTAACTCCCAGAAGTCGCCGTTGATTTTAACGCAAAATTGCAATATTGAGCGAATAGTCCGGCACTGTCGCCAACGGCGACAAATATTAAAGCCCGGCGAGAATCGCTGGGTAGATAAAGCAACAAAATTCGCTCGCTGAAAGCGAGCAACAAACCAGCCAATTTGTTCGACGCCTTCAGCGTCGGGACGCTTTTTCTATCTTTCCCAGGGATGCGCTCATTACATTCGCTTTCCCCAGGCTATATTGTCAATCGCCTTTGGCGACAAAAACCTGCGCCTGAAATACAACTTTTGCTTGCCTGTTTTGTTTCTAAAAAGTTAAATTAACGCGAGTGTCACAAGTCGTATTAAACTCTTCCCGTATTTAAAGGAAAATTTGGAGGTTCTTGTTTAATGTCAAGCCGTATTGATGATGTAACGCCGGAC
>DASVTY010000067.1:0-3316 GCA_036387315.1 Pyrinomonadaceae bacterium
AGCAAATCGTCGAGCGTCGCCGACATTCCGCGTTTGAGCAAAACCGGCAAACAGGATTGCCCGGCGCGCTTGAGAAGCGAAAAGTTCTGCATATTGCGCGCGCCGATTTGAATGCAGTCGGCATATTTTTCGACTAAATCAATACCGCGCTCGTCCAACGCTTCGGTGACAATCGGCAGTCCGAATTCTTCGCGCACTTCAGCCAGCATTTGTAAGCCCGGCTCTCCCAAGCCTTGAAAAGCGTAAGGATTCGTTCGCGGTTTAAACGCGCCGCCGCGAAAAAGTTGCGCTCTGCTTCTGGCGACGGTTTTGGCGACCGCAAAAAGCTGTTCGCGGTTTTCAACCGAGCAAACTCCGGCAATTATTGTTAAATTGTCACCGCCGACGGCGGCTTTCCCGATTTTGACAATTGTTTTCGTCGGATGAAAATCAAGCGAAGCGAGCTTAAAGGTTTTTGTTAATCGAATAGTTTTCGCCACACCGGGCAAATTCTCAAAAGCTGATGAGTCGAAGGCGGCACCGTTTCCGGTAATGCCGATTGCCGTTTGTTGTTCGCCCGGAATCAGGTTAGCTTTAAAACCCAAACTTTCAATTGTTTCGATAACGCGGTCGAAATCTCTTTGCCCGGCTTTATCCGACATTACGATTAGCATAACTTTTAAAAAATCCGCGAAAAAATCGAATTTTAAACAATAAATCTCAATTCGATTTTGTTGGCAATTTGCCGAAAAATCCGCATTTTGCCAGCGAAAAGAGCGGTTTTTGTTGCCCTCTCAACACAAACATAAATCAAGCAAAAATCTAGCCAAACCGCCCTACTTGTCGAAGAAAACTCCATTCAAAAACAAAAAACTGCCGGTTTACTCAGAAACCGGCAGTATGATTAGAGAAAAAGAAAACAACTTCGATAATTTTTCTCAAAAGCAAAATCTGCTGTTAAAAAGCGCGCCGGCAACAGCAACCGAATTCGGGCAACGACGCATTGGCAGATTGTTCGGACGAAAGAATCATCGGAAACTAACTTGGTATAACTTTGATAACAAACTCGTTATCAAGTTGTCAAACCGCGCGTGCTACATTCTATCCGGCACGATGATTCCGAGTGTCCGAAGCGCAGCAATCAGTTGTCTCCGGGTAATGTCGGCAACGGTGATTAAAACGGCGCGCTTCGCAAGATTTTCTTCGGCGATAATTCGATGCCGGTGATAAAAAAGATTAAATGCTTTGGCGAGCGCGAATGTGTATTTTGCCAAAAACGCCGGTTCGTTTTGATTTGCCGAATGAGAGACGGTTTCTTCCAGACGCGCCGCCAAAGTCAAAAGCGACCAAATATCGTTTCCGATTTCACTCGATAAAACTTCAGCGACTGCTCCCAATTCCGCGTTCCGCATTCCGTTTGCCGCGCTCGATTCGCCGTTTTCTTCGAGCTTTCTAAAAATCGAATTGGCGCGAACCGCCGCGTATTGGCAATAAGGTCCGGTTTCCCCTTCAAACGAAAGAGCTTCTGCGAAATCGAAAACAATTATCGTGTTCCGCGTAAATTTTAATAGAAAATATCGCAGCGCACCGACGGCGATTTGGCTCGCCGTTAGTCGTTTTTCCGCTTCGGATAAACCGGCATGTCTGGCTTCGACTTCGCGCAAAGCGTTTTCTTCCAGCCGATTGATCAAATCGTCGGCTTTGACGCCCAAGCCTTTGCGACCGGACATCTCGATAAACGGACGCAGCCGATCTTCTTCGCTTAATTTAAAACCAAGCTCTTTGGCGGCGGCTGGCGAAAGCGCGACCATTTCATAAGCCAAATGAACCGATGCCCGCTCACCTTTTTCAGGCGAGATTGCGGCGACGCCTTTTTTGACGATTTCCTGCGGGTAAGATTGGCGCGAATCAATCACATTATAAGCCGTTTCGCCCGCTCCGAATTTCGGCGCGTTAGCGTCGCCCGATTCTTTTATCGTCACCCAAACTTGTCTGCCGTCCGGGTAAGTGTGGAAAAGCTTGTAATTAAAATCCAAACCGAGCAAGCCCAATTTCCACATTTGATACGCAATGTCTTTGCCGGTGTAAGTGACGGTTCCGTTTGAGCGGACGAGAATTTTGTCGGCGTCGTGTTCCTCGGTTCCGGTGTAATCGCCGAACGGCATCACCCAGCAGCCCGCGTTTTTGCCTTCGGTTTCAAAACGAATTACGCCAAGTTCCTGCATTTTTTCAAACGCGGTTTGCCAGAAATGCAGATGTAAGATTTCAGATTCGCGCGGGAGCAAATCGTAACGAATATCGAGCCGCTCCATTGTGTCGAGAATACATTCGACGTTTCTTGTGGCGACATAATCCGCCAGTTCATAAATATCGCCCGCGCCCGATTCCAATTCGTGCAGAATTTGGGCGCGCAATTTCAGATTTTCCGTTTCGTTTTCTTTGTAAAACAACCCGACTCGCGTATATAAATCCCAGCAATAATAATCGAATGATTTGCCTTCGGTTTTTAAATTTTCAGCGAGTTGTTTGATTTGCGCGAGATTTTTATTTTCCAGATGAACGAAACCGACAACGACATCGGCGACTTGGACGCCGGTGTTATCAATATAATTTTGCACTTCGGTTCGGTCGCCGTTGGCGCGCAAAATTCTGACAAACGTATCGCCCAAAACCGAATTGCGGACGTGACCGATATGCGCGGCTTTGTTCGGGTTGACCGAAGTGTGTTCGACCATTCGTTTCGGGCGCGCCGAGTCCTCGGAAAATTTTAATTTCGGGAGAGCTTCCGCATCGGCGAATTCCTTCAGGAATTTAGCGCGGTCGAAAAAGACGTTGAGATAACCCGCGCCGGCGACTTCGACACGAGCGACCGATTCCGATTTTTCGAGCGCTTCTTTTAATCGTTCGGCGATGTTGCGGGGATTTTGTTTTTCGCCGGTTTGTTGTTTGACTTGTTTGGCGATTTCAAAGGCGACGGGAAATGCCAAATCTCCCAGCTCGATTCGCGGCGGGACTTCCGAAGCGATTTGCTCCGGCTCGACATTGAAATTTTCCAGCGCGGCTTCACGCACTCGTTCGCGCAATTCTGTTTGCAGTTCTAAAAGATTCACTTTATTGAATTATCCTTTTGTTCGATAAAAAACAAAAAGTATAACGGGCGGCGGGCTTTAAAGGCAAAAAAGCGACGCCGTTCGGAAAACCGCGCCGCTTTTTTTCTTATGAAATCGTTAAAGTTTTACTGAATCGAAACGGTTAAAGTAAATCTAGTTGCGCGGTTGCCGTGATTGTCAATGTCAATGTAAACATCGCCGTTTCGTTCAAGCACGCGGCTAAACTG
>DASVTY010000068.1:0-26384 GCA_036387315.1 Pyrinomonadaceae bacterium
CGCGCTTTCAATCATTGATTTGCTGCGCGCCAAAGGCTCGGATGTGACGTATCACGATCCGTTCGTGCCGGAAGTCACGTTTGATCACTCGCACACTTTGGGACACGGCAAGCCGCTTTACAACGCGGAATTAACCGACGATTTAATCAAAAGCGCGGATTGCGTCGTGATCGTGACCGAACATTCAGGAGTTGATTACAAGCGCGTTTGCTCGCTCGCGCCGCTCGTCGTTGATACCAGAAACGCGCTCACAAAAGAAACACGCGGCGACAGCCGTGCCAGAATCGTCAGACTTTAAGTTCAAGGTTCAAAGTTCAAGGTTTAAAGTTAATTGCTTTTCAACCTTGAACTTTGAACCTTGAACCTTGAACCGTTGTTAAAGGTTTTAAATATCGTCGGGGCGCGACCCAATTTTATGAAAGTTGCGCCGATTGTCGCGGAAATGAAGCGGCGGGAAAATGAATTCCTGCCGCTTCTAGTACATACGGGGCAGCATTATGACGCCGCGATGTCAGATTCCTTTTTTACGGATTTGGGAATGCCGCGCCCGGACGTTTATCTCGGCGTCGGTTCGGCTAGCCACGCCGCGCAGACGGCGCGCGTGATGATTGAATTCGAGCCGATTTTATTGCGCGAAAAGCCCGATTGGGTGCTGGTCGTCGGCGATGTCAATTCAACTCTGGCTTGCGCGCTGGTTTGTTCAAAATTGGGCGTCCGAGTCGCTCACGTCGAAGCCGGGCTTCGTTCGCGCGACCGACAAATGCCGGAAGAAATCAACCGCATTTTAACCGACCAAATCTCGGATTTACTGTTGACACCTTCGCCCGACGCCGACGAAAATCTGGCTGCCGAAGGAATCACGCCGGAAAAAATTAAATTTGTCGGTAACGTAATGATTGATTCGCTTTTCGAGAATTTGCGGCGGGCGGAAGAATCGAAAATCCGCGCCGAATTAAAGCTCGAAAATCTGGATTACGCAGTCTTAACGCTGCATCGCCCGTCAAACGTTGACGAGCGACGGACTTTTGAACAAATCTTAAACGCGCTTGAAGCAATTTCCGGGAAATTGCCGTTGATTTTCCCGGTTCACCCGCGAACCAAAAATCGCATTGCCGAATTCGGTTTTGCCGCGAGAATCGAAGCGAACGAGAATTTGCGTTTGATCGAGCCGCTCGGTTATCTGGATTTTTTGCGGCTTTACAGCGGCGCGCGTTTTGTTTTAACCGATTCGGGCGGTTTGCAGGAAGAAACTACGGCTTTGAAAATTCCCTGTTTGACTCTGCGCGAAAATACGGAACGCCCGGTAACGGTGACTTTGGGAACAAATCGGATCGTCGGAACCCATCCCGAAAAGATAAAAAACGGGGCGTTTGAAATTTTAAATCAAGCCTCAACCGAAAACACAAAAATCCCGCCGCTCTGGGACGGCAAAACCGCCGGGCGCATCTGCGATGCTTTGCTGAAATTTCCGAATTGATTTTCTCTGCTTTTTGTAACTCTACATTCTCGCCAAATATTCGACGATTAACACCAGTCCGGCTATCGAAGCCATGAACAAAATACTGAACAATAAAATATGCGGTAAGCGCCAGATTCTTTTATGGCAAACGCGACAGCTCAATTGCCAATGTGACATTTTTCTGGCGCAGTAAGGACATTTCATAACTCAAAAATTCAAAAGCGGGTTTTTGCTAGGTAAAGCTCAATTTCTTTTAACATATCATAACATTTAACTTCGCTTTTGAGACAAATCCGATTTCGCGTCTTTTATTTTCTCATTGATAAATGATAACTTTTGTGATTCGGCTCACTTCACACTGAAAATCCCGATTTGCGAGCGTTTTTATGAAGCGAAAATTTGTGTTGCTGGCATTGTTCGCTTTTCTTTTCGGATTTTTTTCCGCCAAAAATCCGGTTTCATCTCAAAACGAAAAAGCCGGACGGGAACTCGAACCGCTCGCGCGTCAAGCCGCCGCTTTCGCCGTTTCCGAGCCGGTCGGTTCATTTGCCCCCGCCCGACCGGAATCGGGTAAAACCAGCCGCCGAATCGAAAAACTTCAGGAAGCTAAAGAAATCAAAAATAAAGAGCGCGTCCGCGTCGAAGCTCCAAATGCTTTGCACGATGCCGACAACGCTCTCGCGCAATTTTTAGCCGAGCCGATGCCCGCGCCCGTTTTAAGTTTCGACGGTTTATCGAGCAACGACAACGCCGCCGCTTACGGTTTTCGCCCGATTCCGCCCGACCCGACCGGCGATGCCGGACCGAATAATTATGTGCAGGCGGTCAATGTTCTCGTCCGCGTTTACGACAAAGCGGGCAGCGCCGAAACGCCACCTTTTAAACTGAGCAGCTTGTTTGCGCCTTTAAATACACCGTGTTCGCGCCGCGACGACGGAGACCCGATTGTTCAGTACGACCAATTGGCAGACCGCTGGATTTTGAGCCAGTATTGCACCGTGCAGCCGCCGTTCAGACAAATGATTGCCGTTTCCAAAACCGGCAATCCGGCGGGAAGTTATTTTATTTACGAATTCGTAATGCCGAGTTTCAAGCTCAATGATTACCCGAAATTCGGCGTTTGGCGCGACGCTTATTTTATGACGACCGACCAGTTTGTCGGGAGCGATTTTGCCGGAACCGGCGCGTTTGCGTTCGCCCGCGAAAAAATGCTCGCGGGCGATCCGGCGGCGAATTACGTTTATTTCGATTTGGCTTCGCCGTCGCTTGTTCGGCTCGGCGGAATGCTCCCGGCGGATTTGGACGGTTTACAGCCGCCTCCGGCGAGTGCTCCTGGAATTTTCGTTTCCTACACCGCAACCGAATACGGCGACGCGCAGGACGCGGTTAAAATTTTCGAGTTTCGTCCGAATTTTCAAAATCCGTCGGCTTCGACTTTCGCTGAACGCCCCGAAAGCCCGATTGCCGTTGCCGCTCTTGATCCGACCAGCCCGCCCGACCGCACGGACATCGCGCAGCCCGCGCCCGGCAATTTGCTCGATTCGCAAAGCGACCGTTTGATGTATCGCGTCGCTTATCGAAATCTCGGCGGTTCGGAATCGCTGGTTTTTAATCAAACCGTCCGCGTCTCGCCTGTCGGTCAGGCTTATCAAGCGGGCGTTCGTGTTTACGAATTAAGAAAAAGCGCGCAAAACGCCGGATTTGCGGTGCAAAATCAAATGACCATCGGCGACGCCGAAGCGAGCCGCTGGATGGCGAGCGCGGCGCAGGATTTTCAAGGCAATCTGGCGGTCGGGTACAGCTTGTCTTCAAGCGAAAAAAAACCGCAGATTGCATATTCCGGGCGCGCTTTTGCAGATGCGCCGAACGCCGTTAGAACCGAACGAATTCTGCACGCAGGAACCGGCGTGCAAACCGCTTTCGGTTTTCGCTGGGGCGATTATTCGACGCTCGTCGTTGACCCGACGGACGATTGCACTTTCTGGTACACCAACGAATATTACACGGCGGAAAGTCAGCAGGAAAGCCAGTTCGGCTGGAAAACGCGCGTCGGAAGTTTCAAATTCCCGACCTGTCAAAACGCGCCCCGTGCGGCGATCCAAGGAACAGTCACAAACGCCGCAAACGGACAGCCCGTTGCAAATGCCGTCGTGCGAATCGGCGCGGATTACGTTCGGCGAACCGATGAAAACGGAAATTACAGTTTTTTATTACCTCCGAATTCACACGCTTTGACAATCAACGCACACGGTTTTCGCGGGCAGTCCATCACCGTTTCGATCAGCGACGGCGCGAACACGACGCAAAACTTTGCGCTTCAACCTGCTTCGGCGATGCAAAATCTCGGCGTAGAAATCGCTGCGGAAAGCTGCAATCGAAATTTTGCCGTAGAGCCGGGCGAAACTGTGACGGTAAATTTGCCGCTCAGAAATACGGGAGCGACGGCGACCGGAAATCTGATTGTTGCGCTCCAGCCGCAAGGCGGCGTGACAAATCCTTCTCCGGCGCAAAATTACGGCGCGGTTGCGGTCGGTCAATTTGCTATTCGCTCATTTACCTTTAAGGCTTCGCCGAATCTGACTTGCGGCGAAACGATAAATTTATTTTTTCAACTACAAGACGACGGCGAAATCATCGGTACAATTACGCAAACTTTTAACGCGGGTGCCATTAGATTTGCTTTGCTCGAAGGTTTTAACTACTTATCCGAACCGAATCTACCGCCGGGCTGGTCAACTTCCGCGACCGGCGCTCAGGAGCTTTGGCGCAGCATTTTAGTCGAGCCGGTACAAGCGGATTCGGCGGCTTTCTCCGGCGAAGCAATTGTTCCGAGCATAAACGAGCTGGTTTCGCCTGTTTTCCAAATTGTCTCGGCGCGCGCGCAGCTAACTTTCAGCAACAAATACGATCTCGAATCAACGTTTTTGAGAAACAAGTTTTACGACGGCACGGTCTTGGAGATTCGTTACAATCACGGTCAATGGCGCGACATTTTGCAGGCGGGCGGCTCGTTTGCGAGCGGCGGTTACGACGGCGTGATTGAGAGCAATTTCCAGAATCCGCTTGCCGGCAGATTAGCGTGGTCCGGCAAAAGCGGGACGAATGCAGACGCCGAATTTGTAACAACGCGAGTTAATCTGCCCGCTTCGGCTGTCGGAAAAAAAGTCCAATTTCGCTGGCGCGTCGGCACGGATACCGGCGGACGCCGATTGGGGCAATGGGTTGACAACGTTGAAGTGCGGGACGGTTATATTTGCTCTTCATGCTCTAATTAATTATTAAAATTCTTTTTTGCGTCCTTTGCGTAAAACCTCTGTGTCCTTTGCGGTTTAATTCTAAAAAAACTTAACCGCAAAGAGCGCAAAGGCTTTACGCGAGGGACGCGAAGCTCCTGGTTTTATTCGGCGTCCAGATTCGTTTAACACTCAAATCCTATAATAAGCTGCGCTCTGATTTGCATCAAAAACTTGCAATAAAAGCGTGTGTGTGAGAATTTTAAATTTACCCAATTCCCTTTCCCGTGCGATAAATCCAAAAGGAATCGTTTGATGAAGAAATTTTTATCTGTTTTTTTATTCGCTCTTTGTGTGTGCGCCGCGTGGCATTTTGCGGGAAAATCCGCGGCGCGTGAAACCTCAATCAACAATTTGCCTTCGCCAAACATTGTCGTCAGTCAATTTTACGGCGGCGGCGGGCAAGGCGGCGCGGCGTACAAAAACGATTTCGTTGAGCTTTTTAATCGCGGCGGCGCGCCCGTCAACCTCAACGGCTGGTCGCTGCAATACGCTTCGGCAAGCGGCGCGGATTGGCTCGTCACAAATCTGCCGAACGCGACGATTCAGCCCGGACAATATTTTCTGATTCAACTCGGTTTCAACGGCACAGCGGGCGCTGATTTGCCTGCGCCGGATTATATCGCGCCGCTCGTTACGGGGAGAACTTTTGTTCTCAATATGGCGACCGCTTCGGGGAAACTTGCTCTCGTCAGCACGACCGTTCAGCTTCCCGCCGCGACTTGTCCGATTGATTCTTCAATTATTGATTTTGTCGGTTACGGCGATTCGGCAACCTGCTTTGAAAATGTCCGAACGCCTAATTTAAGCGTCGCAACTGCCGGGAAACGCAATGCTAATGGCTGTCAGGATATGGACAACAACGCAAGCGATTTTACAATCGCCGCTCCCGCTCCGCGTAACTTGCAGACCGCGCCCAATTCCTGCGGGAACATCGGAAACGTTCTCGCTGCAAGCGGCGCGGCAAATCCGAACACAATTTCGCCGGGCAGCACGACTCTTTTAACCGTTCGCGTCTTTCCCGCCACCGATCCCGCAAGCTCTGGAATTTCCGTTTTCGGGAATTTAACAGCAGTCGGCGGCGCGGCGAATCAACAGTTTTTTGACGACGGCAGCAACGGCGACCAAACGGCTGGCGACAATATTTATTCCTTTCGGATTCAAATTCCCGCAGGTCAAGCCGGAGGTTCTGTCGTAATTCCGACAACAACGACGGACGCGCAATCGCGCACGGCGAATGCGACGATAAATCTAACAATTTCCGCGCCGCTGCCGGGCGACGATCCGCTGCTTTTGGGAAATCCGTCAAACGCGACGCAGGATGTCAATAATCCTTTTAATTATTTAATGCAGAAACCGCAATACAGTTTGTCGTATCACCGCGACAACGGCACGGCGAATTGGGTTGCGTGGCGGCTTGACTCAAGCTGGATTGGAAGCACGAATCGGCAGGACGATTTTCGTCCCGACCCGACTTTGCCCGCCGGTTGGTATCAAGTCACGCCCGAAGATTATTCGGGTTCGGGTTTTGACCGCGGACATATGACGCCTTCGGGCGACCGCACGCGCTCGGTCGCGGACAATTCGGCGACGTTTTTGATGACCAATATGATGCCGCAGACGCCGGAAAACAACCAACGCGCCTGGGAAGATTTGGAATCTTATTCCCGCACGCTGGCGCAAGCCGGAAACGAGCTTTACATAATTTCCGGCGGCGCAGGCTCGCGCGGGCGCATCGGCAATAATCGCGTTAACGTTCCCGCAGTGACCTGGAAAGTCATTCTCGTTTTGCCCAACGGCGACAACGATTTGCAGCGAATTAGTAAAAACACGAGAACAATTGCGGTGATAGTACCAAACGACAATACCGTCACTCAAAACTGGCGGCAATATCGCACGAGCGTTCAGCGAGTCGAGGCATTGACGGGATATAATTTTTATTCAAATGTTCCGAAAATCGTTCAAAGCATCATTGAACGGCGCGTTGATAATCAATAAATCTAAAAATGAAAAAATTTGTTCTTTTTTTTCTAACTCTTTTTCTTTCTTTTTCATTCGCGGCTTTTGCTAAACCGCGCCCGATTTCCGAGATTCAAGGCGAAAAACAAACATCGCCGCTCGAAGGCAAAGACGTTGAAGTTCAGGGAATCGTAACGGCGCGTGTCCGCAACGGTTTTTATATTCAAACGCCGGACGGGCAGGACGATAAAAACCCGAAAACATCCGAAGCCATTTTAATTTTCACCGGCAAAGAGCCTTCTTCCGATGCGACAATCGGAAATCTCGTCGAAGTCAGCGGAACCGTCGTTGAGTTTCGCCCGAAATCCGAACCTGTGACGCTGCCGATCACCGAAATCAGCATTCCGCGCGGAACGGACGGAATCAAAGTCATCTCAAAAAACAACGAGCTGCCGAAACCCGCCGTTTTAACCGCGATTGATTTAGACCCACGCGGCAAGCTCGACGACCTCGAACGCTACGAAGCAATGCGCGTAAAAATCACGTCTTTAACCGTGACCGCGCCGACCGGCGGGAGAACCGATGAAAAAACCGCCGTTTCGCAAACCGACGGAACGTTTTTCGGCGTTTTGACCGGCACGCCGCGCCCTTTCCGGGAACCGGGAATCGAGCCGTTTGAAGCCCTCGCATTGAAACCGCCGAAAACGATTGCGATTTTCGACGGCAATCCAGAATTGCTGAGAGTTGATTCGGACGCGCAGCTCGGCGCGTCGGCGATTGACGTTGCGGCAGGCGCGACAATTAAAAATCTCGTCGGAGTTTTGGATTATCAATATCGCGCGTGGACGCTTTTTCCCGACGCGGCTTCATCGCCCGCGGTTTCGGGAAACATTGCGGCAAAAGCGGTTGTGGCTCCGCAAGCCGGCGAATTTACCGTTGCCGCAACCAATCTCGAAAGATTTTTCGACGACACGGACGAGCCTTCGACCAACGAGCCGATTTTGACCAAAGAAGCGTTTCAAAATCGCTTGAAAAAGACTTCCCTTTTTGTCCGCGATTATTTGAAAACGCCGGACGTTCTGGCTCTGGTCGAGATGGAAAATCTTTCGACGGCGAGACGTTTGGCGGAAAAAATCAACGCGGACGCGAACGATGCGAAAGTAAAATACGAAGCGTTTATCGAAGACGGCAACGATATCGGCGGAATTGACAGCGGTTTTCTCGTCAACACGGCGCGCGTTTCGGTCGTCAAAACCGAACAGTTTTACAAAACCGACGAATACAAACGCCCTTCTGACGATAAAAAAGTTGCGGTTTTCGACCGCCCGCCGTTTCTGGTTCAAGGCACTTTCAAAGACGGGGATAAAAATTTAACTTTTACGGTTGTCGTTAATCACTTAAAGTCGTTGCGCGGTTATTTTGACGCGGACGGCGACACGCGGGCGAAAAAGAAAGCGCAAGCCGATATGATGGCGCAATGGATTCAAAAACGGCAAACCGCCGTCCCGAATGAGCCTTTAATTCTAGTCGGCGATTTCAACGCTTTCCAATTCAATGACGGTGTTGTTGACGTAATCGGCACGCTGATTGGAAAACCGGCTGCGAAAGAACAGGTGTTGCTGGCTTCGGATGATTTGGTCAATCCCGACTTGACCGATCTGGTCAATCACATTCCGGGCGAGCAGCGTTATTCTTACATTTTCGCCGGAAACGCGCAGATTCTCGATCATTTCCTGGTCAACGAAGCGGGCAAAAAACACGCCGCGCGTTTCGGTTTCGCCCGCGTCAACGCGGATTTTCCCGAAACCTATCGCAACGACGCCAATCGCCCCGAACGCATTTCAGACCACGACGCCGCAATCGGTTATTTTTCGGTTTCAGAAATCGCTCAAACAGCCACGCCCAGATAACGCTTTCTAATCGAGATTTGGAAGACGGATTGAACCGCAGAGACGCAGAGACGCCCAGTAAATCAAAAGGAGAAAAGAAAAAAGTTTAAAGGAATTTTCTCCCTCTCCTTCCTTTTCTTCTTTTTTATAACTCGGCGTCTCTGCGTCTCGGCGGTTAAAATTTCTTTTCCCTTCAATCAAATTAAACCGTTTCTAATCGTGATTGATTTGCGCTTTATGTTCGATCACATCCAGAGGATAAAAAGCGGTATTTTTGAAGCTGATTTTGTGAAAACCCGATAAAACGTCAATAAAATTAATCACCTTAGCGGGAATGAAAAGCAAAGTTTCCGTTATGCTGCGTTTTTTACCGAAGATAGCAAGCAGCGGCAAAACGACGAGCGCGGCAAAAATCGCTTTCGGATAAAGAAATTCCGGCAGCAAAAGGCTGAGCGAGAGAAGAAAAAGCCAGCCGAAAAAAACGATTGTGGTTTTCAGCCGCAGCCAGCAGAAAATCAGACCGTTGCCTTCTTTGAAGGCGTAAGCGATTGTTTTTGTGATTTCTCCCAATCGTTTGGAAACGATGTCGCGTTTGAAAGTTGTAACGACGCTTTTGAGCGTTCGACAGTGATAACAGCGAGTGTGACACGCCATCGGAATCGGAATCTGGCGCAGTTTCCAGCCTTTTTTTATCATCCGCAAACCAAGCTCGGCTTCTTCTTCCATTGCCAGATACGGATTAAAAGAACCGACTTCTAAAAGCGCGCGTTTGCGGTAAAAACAGCAAGGTCCGCGAAGCCATTTGACGTCTGTCGCCGTTTCGTATCTTTCCTCAGCGTTCGCCAGCAGCTCGCCGTTTTCATCCAGATCGTCCAAATATCCGTTGATTCCGCCGACTTCCGGGTTTTGCTCGAAATATTCGAGCGCGGCGGGCAAAAAATCTCGATAACAGAGCGTGTCCGCGTCAACAAATAAAATAAAATCGCCTTCGGCGTAATGCGAGCCAACGAAACGCCCGGCTGAAGGGCAAAGCTGCCAATCGGGTTTGAGCGAGAGAACTCGAACTCCGTAGGATTGAGCGACGGAAACGGTGTTGTCGGTCGAAGCCGAATCAACAAAAATCATGTCCGCGCCTCCGATTTGTTCGGCGGCAGCTTGTGCGGCGGCGAGACATTTTCCGAGACTGCGTTCTTCGTTGCGCCCGATGATGACGATTGAAACTTTGTGTTTCATACGATTTGCCCGGTTTTTTCAGCTTCCAAATCCGAAAGCTGATAATTTCTTTTCCATTTTCGCCGCCAATTTTTGACGCTCTCGGAAAAATCGGAAGGCAGCGCCGATTTCGAGAAGTTTTTAAATTTGAACCAGGCGGAATTTAAACTTTCATGCGCCACAGCCGACACGGTATTTCGGCTGAATTTGACTGTTACTAATTCGGCTTGTTTGTTTGACCAATCGAATTTATAAGTTTCGTCGCCGCGCAAAAAATCGTAGAGAGAATTTCCGCGCTCAATCGCATTTTTGATTGAAAGACCGATTAAAACGAGTCCGACGCTGCGGCTCGACCATTCCAAATCATAACCGGAATTGTAGTAATAAAAGGCTCGCCCGTCGTCCAAACCGTAAACCGAAGCGCGGCATTCGCCTTCAACCCACAATTCGTCAAATCTGATGAAACCGGCTTGAGCCAGCGCGGGAACTAAATCGCGTTGAAAAGAAACCAGACGCGGATGCCCGCTCAATTCGGAGCCGCCGCTTTTCAGCCAACGTTTTTCGTGTAGGCGATAAAATCTTTCAAACGCATCGGCGGCTTCAATTGGCGAAGTAACCGAGCGGAATTCAAAACCCGGCATTTTTTCAAGCTGTTTGAGCCTGCGTTTGAAATTGCTCGCGCGTTTGCTTTGTTTCAGAGTTGTTTCCCAATCGCCGGATAATTCGACTTGCGGACAAACCGCTGTTGTTTGAGCGGCACGGCGCAGCCGAAGTTTTGTTTGAGGCTCGCTAAAATTTAGTAAAAAGTCGGCGGTCGCAGAATCGTTAGCCAGATTTTCTAGACAAATTAAATCGAAACAGTTTTCTTTTTTTAGAAAATCGAGAATTGCGGATAAAACTTCGATTTTGTCTTCGGATTTGGCGATTAAATCTAAATAATCCGCGCCGCCCTGCGCCTCGCCGATAAAAGCAAGACGTTTGAGCTTTAATCCCAAAACTCTTTTCTCTTGCAAATAGAGCGGCAGCAATCCGACTAACTGATTTTGCCGATAAGCCTTGAGAATGAATAAATCTTTATTGCCGCCGAACCATTTGTACCAGGTCGAGAGCCATTCCCACGACAGAAACGGAGAGCTTTCGGCAGCCGCGAAAAGCTGTTTCCATTCATCGCGCAGCGATTCTAAAATATTTTCCCCTTCGGCTCTCCGAATCAAAATTTGGTGCATAAAATTAAACGCTAAATTTTAAAAAGCAATAGGCTATAAGCTGTTCTCAGCATTATCGAATCGAAACCGCACTTCTTCGTATCTCTCGGCAATGTATGTCAGCAGCGCCCAAATGAAAACAATCACGCCGCCCATTTCGAAGCTTTCTTCAATCGTTGTCTGGATCATATACAGCAAATTTTCTTTCCCGTATATTTCACAGTGCCTGCTTTCGAGAAGCTCGCAGCCGATTGCTCCTCCGACGTAAAGGCTCGCAGCTAACAAGAAAGAGAGCTTTGTTTTTTCGGGAAGACTCCACAAAAATTTCAGGAAGAAGAAGGCGAGAAATAAAACGAGCGGAATAACCGGAACAACCCAGGCGAAATATAAAACGCCGAGATGTTGCTCGCCCAAAACGGCGCGCATCGGTTCGATTAATCGCTCGTGAACGGCGATTACTTCATCGAATGCCATAAACAGAAAACCGCCTGAGAGTATTGCCCATTGCTGAACGTAATCGGCATTTTCCTGTCTTTTAAGAATTGTGATGACAGCCAGAAGAAGCGACGCAATCAACAGCAGCAGCATAGAGAAAAACGCCGGAATGTTAAGCTCCAGGTCAACATAAAAAAGCTTGACCAGTTTGTGAACAAAGAGAGAATTATACCCGGTCAAATTATCGAGCAATAATGCCGCGCTGCTGTCAAAAATCAGGAAAGCCGCCGCTGCGCTTAAAAGGTAAGTGACAGAATCTGGATTTAACGATATTTTCATTCCCATATTGCCTTGAGGTCGCGCAAAGTTGTTATAAAATTTAAGATTGTTCTTATTTTATTTTCTCACGTTCAACTCTGCGTGTTTATTGCTTTCTTATATTTACGCAAACGGCTAATAACGGAAAACTTCCAGTTCCAAAGCAGCGAACCTAAAACTCCCGGCTGAAAAACATAATACGCCGCGTGTTCGCGCTCGCCGGAAGCCCAGAATTTTTTATAAGCGGCTGCGGGGCTGAGAAAATCAATTTCGGATAAATCTTTTCGGATACAATCGCTCAGGAATTCCCTGAAAAGCAGATTTCCAGGCGAATAGCGCGAATATTCTTCGTCGTATGAAGTCTTCCAATGGACGGCTTGTTTGGCGTAAATGATGTTCGCGCTCATCGCAATCGTTTTCCCGTTGAGCTTTAATTGGTAAATAAAAAGCGCGTTTTTTGCGGCGATGGCGCGGGCAAAATCGTGGTGCAGTTTGGAGACTCTTTCGTCGTCGGTCACGGCTGTTCCGCCGCGACCTTTCCAGCCTTTGGCTTCAAGCTCGAAATACGTCTGCATCAGCTCCGGCGAATAACCGCGCGTGACGACAAATTCAACTTCGCCGAGTTCTTTCAGACGCCGCAGCCGCCTGTTAAGCTCTTGCCGCTGATGTTTTCTTGAGCCTTTGAAAAAATCTTCGATTAATTTTTCTTTATTATCGCCTTGCGGCAGCTCGATAAAAGGCGCCGCGTCCATTTGCCAGACGCCGGTTCTGTAATTTTCGCTTTCGGCAAGGGCGAGCAAATCATTGAGCCAGCTATCTTTTTTGACCAGCCGCATCTCCAAAACCCGCCATTTCGGCTGCCCTTTTATTTCTTTCCAAACGGCTTTGACGATTTCTTTTCGTTCCGATTCGTCTGCGCCGCGAATCAAATCAAAACGCTGGGTGTTGAGGTTATAAACGGCTTCGAGGCTTTTCACCGGAACGCCGTGAAGATTTCCGTTTCCTTTCATCAAAGGCAAAACGGCGCGTAATTTTCCGGCGCGTCTAACTGTTAAGAGCAGAATTTCTTTCTCAAAATTTTTAACAAAAGCGACGAACCATTCGGGGCGAAAAAACGGTTCGTTGCAAGCGCCTTCTTCGCACAATTCAATCCATTCATCGAAAATCTTTTCGATTACTTCAACTCCGCCGATTGAAATTTCCGTTTGAAACGTTTCATTCGGAATTTCGGTTACAGATAGCTTTTCATCTGAGGCGAATTGATTATTTTCAAGCAAAATATCAATCGAAGACATAAATCCCCTTTTCACAGATTCAGAATCCATTCGTTTTTTTCGTCTTTTTTTAACTCGAATTCGGTTTTAGAAGCGATTTTGCCGTTAATGACGACTTCGACTTCATAACTGCCGTAAAAGCCGCGAAATTTCGCAGCGTCGTCCGCCGTTAAATTGACTTGTAAATTTGTCCGCCATTCGTCGTTTATCAATCGGTCGAGAGTTTTATAATTCGGTTTCGGATTTCCATTCGCGTCAATCAAACCGATTCCGGGCAGCCACGCTCTTTCGTCGTCAAGTCCCCACGTAACAATCGCTTCGACTTGCGGATTGCCGAACGAAATCGTGTAAAACTCACGGTAAAATTGAGCTTGTTTTTCCGCGTCCCAAATGCCCGATTGATAATTGCCGGAAATTTTGAGCGCAGCCTGGCGGTCGTCGTAGTTAAAGGTTTGCGCGCTGAATTCGGTGATTTGAATCGGTTTTCCGAGCGCGGCGTAACGATTGAGCTGTTCGGCAACATTCGCCGGCTCGTACCATTCGCCAAGTGCGTGCGCCTGAATTCCGATAACGTCTAAAGCAGCGTCTTTTTCAATCAGATCTTCGAGCAAAGCAAAATATTTATCGCGGTTAAAATTATGCGCCGCGACCCAGCCGAAAACGCCGTATTCGTTGAGCATCAAACGCTCCGCAGGCGCGGCTTCGCGCGCCCACGAAAAAGCCGATTCGAGATAATCGCGCCCGATTCTGTTTGCAAAAATATCCTTTTTCGGCGCGAGCGGCTCGTTGACTATTTCCCAATCTTCAATTGTATTTGCGTGCTTCGCCGCGATTGATTGAATTCGTTTTTTCAGAATTGGCAGCAGCTCGTCTTTTTGTGGCGGCAGCCAACGGGGAGTTCCGGCTTGATTCGTTCCCCAAAGAATCGGCGCGGCTGCGATGCGCGCGCCTATTTTCCGGCTCAAAGCGATTTCGCGCTCAAACCATGACCAGTCTTCTATTCCCCGTTTGTTTTCGATAAAATCCCAATAAGTCCCGACCACCGCATAATTAAAAAGTCCGGCAAAATGCTTTTCATATCCGGGCAGCTTTTCAGGCGGCAAATCGTCAATTTTTAAATAACAGCCGAATTTAAAATCGTGCGACGACTGTTTTATATTCAGTTGAACTTGTTTTGCCGTTTTGCCGTTTGCGTCTAAAATTTTTATCTGCGCCTCGCCTTTGCGAAATTTCTCGATATTCGCTTGCGCCTGCAAAAGAGCGGTTTCGTTTTTAGACTTATTAATGGCATCTTCCCGGCTCGAATCGTCTTTCGCGGTCGCGGCAAATCGGCAGCTCGCAGAAAGATTTAGAACTAAAATTAATAAAATTAGAGAAAGCCGATTGGGATTCATAACAGATGCCGCTTTAAGTGTTGAGTTTCAGCTAAACGCAGGAGAATTTAACCAAAACGCATTTGGCTCTGCGGCGGAACCGTATCTTCGAGAGCCATTGTTCTCAATCTCAACAATTGGAGCGCGACGAGCAGCAGATAAAGCGGATTCAGATACATATAACGCCGCCACAAACGGCGCGGTTCCTGAACGAAACGGTAAAGCCATTCAAGCCCGTGATCCTGAAACCAAGCCGGAGATTGCGAAACAGTCCCGGCGTGAAAATCAAAAGCCGCTCCGACCGCCATCAGCGGCAGCGAAATCAATTCCCGGTTTTCAAAAACCCATGTTTCCTGTCGCGGACATCCCAAACCGACCAGAACAATCGAAGCGCCGCTTTTGCGAATGGTTTCGGCAATTTCCGCTTGCTCGTCCGCCGTTACCTGCCGAAAACGCGAAGGCTCGCTGCCAGCGATTTTCAGTGAGGGAAATTTCTTTAGAAGATTGACTTTAAGTTTCTCCAACACCTCTTGACGGCTTCCGTAAAGATAGATACTAAGTCCTTCCTGTGCGGCTTTCTCGCAAACTTTCAAGGTTAAAGTCGGTCCGTAAACCCGGTCGGGAAGCTCTACTCCGTAAAGCCATTTCATCGCCCAACGCACCGGCTGACCGTCGGGGACGACGAGATCAAGCCCGTTTAATCTGTGACGATGCACCGAATCCAGAGCACCGGTCATTACTCCGTGAACCGCGAGCGCGCTGACCGCAAAAGGGCGTTTGCTGAGGGCGGCAAAGATAATTTTTTCAACTGCGGCTTCGTAATCAACCGCGCTGATGCCGACGCCTAAAATGTTTTGTTTTCCAAAATCGAGCATAATCAAAAATTCAAGCAGATTCTAAAAGTTAAATTTCCGATAATTGCGCGCGGCAATTATCGGAAATTTCTGAAAACGAGTTTTTCTTTAAGCTGCGATTAATTCCAGTTTTGACTCGTGGATGTGCTTTTCCTCGGTCGCTTCGACGATTTCGCCGATGATGGTTTTCAAGTCATATTCAAAGCTCCAGTCTGGATAATGTGCTTGAAAACGGCGCACGTCGCTGACCCACCAGATATGATCGCCTTCTCTCGCCTGATTCGAGATGCTGTAAGAAAGCTCTCGTCCGGCTGCCTCCTGAGCGATTTCAATAGCTTCTAAAACCGAACAATTGCTGTGTCGGCTGCCGCCGATGTTATAGACGGCTCCGGCGCGCGGGTCCTGATAAAAATGCCAGAACGCGCGAACCAGATCGTTTGAGTGAATGTTGTCCCGGACTTGCTTGCCTTGATAGCCGAAAATCGTGTAATGCTTTCCGGTTACAATGCATTTGATGAGATAAGCCAGAAAGCCGTGCAGCATCGCGCCGGAGTGCGCAGGACCGGTCAGACAGCCGCCGCGAAAGATTCCGGTTTTGATACCGAAATAACGACCGTATTCCTGCGCCATCACGTCCGCCGCGACCTTGCTCGCGCCGAAAACGCTGTGTTTCGAGCTGTCAATCGTCATTGATTCGTCAATTCCGTATTCAAAAAACGGATGCGATTCATCAATTTCCCACCGCGTTTCCTTTTCGACCAGGGGGAGATTATTCGGCGTGTCGCCGTAAACTTTGTTTGTCGAAGTAAAAATAAACGGAGCATCGGGGCAGAACTCGCGAACGGCTTCGAGCAGAACCAGCGTTCCGGTCGCGTTGACCGTGAAATCGGTCAAAGGCTCTTTCGCAGCCCAATCGTGACTCGGCTGCGCCGCCGTGTGGATAACAACCGAAATGTCTTTGCCGTATTTGCGGAAAATATCGCGAATGGCTTTTTCGTTGCGAATATCCGCCGGATAATGAACAAAGTTTCGCAAAGAACGTTTCAGCGTGTGAGTGTTCCAATCAACCGAGCCGTCGCGCCCGAAAAAATATTCACGCATATTGTTGTCAATGCCGACGACTTTAAAGCCCATTTCGTGAAAGAACTTTGTCGCTTCACTTCCGATTAATCCCGAACATCCCGTAATAATTGCTACGCTCATATTTATCCTCTTGGTTAGTTAATGTTGTGATTTTATTTTTGTTTACTTGCATTTTTAGAGTTTTAAAGAAAGCTGCATTCCATTTTTTCGGAGAAGTTTGTTTGAATTCCGTTAAATTTTTTGTTTGATAAAGAAGGATGCTAAAAACAAAGAAAAAAAGATCGGTCTAATGCAAGCCGATCTTTATGATTATTTAATATTTTTTGGCTATTTTTTCGCCAAATAGTAAATCCAGTGCGACGAGGTATCGCTTTTCACCATTTTTCCTTGCAGGTCATAAGCCTCGACATCTGAAAATCCGATTTTCGCGAGTTGTTTTACCTGCTTTTCAATGCTGATGTAATAAAGCAGCAAAGAAAATCTGTGATCGGGATCGTTTACCAAGGCGTAGTCATCCGTATATATTTCGTGCTTCTTCATTCTGGAATGCGCGGGCAGATGGTAAAGGCAATAAAGTAAAAACTTGAAATAATTCAAATCGTATTGAATTTTCCGCTGCCAGGGAAGTTTTTTGAAATATTGATAATCTCGATTATGAGACGAGAACATAAAATAGCCGCCTTTTTTTAGCACGCGGTAAATTTCTCCCAACGCTTTCAGCCTATCCTCGCCCGAAATACAGTCAAGACCGTTATAGGAAAAAAGAACAAAATCGAAACTTTCATCTTCAAATTCTTTTAAATCCCTCGCATCGCCGCACAAAATCTTTGTGCCCGGATATTTTTTGCTTGTTTCTCGCGCAAATTCCGGGACGTAATCAATGCCTGTATAATCGCTGCTGATTTGCAGCAAATATTTGGTCGTTCTGCCTCCGCCCATTCCGAGGTCGAGTATTTTTTTATTCCTGATTGCCGGAAGCAATTTTTCAAAAATGACTTTTTCGGATTCAAAAAGAGCGCTCAGGTCTTGAAAATACTCAAGTACGTCGGCTCGCGCAAAAGTCGTTTTATTTACCAGATTAGGGGAAACTTGTACGTGCATTTTATTAATTTTCTCAAAGACTAAGTTTTTAGGATCTACAGAGCTTGGGGATTGAAAACGGCGGCGTCAACGCTCTCCGTTTGAGCCGCAGGAGTCGTAAATCGTTCTTTAAATTTCAGACATGGCTTTTCCAACAAATAATAAGAAAGCGCGGCGCAGACGATGCTCACGAAGCTGCCCAAAAGTAGAATGCGCCAGGGCGATTCGGTTATTCGCTCGCGTACCAGAATGAAAATCAGATTGTGCCAGAGATAAAGCCCGTAAGAAATTGTGCCGATCCAAACTAAACCTTTATTGGCTAAATACTTGGGGCGCGATGTCAGAGCGAATGCCAGGACGAGAGCGGTAGACAAATTGATTACGGGTAATCCGTAAGCATAAACTGCCGAATTCCAGGACGCGAAAACAACGGCTAAAAACAAAGTCAGAGCGGCGGCGAGCGCCAAAAACCATCTGACGGGCGGGAGTTTGCCCCAAGAGGCGGCGAGTCCGAGCAAACAGCCGATTAGCAAACCATCCGCGCGCGTGTCAAAACCATAGAAAACGCGATTTACCTGTTCGGGAGCCGGTCCCCACAGCAAAGCGCGATGTATCGTGATGGCGACTATTAGAGCTGCAAATAAAACAAAGATCGTTCGGCGCGAAAGCTTCTTTCCAAGAAGCAGAATAAGCGCGAGCGGGTAAAGAACATAAAAATGCTCTTCGATAGCGAGCGACCAGGTGTGTTCCAGCGCTCCGAGATTAGCAAAGCCAAACGCGAGCGAAAAATCCGAAAGATAAAGTGCCGTATAAACGATTGCTTTTCCGGTTTTGACAAGCTCAGTCCCCGATTTTGTCGCAACTGTGTAAGTTCCCAACACGGTTAGCAAAAGAGCCAGCGCCGGAGTCAGGCGAAGAAGCCGACGGATATAAAAATTTTTCAGGCTGATGCGCCCGTATCTTTCATATTCCTGACACAGCAAAGCCGTAATCAGAAAACCCGATAGCACGAAATAAATATCAACGCCGATATGACTGCCGTGCATAACCGGAATACCGGCGTGATGGAAAAGAACGAGGAGAATCGCAACGCCGCGCAAGCCGTCGAGTTCAGGGCGATGACCTAAACGAAAAGGGGCATTTTGCATAATTTCTCCTCGAAAAAGCGATTCAGAGTCAGTTCTTTAACGAACTCGGACGGATAAATAAAAGCTATTTATCCGTTTCTTTAAAGTCCTAATCTAAGGCTGGCTACACTGTGCGAATAAGCGCCTCTCAATCCGCGTGTAGACTCTTCGCAAAGGCTGATTCTACCGAGCGTAAACAAATCGGCTCCGGGCTGGTTGATTCTTTTTTCCGTCGTAACGGCAACTCCGTATCCGGCTTGAGCGATGAGCTGGCGGATGCGGGCGTTATATTCGCCGTTCGGATAAGCGAACGAAACTACTTTTTTGCCCAACTGCCGTTCTAGCTCTTTCTTGCACCCGACAATCTCGTTTTCCAGCGCGGCTTCGTCCTCAAGCGGCAAAACTACGTGATTGGCGGTGTGCGCCCCGAAATTAATTCCTTTGCGCGTCATCTCGCGAACCATTTCCCAATCGAGCAATTGATATTCGCGCGGATAATCTTCAAATTTGTCGCCGAGTTCTTTTTCCAATTCGGTAATTACTTTTTCCCGCAGATTGTTCGGTAAATAAACTATCGAATCGGTCAGCTTGAGAAGATTACGCGAACCGGCAAATTCTGCGGCGGGCGATTCGCTTCCGACTCCCGCTCGCATTAACGGGTTCGTGACGGAAATTGATTTTTCGATTGCCTGTTTGACGAGCCAGTAAATGCGGTCGTGCGCCAGAGGCTTGTCTTTTCCGATGCAATCGGTGGGAAGAAAAACGGTTGCGGGCAATCCGAATTCGTTCAAAATAGGAAAGGCTTGTTCGTAAAAATCAAGATAACCGTCGTCGAAAGTAATAACGGCTAACGGTCGGCGCACTTTCCTTTCTTCGTGCAGAAAATGCATCGCGGTTTCAAGCGAAACAACGTCGAATTTTTGATGCAGCAGCTCGCAATGCCTGCGGAATGTCGCGGCTGAGACGACAAGCCCGTAAATGGCTTCTCTTTCGGCTTTCGCAATATCGGCGACGACGCGATGATACGCGATTACATTAACCGAACCGGGCGCTGACGACGCAAAACCGGCTTTGGTGTTTGCCACCGAGGCGACAGATTTGATTGAACGTTTGATTAGTAATTTAGTGCTGGTCATATTTTTAGGTTTTAAGTTTGCAAGCGGCTAACAGACACTGGCGAAGCTTGCCCGCATAACGGGGAAAATTCAGTTGCTCGCTTGCTTTTTTTCTAGCTCTCCCGCCAATTTTAATTGTTAAATCCTTGTTATTCAGCAGATATGAAATCTTCTCCGCAAGAGCATTGACATCACCAGGCGGAAAAAGAAATCCATCAACGCCGCCTTCGATTAATTCGGGTATTCCGCCGACCGGAGTTGAAATTATCGCCAATCCGGCAGCCATCGCTTCAATGACCGACATCGGCATCGCTTCGGCATAAGTCGGTAAAACGAAAATGTCCGCTTTTTGATAAAACCCGATGCGCTCGCTCATCGAAACCGCGCCGAGATGTTCGACGAAATCAATCGTTCCGGTTTCTTCGCAGTAATCTTTGAGGCTTTCGGCTCCGTATCCGAGAAAAGAAACTTTTATGTTTGTATTGCCGCTTTCGCGTAAAATTGCCAGAGCCTTGATTAAATCTCTTTCACCTTTTAATTTCCCGACGGCTCCGACAAACAGCAATCTAACCGCGCCGTCCGAAGGTTTATCCGTCAATTGCTTTCCGGCGTTAAAAACGGATGTATCAATCGCATTCGGAATCACGGAAATTTTGAGCGAGTCGGTTATGTTTCGCAATTGTTTTGCAGACTCCTGCGAAACCGCGATTACCAAATCGCTGCAATTAATTGCCCAGCGGATAAAGCTTTGACCGATTTTGCTTTGAAAAGGGTAGTAATTATCTATATCGCCCGCGTGAAAATGCGTGACGACCGTTTGTCCGAAAAGCTTTGCCAGAAGAATGAAAATTGATTCGCGGTATAAACTGGCGTTGCTGCCGAGATGGACGTAAACCAATTCGGGGCGTTTCCAAATACAGCTCCAAACAAACCGGGCGATTGCCTGCAAAGCCAAAAATGCTTTGCCGAATTTCCCAAAATCTTCGGCTTGCGATTCGATGTAAGCAAACTCGAAGTCGTCTTTTAGCGAAGAATTAAGTATTTCGGCAATCAGAGTCGTGATGCCGCCGCGCGTTTTAGTCAAATGCATTCCGACCGTCAGAACTCGCGGTTTTCTTGTCCGCAGAGCTTCGTTTTGGAGGCTATTATGAATCGCCGCCGAAACAGTCTTCGGTTTTATGATTTCGGTTTGGAAATGATACTTACTCATTAAACATTTGCGCGACTATCGCGAGAATGCACTTTAAATAAATCTGAATGATTTTCTTAAAGTGCGAAACGGCTATCGGTTTCAGAAAATTATGTGTAACAGGGAGAGGCACGCCAGCGAAAGAAAAGCCGTTCGCCAGATTTGGAAACCGACCGTTTTTCTTGTTAAATAACCGACTTCGACCAAAGCCATTAATAAAAATGAAAATAATTGAGCCGTCGCCGCTCCGATTGCGCCGTATTTCGGAACCAGCATCGCGCCGAGCGTTATACAGGCGACGACGCCGAGCGCATTCGCCAAAAGATCAATGTGCTGCGAGTTGGTCGCTACGAGTCCTCTGGCGACAACCATCACCAGGCAAAACGGAACGACGCTCAACGCTAAAATATCGAGCGTCGCCGCAACATCTCCGTAGTTTTCGCCGAAAAAAACTATCAAAACCTGACGGGACAAAAACGGCGAAGCGGCAGCCGCGAGAGTTGATAAAATTAAAGGATAGCCCGCCATTTTGGAAAGAAACGAACCGGCATTTTCGTTTGATTTGAGCGTTTTTTTGGCAATCATCGGCTGAATCACATTGGCGTAGCTCGCCATCAAAATCGTCACCGGAATGAGAAAGCGCGAAGCGACGCCGAATTTTGCCGATTCAATCTCCGTGCTCAAAAGTCCCAGCAGAATCACGGCGGCTTGCCAGTTAATCGAGGCAAAAACTATTGTCGCGGCAAAAGTCGGAGTGACCTTTAAAATCCTGACCAAATCATCAACAGCGAAAGAAGCCTTGAAAAGGCGATTTCCCGCAACTCGCGCATAAATTATTAACGCGACGATTCTGACAGCCACAAACGACGCGCAGATTACGGAAATATCGAAACCGGAATAGATTAGCCACAGAGGAAAAACGGTTCTGAGCACATTTTCAAAGGTGCTGACAAATGCGATCAGTCTGGTTCGATCAAATGAAATGGCGGTCGCTTCGGCAACTCCGAGCACTCCTGTGGGAATCAGGGCGAGGCTTAAGACAAGCGTAGATACGCGCACCGTCCACGAATCGCTCACCAGAAAACCGCAAGCCGCCATTAAAAAGGCGCAGACAATTCCCGAAATCAAAAGAAAAACCGAGGCGCTGCCGACAAATTCGACAATCGTTTGCTCGTTTTTCTGAAAAGTCTTGAACTGCTCGTTTCTGCGGCTGATTTCGCTCACCAGATACGGGACTAATCCGAGCGAACAAACTCCGAAAAAAAGAGTATAAAGCCCCATTACAATCGTAAATCTGCCCAGCTCTTCAACGTCGCGCATACGCGCCATAAAAACCCAGACCAGAATGCTGTTGGCGATGCTGATGCCGCCCGACCAGACCATCCATAACAAATTACGACCGACAGCCGAGGACGCGCCGCGAGTCAGAAATTCTTTATTTGCTGTTGAAGCAATCATTATTTTTTGTTTGCGGAGTAAGCTAAAAAATGAGACGACGGCGCAGCCTGCTAACGGCTAGAACCGTTCCGAACAGGAAAAAACAGGTGCGAATCGGCGGACGAACCGAACCGAGCGAACCCGGCTCTTTCATCCCCGAAATAACAAACGCGATTATTCCGGCAGTCGCACCCAGAGCCAGAGCAAAGAGCAGCCGGTCGCGCGAAGTCATCGTTTTTAAACATTCAAATAATATGACGAGAATCAGAAGGCAAAAAACGATTCCGCCCGGAACGCCGATTTCCGCCGTTATATGAGCGAAAACGTTATGAACCGGATTTGGAAATACCTGGCTGACAAATATATCCGTCTCGTCGTATCTGGTCATATTCGAGCGATAGCCGTTCAACCCGACGCCGACAATTGCGTTGTCTTCAATTATTCGGACGGCGGTTTCCATCAAAGGCACGCGAATCAAAGCCGATCCCTGATCGTCTTCGGTTAAACGGTCGTAAATTCTGCCCGCAAACGGAGCCAGCAGAAGCGACGCGAAAACGACGACGCCAAGAACGGAAATGAAATAGCTCTTTCTTTCAATCGCCGAAAGCCGATACCAGCCGAATAAAACAAGCAGCATTAAAGCCGCCAAAAGCGAAATCCAGCTTCCTCTCGCCAGCGAAAGTATAACGGCGACAATTCCTGCAAAAGCTGCCGTTAACAAAACAATTTTGCGCAGCGATTTAAAAATTTTCACGCGGCAAATCACCGGCGCAATGACAATCGGAACGAGCGTCGAAACAACCCAAGCCATTTCCGTCGGAGTTCGGAGAAAAGCCGGAACGCGCGACATCGCGATGCTCTGCGTGCCGAGCAGTTCTTCTTCAGTCCCGGTTCCGAAAAACGCCAGATTCATCGGAAATTCAATCGTGTATTGCGACAAAGCGACGAATCCGGTAAATAAAAGCCCGATTGCGATTCCGATTACTAATTGAATTAGTCTTTCCCGTTCGCCAAAGTGCGAAGCAATGACAACGGCGATTAAAATCGAAGTTAAAAACGACCACACCGAAAACCAGCCGAGCAGCGTCGAACCGCCGTAAATGACCGACGCGACGGCGCAAATCAAAAGCGCGGCAAGCAAAATCGAAAACGCGGTCGGAAACAATTTTTCTCTAATGTCGTCCTGATAATCGAATTGGTCGTAAACGAGTAAAATCAATCCGGTCAACAACGTCAGCGACAGATTAAAGCCCGAAGGGTCTTCGATTTCATCTATCTTGTAAAGATTCAGCTCGCCTTTGAAAAAAAACGAGGCGATAAAAGCAAAACGAACAACCGCAATCACCGGCAATTCCAGAACAAAGCAGGCGATTCCGACAATTGCGGCGATAACCGTCGCGCCAATCAAAAGAGCTTGCGAACCGGAACCGCCGCCGATTGAAGCGACGGCTGCGCCGAGAAGGCAGGCTGTTAAAATCAGCAAACAAACCGCCGCAACGGGCAGCATCGCCGCAAATGTTATTGTTTTTTCGTCCGCGCTTGCTTTCATATCGAAGCGTTCTACATCGCGCCGGTTCCGCGAACTACTGCCGGAATTGTTTTGAGTAAAATTTTAAAATCAAGAATCAAAGACCATTTATCAATGTATTCGAGGTCTTGCAGAATCCATTTATCAAAGCTCGTTTCGCTTCTCCCGGAAATCTGCCAGACGCAGGTAATTCCGGGTTTGACGCTAAAGCGGCGGTTAAACCACAATTTGTTGAATTTTTGAAAATCGCGTTCGGGCAGCGGGCGAGGTCCGACAAGCGATAAATCGCCGAGCAAAACATTGATTAGCTGCGGCAATTCGTCCAGACTTGTTTTTCGCAGCCATTTTCCAATCCACGTCACGCGCGGATCGTTTTTGATTTTAAAAACCGGACCGTTTGCTTCGTTTAAAGCTTCGAGCTGGCTCTGCCGTTTGTCGGCATCTACGCACATCGTCCTGAACTTGTACATTTTGAACCGCCGCTTGTTCAATCCGACGCGCTCCTGAATAAAGAAGACGGGACCTGAAGAGGTTAATTTAATAAGCAAAGCGATAATCAACAGCAATGGCGAGAGCAAAATCAACAAAACCAATGCTCCGGCGAAATCAATCGAGTTTTTGATGAACATTCGCCAATCGGCTTCCGGCGCGGTGTAAAGCGATAAAATCGGGGCTTCGCCGATTTCCCCGGTGACCGCGCGCGCCAGTCTCAGATTAAATAAATCCGAATACACGCGAACCGTGATTCCCTGTTCTTCAGCCGCCCGCGCGATTGAATCCATCTTGTCGTAAAAAGTTTTTATCGGCAGACAAAGAATTACTTCGTCAATCACGTTTTCGGCTAAAACCTGCGGAATCTGATCCAGATTGCCAAGCACTTCGGGGTCGTCAATGTCGTCAATAAACCCTGCAAAGTGATAACCGATTTCCGGTGTTTCCTTGATTAATTTGACGATTTTCTGCCCGCGATTTCCGGCGCCGATGACGACGACAGAGCGCAGATTACGCCCGTGAAGTCGAAACTGAGTTAAAAGATTGCGTTTGACCAGCCGAATCGAAAAGAGCAGAACAAAAGAGGTGAAGGCGAAAATGAGCAAAAATCTTTTTGGGAAAATATGCCATTCCGCCAGCAAAATCAAGGTCGCCAAAATCAAGCTACAGAACGTGACCGCCCGCAGAACGTCAACAAACTCGTCTTCCCAGTTCGCCAATCGTTTTGAGCGATACAGCCAAAACGAGGACAAAATGAACGCCCAGCTACCCAAAACGCCCGCAAAGAAAATCGAGCTGTCAACGCTCGGTGCGGAAATCGCCTGCCAAATGTAATCAACGCCTTCCGGTCCGCCGCGATAAAAAGCCAGCCACAGGGCAAAGGCAAGTGCGGTCAGGTCGAGCAGTTTATACACGAATACCAGAGAGGCTCTAATTCGCTCTTTCATATCGAATTCCTCGCTAAATTATTTTGTTTTACGTTGATTTATAAAGTAGAAACGAGGCGCAGTTTTCAGTAATTTTTTCTACCAGCGATGTTTTTTTCTTTTTTTATCGGAGGCTGACGGCAGCGTCAGGCGTTCGGGCTTTGAAACTATCTTCATCGCCGGCGGTTCGATCACGGAAATAATTGCCAAAACCGGCAATCCCAAATGCTGCTCGATTGCGTAAGGCGAAGCGATCAAACCGTAATCCCCGGTTGTGGCTGTTAATTTATCCAGAACAATCGCGCTCGCAAAACCGGCAGCCGCGCCGACAAACATTAAAACGAGCAAATTTAACAACGTCTTTGGACTTTTCTGCTCGCCGTCGGTGCTCGGCGGGTCAACGATTCCGAAATTCATCACTTGCTCTTTGTTCAAAACCTGACTGATTTCGTTCTCGCGCGCCTTTTTTTGATAAAGCAAATAGGCTTCTTCATTAACGCTTCGCTCGCGTTCGAGACCGGCGCGATCAATGCTCCGGCTGTTGAGAAACGCGACTTCTTTGCGCAGTTTCGCGGCTTGCGACGACAGATTCTTTTCGCGTTCTTTGAGCGCCGCGAGGCTGGTTTGCGCGTTGGAAAGATCGCTTTCCAGCCTGCGCCGCAAATCGTTTAAAGCAAACGAGCGTTCCTGCGGCGGATTCGCCGTTTCCTGCGCGAGAGTCTTTTTCAATTGCTCGATGCGCTCTTCGGTTTCGCGGACAAACCGGCTGTTCGGCTGGTATTTTTGCAGATACTGCGTTTTTTGCTGCTCTAGCCGAATCAACTCTTCTTTCATCCGGTCGAGAGCCGAAACGTATTTTGAGACTGACCCGGTTTGAATTTGTTCCGGCTGGTCGGCGATTTTTTCCTGTAAAGAGATGCTGCGCTTTTGGGTTTCTCCGATTTCCGTGCGGGTGGCGTTGATTTGCGCCTCCGTGTCGTAAAGCTGTTTGAGCAAAAGCTCGCGCTGAACGCCGATTTCGGCTCCGCTCACGCCGTTGCGAGCGTCGAACTGCTTGAGCGTGTTCGAGGCGGCATTTAATTTTTGATTAAACGTCTGAGTCTGTTCGTTAAAAACCTGCGCTGCCTGAGCCTTTT
>DASVTY010000069.1:0-38448 GCA_036387315.1 Pyrinomonadaceae bacterium
GCTGACGCGACGCGGGAGACTTGATGATTGTTTTCCGTGCCTTGAAAGACACGGCTAAATTCAGATTGCCGCTAACGCGGCAGAGAAAATGATTTTTGAGAGGGCTTCTGATCATTTATACGAAACAACTACCAGTTTGTCATTGTAGATTGCAGCGTAAAGTCTTTGCGCCAAGGTTAAGCTCATCAATTTAATTTTCTGATACTGCGCCAGAGCCGCTTGTTTGTCTTTCGTCAAAAGATAAATGTTCCCCAAAAGAAACTGCACTTCGCCGTCGTCTGGATTTAAATTAGCTGCCTGCCGGATTTCGACAATCGCTTCCGAATAGCGTTTTCGTTTGGCGTATGCAAAACCGAGATTGACCAAAATCTCGACGTTGTTTTCATCGAGCCGTTTCGCCTGTTCGAGCGATTCGACGGCTTCTTTATATTTTTCTCGACGGATATATAGACAGCCCAAATTATAAAAAGCAATTGCGTTGTTTGGTTTCAAACGAATCGCTTCTTTGAATTTGTTCAGGGCTTGCGGATATTGCGCCGTTTCCAGATAAACCGCGCCGAGTTGATTAAACGCTTCGGCGTAGCTGGGAAAAAACTCAATCGCCTTTTGAAAGGCATCGGCGGCTTTGGCGTAATGTTTCAAAAGAAAATATGCCGTTCCGAGATTGTAAAAAGCCGTCGCATAATTCGGATGCAAATTTATAGCCTGATTAAACGATTCGATTGCGGCTTTGTATTGTTCGGCTTTTATTTTTGCGACGCCTTGATTATTGAGAGCCACTGCCGTCTTAAGTTTTTCTTGTCCTTGAACAAAGCCCGATAGAAATACGATTGCCAAAATAATTATCAGGCAAGTCTGCAATATTATTTTTGTCATTTCACAATTCCTTCCACTACGAAGCTTTTCGTAGTGAGCTTATACGAAGGTTTTCGTAGTTGTCAAGGTAAATGTCAATAGCAGTTTCTGATTGTGTTTGGCTTACGCTCAACTTCAATATCGCCTGCCATACTGACTTGTTGATTCAATCCGCACACCTACTTATAAAACGCTCCAAACACGGATTTCTTTACGACAATTCAAAATTTATTCATAAACGGGTCTGCTGTAATGACGTATCGGTGACTTTACGATGACTTTATTATTCTTCCGCGAATTTCGCCGATTTAATGTAATAGGAGACGGTTTGGCGGTGTTACTATTATGAAAAAACGCGAGCCGTAATTTGCAAGTGAACTCTGCTGCCCCGACAAAAGAAAATCTCTATTGTTTCGACGACGTAACGGTTGACGGAGAAAATTTCCGCGTGTGGAAAAACGGACGCGAAGTTATCCTGACGCCGCGCGCTTTTGATGTTTTGATTTTTTTGCTGCAAAGCGGCGGTCGCGTTGTCGAGAAAAAAGAGCTTTTTGACTCGGTTTGGAAGAATACTTTTGTCAGCGATAATGCTTTGACGAAAATCATCCGAGAAATTCGGCAGGCGATTAATGACGATGCGAGTAAGCCGCGCTATATTGAAACCGTTCCCAAACGCGGTTATCGGTTTATCTGCGAAATCGAAGAAAAATCCAATCAAACTGCTCTGGAAATCGAAGAAACTCGCGGCGAGCAAATCGCAGTTGAAGAAGAGGATAAACCAAGCGAAAAACCTGTCGGCTTGAAACGCCGAATATCTTCGCCGCGTTTCGCTTTTTCAAAAACCGCTTTAGCTTTGTCAATTGCTGCATTGATTTCAATTTCGGCTCTCGCCGGATGGCTGCTGTTTAGTCAAAAACCAGCGAAAACACCGCGTTCGCCGATTCGTTCAATCGCCGTTCTGCCGTTTAAGCCTTTGAACGCCGATAGCCGGGACGAATCGCTTGAGATGGGAATGGCTGAAACGCTAACCACCAGACTGAGCAACCTCCGGCAATTAGTCGTGCGACCGATTAGCGCAGTACGTAAATACGCTGATCTTCAGCAAGACCCGGTTAAAGCAGGTCAGGAGATACAAGTTGAAGCCGTCTTGGACGGCAGCATTCAGAAAGCCGGCGAGCGGATCAGAGTAACCGCGCGATTGCTCGACGTTCGCAGCGGCGCGCCCTTATGGGCTGAACAGTTTGACGAAAATTTTACCGACATTTTTAAGGTTCAGGACTCGATTGCGGAACGCATAACAAATGCGCTAACGCTTCAGCTAAGCAGGCAGGAGAGAGAACAGTTAGCCAAGCATTACACGGATAACCCGGAAGCCTACGAGCTTTATTTGCAAGGTCAATATCTATATCACAGGAGACCGGAGAACTGGCTTCGGAAGAGTCTTTCGTATTATCAGCAAGCACTGGAAAAAGACCCGAATTTCGCTCTTGCTCACGTCTGGAGCGCGGAATGTTACATAACGCTTAGTCAAAACAAAACCCTCGCGCCGGAAGTCGTCCCGAAAGCGAAAGAGAGCGTGACGAAAGCTTTAGCGTTGGACGATAATCTGGCTGAGGCGCACAACGTGCTGGCTGAGATAAAATACCAGTTTGAATATGACTGGACGGGAGCCGAGAAAGATTTTCAAAGGGCAATCGAATTGAACCCGAACGTCGTAGCGATACGAATGGGCTACGGCTGGTTTCTGATGACCGCCGGACATTTTGACGAGGCAAAAACCGAGATGGAAAAAGCGCAGGAACTTGACCCGAACTCGCTCTTCATCCGCCGTGTCAGAGCGCAGCTTTTATACTTTGCGCGGCAGAATGATCAAGCCATCGAAGACTTCCAAAAAATTATCGCCGTCGAGCCAAAATTCAGTCTCGCTTATTTGCATCTGGCTTATCTCTACGAACAAAAACAGATGTATGCCGAAGCCATCGAAGCGTGGCTAAAAACACAGAGCCTTGAGGGTGCGCCGCCCGAAAAAATAGAGGAGATGCGCGAGATTTTCAGAACATCGGGATGGCAGGGCTTTCTTCGCAAACTGCTCGAAGGGGCTGAAGAAAGAAATAAAACCAAGCCCGTATCGCCCTTAACATTTGCCGGTATCTACGTGCGGCTGGGACAAAAAGATATGGCTTTTGCATTTCTGGAAAACGCTTTCAACGAACGCGACCCTTCCATTGTCCAGCTTAAAATCGAGCCGATTTACGACACTCTGCGCGATGATCCGCGATACGCCGAATTAGTTCGCAAGATCGGTTTGCAGCCGTGAATGTATCTAAGCTGTATATTGCCGCGAACAATCAGAAGGAACACGAAAGAAGAAAAGATAAAGATAAATCTGGTTTCTTATTCGTATTCTTTCGTGCTTGTTCGCGGCTAATGTTTTCTGTGACAAAATAATTTTATGACAGAAACTTATGATGTCGCCGTCATCGGCGGCGGGCATAACGGCTTAACGTGCGCTTGTTATCTGGCGAAAGCCGGTTTGAAAGTCGTGGTTTTGGAGCGGAGGCACATTGTCGGCGGCGCGGTTTGCACCGAGGACGATTTGATTCCGGGCTACAAAATTGATGTCGGCTCATCGGCGCACATTATGATTCATTTGACGCCGGTTGTGCGCGAGCTTGAACTTGAAAAATTCGGTTTGAAATATATTGACTGCGACCCATTCGCCTTTGCGCCGATGCCCGACGGAAAGGGCGCGATTTATTTCTGGAAAGATGTTGATAAGACATGCGAATCAATTGCCCGCATTTCGCCGGAAGACGCCGACCGATATAAAAAATTCGTGACCGAGTGGGAAAAATTAAACGAAGGCGTTTTTGAAGCGTTTTTGAAACCGCCTACCGTTTTTAATCTCGGTCGGCATATGATTTTCGGGACAAAATCGAAAAATCCGGCGGATATGGTGCGGAAATTAATGACTAGCTACGGCGCGCTCGTCCGCGAAACTTTCCGGCACGAAGGCTTGCGCGCCGCAATGGCTTGGCTCGCGGCGCAATCGGGTCCTCCGCCGACAGCAATGGCGAGCGGCGATTTTCTCGGCTGGCATTCGATGATTCATAAAAGCGGCGTCAAACGCCCCGAAGGCGGTTCCGGCGCGTTGACTCAAGCGATGGCACGATGTTTGGAACATCACGGCGGCGAGATTCGATTAAACGCCGAAGTCGCCAAAGTCGAAGTCGCAAATAATGAAACCGGCGGAATAATTCTGCAAAACGGCGAACGCATCGAAGCCCGTCGCATCGTCTCAAACGCGCACGTTCACACGCTCTTTTTAAAATTGATCGGAAAAGAAAATCTGCCCGCAGGTCTTGCGGAAAGAATCGAAAACGTCCGCATCGGCAACGGGTTCGGAATGATTGTCCGCTGCGCCGTTTCGGAATTGCCCGATTATTTGAGCGCGCCGAACGGCGGTCTTTCGAGCGATTGCCATCACGGTTTGCAACTGATGTGTCCTTCGATGGATTATCTCGAAAAATCTTACGCCGATTATCTCAACGGCATTCCGTCAAAAAATCCCTGCGCTCTGGCAATGACTTTTTCGAGCGTTGACCCAACGCTCGCGCCCGCAGGCAAACACACGCTTTTTATCTGGGGGCAATATTACCCTTATGAACTGGCAAACGGCGAGAGTTGGGAAAACATTCAGGAACGCGAAGCCGATAAATTGATTGAAGTTGTAAATTCTTACGCGCCAAACGTTAAAAACTCGATCATTGACCGCTTCGTCCAATCGCCTTTGGATTTGGAGCAGCGTCTTGGATTATTGCGCGGCAATGTGATGCACGTCGAAATGGATTTCGACCAGATGTTTCTGTTTCGCCCGCTGCCGGAAATGTCGCAATATAAAACGCCGATTAAAAATCTCTATCTGACCGGCGCTTCGACACATCCGGGCGGCGGAGTTTTCGCCGCTTCGGGCTATAATACGGCGAAAGTCATTTTACGAGATGTAAAAGGCGGTTGGTTTTAATTTTTATACTTTTGAAGACAAAACAATATTCTTTTCGCGAAATTAGTAAATTTTTGTCACTTATGAATATTCTTGTCGCGCGCACTGCCGATGAAATTGCGTTTGCTTACGAAAAACTTTCCGCCGCGATGGAATTAGGCTGCGACACGGAGACTTCGGGTTTGAGCGCGCGGCGCGGGCGGATGCTTTCGGTGCAGTTTTCAGACGGCGCGTTTTCGGTTCTCGTTCCGACAAGCGAAGGCATAGGGCTTGGGAAGCTCGCCGATATTTTGGAGAATCCGGCAATCACTAAAATCTTTCATAACGCCAAATTCGACCTCGAATTTTTGCGCGAAAACGGTTTTTATACGCAAAACTTTTTCGACACGATGCTTGCCGAAAAAGTTTTGACGCGCGGCGCAGACCAATCGTGTTCTTTAGCCGAAACTCTGTATCGCTATTTCGCGGTTGATTTGGACAAATCGCACCGCGCGACATTTACAAATAAATCGTGGAACGGCGTTTGGACGCCGGAACTGGTCGAATACGCCCTGAGCGATGTCGTTTATTTGCCGGAACTAAAACGGCGGCAGCAGCTTTGGCTCGAACGCTTAAATCTCGGCGCTAATTATGAAAAAATGATTGCCAGACTTTTTTAGATTGATTAAATATGCAGGCTTTTAAATTATTAATCGAATACGAAGGCACGCGCTATCGAGGCTGGCAAAAACAGCCGAATGCGCGAACCGTGCAGGGCGAATTGCTGAAAGCGGCTGGAACTGTTTTTCAGGGAAAAGTCGAAATCGGCGGTTCGGGAAGAACCGACGCGGGCGTTCACGCACTTGCACAAGTAGCGCATTTGAAAGCCGTTTCCTCCGGCAAACCGTTTCCGCCGAGAATCGTCCAGAAGCAACTAAACGAGCTTTTGCCGAGCGATATAAACATTCTGCAAGTGCAAAATGAGTATCCTCAGTTTCACGCCCGCCACGATGCGGTCGCGCGATATTATCTTTATCAAATCTGCACCCGAAGAACCGCCTTCGGAAAGCCTTATGTCTGGTGGGTGCGTGACAAACTCGATGTCGCGCTGATATCGCAAGCCTGCCGGATGTTGATCGGCAGAGGTAATTTTCGCTCTTTTTGTGAGGAAGAAGAGCGGCAGAAATCAACGATTGTGCAAGTTGACGCGGCGGAGCTTGCAGTGTCGGGCAGCTTGATTTTATTCAGAATCGGCGCAAGTCATTTTTTGTGGAAAATGGTTCGCCGAATTGTCGGAGTGCTGGTCGAAATCGGGCGCGGAAACATCACAATTCCTCATTTTCAAAAACTTCTGACCGAACATTCAAACGAACCCGCCGCTCTGACCGCTCCGCCTTCAGGCTTATTTCTCGAACACGTTCTTTACAAAAACGACGCGCCGCCGAAAGAGCTTAAACCGTTTTTCCCGATTAGCTAAAATCAGAAAGCAGTTTTAAAAGTACTCAATCGCGGCTTTCAAAACATTTTCGATAAATTCGGTTTTGCCTTCGGTGTATGCTTCGCGGTTTTTGCGGTGTGTTTGCGACAGTTCGCGTTTGAGGTTTTCATATTGGGCGGCGATTTGCGGATGGGCGCGCAGGTAATCTCGAAATAAGAGATGATTTCGCCATAAATCGCTTTCGTAGGTGACGACGTGAAGATGATGCGTGCGGAACGGCGCACCTTTTCTGAAATAATGGCGGTTGGGGATGCCGTTTTCGCCGCGATAAACATAGCCTAAGTTTTCAAACGGCTGGATGATTTGTTCGACATCGGTGATTTCCCGCACGGCGAGCGCGATGTCAATTATCGGTTTGGCGGCGATGCCGCAGATGGCAGTGCTGCCGATGTGTTCGACGGCGAGCGCGTGTTTGCCGGCGGCTGATATTAATTGCTGTGCTTCGGCGGCAAAAAGCTCGTGCCATTCTTCGCGGTGCGGCGAGAGCTTGATTGCGCCTTTTTCTAATCCGAGCATCTTATTCTAAAACCGCCGGACCCCAGGAGTTGTCCAGAACAATTCGCCATCCGCCGTCGGTTTGTTTACGTAAAACAACTGAAGCGTAAGATTCTCTGGACGCTGACGCGCCATCGAGAGTTGAGCCGGTAAACGCCCATTTTGAGGTGAATAAGGCAATATCGCCGGATTCAATAACGTGCGTTTTTTCCTGTTTCGTCGTTCCTTTGATGTTGGTCAGAATCCATTCGTAAGCGCGCCGCAGCTCTTCTTTTCCGGTTGCGAGCCTGCTCGGTTCGAGCACCATTGTCGCGCCGTTTTCATAAAAATCCAGAATCGTTTCGAGGTCGCCGCGATTAAAGGCTTCGTCAAGCAATTCTATGACTTGGAGTGGTGTCTGCGCGTTCATCGGTTTTTATGTTTTAAACGGTGATGATTGGGTTTTGTTCCGCCAAGCTCGCCACTTCTGCCGCTAATTTATCCGGGTCAACGGGTTTTGGGATGTGTGTTTGAAAACCTGCGTCGAGCGCGCGAAGCCGATCTTCTTCTCTGACATACGCGGTTAGAGCCGCTGCGGGGACGCTGCCTTCTTCCGGTTTTAAGGCGCGAATTTTGCGAATCAGCGAATAACCGTCTTCGTTGGGCATTCCCAAATCCGAAATCAGCACGTTTGGTTTCCAGACAAGAAAAGTTTCGAGCGCGAGGGGAGCGGATATGGCGGTTCGGACGTTTGCTCCGTAGCTTGTTAAAGCGGCTCGTAAAATTTCGAGAGTATCGGGTTCGTCATCAACTACCAGCACTCTTAATCCGGTTAAATCGGTTTTCTTTGCCGAAATGCTATTCGCTTCTTTATTTTTGCCGCTTGAACCGTTTGCTGGGAAAGTCTGCGGTTCGGGTTCGGCGGCAATTGGCAAAACAATTGTAAATGTCGCGCCTTTTCCGATGCCCGCGCTTTCGGCGTGAACTTCGCCGCCGTGCAGCTCGACCAGATAACGGACAATTGCCAAACCAAGACCGAGACCGCTGTGAATGCGCGTCGTTGACGAATCGGCTTGGCGAAATCTTTCAAAAACGTGCGGCAGGAATTCCGGCTCAATCCCGATTCCGTTGTCGCGCACGGCAATTTCCAGATGAGAATTGTCTCGTTTTAAATCAACTCCGATGCGTCCTTTTTCGGGCGTGAACTTAATGGCGTTTGAGAGCAGATTCCAGATAATTTGCTGCAAACGGTCTGCATCGCCGGAAACAAAACCGGCATTTTCGGCGTGTGAAACCTGCAAATCAATCGCTTTGGCGTCAATTGCCGGACGCAGCGTTTCGATTGCCGCTTCGATGATCCGCGCCGGTTCGATTGGCTCCGCTTTGATTCGCAACTTGCCCGTGATAATGCGCGAAACGTCCAGAATGTCGCTGATAATTTCGGCTTGAGCTTTGGCGTTGCGCTCGATAACTTCGAGCGCGGTTATTTTGGCTTCTTCTTCGAGATTGCCGCGATTGAGCAGCGCCGACCAGCCGAGAATCGCGTTCAAAGGCGTTCGTAATTCGTGCGAAACGGTGGCGAGGAATTCGTCTTTGAGGCGGTTGGCGGATTCGGCTTCGCCGCGCGCCGCTTGCTCGTTTTCAAGCAATCTTTCGCGTTCTCGCGCCGCTCGTCGGCGTCCGCTGACATCATGGAAAACGACTATGACGCCAATAATTTTTCCGTCGGCGTCTTTAATCGGCGACCCACTGTTTTCAATCGGAATCGTTTTGCCGTCTTTCGTTTTTAAAGAAACGTGATTCGATAATTCGATCACATTTTGCAAGCGCATCACGGTTGCAAACGGGCTTTCAACCGGCTCGTTCGTGTCTTCGTTGATAATTTTGAAAACGTCGTCGAATGATTTTTTTTCGGCTTCGGCGGAAGACCAGCCGGTTAATGTTTCGGCGGTCGGGTTAATAAAATTAACACAGCCGTTAACGTCGGTCGCAATTACGGCGTCGCCGATGCTGGCGAGCGAAACGCGCAGCCATTCGCGCTGCTCGCGCAAATGTTTTTCGGCTTGACGGCGCGAGCTGGCAAATAAAACCAGACTGACAAAAAGAACAAGGCGGTTGAAAGTGATAAACGCCGATTTTGCGGTGTAGGGCGCGGTGGCAAAGTAGATGAGAGTTATTTCAAATATGAGTGCGACAATTAAGCCGGGACCTCTGCCGAGATACCACGCGCTTGCGATCATCACTGCGATAATCAGCGAGGTCAGGTCGAGACTGAATGAAAAAAGCCGCGAAATCGTAATTGTAGTCAGCAAAACGAGGGCAAACGCCCCCAATGCCAATCCATAACGACCCGCGACTGATAAAATCTCTTTTAACATTCTTGCCCGTTTGGGTTCGAGCTTAGTACGGCTTGATATACTACACTTTCAACATTTATAAGCAAAATTATTCGGTAATAAAACAATAAAAATTACCAGCGATGATAAGCGGGATGCCCCGGTTTGACAGCGACGAATTTGCCTCGACAAGCGGCGCAGATTTCGCCGCCCGCTTCAAGCTCGGATTCAACAACTGCTTTTCGCTCAGACGATTCGACGACGCGGGCACGCAAAGTGATTACGCCGTCGGTCGGAATCGGGCGCAAAAGTTTAACCGAATATTCGGCTGTAACGGTGCAATCGGGCGCGTCTTTGTTGTTCTTTTTCATCAAATGATAAGCGGCAGCCCAGTTTGAATGACAATCGAGTAAAGTTCCGGTGATTCCGCCCGAAAGCATTCCGGGAAACGCTTCGTGATGTTTTTCGGCGCGCCATTCTGCAACGGTTTCTGAATCGCTTACGGCAAAACTGCGGATTCGCAAGCCTTTTTCATTGGAAACACCGCAACCAAAGCAAACGCCTGCGGGCGCGTAAGTTTCCTGCAAACTTTTTTCGTCGGTCATAGCGGCAAATATTAACACAAATAAAAAAACCTTTCGGAATATTCCAAAAGGTTTTTTGCGGGTGAGGACAATCGTAAAATGTTTAAATTACCAGGACAAAGCTAATTTCGGCGCGCTTTTCTTTTGCAAAAGTTTTCGCATTTTAAGACGCGCTTTGTGCAATTGCGATTTGGAAGTTCCCACCGAACAACCTAAAATTCTCGCCACTTCTTCGTGTTCGTAACCTTCGATGTCATGCAGCACGAAAACGTTGCGATAACCCGGAGGAAGCTGCTTGATTGCGTTATCAAGCGCGATTTTGTCAACCACCGGCATCTTTTGTGCGTTCTCCGTGCCGTGAACGATTTGCACCGGAGTTTCGCCTTCTTCCGTCGTTTTTTCGTATTTAACCGAGCGTTTGCGGAAATGCATCAACACCTGGTTAACCGTCATTCTATGAAGCCAAGTTGTAAAAGCAGAATCACCGCGGAAACTGCCGATTTTGCGATAAAGTTGAATAAAGACTTCCTGCGTTAAATCTTCCGCTTCGGTCGGGTTTTGCAGCATTCTGAGGCAAACGCTGTAAACGCGCCGATGATGTCTTGAGTAAATTTCTTCAAAGGCAGTCAGGTCGCCGTTTGAAGCACGCTGCGCCAAGGTGAAATCGGTGCTGGCGTCATAATTAATTTCTTCGGTTTCTTGAGTTTCTCGTTCGATTTTTTCCACATCGCCGCCCACGGCGGGCGTCGCATCTTGTAAAACCGGAAATGTTAATGTATTCATCATTTTTCGTATTCCCCTTGCTGGTTCTTGTAGTAGCAATATTTATGCCACATGGTAAATTACGTTCCAGACACAAAACTGGTTTTTAATTACACGCCTTAACCTCGAATTAGTTCCAGCGAACTTTAACGAAAGTCTTTCATCTAAACCAAAGCGTATAACGCCTGACTTATTTGACACGCGGGGAACTTTTTTGTTCCAGCCGCGTCAAAATATATCAATGTCCCGTGTTTGATTGTTCCAGATGGGAGACACACTAGAAACGTGAGAAAATTTTTACTGTCGCTGATTGTTTTAACTTTGCTTTCTATCGCTGCTTTGGCGCAGAACCAAAGTGTCGAAATTTCATCTCCGCAAACGACGCCGAAAGTCGAATTGGCTGATGACGGCATTCCGGTTTTAGTCAAGCATTTGCCCGATTGGGAAACGGCGCAAAAACGCGCCCGGCTTGCGACAAATCTGCCGGAATTGCAGAGCGCGGCGGGAAATCGTCCGATTTTGGAAACCACCGATTTTATAGGCGGAGTCGAAGCAGTCGCGGCAAGCTACGATGAGGGAAAACTGGTTATCGTTGAATATCCGACGGCGCAGGGCGCGATTGAAGCCGACGCCGAAATAAAAGAAAAATTAAATGATTCGCCGCAAACAATTTATCGAAAAGTCGGAAATTACTCTGTGTTTGTTTTCGATGCGCCGGATGAACGCGCTGCAAACAGTCTGATTGACAAGGTTGCATACGAAAAACAGGTTCAATGGCTCAGCGACAACCCGATTCCGCTGCTGAAAGCGCAGCGCGCATACGCCGTTACCGCGTCCGATATTGTCCTGGTTACATTTAAAGCTATCGGAATTGCGGTTGTCGCGGCTTTCTTTATCGGCGGAATTTTCGGAGCTGTTATATTCCGCCATCGCAGACGCGGGCAGGATACAGCCGACATCTTTACGGATGCGGGCGGAATGATGCGCCTGAATTTAGACAAATTAACGCCGCAAACAAATCCTGCTCGTTTACTCAATAAATAAAAGAGTTATTCACCACAGAGACACTGAGGCACAGAGATTTATTTTGTTTTTATCTCTCTGTGCCTCAGTGTCTCTATGGTGAAATTTATGGCAGCGCGGCAATAAGTTCCTCTATTTCTTCGCGCGTGTTGTAAATATGCGGCGCGATACGAAGTCGGTCGCCGCGTGGGGCGACGATGATGTTTTGGCGTTGGAGATGTTTGTAAAGCTGCATCGCTTCGACACCGTTTCGATTGCGGATGCAGACAATCGGCGATTTTTCGTTTTCCCGGCGCGAGCTGACTAATTCATATTTTTCTTCGTCCAAACTTTCGCAAAGAAAATTCCCCAAACCGAGCAGATATTTATTTATTTCCCCGATGCCCAATCCGGTAAGCATTTTCAGATTCGCTTCGAGCGCATAAAAAAGCGCGGAGGCAAAAGTTCCGGTTTCCCAGGCGAGCGCGCCCGGTTTAAATTGCTGTTCAAAATTTGAATAATCTTCCGGCTGCTCGACGCTGATCCAGCCGACGAGCGTCGGTTCGATTCGCGCCCGCGCGCGGTCGGAAAGATAAATGTAACCGATGCCTTCGGGCGCCATCAGCCATTTATGGCTGGCTCCGGCGGCAGCGTCAACCAAATCCGCCTCGACATCAATCGGCACAACACCCGCCGCTTGAATCGAGTCAACGACCAATAAAGCGTCAACCGCGCGCGCCGCTTCGCCGATTTTCTTTAAATCCGCTCGAAAACCCGAAGCGTATTGAACCGCGCTGATTGCGACGACGCGGGTTTTTTCGTCTATTAAGGAAATGAATTCGTCCGAATCAATGCGCCCGTTTTCGCGTTCCGGGCAAAAACGCAGCTCGACCTTTTCGGTGTCACGAATTCGCCGCCAGGCATAAACATTTGAAGGAAATTCGTTTTGAAAGGTAACGACGTTTTCGCCCGCGTTCCATTTTAAACCGTTGGCGATTGTCGAAAGCGCGTCGGAAGTGTTTCGCAAGAAGGCGATTTGTTCCGTTCTGGCGTTGATTAAACCGGCGAGCAAACGTCTACAGCTTTCTTTACGTCCGACCCATTGACGATAGTTGCGCGAGCCGTACGTTTGCACGTCTCGAAGCTGTTCGTTGAGCGCCTCGATAGCGTTTGTCGGCGGAGGCGAGACCGCCGCGCTGTTTAAATAGATGTATTCTTTGGTAATCGGAAACAACCGACGTATTTCTTCGTTCATCTGAAACGTGCCGAAGGGTGAAAATCTGTTAAAATAATCTTTTGACAAATTGGCACGAAAATCGCTAATTTGGCAAACTGAAAGAGGCGGCGGATCGAGTTTAAACGCCTGTTTTTTAAGATTATAAAAGTTTTATGTTTAATAACCCAAAAGACCGGGTTCCTCAATTCGGTTTAATGCTGGCGGAAGACGACCAGATTATTGATGTTCAACAACTGCGGCGCGAAACGCGACGCGGTTTGTGGTCTGAAGTCGGAGTTTTCGTCCGCGACATTTTGTTTGCGCTCTGCGTGATGATTTTAATCGGCGTGTTTATCGTCCAGCCGGTCGCGGTCGAAGGTACTTCGATGCTGCCCGAACTGCACAACGGCGAACGTTTGCTGGTTAATAAATTGATTTATTACAAATCCGACGCGCTCAAAGAATACGGTTTTCCCGCGCTCGAACGCGGTGATGTCGTCGTTTTCTGGTTTCCGAATAATCCCGATCAAAGTTTCGTCAAGCGCGTCATCGGTTTGCCCGGCGAAACCGTCGAAATGAGGAGCGGCGTGTTTTATATTGACGGGAAAGAATTGAAAGAGCCGTATTTAGACCCGGAACACAATACGGCGCACATCAATATGGCGCCGAAAAGGGTTGATGCGCATTATTATTTCGTCGTCGGCGACAACCGCGATAATTCTTACGATTCGCGCAATTGGGGACTTGTGCCCGAGAAATACATTTACGGCAAAGCGATGTTTCGCTATTATCCGCTCAACGGATTCGGGTTTATCACGCACGGCAAAACCGAGTTCAACGGGGCAGCGGCTTCCGGCAATCCGAGTTCTTTCGCGGACTCGCCAAACGAATACATTTCAAGATAATTTAAAAAAAACAACGCCGACCGAAAACGTCGGCGTTTTTAGTAAAAAATGAATTTATCAAAAACTGCTTTGCTTGTTTTGGAAGACGGTCGCACGTTTCGCGGTCGCTCGTTCGGTTTTGACGGAGAAATGTGCGGCGAAATCGTTTTTAACACTTCGATGAGCGGTTATCAGGAAGTTTTGACCGATCCTTCGTACGCCGGACAAATCGTTTGTATGACTTATCCGCTGATCGGCAATTACGGCGTTAATGCTAATGACGCCGAATCGGCACGCCCCTGGGTTTCCGGTTTCGTCGTCCGCGAAGCGAGCCGCATCGCTTCAAACTGGCGCGCCGAGGAAACTCTTGATTCATATTTAAAACGCTGGAACATCGTCGGCATCGAACACATTGACACTCGCGCACTCGTCCGCCACATCCGCGACAAAGGCGCAATGAGCGCGTGTATTTCTTCCGTTGATTTAGACGAGGCGAGCTTGCTCGAAAAAGCAAGGAACTCAGTTCCGATGACAAACCGAGATTTGGCGAGCGAAGTGACTACCCAAGAGCCTTACGAATTTGCACCCAAAGGCGACGAGCGGTTTCACGTCGTCTGTTACGATTTCGGCGTTAAGAAAAACATTTTGCACGAACTGGCGGCTCTCGGCTGTCGCGTCACGGTCGTACCGGCTGACACGCCCGCGCAAGCGGTTCTCGAATACAAACCCGACGGCATTTTTCTCTCAAACGGTCCGGGCGATCCGGCGGCAATGAATCAGGCAGTTGAAGAAATCCGCAATCTGGCAAATTCCGGCACGCCGACTTTCGGGATTTGTTTCGGGCATCAGCTTTTAGGACGCGCTTTCGGCGGCACGACTCACAAACTGCTTTTCGGGCATCGCGGCGGAAATCAGCCGGTCAAAGATTTGCGCGCCGGAAACATTGAGATCACTTCGCACAATCACGGTTTCGCTGTCGTCGCCGAGAGCCTGCCGCCCGAAGTCGAAGTTACGCACATCAATCTCAACGACAACTGCTGCGAAGGAATGCAGCATAAAACTTTACCCGTCTTTTCGGTGCAATATCACCCGGAAGCCGCGCCCGGTCCTCACGACGCCGCGCATCATTTTCGCCGTTTTATCGAATTAATGGAACACTCAAAGAATTAATTGCCGTAAGCAGTGGATCAGACGAGATAAAAACAATAGTTTCGTTTAGCGGCGGGCAAGCCCGCCGCTAAACTAACATTGCTTTTTCATCTTGAAATTATTCTTTACTTTCCTCAATTCTAGCTTTCATATCAATTTCTTTTAATTTTTGCGCCGCAACTTCAACCGCCTGATCGGTTTTTCCTTCGTCGAGCAATTCGGCGACAATTCCCCGGCTGCCGCGATGTTCGAGCAGATGCCGGTACGTGACCGTAATCATAGCGACGACCGGAATCGCCAGAAAAATCCCGGTCGCTCCGGCAAGTTCGCCGCCGCCCAAAATAGCCAGAATAATTGCCAGCGGATGCAGATGGATGCCTTCGCCGACAATTCGCGGATAAAAAACGTAATCCTGCAAGATTCGCAAAACTCCGAGAAAAATGACGACGGCGATTGCTTCGCCCGAAGACTCCAGCCCGGCAATCGAGGTTGCAAGAACGGCGATGGAGAGCGGACCGACCATCGGAATAAATTCGGCGACGGCGGCAAGCAAACCTAGCAAAAGAGCATAATTAACGCCGATAGCATAAAAACCGATGGTGCAAACTGTGCCGATCAGAAAACAGGAGATAAGCTGCGCCCGCATATACGCGCGCAGTGTTTTGTTGATGTCCTGAAAAAACAGTTCGGCGCGCCCGCGCATTCGTCCGCGCGGAAACGCCCGGACTGCGGCGAGCCGAAACAACTCGGCGTCTCTCAGAACAAAAAAACCGAGAATCGGAATTAAAACAAGCCAGGGCAAAAATGTCACTGAGCTGAGCAAAATATTTCCGATTTCAGCCGTCGCATATTCGCCCATTGACGATGCGACTCTGGTTACGCCGTCCTGCAATTCCTGTCTGATCGCGGGCGGAATTCCTAGACGCTGATAACGCCGGTTGATTTCATCAAAGCGCGTGCGAATCGTTTCCGCGTAGGTCGGCGCTTGCTGCGCAAATTGCGTTACCTGTTCGCTGATAAGGGGGAAAAGATAAGCCGCAGCCGCCCACAAAAACGCAAAAATAAAAAGATAAATGATTCCGATGGCGAGCGAGCGCGGCATCCAGCGCCCGACGTTGCGCTGCACAAACGGACGCTGAATCATTTCAATCAGCGGCGCAACCAGATAAGCGAAAAAAATGGCTAAAACGATGAGCAGAATCAATCCGCTCAGCCAGTAAACCATAAAGCCGAGAATCAAAACGATCAGCAAAATCCCCAAAATCGTCACAACAATGCGCGTAATTGCGCGCACCGACGGATTAAACTCGGCTTGTTCGAGCGGCGAAAGATCCGTCGTGTCGTTTGTTTCGTCTGCGGCTCGCTGCTCCGGCTTGTCAATCATAATTTGTGGGCGATTTTAATCGTCAAATTCTTCGGGCGTGCCTGCGGCGGCAATTCTCACGTCTTCGTTTTCAAAAACTCTTGCGCGCCAATCGTCGAGCGAATCAACCAGCCGCAGCGCGACCTGCGGATGCGCGGCGTTGCGTTCGAGCCGCAAAACTTCGGCTTCGGCGGCGGCAATTTGTCCTTTTCCCTCGACTTTAAAAATAGCGAGCTGCACTTTGGTGCCGACGCGCGGCAGACGTTTGGGCAAATGCACCAGAGTTCCGTCAACGCCGACGTTTTCCGTCATTCCTTCTTCCAGCACGCTGCTTCCCGTTTCATCCGTCCATTCGACTTTAATCGGCAGGGAAACGACAAACCGCGAGCTAATTCTTCGTTCTGCTTCCAAATTTTTTGTCATTTTTTTTGCTGCTAACGCCATACGGCGGCGACGCTTGCGAATAATACGCGAAAACAGTGAATTTAGTCTATAAAAAATCGCGTCCACAATTAGTAGATAGTGCGTATTTTATTCATAAATTTGGAGACCGGAAACTGTCATTAATCACCCACTTGCAAAAAAATGGATGGAGTGCGCTGGACACAGCCCAATTAGTTGTGGTACGTTGAAAAAGTATTTTGTGGACTGGAACGGTTCGCGGGGTACATTCCTAATCTCGACACGACAATCAGAGACTTCTTCGTTTTTTAAGAGTCTGGCTTTGGCTGACCCGATTAACTTCCTATGAGCCGAAGTTGCAAACTGCTTTTTTAGCCGTTTCCTGTATTGCATCGCGTCGTTGGAAGTTCAATAAACCGAAAAGGAGAAACCCAATAGTGAAAACGACCAGAAACTTTGTTTTTCTGACAATTACTTTTGCAGTTTTAGCTGCATTGCAATTCCCTCAAAGAGAATTCGCGCAAACATTAAACGGCGAAATCGCTAAAATCGAAGCAAAGGCTTCAACAACAGGAGCGACTTTCGTAAAATCAATCACCGAAGACAAATCTTCAAAAATCCAACCCGTTAAAATTAAAGATAGTAAAGAAAATCTGAAAACCGAAACCGTTTCGGCAAATAAATCTGCCGGTGTTTTTAAAAGCGGTTCCGCCGCTGCCGGGGCTTATAGCGCAACGGCTTATTGCTTAAAAGGAAGAACCGCAAGCGGTTCGGGCGTCCGCCGCGGAATTATCGCCGCCGATCCGCGCGTTTTGCCGCTCGGCACGCGCGTATTAATCAGCGCCGGAGCTTGGAGCGGAACTTACACGGTCGCCGACACGGGCGGTGTGATTAAGGGACGCAAAATTGACCTGTGGGTTCCAAATTCTTCCGAAGCGGCTCGGTTTGGTCGCCGCAAGGTTCATTTAACGGTTTTGGGCAGATAGTTAAAAACTGAATTTTATCAAAACTTTATTTACAGCCGCTTTCGTTGAAGCGGCTTTTTCATTTTCGGGCGATTTGTTTTAATTTAAAATCAGATGAACAAAAAAAACGAAGCTCAGGTCGGTGAAGCCGCGCCGGATTTTGAATTAAAAGATGGTGCCGGGGCAAGCTGGCGTTTGTCGGAACAGCGCGGAAAAACCGTTGTTTTGCTGTTTTATCCCGGCGACAACACGCCGGTTTGTACGAGCCAGCTTTGCTCTGTGCGCGATCATTGGTCGGATTACCAGGCGACGGGCGCTGAAGTTGTGGGCATTTCGACCGATTCCGTTCAATCGCACGAAAATTTCGCTGCAAAACATCAATTACCGCTCCGGCTTCTCGCCGACGAGCGTGGCGAAGTTATCAAATTGTTCGGCGTCAAATCGTGGCTTCCGAATCGCTCGGCGCGCGCCGTTTTGGTGATTGATAAAAAAGGCGTTATTCGTTACCGCAAAGTGCAGGCTTTAAGCATTATGCGCCCGAAAGACGATGACGTTTTGGCGGCAATAAAAGAAAGTGAATCGTAATTCGTAAATAGTGAATAGTCGCTTTGTTTTGATAAACTAAGATTTACGATTCACTATTTACTATTCACGAGGAAAAAAGATGGGAATATTTTCAGGTAATAATTTTAAATGCGCTCGATGTGGGCGCTCCGCCGCGCCGCTCGGTTACGCGCCGATTCCGACCGAACTCGGTCAGCGCGTCGGGACGGAAGTTTGCGCCGATTGCTGGCGTGAGTGGGTGCAAAAACAGCAGCAATTAATTAATCATTTCGGGTTGGACGTTTCCAATCCCGACACGCACACTTTTTTGTTCGATCAAATGAAAATCTTCTTTTTCGATGAAGGCGTTGACCTCGCCAAAATTGATACGAACAAAGAAGGCTCGGTTCAGTGGTAAAGAAGTAAATTTAAATAATTGCCCGCAAAAGAAACTGAAGAATCAAATCGTTTTCGATTGATTCAAGTCTTTCGCGGGCATTTTCTTTTAGTTAAGCCAAACTCTTTGCATCGCGCGAAACGTAGATTTGTTGAATCGAAATTATTATCGAAAATATTGATTATATAGGTTTGGACAAAAACTATGTTTTGGAAGAAATTCATTTTACTCGCTTTTTCTCTTTTTCTCGTCGCCGGAGTCGAAGCTCAAAAAACCGCCGCGCCGGAATTTACGGGCGCAACAGGCTGGCTCAATACCGATAAGCCTTTGACGCTAGGTGAGCTGCGCGGCAAAATCGTGCTGCTGGATTTCTGGACTTACGGCTGCATCAACTGCATTCACATCATTCCAGACCTCAAAAAACTCGAAGCCAAATATAAAAACGAACTCGTCGTAATCGGCGTGCATTCGGGCAAATTCGACAACGAGCGCGACACGGAAAATATTCGCCGGATAATTTTGCGCTACGAGCTTGAGCATCCTGTCGTCAACGACGCGGATTTTAAAATCTGGAATCGTTACGGCGTCGAGGCTTACCCGACGCAGGTTTTGATTGATCCGGCGGGAAACGTGGTCGGTGTGGCAGTCGGCGAAGGGCAGTTTCGCGGGCTGGACGAGAGAATTCAAAAAACAATCAACGATTTTAGCGGCAAAATAAACGAAAAGCCTTTGGAATTTAAAACCGAATTATCAAAGCTCGCCGATTCGCCGCTGCTTTTTCCCGGCAAGGTTTTGGCTGACGCCAAAGCGAATCGTCTTTTTATCGCCGATTCAAATCACAATCGAATCGTCGTCGCCGCGCTTGACGGCGCGCTCTTGCAAACAATCGGAAACGGAAACGCCGGTTTTACGGACGGAAGCTTTGAAACGGCGACGTTTCGCAAGCCGCAGGGTTTGGCTTTTGACGGCGCAAATCTTTATGTCGCCGACACCGGAAATCACGCGATTCGGCTCGTTAATTTTGAAACCAAAACTGTCGAAACAATCGCCGGAACCGGCGAGCAAGGACATTTACAGCCTGCCGGCAAAGCGCGTTCGACGGCGCTCAACTCGCCCTGGGATTTGCAGCTTGTCGAGCGCGAATTATTCGTTGCGATGGCGGGCAATCATCAAATTTGGCGAATGGATTTAACCAAAAACGAAATCGGCGCGTTTGCCGGTTCGGGACGAGAAGCGCGCGAAGACGGCAGCCTGACCAAATCGGCGTTCGCGCAACCTTCCGGCTTAGCCTTTGATGGGAGATTTTTGTATGTCGCTGACAGCGAATCGAACATTATTCGAGCAATTGATTTAAAGATAAAAGCGGTCAAAACTTTAGTCGGCGGCGATTTATTCGAGTTCGGCGACACGGACGGAACAGGCGACGAGGCGCGTTTGCAGCATCCGCTCGGCATCGTTTTTTCGGGCAAAAATATTTTTATTGCCGATACTTACAATCATAAAATAAAAATTCTAAATCCAACCTGGCGCGCCGTGCGAACATTCGTCGGAAACGGAAAACCCGGAGGTGAAAACAATTTAAAAGCAGCTTTTTACGAACCCGGCGGAATCAGCGCGGCAAACGGAAAACTGTTTGTTTCAGACACGAATAATCATTCGATTCGCGTAGTTGATTTAAAAACGCGAGTCGTTTCGACTTTAAAAATCAACGGTTTGCAGTCGCCGAAAAACAACCACAAGAGTAAAGCGGCGAAACTATTAACTATCAACTATCAACTATCAACTATTTTGCAATGACAAACAGTTGATAGTTAATAATTGACAGGTGATAGTTAAAGTCAACTTTTCCAGATAGTTTTTATCGGTTGAATCAATCTTTGTAAAACCGCTAAACTAAATTAAACGAACTGTTATGTCGCCAGCGCCAAAGTTGAAACGAATTCGTTTCAACTTTGGCGCTGGCAAACTTTAACGAAAATTTTGTGAGCGAAAAACTCAAAATTGCAATTCAGAAATCCGGTCGCTTGAGCGATGATTCGGTAAAAATGCTTAAGGAATGCGGCGTGCATTTTCAAAGCGGATTGGGAAAACTAAAAGCCGAAGCCGAAAATTTTCCGCTCGAAATTTTCTTTCTGCGCGACGATGACATTCCCGAATACGTCGCAGATTCGGTCGCAGACATCGGCATTGTCGGCGAAAATGTTTTGCTCGAAGCCGGAACGAAAAATCTACAGACAATCGAAAAACTCGGTTTCGGCAAATGCCGTCTTTCGCTCGCCGTTCCGCGCAGTTTTCGTTATGACAAAACCTCCGATTTAAAGGGGAAACGAATCGCTACAAGCTATCCGCGAATTTTGGGCGAATTTCTCAAAAACAAATCAATCGAGGCGGAAATTCACACGATTAGCGGTTCGGTCGAAATCGCGCCGGGAATCGGTCTGGCGGAGGCGATTTGCGATCTGGTCAGTTCGGGCAGCACGCTTTTTACGAACGGTTTACGGGAAGTCGAAACCGTTCTTAAATCCGAAGCCGTTTTAGTTTCGCGCGAAAATCTTCCGGGAAATTTGCAGGCGATTTTGGACAAGCTGCTCTTTCGCATTAAAGCCGTCAAAGCGGCGAAAAACAACCGTTATATTTTGCTCAACGCGCCGAATTCGCAGCTTGATAAAGTAATTTCTCTCCTGCCGGGAATGAAAAGCCCGACCGTTTTGCCGCTTGCCGTCGAAGGCTGGAGTTCGGTTCACTCAGTCGTTGAAGAAAACGATTTTTGGGAAATTGTCGAGAATCTCAAAGCCGCAGGAGCCGAAGGAATTCTCGTGCTTTCGATTGAGCAGATGATAAAATAAATGAAAACTGAGTGGTGAGAACTGAGAACGGAGAATATTAATTCTTTCGTTCTCCATTCTCCATTTTCAGTTCTCCGTTTTAATGCAAGTTATTCGTTATCCCGAAAAGTCCGATTGGAAAGATATTATCGCGCGCCCGACATTTGAAACGGCGAGTCTGGAATCAATCGTTTCCAACATTTTGGACGACGTAAAATTAAACGGCGACGCCGCTTTGCGGCATTACACTGCGAAATTCGACAAAGCCGAAATCGAAAATTTCGCCGTCTCCGTAAGCGAGTTTGAGGAAGCTGAAAACTTGATTTCAGGCGAATTAAAAGCGGCAATTTTGCACGCCGAAGAAAATCTCGAAATTTTTCATCGCTCGCATATTGAGAAGCCTGAAAGAATCGAAACCACGCCGGGCGTCGTTTGCTGGCGCGAATCGCGCGCGATTGAACGAGTCGGACTTTACATTCCGGGCGGAAGCGCGCCGCTTTTTTCCACGGTTTTGATGCTGGCGATTCCGGCGCGCATTGCGGGTTGCGGCGAAATCGTTTTGTGTTCACCGCCGGATTCAACCGGCAAAATTCATCCGGCGATTTTGTTTGCAGCACAGGTTTGCGGAGCGACGAAAGTTTTCAAGGTCGGCGGAGTTCAGGCGATTGCGGCGATGGCTTACGGAACGGAAACCGTGCCGCAGGTGTATAAAATATTCGGTCCCGGAAATCAGTTTGTCACCGCAGCGAAACAAATGGTCGCGCGTGAAGGCATCGCTCTTGATATGCCCGCAGGACCTTCAGAAGTGGCGATTTTGGCTGACGATACGGCTGTTCCGGCGTTTGTCGCCGCCGATTTGCTTTCGCAAGCGGAACATGGCGCGGACAGTCAAGTTTTGTTTGTGACGACCGAAGAAAAAATAATCGAGCCGGTTTTGCGGGAATTGGAAAGCCAGTTAAACCGTTTGCCGCGCCGCGATTTGACCACGCAGGCACTCGAAAACAGCCGCGCGGTTTTGGTTAAAAACACGGACGAGGCAATTGAGCTTTTAAATGAATACGCGCCGGAGCATTTGATTTTGGCTTGTCAAAACGACGAAGGAATTGCGGCAAAAGTCGTCAATGCCGGTTCGGTTTTTCTGGGAAATTATTCGTGCGAATCGGCGGGCGATTACGCTTCCGGCACAAATCACACTTTGCCGACAAACGGCGCGGCGCGCACATTTTCGGGAGTTTCGGTTGACAGCTTCGTCAAAAAAATCACGTTTCAAAAACTTTCTGCTGAAGGCATCAAAAATCTCGGCGCGACGATTGAAACGATGGCGGCGGCTGAAGGTTTGGAAGCGCACAAAAACGCCGTCACTTTGCGGCTGAAAGAATTAGGCAGAAAAGCTGCGGTTTAAAAAGAAATGACTTTATTGAGAAAAAATCAGAACAACACGCCGCTCGCTTTGAAATTAAAAGCTGTGCGCAACGATTTGCTGAAATTGCACAAGATTTTGCTTGAACACGAAAAAGCGAATTACGAAGCCATCAACGGGCAAATCGCAAGCACCGGCGTTTATTTACGATTAGTGCTGGACGATCCGTATTTCGCCTGGCTGCGGATTTTGTCCGGTTTGATTGTCGAAATTGACGAGGCTTTTGACGCTGACGAGCCTATGACGGATGAAATTGTGTATATTTTCGGAGACCAAATTCGGGAAATGTTAATGAGGGGCGACGCGGAGAATGATTTTGCTCGAAAATACACGCTCGCGCTCGAAAATTCTCACTCAGCGGTTATGCAGCATTCGGGGATTGTCGATCATCTCGCCGAAATCAAGCGATGACGTTCAATCTCGACAAGTTAGTGCGGGAGAACGTCAAAAATCTCGTGCCTTATTCGTCCGCCCGCAAAGAGTTTGCGGGCGCGGCGGAGATTTTTCTCGACGCCAACGAAAACAGTTTCGGTTCACCGACCGAAAAATCGTTTAATCGTTATCCAGACCCGCTGCAAACGAAAATCAAACAACGAGTCGCCGGTTGGTGCGATTTGTCGCCCGAACAAATTTTCATCGGAAACGGCAGCGACGAGGCGATTGATTTGCTGTTTCGCGTTTTTTGCCAGCCGGGAAACGATGAAATTATTACGACGCCGCCGACATACGGAATGTACGAAGTTTCGGCAAATATCAACGATGTTCGAGTGAAAAAGGTTTTGCTCTCGCCGGATTTTGAGCTTTCGGCGGAAAAAGTTTTGGACGCCGTTTCGGAAAACACAAAGCTGATTTTTCTTTGCTCGCCGAACAATCCGACCGGAAACAGTTTGGACGAAAACGAGGTTTTGAAAATTCTCGAAAACTTCGGCGGAATCGTTGTCGTCGACGAAGCTTATGAAGATTTCTCCGACAAGCCTTCGTTTGTAAATAAAATCAGAAATTTCCCGAATCTCGTTGTTTTGCAGACGTTTTCAAAAGCGTGGGGCTTGGCGGGCTTGCGCGTCGGGATGGCTTTTGCAAACGCCGCAATTATTAAGCTTTTGAACAAAGTCAAACCGCCGTACAACGTCTCGCAAATCGCGCAGGAAACTTTGCTCGCGGCTTTGGATAAAAAAGCGGAAGTCGAAAAAGTCGTCGCGGAAATCGTGCGGCAGCGTGAGCTTTTAGCCGCAGAATTACAAAAATTTTCGTTTGTCACGCACATTTATCCGAGCGACGCCAATTTTCTTTTAATTAAAACTTCGGACGCAAACCGGATTTATAAATATCTGGTCGAGCAAAAAATCGTCGTCCGCAATCGCACCAATATCGAGCTTTGCGCGGGCTGTTTGCGAATCACAATCGGAACGACGAAGGAAAATAGAATTTTATTATCAGCTCTCAGCGGTTATGAAGAATAACTGATAACTGATAACTGATAACTGATAACTGATGAAAAAGGTTTTATTTATTGACCGGGACGGAACAATCGTTCACGAACCGCCCGATACGTTTCAGGTGGACAGTTTCGACGTGCTGAAATTTGTGCCGAATGTGATTACTTTTCTGGGCAGAATCGCGCGCGAGCTTGATTACGAACTCGTGATAGTCACAAATCAGGACGGGCTTGGAACGGATTCGATGCCCGAAGAACGGTTTTTTCCGGTGCAGGAATTTATAATGCAGACGCTCGAAAATGAAGGAATTCATTTTGCGGAAGTCTGCATTGATCGTTCGTTTCCGCACGAAAATCGCCCGACTCGCAAACCCGGAACTGCGATGCTCGCCAAATATTTTTCGCCCGAATACGATCTTAAAAATTCTTTTGTCATCGGCGACCGTTTGACCGATGTTTTGCTCGCCCGAAATCTGGGAGCGCAAGCGATTTTTCTCAAAAACTACGATTCGGCGGAAGAACTGAAAAACGAAATCGCGCTGGTCGCTGATGATTGGCGACAGATTTACGAGTTTTTGAAATTGCCAGCGCGGCTAGTTTCAAAACATCGGAAAACTAACGAAACCGATGTTTTGGTTGAATTAAATCTCGACGGCACCGGAAAAGCAGAAATTTCCACGGGCTTGAATTTTCTCGACCATATGCTCGAACAAATAGCGCGTCACGGCGGAATTGATTTGAAAGTGCAAGCAAAAGGCGATTTGCATATTGACGAGCATCACACAGTTGAAGACACGGGGATAACTTTGGGGCAAGCGTTTGACGAGGCTTTGAAAGACAAACGCGGCATCGAGCGTTACGGTTTTTGTTTGCCGATGGATGATTGTCTGGCGCAAGTGGCGATTGATTTCGGCGGGCGCAACTGGCTCGTTTGGGAAGCCGAATTTCGACGCGAAAAAATCGGCGACGTGCCGACCGAATTGTTTTCGCATTTCTTCAAATCGTTCACCGACAACGCGCGCTGCAATCTAAACGTAAAAGCGGAAGGCACAAACGAGCATCACAAAATTGAGAGCATTTTTAAAGCCTTCGCCAAAGCAATAAAAATGGCTGTGCGGCGCGATATTGATTCAACCGCGCTGCCTTCGACAAAAGGAAGCCTTTAACAGTTATCAGTTATCAGTTATCAGTCAACAATCCTGATAACTGATAACTGATAACTGATAACTGAATGAAGATTGCCATCGTTAAATACAACGCCGGAAACGTCGAATCGGTGAAAAACGCGCTCAATCGTTTGGGTGTCGAGCCGATTTTGACCGATAGCGCGAAAGAATTGGAAACGGCGGATAAAGTGATTTTTCCGGGCGTCGGCGAGGCTTCGACCGCGATACGTTATTTGCGCGAAAAAGGCTTGGACGCCGTAATTAAAAATTTGCGGCAGCCGGTTTTGGGCGTATGTCTGGGAATGCAGCTTCTCGGCGAGTTTTCCGAAGAAAACGAAACCCAATGTTTGGGAATCATTCCGTTTCGGGTGAAGAAATTTGAGAGCGAAAAAGAAAAAGTGCCGCACGTCGGCTGGAATCAAATCGGCAATGTTCAATCAAAACTTTTTGAAGGCGTGCCGGAAAACTCGTTTGTTTATTTTGTTCACAGCTATTTTGTGCCGGAAAATACAGCGACAATTGCGGCTTGTGATTACATCGAATCGTTTAGCGCGGCGGTGAATTATCAGAATTTTTACGGCGTGCAGTTTCACACCGAAAAATCAGGCGCGGTCGGGGAAAAGATTTTAGAGAACTTTTTGGAATTATAAAAATGGAAGACAAAAATAAATTAGAAAACGAAACAAACGATACGGCAGAAGGAATCGGGCAGCAAATTTTAGGTGAGCTGGAAATCATCGGAGGCATTTTAACCGGCGATCCGGTGACCAGAAGCGAAGGCGAATTTAACGTCGAAACCGGCGGGATTCATCATCGGGCGAGCGAAGATTTGCACTCCGCAGACGACGCAAATCGCAGCGATGATTGAAATTATTCCGGCAATTGATGTGATCGAAGGCAAAGCCGTCAGGCTCGCGCAAGGGGATTTTTCGCAAAAAACCGTTTACAGCGAAAATCCTTTGGATGTTGCCCGACAATTTGAAGACGCGGGCGTTCGTCGTTTGCACATCGTTGATTTAGACGGTGCGCGACACGGCAAAGTGGTAAACCTTGTCGTTCTGGAAAAGATTGCCGCAAACACCGATTTGATTATTGACTACGGCGGCGGAATCAAAACGCGAACGGACGCTGAAACTGTTTTCGATGCCGGCGCGAAACTGATTTCAGTCGGCAGCATTGCCGTTAAATCGCCTGAAGTTTTGGAAGATTTTATTGCCGAATTTGGCGGCGACAAAATTCTGTTCGGCGCTGATGTAAAAGATAAAAAAATCGCCATCAACGGATGGCAAACCGCGACCGAAGTCGAATTAATTTCGTTTTTGCGCGAATGGTTTGGGAAAGGAATTCGACAAGCGTTTTGTACCGACATCGCCAAAGACGGACTTTTGCAGGGCGCAAGCGTGGGAATTTACGCGGAAATCAGCGATGCGCTGCCGGATTTAAAACTAATCGCCAGCGGCGGCGTTAGTCGAATCGAAGATTTCGATGCTCTGGAAAAAGCCGGTTGCCGCGCCGCAATTGTCGGCAAAGCGATTTACGAAGGCAAAATCACGCTCGAGGATTTAAGCAATTACACCAAAAATGCTGGCTAAACGAATTGTGCCATGTCTCGATGTCAAAGACGGGCGAACGGTGAAGGGAACAAATTTCGTCAATCTGCGCGACGCGGGCGACGCCGTTGAACTCGCGGCTCGTTACACGGCTGAAGGCGCGGACGAGCTTGTTTTCCTGGATATTACGGCGACGAACGAAAAACGCCGGGCGCTTTCCGCTCTTGTAAAACGAGTAGCAGCGGAAATCAACATTCCGTTTACCGTCGGCGGCGGAATCAATGAGATTGCCGACATCGAAATTTTGCTCGCGGCGGGCGCTGACAAAGTTTCGATCAACACGGCTGCCGTTAAAAATCCGGCTTTGATCGAACAAGCCGCGCTCAATTTCGGTTCGCAATGCGTCATTGTGGCGATTGACGCGAATTTGGTGGAAAACGAATGGCGCGTTTTTTTGAACGGCGGGCGCGTCGGCACGGATTTGAATGTTTTTGATTGGGCGCGCCGGACGGTTGATTTGGGCGCGGGCGAAATTTTGCTGACTTCGATGCGGCATGACGGAACGCGCAACGGTTTTGCGGTCGAACTAACGCGCAAAGTTGCCGAAATTGTCAGCATTCCGGTTATCGCTTCGGGCGGAGCAGGCAAAATCGAACATTTTGCCGAAGTTTTTACCGATGGCAAAGCCGACGCCGGGTTGGCGGCTTCGATTTTTCATTTTCAGGAAATTCAAATTTCCGCTCTCAAAGATTATCTTCGACAACAAAAAATAACGGTTCGTTAAAATTTCATTTTACTTCGATTTCTGCTACGTTTTTGCGTGATTTATGAAAAAGAAATATGATACAATGTTTCACGTATAAAACAGAGTTCGGAGCGTGAGATGAGAAAGAAGAAAGAAAAAATTGCGGAAGTTGTTGAAATAGTGAAAGCTGTTGAAGTGAAGGAGCGAAAACAAGCGTCGGCGCAGGAGTTGATTAGAAGAGTATTGGTTGATGATTTTCTTTTTCAGCCGGTTTCAAAGCGCGCGACGAGCTTTGGCGAAAGAATTTTGCTGCGCTCGCCCGAAGCAAATGTCGAGGCGCATCTCGGAGTTTACCGGATTTGTTTTTATTTGAACGAAACGCAAAATGGAGAAGAATCGTCACAGAATAATCTGCCGACGAGACGCGCGCCTCGTTGTTTTGATACCGATCAGCGCAGCTTAATAAAAGAGTATTTAATTCGAGTTGTCGGACAGCCAGTCGGCAAAAAAGGGAGAGCCAAATCCAATCAGATTGAGTTGTTTCCGGCGCAAAAAGAAGCCGCTTAAATTCGGTGGCAAAATTTTGCCCGCGAATAACGCGAATCTTCACGAATTTAATTTTTATTCGTGAAGATTCGCGTTATTCGCGGGCTTTTTTCTTTTGTTTTCAAGTTTGCTTCGCACTTTGGTTTAGTGATTCAATTTGAAAATCAATATGAAAGTTAATTTCGCTAAATTTGCGGACAATCTCGCGCCTGCGATTGTTCAGGATTTTGAAACCGGAAAAGTTTTGATGCTCGGCTATATGAATGCCGAAGCGTTTGAAAAAACCGGAGCGGAAAACCGCGTCACGTTTTTCAGTCGTTCGCGGCAACGGCTTTGGACAAAAGGCGAAACAAGCGGGAATTTTTTGTTTGTCAAAGAAATTCTGCTCGATTGCGATGCGGACGCGATTTTGATTAAAGTCGTTCCGGCGGGTGCGGTTTGTCACACCGGCGCGGACACTTGTTTTGACGAAAAAAACACTGCATCGGATTTTTTGTTTGAACTCGAAAAAACGATTTGGCAGCGCAAAAATCAAACGCCGGAAGAATCTTACACCGCAAAGCTTTTTTCCGAAGGCGCAAAGAAAATCAGTCAAAAAGTCGGAGAGGAAGCGGTTGAATTAGTGATTGAGGCGCAAGGCGAAAACGACGATTTATTTTTAAACGAAGCCGCCGATCTCACATATCATTTGCTCGTTTTGCTCGCATCGCGCGGTTTCACTTTGGAAAACCTTTCAACAGTTTTGCGTGAGCGAGCAAATAAACACTAGCGTAAATAAAGTTGAAACTATCAACTATCCACTATTAACTATCAACTGTTTTGCAATAACATATAGTTGATAGTTAATAGTTGACAGTTGATAGTTCTTTTATTTTGCGACGGTGCCTAGATTTGCTTAAAAAAGAACAGACAATTACAGAACAGTTCTTGTCGGAATTAATTTTCCTGCTTCCGGTTTTCTGCCGATGACCAAAAAACGCTGCAAAAGAGTCAGCTTTTCCCTCGGTTCTTTCGGTATTTCAACGTAATCAATGACAACCCGGTTGTTTTCCTCAGAAAATTTAAAATAATTGAGTCTGAAAGTCGGAAAATAAACCGCCGGAAGCAAGCCGAAACGAACTGTGACGCGGCGGAGAATTTTTAGCCAAGTTCCGGTATTGATAATTGCGCGATTGCCTTCGTCCTCGACCAAAAACGCTTCGTGAGTGTGACCGAAAACATAAGCGCAGACATCTGATTCTGCTTTGAAAATCTTTCTCGCATGGTCGAGATAAATGTTGTTCGCTTCATTTGTCGGAGCCGATTTATAAGGCGGAAAAACTTGAAAGCGCGAAAGCGTGTAGCGCACGTCGCGGTAAATAAAATAAAGCGGGACTGAAACCATCAAAACGAAAAACCAGACGAACATACTCGCGGTCATAATCCAGCGCAGAATATCTCCAAACAAACCCAAAGCTCGCGTTAATGGGTTATCGAGAAGATAATTGACATCGAAGATGCCCAGAATTTTCAGAAGCTGTCCGATCAGAGCAAAAGCCGTGACGGTGAGCAAAAGCAAAAACGGCAATAAAAGCCAGCGCAAAATGATGTTCATTTCATTATAAAAATAGTTTGAAATGAGCCAATCGGGAATGCTTCGCACGTCAACCGAACGGATGTCTTTAAGCCAGCCGCTGGCTCCGAAAACCGAAAGCAAGCTGGCTCCGCTGACAAAACTTTTGGTGATGAAAAAACCGGCGGGCAAAGCATACGGATTTCCATAAGCCGCAGCCGCGTTAAACGGGTCTATTTGCTGCCCGTGTTCAATCCAGATTTTTCTTCCCGCCAACTCGCGCACGAGCGCGAGCGACGTGTCGAGATTTATATTGTATTCAGCGAGTTTCACAGCATACAAAGGATCGCAAGCCAAATCGTAATCGTGATTGCCAACCATCATCGTGATTTGAATTTTTTCGCCCGTTCGTTTTAATTGCTCGAAAATTGCGGAGTGATGTTTGATTATTTCATCCAATTGCCCCACGCCTTCGATTGTTGTCAGTTCCCAGAAACCAAATGTGTCACCCGCGATGATCAATTCGGTTTCATTGTTTTTAAGCTCCAGCTCCTGTAAAAAAGCCACCAGTTCTTCAGTAAAATCGCAGATTTGCAATTGACCGTCGCCTCCGAAATGCAAATCACTGATTAAATAAAATTCTTTTTTCATAATCCGAACTAAAATTGCCGAAACTCATTTTAAGCAATTAATCTGAAAACCCGGTTTTTAGTTTTATATTTTCTTTGCTCAAATTAATTTCCGGTTGCCAAAGACGGGCGTTCCGTGTCAAACTTTGCCGCCGGAAGCCTCTGTTTTAAAATTATAATGCGAGATATTTTATGAGTTTTGCAGATTTGTTTCGTAAAAAATCCATCAGCCAGATTCAAGCCGATGCCGAAGCCGGTTTTTCTGACGCCGAAACCGTCGCGGGCGATAACGCCCATTTGCGCCGCACTTTAAAATTGCGCGATTTAACCTTAATGGGAATTGCCGCCGTGATCGGCGCGGGCATTTTTGCGATGATCGGCGGCGCGTCGCATCGCGGCGGTCCGGCGGTGATTTTTTTATTCATTTTTACCGCCGTTGCCTGCGCTTTTTCCGCGCTTTGTTACGCCGAATTTGCGTCGCGGATTCCCGTTGCAGGTTCGGCTTATACATACGCTTACGCTTCTTTCGGAGAGTTTTTCGCGTGGATTATCGGTTGGGATTTGATTGTCGAATATGCCATCGGCAACATCGCCGTCGCTATTTCGTGGAGCGATTATTTTACACGACTGCTGTCGAGCTACGGGTTGAAAATTCCCGCTTATCTGACGATGGATTATGTCAGCGCGTCGCGCGGTTTTGCAGATAATCAAGAAGCCGTGGCGGGCGCACTCGCGCAAGGTCAGACGCTTGACGCGCTTTCCAAAATGAGAGGCGACGATTTGGCTTTGATTTCCGACAAACTAACGACCGGAACAATCGAGGCTTACGAAGCGTGGACGACCGCGCCGATGCTCGGCGATTGGCGAATCATCGCGGATTTTCCCGCTTTGATGATTACTTTTCTCATCACCGCTTTGGTTTATATCGGAATCCGCGAATCAAAGTTTGCCAGCAATATTATGACGCTTTTGAAAATCGCCGTGATTCTGCTGGTGATTTTTCTCGGATTTTTCTATATCAATCCGGGAAACTGGGTGCCGTTCGCGCCGAACGGATTTTCCGGCGTGATGGCGAGCGTGGCGGCTGTCTTTTTCGCTTACATCGGTTTCGACGCGCTTTCGACCACGGCGGAAGAATGTGAAAATCCGCGCCGCGATTTGCCGCGCGCGATGATTTATTCGCTCATAATTTGCACGGTTTTGTATGTCGCGCTGGCGCTGGTTCTGACCGGAATGGAAAGCTACACGAATTTAAACGTCGGCGATCCGCTGGCGTTTGTTTTCCGCGAGCGCGCGCCGTGGGTTTCGGGAATTATTGCCGTCAGCGCGGTGATCGCGCTCGCCACAGTTTTTCTGGTTTTCCAACTCGGTCAGCCGCGTCTCTGGATGGCGATGAGCCGCGACGGTTTGCTGCCGAAGATTTTTTCTTCGATTCATCCGCGTTTTAAAACGCCTTGGTTTTCGACGATTATTACCGGTCTTGTCGTGGCGATTCCGGCGCTTTTTATGAATTTGACCGAAGTCACGGATTTGGGCGTGATCGGGACACTGTTCGCGTTTACGCTCGTTTGCGCCGGGATTTTGATGAAAGACGAGGAATTCGGGCGCGAAGACCGTTATGTGCCTTACATTGATTCGCGTTTCGTCGCGCCCGCGCTTTTTATTATTGTAATCGCGGTGCTTTTATATTTTAATCCGACGGCATTTCGTGATTTGGTGACCGTTGTGCCGGATGCAGAAAAAAACGAAACGTGGCTTAGCGCGTTTTCGCACAAAATTCCGTTTATCGTTTTTCTGCTTTTCTCGATTTTGATGACGGTTTTATGCGTCGTTAAACGGCTGACGCTGATTCCGGTTTTGGGCGTGATGTGCTGCACATATTTGATGACCGAGCTGGGCATTACGAATTGGAGCCGGTTCGGATCGTGGCTGCTGTTCGGTCTGGCGATTTATTCGAGCTACAGCTATTCTTCGAGCAAGCTCGGCGACGCGGGCGGGCGTTCGCAGAAAACCAATGCGGCTTTAAAGATCGCCGCCATCGGATTTTTCCTGTCCGGCATCGGTCTCGCAATCATCGCATTTCCGTTTGTTGACGGAATTATTACTTACTTTATTCCGTCGCTGACGGCAACCGCGCTGTGGTCTGTGGCAATGGTGTTGTTCATTGTCGGACTTATAACCGGCATTGTGGGGATGATGAGCGGAATGACGCGCGAACACAAGGTATGAAAATTTTAGTTCTCGGAGCGGGCAAAATGGGGCGCGGCGCGGTTCACGACCTCGCGCATAATTCACCGGATGTTACCGAAATTACGGTCGCGGATTCGGATTTTCCGCTCGCCAATTTTATTGCCAAGCTCGAAGGCAACGGCAAATGCACGCCGCAGGAAATCAACGTCGAAAATTTTGCCGAAGCCGTCGAATTGATGCGCGGTCACGACGCTTGTATCTCCTGTGTGCCGTATTTTTACAACATGCTGCTTGCGGAAGCCGCTCTCGAAGCGAGAGTTAATTTCTGCGATTTGGGCGGCAATAACACCATCGTCGCGCAGGAATTGTCGCTCGATCAGGCGGCGCGTCAAGCCGGAATCAATATTATTCCCGATTGCGGTCTCGCGCCCGGAATGGTGTCGGTTTTGGCAATGCACGGCGCGCAACGGTTCGATGCGGTTGATTCGATCAAAATCCGCGTCGGCGGTCTGCCGCAGAATCCGAAACCGCCGCTCGATTATCAGCTAGTTTTTTCAATCGAAGGCTTGATTAACGAATACGTCGAGCGCGCCATTGTCATCCGCGACGGCGAGATAACCGACGTTGAATCAATGACCGAAACCGAATCGCTGGAATTTGAAGGCTTTCCGCCGCTCGAAGCGTTTCAAACCTCGGGCGGAACTTCGACACTACCGCAAACTTTTCTCGGTCGCGTGCGTGAGCTTGATTACAAAACGATTCGCTATCGCGGGCATTGCGAGCGGTTTAAAACTCTGCTTGATTTGGGGTTTGCCGATTCCGCGCCGATTGCCGTGCGGACGGCGACAAACGACACGGTACAGGTTGTCCCGCGCCGCTTTTTGTCCGATTGGCTTGTCCGGCATCTGCCGCGCAATGAGCCGGATTTGGTTTTAATCCGGCTCGAATTCGCAGGCGAAATGAACGGCGAGGACAAAATTTTGCGTTACGACATCATTGATCGTTTCGAAGAGGCGACGGAGTTAACGGCGATGATGCGAACCACAGCGTTTCCGGCGTCAATCGTCGCGCAAATGATGGCGCGCGGGGAAACGCTCGACCGGGGCGCGATGCCTCAGGAATCGGTTATTCCGCCGGACAAATTTATCGAAGAGCTTGCCCGAAGGAATATCAAAATCCAGGAAAGCCGGATAATTTAAAACCTTAATCTAACTCAAATTTTTTTGCGTCCTTTGCGAAAACCTTTGTGTCCTTTGCGGTTAAGAGGAAAATTAAACCGCAAAGGACGCAAAGGTAAAACGCAAAGAGCGCAAAGTTTTTCCGAATTACTTTAGCCACTCAAAATGCTCGAACGAATTAAATATCGTTTTTACGACATTCTCGTCGAAACGGATGACAACGATTTGATTGATCGTATTGTCGCCGTGTTTTTGATGGTTTTGATTTTAATCAACGTCGCGGCGGTCGTGCTGGAAACGGTTGACGAATACAACGAGAAATACGGAGCGGTTTTTCAATCAATTGAGGCTTTCTCGGTCGGAGTTTTTACAATCGAATATTTATTGCGGCTGTGGGTGGCGACTTACAATCCGAAATTCAGCAAGCCGTTAACGGGCAGAATCCGGTTTGCTTTGACGCCGATGGCGATAATTGATTTGATTGCGATTTTACCCGCCTTTCTGCCGCTGCTTTTCGCGTTCGATTTGCGAATTGTTCGCATCCTTCGGCTTTTTCGTTTGTTCAGGCTGCTGAAAATGAATCGCTACGTCGAAGCTCTGGATAAGCTGGACGATGTTATTTGGTCAAAACGCCAGGAATTGCTGACGATTACACTTGCCGTCGCCACTCTGCTTTTGTTTGCGTCGAGCTTTATTTACATCTTTGAAAACGAAGCGCAGCCGGATAAATTTCCCAGCATTCCGGCGGCGATGTGGTGGGGAATCGCGACGCTCACAACGGTTGGCTACGGCGATGTTTACCCGGTGACGCCTTTAGGAAAGCTACTCGCCGGGTTAATCGCGTTTTTGGGCGTCGGTATTTTCGCTTTGCCCGCCGGAATTCTGGCAAGCGGTTTCGCCGAAGAAGTTAGAAAAAGAAAAGAAATTGTTGATTGCGAAACCGTTTGTCCGCATTGCAGTCGAGACTTGCCGCCGGTTGAAAAGTAGATCGTTTTTTAGCGGGAATTCAGGTTAAGATTATTTCGCAGCCGAGACGCGGAAGACGCTGAGTTTAAAACAAAAGAGATTAAAAGGGTAATAATATATTTTACTCACATAAGGCTTCGCGTCTGAGACCTGCGAATAGAAAAATCATTTCAGTCGAACAACAAATGAATACAATGAATAGCAATAAAAAAGAGTTGTCACCGGAACAACGTGAAGAATTACTCAGAGCGTTGAAAGCCCGTTTTGAGAAAAACCTAAACCGCCATAAAAATCTTGAATGGGCTAAAGTACAAGCAAAGCTGGAAGCTAATACTGAAAAACTGTGGTCGCTGGGTGAAATGGAAAGAACCGGCGGTGAACCGGATGTCGTCGGGTTTGATGAAAAAACGGGCGAGTACATTTTTTACGATTGTTCGGCGGAGAGTCCCAAGGGTCGCAGAAGCGTTTGTTACGACCGCGAAGCGCAGGAGGCAAGGAAAGAACATAAACCGGAAAATAACGCCGTTGATATGGCGGCTGCAATGGGCATTGAGCTTTTAACGGAAGAACAATATCGAGACTTACAGAAACTCGGAAATTTTGATACGAAAACGTCAAGCTGGGTGAAAACGCCTTCTGACATCAGAAACTTGGGTGGCGCCCTCTTTGGTGATTTCCGCTACGGCAATGTATTCGTGTATCACAGCGGCGCGCAATCTTACTATGGAGTCAGGGCATTCCGCGGCTCGCTGCGGGTCTAAATTTTGCACACGCGGGTGTGAAAAATATGTTATTGCCATTAAAAGAATTGTGTCTCCTATTTTTCTTATCTCAGCGTCTTCGGCGTCTCGGCGGTGAACATTTTTTCCTACTTCGTAGCGTTATTATTTTCCCTTGCCGCTCGTAAAATTTCGGCAACGCTCCAAGCCTGCGCGATGCAGCCGCGCGGCGCGTGCGGAGCTTCGGCGTCGAAAATCTCGGAAATTTGTCCGACGCCAGCTTCGGACAAATGACCTTTGAAATTTTCGAGCCAATCTTGAAATTTTTGCGGCTCGTTCGGAAAAACTTTGCCGCGCGCAGTCCAAAACGCGCCAGCCAGCCAGCTCCAAATTGTGCCTTGATGATAAGCCGAATCGCGCCGGAAACCATCGCCTTCGTAACGCGGGCAATAATTCGCGTCTTTCGGCGAAAGAGAGCGCAAACCGACGGGCGTTAACAATTCGCGCTCGACTTTTTCAACTACTTTTCGGGCTTTTTCGCCTGTGATGAGCGCGTGTTTTAAGCTGACGGCAAAAATCTGATTCGGACGAACAGAGGCGTCGCGCCCGCCGTTGATGCAATCGAAAAGACATTCTTCCTGGTCGTTCCAAAAACTCTGGTTAAAGCTCAGTTCTGCTAAATCAGCCATCGCCGCGTATTGCGCGCGTTCGGCTTCGTCTTCAAAACGCGCGGCTAAATTTTCCATCACGCGCAGAGCGTTGTACCAGAGCGCCTGAATCTCGACGGCTTTGCCGAAACGCGGCGTAAAAACCGTGTCGCCGGATTTCGCGTCCATCCAGGTTAGCTGCGTTGTTTCATCTCCAGCGTAGAGCAAACCGTCGGTGTCAACGTGAATGTTGAAACGGGTTCCGCGCAGATGCCACGCGATAATATCGGACAAACTTTCGTAAAGATTTTCCCGGACAAAATCATAATCTCCGGTTTTTTCGACAAACGAGCGAATCGCTTCAAAATACCAGAGCGTCGCGTCAACCGTGTTGTATTCGGGCGTTTCGCCGACATCGGGAAAACGATTCGGCAACATTCCTTGAGAAATATGGCGGGAAAATTCCAAAATTATGCTTCGCGCAATATCCGGGCAATTTGTCGCCAGAGTTAAACCGGGCAGCGCAATCATCGTATCGCGCCCCCAATCGGAAAACCACGGATAACCCGCAATTACCGATTTTTCCCCCTCGCGCGAAACAATGAATTGATCGGCGGCTAAAACTAGCTGCTGTAAAAACTCGTCTTTGTAACCGGAGATTTCAATCAAATTCTCGCGTCGCTCGATTTCCGTTTGTTTGAATTTTTCGGCGTCTGCGGCGTCTCGAATTTCAGTTGAAACAACGACGGAAACGGCTTTTTCGCTTTCAACGTCAAATCTGAGAACAAACGGTTGAAACAAATTCTCTCGAAAATCAAAACCGCGTTCTCGCTCGCGCTCGTATTCAAAATTGCGATACCAAAATCCGGTTTTTTCAACCTTGCCGTTTTCATAAGCAAACAACAATCTCGGTATTTCGTCGGAAAGCCGGACTGATACAAAATTTTCATTCACTCGAAAATCAGTTTCAAAACTTTCCTCTTCGCGGCGCAAATGATGATAATCGCGGAAAGCAAGCAGCGGTTTTAATTCCAAATTGACTTTGAACCTTGAACTTTGAACTTTGAACTTGTATTCAACGACAGTTGAATTCTCTCCATGCGGCATAAAAACCGTTTTTTCGATTTCGATGTCTTCGATTTGATAAACCCAAACGGGAAACGGCGCGAGGCGAAATTCTTTTAAAAACTTGTAACCGTTGGGATAAACCGCGTTCGGATATTGATTTGCGGAAAGCTCAAACCGTCTGCCATCAACAATCAGCGTTTCTTCAAATTTCGAGAGCAAAACGGTGCGTCCCGTCGGCGGCGTCGCTGCGGCAACAAGCAGACCGTGATAGCGGCGCGTGTTGATTCCCGCAACCGTGCCGGAAGCGTAACCGCCGATTCCGTTTGTTTCCAGCCACTCGCGCGAGGCGGCTGCTTCCAAATTTGTGCAAATTTCCCGTTCAAATCGAATCATCGCTTTTCAATTTAAAAGCCGTCGTTAAAATCAGTATTGCTCGCTTGTATATTCAAAGCGCAGGAAAGATTAACTTGATTTACCGCAAAATAAAAAGACAAAAAAAGAGAAAGTCGGTTGTGACTTTCTCTTTTCGATTTCTACAATTTAAAATCTTAGCCGAGCAAGCCTTCGGTGATTCCTTTTTCATAGACAATCAAAAGCCCGATTCCGACGCTGGCGATGCCTGCGATTGACTGCATAGCGTGATTCAAACGATTAAATTTTCCGGCGGTTAAACTGAAAGGCAAGCCGACGAGCAAACTCATCAGCATCATTCCGCCGATTGAACCCGCGCCGAAAATCAAAATATAAAGCAAACCGAGCGGGCGCGATTCGATGGTCGGAATAACGAGCAGCATCAGTGCTGCGCTGCCAGCCAATCCGTGAATCATTCCGACGATGAGCGCGCGCGGGCTGAACGAAAAATTATGATGCGTGTGCGGTTCATCAACTGCGCCGCGTTCGTGCAGATGCGCGTGAACGCGACCTCCGTGTTCGTGCGTATGAAATTGCAGGTTTGCGCCAAAGAGCAGCTTTCGTAGAACATTCAGCCCCAAAAGAACCAGCATCGCGCCAACGCAAAATTCGAGCATTCGTTCGGTTTGTTCGGAGATTTGAAAATCCAGCAGCAAAACAAAAACGCCCGCAACAAACAGCGAAATCGTGTGTCCCAAACCCCAGATGCCGCCGATGATTGTTGCGCCCATTAATGATTTGCGTTCGGTGACGATTGTTGAAACGGCTGCCAGATGATCTGATTCAACAGCGTGTTTTAACCCGAGCAGAAATCCGAGACTCAAAACTCCGGCTGCTGAAGTTGAAAGAAAAGCGAGCAAAAAATCAGTCATAATCGTTGTAAAAATATCACGCCAGCGAGTTATAACAAATCACTGCGCCCACGCAGGCGATAACAAATGCGCTCAAAACCGGCAATGTTTTGACTAGACGGTTATTGCCGATTGCCG
>DASVTY010000070.1:0-23937 GCA_036387315.1 Pyrinomonadaceae bacterium
TCCGGTTGTGGCTGTTAATTTATCCAGAACAATCGCGCTCGCAAAACCGGCAGCCGCGCCGACAAACATTAAAACCAGCAAATTCAACAACGTCTTCGGGCTTTTCTGCTCGCCGTCTGTGCTCGGCGGGTCAACGATTCCGAAATTCATCACTTGCTCTTTGTTCAAAACCTGGCTGATTTCGTTTTCGCGCGCCTTTTTTTGATAAAGCAAATAGGCTTCTTCATTGACGCTGCGCTCGCGTTCGAGACCGGCGCGGTCAATGCTCCGGCTGTTGAGAAATGCGACTTCATTGCGTAATTTCGCGGCTTGTGCAGACAAATTCTTTTCGCGCTCTTTGAGCGCCGCGAGATTTGTTTGAGCGTTGGAAAGATCGCTTTCCAGCCTGCGCCGCAAATCGTTTAAAGCAAACGAGCGCTCCTGCGGCGGATTCGCCGTTTCCTGCGCGAGAGTCTTTTTCAATTGCTCGATGCGCTCTTCCGTTTCGCGGACAAACCGGCTGTTCGGCTGGTATTTTTGCAGATACTGCGTTTTTTGCTGCTCAAGCCGGATCAGCTCTTCTTTCATCCGGTCGAGAGCCGAAACGTATCTTGAAACCGAACCGGTTTGAATTTGTTCCGGCTGAGTAGCTATTTTTTCCTGTAAAGAGATGCTGCGCTTTTGGGTTTCTCCGATTTCCGTGCGAGCGGCGTTGATTTGCGCCTCTGTTTCGTAAAGCTGTTTGAGCAACAGCTCGCGCTGGACGCCGATTTCGGCTCCGCTCACGCCGTTGCGAGCGTCGAACTGCTTGAGCGTGTTCGAGGCGGCATTTAATTTTTGATTAAACGTCTGAGTCTGTTCGTTAAAAACCTGCGCTGCCTGAGCCTTTTCGTTGATTTGAACGTGAAGCTGGACGTAATTCTGATAAATTTTTTCGAGAGTCATTTTCGCCCGCAGCGGGTCTGTGTCGGTGTATTTGACCTTAATAATGCGAGACTTCTTGATCGGCGTGACATCCAGATTGCCGACCACGCGATTCACCGCTCTTTCCGTTGCAAAACCGTCTGCGGATGATTTTTTTTGTGATGAATTTTCCGTTTCCGCCGCTTTGGCGGATGAACTCCAAAAACCGTAAAGCAAATTCTTTACTCGTTCGCGCAGTTTGTTCGATTCGGTATCGCGTTTCGGGGCTTGATTGTTGATTAAATCTAAATCCGTTACAGCGCCTGCAATCACTTCGCGGCTTTTAATTAACTCTAATTCCGAATTAAATTCTTCGTCGCTGATCGCCGCTTGAATAACGTCCGGAAGTTTTTCCGCCGCGCTGATTCGCGGGTCGCTTCGGTCGCGCGAAATCAAAATGCTCATCTCGGCTTCGTATTTCGGCGTCATTAAAAACGTAGCAATCATCCCGGAAACCACGACGAGCGTAAAGACCGACGCGATTAGCAATTTACGTTTCCAGACCGTTTCCCACATTTGGGCAATCAGACTTTTGTTAGTTAAAATCCGCATTTCAAATCAACTCCGACTTCCAAAACTCCGATTTAAAAGAACCGGGGCAGAAATCCCCGAACGGTTTCGACAGCTTTGTTAATCTGCGAAATTTTTGAATCCGGGATGAAAATATAATCTCCGTCCTGTAAAGCGATGTCCTTCTGCTCGCCCTGCTGATTGATGACTTTCAACACATTTGCCGATTGAATTTCCCAATCGCCGCTGCCGTTCGGTCGTGCGTGAATTACCATTTTTCGGTTTGCGTCGGACGTGAATCCGCCCGCGAGGAAAATCACCTGCACGAGCGTTTGCCCTTCGCGCAAATCGTATCGCCCAGGTTTGTTCACCTGACCGCCGATGAAAACGCGCGGCGCGACAAATTCAAGCAGCGCGACCGTTAAGACCGGCTTTAAAAGAATTTCGTTATAAGATTTTTCCAGTTGGGCTTTGAGTTCCGAAATTGTTAAGCCCTCGGCTTTCGAATCCTCAATCATCTGAAGACTGATAAACCCGTCGGGTCGCACAACCACCGAAATTTCATTCAGCTCCGGGTGATAAAGAAATTTAACGCTCAATTTATCGCCCTGCTTGATGCGGTAGCCGGTTTGAGGTGCCGCAGGTTTGCTCGGTTCGGGCAAATCTATTTGCGCAAAAGCATTCACCGAAACGAGTAAGCACCACAAAACGCTTCCGACAATCGTTTTTGAAACGATGTAAAACATTTTCGTGCGTGTCATTTTTTCTGTCATCATTTCAAAGTATCGGGTTGAACATTCGGTATCTTTCAATTTAAAAAAAACCAGCTAAAAGCAGTTTTTTTACTGATACACAACAAATGAGCCGTGATTTCCAAGTTATTCGGCTCGAAATCAAGAAACCGGAGCCAATTTCAATTCAATGCAAAAAAAAGCCGCTCTCATGAGCAGCTTTTCCGCCAAATAAATTTTCCAATCGTTTCGGTTTATTTAATCACAACATTAACCAGGCGATTGGGCACGACAATGACTTTGGCAATCTGTTTTCCGGCGGCATATTCCCGCACCTTTTCATCTGCGAGCGCAGCGCGTTCGAGTTCCTCTTTCGCCGTGTTGGGCGCAGCCAGCAATTTCGACCGCAGCTTGCCGTTGATCTGAATCGGAATCTCGATTTCGTCTTTGCGCGCCAATTCTTCGCGGTAAACCGGAAACTTCGCGCCCGATTTCAACATTCCTTTGTCGCTGCCGGTCAAACGAGACCACATTTCCTCAGCCGCGTGCGGCGCATAAGGCGCGAGCATCAAAATCAGCGCGCGAACGGCTTCGTTAATCGCAAACAAATCCGAATCCGAAGCCGTTTCCGGTTCGACCTTGAAATCGCCCAGCGCATTCGACAATTCCATCAAAGCCGCAACCGGCGTGTTTAACTGCAAACGCTCGAAATCCGACTCGACTCGTTGAATTGTCTGGTGCGTTTTCTGCCGCAATTTTCTGGCTTCGGCGGAAAATTCAGTCGGTTCGTTTTCCGGCGTTCGCTCTAACACGGTGTGCCAGCGCCAGACGAAACGCCAGACTCTTTGCAGAAAACGCGAAGTGCCTTCAATGCCGTTTTCGTTCCAGACCAATTCGTTTTCGACCGGCGCGGAAAACAAAACGTACAAACGCGAAGCGTCCGAGCCGTAAATTTCGACCATCTCATTCGGATCAACGCCGTTGCCTTTCGATTTCGACATCCGTTCGACTGCATATTTCAACTGTTTGCCATCAACATTCGTGGCGCTTAATAGCCTTCCTTTTTCGTCGCGTTTGACCGAAACCTGATTCGGCTGAAAATAAACGCGCTTGCCCGTTTCGTCGTCAAAAAACGTTTCGCCGACAACCATTCCCTGAGTCAGCAGACGTTTGACCGGCTCGTTAAAATGCACCAAACCGATGTCGCGCATCACTTTTGTCCAAAATCGCGTGTAAATCAAATGCATCACGGCGTGGTCGTCGCCGCCGATATATTGATCGACCGGCGTCCAATATTGCGCGATTTCCGGCTCGAACGGCAAAGATTTGTTGCGCGGGTCAATGTACCGGAAGAAGTACCACGACGAATCAACAAAAGTGTCCATCGTGTCTGTCTCCCGCCGCGCCGCTTTCCTGCAATTCGGACAGGTTGTATTGACGAATTCCTCGACTTTCGCCAACGGCGATTCGCCGACGCCTGTAAACGGCGCGCTGTCCGGCAATTCGACCGGCAATTGTTCATATGGCACAGGAATCGTTCCGCAATCGTCGCAATAAACAATCGGAATCGGCGCGCCCCAGAAACGCTGGCGCGAAATTCCCCAATCGCGCAGCCGATAAGTCGTCGCCGCTTCGCCGAATCCGTGCATTTCGGCGTAATGCGTCATTTCTTTTTTCGCTGCTTCGGAAGTTTTGCCGTTCCAGTAATCCGAACGAACCAGCACGCCTTCTCCGGTTAACGCCTCTTCGAGCGCGAGCGCGTGCATCGTGTGATGTTCGTGCGCCAGATGCGGCTCGGAAATCACCTGACGAATCGGCAAGTCGTACTTTTTGGCAAACTCGAAATCGCGCTCGTCGTGCGCCGGAACAGACATTACCGCGCCCGTTCCGTATTCCATCAAAACGTAATTCGCCGTCCAAATCGGAATTTGCTCGCCGCTAAAAGGATTGACGGCGAAAAAACCGGTCGCAATTCCGTCTTTTTCGACTTCCTCTTCGCGGTTTGCCGCTTTCATTTTTTCGCGTTTGATTTCCTCGATTTTCGCCAAAACTTCGCCGCTTAATTCGCTTTTGCGGGCTTCAATAAACGGATGCTCGGCGGCGACGACAATTGCGTTGACACCGTAAATCGTGTCAATTCGAGTCGTAAAAACGCGGATTTTTTCGTTTGAATTTTCGACGGAAAAATCAACAAACGCGCCTTCGCTCCGACCGATCCAATCGCGCTGTCGTTTCAGGACTTTTTCCGCCCAGCCCGCTTCGATTTCCGCAATGTCGTCGAGCAATTGGTCGGCGTAAGCGGTGGTTTTCAAAAACCATTGCTCGATGTCTTTTTTAGTTGTCGGAGTCCCGCAACGCCAGCAGATACCGCCGCTCGCCTGTTCGTTCGACAAAACGGTCTGGTCGTGCGGACACCAATTGACCTGCGTCATTCGTTTGTACGCCAAACCCATTTCGTACATTTTCAGGAAAAACCACTGATCGAATTTGTAATAATCCGGTCGGTGCGCGGCGATTTCCGTCGTCCAATCGTATGAAATTCCCAAACGCTGCAACTGCCCGCGCATATATCGGATGTTGTCTTCCGTCCATTCGCGCGGGTTCAAACCGCGTTTGATCGCGGCTTCTTCAGCAGGCTGACCGAACGAATCCCAACCAATCGGGTGAAAGACATTAAAGCCTTTCAAACGCTTGTACCAAGCCAGCGCGTCGCCGATTGAATAATTCCTGACGTGCCCCATATGCAGATTGCCAGACGGATAAGGCAGCATTTCCAAGGCGTAAAATTTCGGTTTTTCGGTGTTGATTTCAGCAACAAAAGCGTTTGAATCTTTCCAACGCTGCTGCCATTTTTCTTCGATAACTTCTGGAAAATATTTCTCGTCCATAAAATTTGATAAACGGCTTGTAAAAACAAGCGAACATGATACGCAAAACCGGAAGACAGAACAAAATGCCGTTCGGTTTCACAAAATTATTTTGTGTTTTGATGAAATTAAAGAAGTAAAACGCCGCGTCCCGTCGAGGCGCACAAAACACGCCCGCGCATTGGGAGCGGCTAGGTAAGAAGGAGTTTATTCAGTTTGCGAAATCGAAATCTCATAGCTTGATGTTTAAGATATTATTTCAACTTCCCGCAATTGTCCAACAAAAATGGTAGTGTCCTAATTGTGTGGTGCTAACAGCTAAGTATTTTCGGCGGATAGAAAAGGTGATTAAAAAGTGTCTCATAAGTAGAAAATGTTGAAGAGTTTTGGGATAAAGAGGCGTTTTCAAGACTAATCAAAGTACGTGGATATTGTCTATTTCAACATGGTATGTCTGTTTTTCATTTTCCTTGAGCGTCAATTCAAGAGTTAAATCCGATTTACCGCTCTCCACCGTCCACAAATCTACATAAACGCTCCAGCCTTTCTGATATTTATCCGTATGCTGAACTACGTCGAGACTATTAAATTCTTCATCAGGAGGCATTGTAAGTGTCTCGCCGTAATCACTTATGCTTTCGGCTATTTCTTCTGCTTTGAGTCGGCAGCCATTGCTTAGATGTTCGACAGCTTTATAGTCACCCTTTACTAACAAGCCGACGATTTGCCGCACGGTAGTTTTTATGGTTTGTTGCTCAGTCACAAATGCAATTTGGAAATTTATACTAAAGAACGTTTCAAAAAGGGTCGTTTTTGAGACATATCTTAGTATAGCACCACAAGATTAGGACACTACCACAAAAATTTGCGCTTAACCTTTAGTGCATGAATTACAGCGCTATTTATCTGGGAAACTTATCGTCTCGTTTAACGTAATTCTCAATGATGCCTTTGGAAGCTATAGTTGAAGCCGCCGGTGAGTTTGCCATTGAGATCACCTCAAATATTGTCTCCGATTTAATAGAGCAATTATTTGTCGGCTCATTTTCCTTACATTCCGCTAGAAGGCGTTTTTCAAAGGCTTATGCGCAAAGCTTTTTCTGTCAACGATGTCACGGAACATCAAAGAAACCGCAAGTTAAGCAAAAGTGGTACATCTATCAATGCCAAGACTGCTCAAGCAGATGGGGAACTCTGAAGGACAAGCCTTGGGTGAGAAAAGAAAAGCGCAAACCTGCGAATTGCCAAAGAAAGGCGATTTAATCCGGCTTCAAACCGCAGCCCAAAATTTTACGACAGTTTTCCCGGCTTTTACAAATTTTCTAAACTCCGCAGCCGATCTCTAAAACTACTTTCGGTTTTGCGCCCGAAACATCGTAAATCTCGCTGCCCGCGCCTTCATAATATGCGGCGTGCATTACAATTTCCATTCGTCCGTCGCCGTTTAAATCGGCAATCGCTTGAATCGAATATTCGTTCGGCGCGGCAAATTTAATGGCTTTCGGATAAAATTCGCCGCCGATTAATATGTTTTGCGGTTTTCCGCCGACAACTTTTCTGAGCAGCAGAAACGAATAATCTCCGGCATAAGTGCGAGCCATAATTCCGCTTTTATAATTTGTCGCCGCCAGCAAAACCTCTTCGATTCCGTCGCCGTCAAAATCAACGCGAAAACCTTGCGAGATTTTGGCAATCGGTTTCGCGATTCCTTTTGAACGGGCAAAATCGCCGACGATTTTCAAATACGTCGCGTCTGTTTTGGAGATTTCTTTTACGGGGCGCGGCATCAGATTCCATTTGGCGGCAGAGCCGATTCCGACTCCGTTTTTTGTTTCGCCGCCGAACGAGACTTCAAAATAATCCTCGCAAATTTCGAGAGTTTGCGGTTTTTCGCCGATTAGCTTGTCGCCCGGAACTGAGTTTGTGCCAAGCAAAATGTATTCGGTTTTATTTTTGAGAATCGGCGCAACCCGCTTTGCTTCAATCCATTTGCCGTTTTCTACGCCGCCGAGCAATCCGTGCGTTCGCATTTCGACAATCGGAACAATCCCGATTTGCTGCGCCGTTTGCGGCGAAACCGAGAAAACTAAAACAAATGCGAACAAGAAAAGTTTACTTTTCATCATTTTCAACTAAATCCGATTCTTCCGTTGATTCGACGTTCGGGCGAAATGCGCGGTTTAACAAAAATATAAATAAACCGAGCACGGCGAGAATTGCCACTTGTTGAATTTCAACAAACCTGACGTTTGAGAGCAGCCACGCAATCGAAATCAAAGCTAAAGCGGCAACAACATAACCGGCGGGCGCGCGAAAGCGGGCGGCGGGCGCAAGATTGTCGCCGACGCGAAAAAGCGGGAGCGCCGCGCAAGTCGTCGCGTAAACGAGAAGGCGGGTAATCGTGCTGATTGTCAGGGCGGCGACGAATGATGTTTGCAGCGTAAAAATAAAAATAACCGCCGCCGTCAGGAAAAGCGAAATGAACGGCGTTTTGTATTCCGCGTGAGTTTTCATCAAAACGGTTGGCAATTCCCTTTGTTCAGCCATCGCAAACGGCAGTCTCGAAGCGGTTAAAAGACCCGAATTCAAGTTTCCGCAAATCGAAATTATCGCGCCGAGCGCAATCAGCGAAGCGCCGAAACCGCCCATAAAAACGTTTGCCGCATCCGCCAGCGGTCTTTCGGATTTGGCTAAATCAGCCATCGGCAGAGTTCCGAGACAAACAAGCTGAATCACAATGTAGAGCACAGCGATAATGCCGAGAGCCGTTAGCAATGCAAAAGGAATGTTGCGCTGCGGATCGCGCATTTCGCCCGCCGGAATGACGGAGGCTTCAAAACCGACAAAAGCGTAAATCAAAATCAAAACCGCGCTCGAAAACGCGCCGGTTTCAATGTTTATTTGATTATTTGTAAAATTTCCCGGTTCTATAAAAAACAAACCGATAAGGGCGAAAATGATCAGCGGGGCGAGTTTTCCGACGGTGAAAAAGTTCGTGGCTCGTGCCGATTGCCGGACGCCGAGGTAATTGATTGCCGTCAAACCAGCCGTGACAATTGCGATAATCGCAGCGCGCCCAAATGTCGAGCTTGCAACAGGAACAAAAAAAGCCAGATAACTAACCAGTAAATTTGTATTTGCGGCGGCGGTCGCAACGCGCGCGATCCAATAAAGCCATCCGACCTCAAAAGCCGTGAACGAGCCGAACGCTTTGCGGGCGTAAAGATACGAGCCGCCGGTCGTCTCGAAACGGCTGCCGACCTCGGCAAAACACAGCACGATCAGCGCGATAATCACGGCGCAAAAGACGAACGCCAGGAGGCTGTAAACGCCGATTAAAGCCGTCACTTTCGCGGGCAGACCGAAAATTCCCGCGCCGATGATCGTATTGATGACAATTGCCGTTAAATCCAATCGGCTGATGCCGCGAATCAGATTTTCCTGCGGGTTTTCGTCCGTTTGAGTTGTTTTTGATTCCATAGTTCGTCGTTCGCCGTTTTGCTTGACACCGACCGTTGTTTATACTCTGTTGCGTATCTTGAGCGCAAAGTGTCCGCTACAACTTTCATAATGAAATTTAAAATTTGGGTTTATTTTCTTTTCGTTTTTTGTTTTGCCTCTCTCGCAGCTTCGGCGCAAAACAAAGCGGCGGCTGCAAAATTCCTCGCCGAAAACTCGCCGCAGCTTCAAACTTTAGTTGATCGAGCCGCAAAAGAAACGCTCGAACAATTTGCCGCGAAAGGTTTAAAACCGGAAAATCTAGCAATCACGCTGATTGATTTGCGCGACGCAAACAATTTGAAACAAGCCGATTTTCACGGCGAGCAACCGATTTATCCGGCGAGCGTCGTCAAAATGTTTTATCTAGCGGCGGCAGGGCGTTGGCTCGAAGACGGAAAATTAAAAGACACGCCCGAATTGCGGCGCGGTTTGCGCGATATGATTGTTGATTCGTCAAACGACGCGACGCATTTTCTGGTTGACGTTTTAACCGAAGCGACAGGCGGCTCGGAATTATCGCCGAAAGAGCTTGAAAAATGGGCTTCTAAACGCAACGCCGTCAATCGCTATTTCGCTTCGCTTGGCTATCAAAACATCAACGTCAATCAAAAAACTTACTGCGAAGATTTATACGGGCGCGAGCGGCAATTCTGGAACGGCGGCAAAGTCCGAAACAAATTAACGACCAACGCGACGGCGCGTCTGCTCGCGGAAATCGCTTTGGGTAAAGTGGTCAACGCCAAACGAAGTCTGGAAATGATGGAGCTTTTAAAACGCGACCAGTTTAAAGAAAAAGCGGATGCGGACAGTCAGGACACGGGTTTTACCGGAATCGCTTTGAAACAATCCGGCATCCGGCTCTGGTCAAAAGCCGGTTGGACATCGAAATCTCGTCACGACGCGGCTTACGTCGAAACGCCTGAAGGTTTGAAATTTGTTCTCGTAACCTTTACCGAATCGGTCGCTAACGAACGTGAAATCATTCCGCACATTGCCGAAATCGTTTTGAAAGAACTGAAAACAATTACGAATTAAAATTTACGAATTACGAATTGGAAACCATTTACATAGTAATTCGTTATAAAAAAAATGAATTGGGTATCGCAATTTTGGGAGTCGTTGACCTGGGCGCAAATCGGAATGGGCGCCGGGCTGTTTTTGTTTTCTTTCATCGTTAGTTTAACGGCGATTGTTCTGGTAATGGTTAAAATTCCGGCTAACTATTTCAGCCCGCATTACGAGCAGGCTTTTTTGCCGAACACGCATTGGACTGTCAAATGGGGCGCGGTTATTTTAAAAAATCTGCTCGGAGTCCTCCTGATCGCGCTCGGAATCGTTTTATCTCTTCCGGGTGTTCCGGGGCAAGGTTTGCTGACGATTCTTCTCGGACTGATTATGCTCGACATTCCCGGCAAACGTCCGCTCGAAGCCAGAATTATCCAGCGTCCGACAATTCAATCTGCGATTAACAAGCTCCGCGCGCGATTTAATAAACCGCCGCTCGTTTTGGATTGACACTTTTCGACAGAAAAACGCGCGTTATCGTTTGAGAAGTTTTCAATGCACATTTCACGGAAGAAAAGAAAATGAAAAAAATATCGGCTTTATTTGGAATTTCGATTTTGGCGCTCTTGTTTTTATTTTCGGCTGACAGCGCAGCCGCGCAAACAAAACAGCGGGTCAGATTCGCTCGCGGCGAGAACGGGGCAAATGTTTCCGGTTCGGTCAAAGGTTACAAATACATTGATTACATCGTCGGCGCTCGCGCGGGTCAAATGATGAGCGTCATTTTAACCGGCAGCTCGTCAGCCGAATTTGCGATTATGATGCCCGACGGCGGCAATCTCGGAATGGACGCTGTGCAGGTTCGGGAATGGACTGGCGAATTGCCCGCTTCCGGCGATTATGCGATTCGCGTTTTGATGCCTCGCGCACAAGCCCGTCGCGGCGAAACCATAAATTTCAAATTGAGCGTTTCGATTCAATAACGCATTTTTTTTATAAAAAGCGGAGCCGATTTACATTCTGCAGAATGTGATCCGGTTCCGCTTTCGCGTTTTGTTTTCTTCCATTTTTTTGTAAGTTTTTGTTAGACTTCTAACTTACAACTTTCCAGATTTCCGTGAGACAAAAAAATGAGAAAACTTTGTTTGATTTTGTTCGTTCTTTTCGTCAGCTCAACCTCAGCATTAGCGCAAGGCTCTTATCAAAAACCGCCGAAAGACATTATGGACGTTTTAAACGCTCCGGCGATCCCGGCGACTTTGATCAGCCCGGCACGCGATAAAATTCTAATCGCCGAACCGCTTCGTTATCCGCCGATTTCAGAACTCGCGCAGCCGATGCTCCGGCTCGCCGGTCTCAGAATCAATCCGAATAACACGGCGCAGCATCGCACGCAGTATTTCGTCAAATTAACTTTGCAAAACATCTCCGACGGCAAACAAATGCCCGTCAATCTGCCGCCGAACGCCCAAATGATTTCGCCGCAATGGAGCGCGGACGGAAGATATATTGCCGCCGGAAATCTGACGCCGAGCGCGGTCGAATTGTGGATCATCGAAACCGCCACCGGAAAAGCCAACAAAATCAAAAACGCGCTGGTCAATACGGCTTTCGGCAATTTTTACTGGATGCCTGATCAAAAAAGTTTGCTGGTAAATTTAGTACCGAAAACGCGCGGCTCGGCTCCCGGTTATCAAAACGTCACACCTAATGAACCGAGTATTCAGGAAACTTCGGGCAAAGCTGGCGCGGTGCAGACGTTTCAGGATTTGCTCAAAAATCCGAACGACGAGCGATTGTTTGAATTTTACGCGACTTCGCAGCTTGCCGTTGTCGGTGTTGACGGGAAAATTCGAGAAATCGGGCAGCCCGGGATTTTTGATGACGCGCAAAATTCGCCCGACGGACAACACATTTTAGTCGCCAGAATCCAACGACCTTTTTCGTATCTTTTTCCGGCAAATCGTTTTCCGAGAGAGGTAGAAGTTTGGGATTTAAACGGCAAAACGGTTCACAAATTGGCGAGCCTGCCGCTGCAAGACCAGATTCCGGTCGAAGGCGTTCCGACCGGACCGCGCAGTTTCGGCTGGATTCCGACCGAAAACGCCACGCTTGTTTGGGTTGAAGCGCTCGACGGCGGAAATCCGAAAGAAAAAGTCCCGTTTCGCGATAAAATTTCAAAGCTCGCCGCGCCTTTTAATTCGCAGCCGGTCGAAATCGTTAAAACCGAGCATCGCTCGCAAGGCAGACAATTCGGCGCGAGCGATGGTTTGATGTTGTTTTTCGATTACAACCGCGACACGCGCCGCCGACGGATTTTCAGTCTCGATTATCGCAATCCGGGAACTCCGCAACTAATTTCGGATTTAAACGTCGCCGACCGCTACAACGACATCGGAACCCCAGTAACCAAACGCTTGCCGAACGGTTTCAGCGTTATTCATCAAAACGGCGACGAAGTTTTCCTGACCGGCACAGGTGCGACGCGCCAAGGCGACCGACCGTTTTTGCGGCGAATGAATTTGAAAACTAAAGAAACTCAGGAAATCTTTCGTTCGGGCGACGATGAATATGAAAGTTTTGTCGCGCTGATGAGCGACGACGGATCGCAGTTTATCAGCCGCGCGGAAACTGTAACCGCGCCGCCGAATTTATTTTTGAACGATACGATCAAAAGAATTGCGCCCCGCCCATTGACCAATTTCGCAGATCCAACGCCGCAGCTTCGCGGAATCAAAAAACAGCTCGTGCAATACAAACGCGCCGACGGCGTTGATTTGTCATTTACGCTTTATCTGCCGCCTAATTACAAAGAAGGTACGCGATTGCCGACTGTTGTCTGGGCTTATCCCGAAAGTTTTACGGACGCCAGCGTCGCCGGGCAGGTTTCCGGTTCGACCAATCGTTTTACAAACATCGGCGGTTATTCGCACCTTTTCTTTTTGCTTCAGGGCTATGCGGTTCTGGACAACACATCAATGCCTGTAGTCGGAACGCCGGAAAAGAAAAACGACACTTTTATTCAGCAAATCGTTGATTCAGCGCGCGCCGCGATTGATAAAGCGGTCGAAATGGGCGTCACAGACCCGGAACGAGTCGGAGTCGGCGGACACAGCTACGGCGCGTTTATGACCGCGAATCTGCTCGCGCATTCGGATTTATTCCGCGCCGGAATCGCGCGTTCGGGCGCTTACAACCGGACGCTGACGCCGTTCGGTTTTCAGGACGAAGTTCGCAATTTCTGGGAAGCGACCAAAATTTACACCGATGTTTCGCCGTTTTTTGTAGCGAACAAAATCAACGAGCCGATTCTTTTGATTCACGGCGAAGCCGACAACAATCAAGGCACTTACCCGATTCAATCCGAACGCCTTTTCGCCGCGATTCGCGGCAACGGCGGAACCGCCCGACTCGTGATGCTCCCGCTCGAATCGCATGGCTACGCGGCGAAGGAATCAACCGAACACACTCTGTTCGAAATGATTTCGTGGTTTGACAAACACGTCAAAAACGCTCAGCCGCGCAGACAAGTTGCAACAACCGACAAACAATAAATTTTTGAGGCGCGTAAAAATTTTTACGCGCCTTTTCCTTTATGTTTGCCGATTTATCAAATTTTCATTGTCCGCTGACCGACGTTTTTACGAAAAGCGCTGAATCTGCCGATTTCCGCCTGTCGGATGAGCAAATCAGTTTCTTTGACGAAAACGGCTATCTCACGGGCGTTAAAATCTTAAACGACGAGCAGATTGAATTTCTCAGAAATGAATTGTCCGAATTGATGAAACCGGGGCAAGAGGAAAATTCGCTTTGGTATGAATTCAATCTCAACGAATCAGCCGACAAATCGAAAACGCTTTTTCACGCGCTCGGCGCTTGGCGAATTTCCAAAGCGTTTCACGATTTGCTCTGGCATCGAGGTTTTTGCGTTCCGGCTTCCCAATTATTAAACGGCGCGGTTCGTTTCTGGCACGACCAGCTTTTTGTCAAACCCGCACGCGACGGCGGTGTCGTCGCATGGCATCAGGATTATTCTTATTGGACGCGAACCGCGCCAATCGCGCATTTGACCTGCTGGATCGGTTTGGACGATTCGACTGCGGAAAACGGTTGTCTCCGCTATGTTCCGCGCAGCCACAAATGGAATTTGCTTCCCGTCACAGGTTTAGCGGGCGATATGAATGCGATTCAATCTGTTCTCAGCGAAGAACAGAAAGAAAATTTCCAACCCGTCGCCGTCGAATTAAAAGCGGGCGAAGCGAGCTTTCACCATCCGCTCTTGGTTCACGGCTCGTTCGAGAATTTTTCCGCCCGCCCGCGCCGAGCCGCCGTCATCAACGTTTTCCGCGAAGGCGTAAAATCAAATTCTGACGAGCCGCCGCTCGCGGGCGTCCCGTCCGTCAAAAAGGGCGAGAAAATGCAGGGACAATTTTTCCCCTTATTATTTCCATAAGATGAAAGAAGAAACAAACGGGCTAAATCTCTCGATACGCCGCGCGGAAGCTGCGGACGAGCCGTTTTTGGAAGCGGTTTATGCTGATTCGCGACGCGACGAGATTGCGATATTAGGTTGGAGTAAAGAACAGGAAAACGCTTTTTTCACAATGCAGTTTCGTATGCAGACGCAAGCGTATAAATGGCAGTTTCCCGACGCTGATTATTATGTCGTCGAGCTGAATCAAAAACCAATCGGTCGTTTGATTGTCAATCGCGCCGAAGATGAAGTCAGGCTGGTAGATGTTGCGCTGTTGTCGGAATTTCGCGGTACAGGCAGCGGAACTTTTTTATTGAGAGAATTGCAGGCGGAAGCGGCGGTGGTTAACAAGCCTTTGACTTTAAAGGTTCTCAAAACCAATCGTCGAGCCGCGCTGCTTTATGAACGATGCGGTTTTGTTGTGACCGGCGCGAGCGATTTGTATCTCGCAATGCAATGGCGTAATATTTAAAATATTTTTTTGTAGAAAACTAAGGAACGCGAAAAGATGCTGGATAAATTAAATTATGAAGATTTTGCCCTTCACGTCGGAACGAAGTTTCGTTTGACGGAAGCGCCCGAACCATTAGAAATCGAACTGATTGAAGCAAGCGAGCCGCGCATGACGCCGCAGCAGATAATGTTTTCACTGTTTTTTTTAGGTCCGAACAATTTGCTCCTGCCGCAGCGAATCTACCAACTTGCGCACGAGCAACTGGGCGAAGGAACGCTTTTTCTGGTTCCTATCGGACAAAGCGATGAGGGAGTTAAATACGAAGCCGTGTTTAATCGGGTGGTTAAACAAAAGTAGAAACGCCGGTTAAGGAAGCCGAGCGGCTTTAAACACGATTGATAACGGCTTGGAGCAAATGCCTGCCGTCGGTATTTTTGCCCGGAACCAGAAACAAATTGAAATATCCGAGAACGGGATGAAAGATTTTGTAAGTCGCCTGGTGCTGCTGCGCCGTCGCCCGAAATGAAAGCAGAAAACATTGCCTTGAAGCTTGATTGGAAGCATTCAAATCTTTAACTGCTACCAATATGGCGGGAAGCGCTTCTTGCTCGGTCATCAAAGTAAATCTCGAATTAAGATGCTGCCTGAAAACGTTCGAATTGTAGTTGAGTAACGGATCGCCGAGCGCCTCGGCGGGCAAGTCGGTAACTGAAAAGGGATTTGGTTGTCCGAAAACCAACCCGGAAGCTCCAAGGGCAACAACGGCTGCGCCTCCGAGTTTTATAAAATCTCGTCTTGAAAATTTCATTTTTGCGTCCTTTCTGTAATGGGGCGTAGAACCTGATAGTTCAAATGTTTTTATTTACTTCTTTTTGACAAATTCACTTCTCTCGCTGGTTTTATCAGGTTTGAACTTTTTCTCCTGTGTTTCTTTCTTTATTTTTCATGAAAGCCGGAGTTTGATTTTCGGCTTTCATTTTTATCGAGCTTGTTTGCCGCTCATGTATTAAAGACACTGCCGCAAAATGTTTTTTGCCAAAGTTTTTGCAAAAATCTTATTCTTAGAAACACGTTAGTCAAAACTTTGCACTATTAGTGCAAGACTTTTAGTATTATTCCGAAAAGTCTAAATCAATGCTGAGTGGTTTAGTTTATGTTCATTTGGTGGGGCGTCTAACCTAAAGGCTCAAACGTTCAAAAGCCTACTATTGAAATTATTTAATTGCAAGCGTTCCGGCAAAATTTTGTCACCCGACTTGCAATTTCAATAAGTTGCGGCTAAACTGACTCTGCTCTTCTTAATAAGAATCAGCAACGCAAGTTTTCATTTTGTATCTTTCCTTTATACAAAGTTAAATATTTTTAACTCAATGTTTCAAACAGGCGGGTAATGCTTTTGACTCTGGCTAAAATTGTTAATTTTGAAGAACCGTTTTTGTTAGCGGTTTACGCATCGAGTCGTGAAGACGAGATGCGGCTCGTGCCTTGGAACGACGAGCAAAAGCGCGCTTTTCTCGAAATGCAGCTTCTGGCGCAGCATCAATATTATTTTTCGCGCTATCCGGCGGCGTCTTACGAAATTATCAATTTGGCTCAACAGCCCATCGGCAGGCTTTATGTTGATCGCAGCGGCGAGACGATAAAAATTCTCGACATCACGATTCTGCCCGAATATCGCAGCAAAGGCGCGGGAGGCAAGATCGTCGCGGAAATTATGCGCGAAGGCGAGCAGACAAATAAGCCGGTTGAAATTTACGTTGAAAATTTTAATCACTCGGCAAAGTTTTTTGCCCGGCTGGGTTTCGAGCCGGTTGCCGAAGAGGGTTTCCACGTTTTGTGGCAATGGAAGCCCACCGCAAAAACCGAAACGACCACAAAAACTGAAACGACCGCAAAAAAAGCGATGATTAACGCATAAGCGGTAAAACAATTTTACATCCCTACCGCCGAAACAGGCGGCTTAAATACAGAAGGAGGAAGATGAGCGACCCATATATCGGTGAAATCAGAATGTTCGGAGGTAATTTCCCGCCAAACGGCTGGGCTTTCTGCGACGGGCAGTTAATCCCGATTTCGGAAAACGATGCAATGTTCAACTTAATCGGAACAACTTACGGAGGTGACGGACAGGAAACGTTCGGCTTGCCGGATTTGCAGGGACGAATCCCGATTCATCAGGGAGGCAATTTTGTGCTGGCGGAAAAGAGCGGAACTGAATCCGTCACTTTAACGACCCAGCAAATTCCCGTGCATTCGCACGCACCATTTTGTTCGAACGCGGCTGGAACGGGTGCAAATCCGGCGGGCAATGTTTGGGCGGTGGCGACAACCGGAAATCAAATGTATTTCCAAATGCCGTCTCCGACTCCCCCAAACCCGCCGCCGTTGGTTCAAATGGACGCGACTGCAATCACGCCGACGGGAGGCAGCCAGCCGCATGAGAATATGGCTCCGTTTCTTGTCATCAGTTTTATTATTTCGCTGTTCGGCATTTACCCGCCGCCGAACTAAAACCGTCGGATTTAGCTCGACAATTTTTCGCGCGAAACCCGCGCAATAGAAAGGAATATTATGTCAACTCCTTTTTTGGGAGAAATTAAAATGATTTCATGGAACTATGCGCCGAAAGGCTGGGCGTTTTGTAACGGGCAGTTCCTGCCAATCAATCAAAATCAAGCGCTCTTTTCCCTATTCGGAACAATGTACGGCGGCAACGGGCAAACAACTTTCGCCCTGCCCGATTTGCGTGGGCGCTCGCCGTTTCACGTCGGACCCGGTTTTATCCAAGGTCAAGTCGGCGGCGAAATCGCGCACACTTTGAGCGTTTCGGAAATGCCCGCACACTTCCATTCGTTTAGCTGCAACACAAATACGGGAACCGTAGTTGCTCCGCTCAACAACGTTTGGGCGGCGACCACGCAGAACCCGTACGTCTCGAACGGAAATTCGGCGATGGCACCGGAATCAATCACCAATACGGGCGGCTCGCAGGCGCACAATAATATGCAGCCGTATCTGGTCATCAATTTTATCGTCGCGCTCCAGGGAATCTTTCCTTCGCGGAATTAACCGCGCATCGCAAAACTAAAATACGAATCCGCCGAACAAAAATCGTTGTTCGGCGAGCTGAAATGAAAGGTAAATTTTATGTCAGACCCATTTGTTGCCGAAATCAGAATAGTCGGCTTTAACTTTGCCCCGACCGGTTGGGCGCAGTGCAACGGGCAGCTTTTGCCAATAAGTCAGAACACAGCCCTTTTCGCCCTGCTCGGCACATTTTACGGCGGCGACGGCAAAAGCAATTTCGCTTTACCCAATTTACAAGGCTCCGCTCCGATGCATCAGGGACAAGGCAGCGGTTTAAGCCAAAGATTTATCGGAGAACAATCCGGCAGCCAGAATGTGACCTTGCTCCAAAGCGAGATGACCATGCATATCCATAACGCAATGGGGCGGTCAATTCTGGGAAACAACATTTCGCCCGCCGGAAACAATTGGGCGGGATCAACTATCGCCAGACAGTATCTACCTGACCAAAACAGTCAGGGAAACCCTCAGGCGACAACCATAACGGGCGGCTCGCTGCCGCACAATAATATGCCGCCGTACTTAATTCTGAATTTTATTATTGCGATGCAAGGGATTTTTCCGCCAAGACCTTAAAAAAAGTCCGCGCAAACAAATCGCTCTTGTTAACGGCAGAGCTTTTTATAAAAGAGCTTTGCCGGTAACATTCAAGCATCCCGATTTTGACTGGCAGCCATTAATCGTTGAAACCAATCGCAGTTTCACCCAAGCCGTATTTTCAAAATTTCTTCAACTTGAAACCTAGGAGTTAAAATGTCCAAAAAGCACAATAAGAAAGTCGCAAATAAAAGTCTCTCGATCCCATTTTTCAAAATGTCAGCCGGTTTGTTGATCGGACTTTTCGCGCTCTCATCATTTATTTGGCTGACGAGCGCCAAAGAAAACAATTTTGCCGAATCAAAACCGAATGCGACTATTGCCAAAACAGTCACTGGTTTCAAGCAAATTGCAACCATTAAAGCCGAAGAACACGGCACGTCGCGCCTGAAGTTTCAGGATGGGCGAGACATTGAAATGCGCAGTCTCGGCGAGGCGAATTTGGCGCAAGGCACGCCGCTCGCGCTCGCGACGGGCGATTTTAACTCCGACGGTTACGAAGATATCATCGGCGGCTATGCGACCGCCGAAGGCGGTGTTATCACGCTTTACCGGACAAACCGCGATGCAATTGCGCCGAGCACCGAAAAAATCCACACCGAGATGATGAACGGGCGCTTCCCCGCTCCGATTCTGCCCGACGCGGTTTCATTTGCCGTTCCCGAAAAAGCGGATTTCGTCGGCGTCGGCGATTTTAACCGCGACGGCTACAAAGACGTTTTGACGGCGGCTCGCGGCAGCTTTAATTTACATCTCGTCGCGGGCGACGGTCGCGGCGGCTTTAAATATGAAGAGCGCGTCGAATTGCCCGCGCCCGTCACGACTCTGCTGGCGGACGATGTCAACAATTACGATTCGATGCCGGACGCGATTGTCGGCGTCGGCGGAAACGGCTACGCGCCGAAAGCGTTGATTTTCCACAACAAGCTGGAAATGTTCTCCGACCAGCCCGTCGAGATTGATTTGCCCTCGGAAGCGACGGCGTTTGCCGTCGGGCAAATGGACGGAGACGTTTTCAAAGATTTGGTCGTCGCCGCCGGATACGAAGTTGTGATCGCGCGCGGTTACGACCAGCTTGCCGGTAAAAAACCGAATGTCGCGATTGAACGCATTTCGCTTGCTTCTCCGGCTCTTTCGGTGGCGACCGGCGAATTTTTGTTCGACCGCGAAGCCAGAACCGAAATCGCCGTTTTGACGAAAGACGGCGCAGTCAATCTAGCGGCGCGCGGCAACGTTGACCGCCGCCCGTACACGGATGAAGAGCAAAAAACGATTTTGGAAAAACGCCGCCAACGCGACGACGACGGTCTAACGGCGTTCAAAAAAGCAATCGTCAAACGCAGCGGCTCAAACGCCTGGGCGATTGCCGAAACTCCGATTAACGCCGGAGACGGCGCGGGCGCGTCGGCAAAATTAATGGCGGCGCCGCTCGCCGGGATGTCAACCGACGATTTGATTGTCGTCGGCTCTGGAAACAACTCGATGCGGCTCGTTCAGACCAGTAAAAACGGATTTGATTCGCTCGCTTCGGTTGCCGAATTGGCGGTTGAAAACGGCGCTGTTGCGGCTGTGCCTCTGCGTCTGAATTCGGACACGGTGCCGGACATCGCAGTTTTGCGTCAGGGCGAAGCCGCACCGACCGCCTTGTTATCGCCGACAGCGACAATCAATGTCACCACCACCGCGGACGTTATTGCAAACAACGGGCAATGCTCGCTGCGCGAAGCGACTATCAACGCCAATAATGATAACCAATCCGGCTCGACCGATTGCGCGGCGGGTTCGGGTGCCGATACGATTAACGTCCCGGCGGGAACTTACACTTTAACCATTGGACCATTTGACAGCGATGAATTTTTGGACGGCTATCGTCCCGAATCGGGCGATCTCGATATTGCCGACGGCAACGGCAGCGGCGGCGCAATCGGAGATGTAACAATCACGGGCGTTGCCGGTTCGACAATTATCCAAGCCGGAACGACTACGACCAACGGTATTGACCGCGTTTTCGACGTAAACAGCGCTTTCTCCTTCGGAGTAGCCATCAACGCGACTTTTACAAATCTGATAATCCGGCACGGCGTCGGCACTAGAGGTGATTTCGGCTATAACTTTGCGGGAGGCGGAATTCAATTCGACGCATTTGACGCTTTTGTCGGCGGCGACGGTCGAACCAACAAGACGCTCGGTTTGAACTCCACGACCGTCACGCTCAACCGCGCTGCCGGTCAAGGCGGCGGCATTCTCGCCATCAACGGCGCGGTAAATTTTGTAAGCAGCACAATATCCAGCAACTCGGTTGTTGAAACCAGAGACCTCGGCTCCGGCAACCTCTGGACGAACGGCGCTGGCGGCGGGATGAGTTACGACGGCGGCGGCACCAGCGGGACACCGCGCACCGTTCAGATGACCAATACCACCTTTACCGGAAATTTGACCAGTGATCCCGAAGCCGGCGTTACGATCAATACCGGACCGGGAGGAGCGGCGCGACTCGCAGGCGGCACCGGGGCGACAATTACGGGCTTAACGCTCACGAACAACGATGCGTCAACGTATGGCGGCGGTTTTTCGATTGACACGATTCCGGCAATCTCAATCTCCAACTCAACCATTACCGGCAACGACGCCAAAACCAACGGCGGCGGTATTTTCAGCAAACCGATTTTCGCAAGCGGAACTTTAAGTACGCTGACAATGACCGGCAACACAATCAACAACAATCGCGCCGACGTTGATAACAATGCGACGGGCGCAACCGTTGACGGCGACGGCGGCGGAATCTTTCAAGAGCGCGGAAATCTGACTCTTTCAGGCGGCACAATTGGCGGGAGCGGGACAGCAAATTCGGCTTTTAACGGCGGCGGCATCGCTCACCGCTACGAAGGCGCGCCGACAGCCAGCATCATCAACAACAGCACGATGACGATTGACAATGTGACAATCTCATTTAACACAGCCAGAAGTGATGGCGGCGGATTTTACAACAACTCGGCGAACCAAACCACCAACAGCATCGTCAATCTCGGCAGCACGACAAACGTTAATTTGCTTAGCAACAACGCGAACGTTAACGGCGGCGGCATCTCGAACATAAATTCGGGAACCGCCAATTTAACGCGCGCCACCGTTCGCAGTAACAACGCTGACAACGACAACAACAACAGCGGCAACGGGGGCGGACTTTTCAACGGCGCAACTGCAACGCTGACGGCAAACTCCATCATCGGCGGAACCGGCGCGGGCGAAGGAAATTCAGCCGTCAACGGCGGCGGAATTCATTCCACTGGACAACTTACCGTCAACAGCTCTTCGATCATGGGCAACACCGCAAAAACCAACGGCGGCGGTATTTTTAACACCGCCAACACTTTTACGGTCATCAGCGCCACAATCAGCAACAATACGGCGACGAGCGGAAAAGGCGACGGCATAGAGCATACCGGCGTGACCACTAGCCCAGCCGGCGTTTTTAACTCGACCATTCAAAACAACGCTGGAAGCGGAATCAGTATTTCAGGAACAGGCAGTCTAGATGTGTCTAGCAGCACAATCACAAACAATTCCGGCGATGGCATTAGCAAAATCGGCACGGGAACGGGCAGCCATTTCAATTCAAACATAATTCACTCAAACGGCGAATTAGGCATTGATTTGAGCGACAACGGCGTGACGCCGAACGACGCGGGCGACGGCGACACGGGACCGAACAATCTGCAAAACTACCCGGTTCTCAATTACGTCCGGCGCGGCACCGGCACGGCGGGCATAGCAAGCGTTACGCTCAACTCGGCTCCCGGCAAATATCGTATTCAGTATTACGCGAATACCGCTTGCGATGCCTCCGGCTTCGGCGAAGGCGAGGTGTTGTTAGCGGCGACGGAAGAAATCACCGTCCCGGCAGGCGGCACCCTGACATATCTCAGCAGCGTTGCTCTCCCTTATGGCGCACGCGAACAAATTACGGCGACGGCAACAAGCAATCCGAACGGAGACAGCAATTATGACGACGGCAGCACTTCGGAATTTTCCGCCTGCCGCAAAGTTAATACGCTGCCGACCTTTACTGCGGTGCAAACCCCTTCAAGACAGCAAGGCAGTCCTGCGACGAACTCGCAGATTGCGACTGTCACAGACCCCGATCAAGCGCTCAACACTTTAGCCGTTACAGTCAACGGCGGCGCTTCGGCGACCGTCAACGGCGTCACGGTTTCAAACATCGCGGTTGATGCCAGCGGCAATGTGACGGCTGATATAGTAGCATCCTGCAACGCGACGAATGCGAGCTTTACATTACGGGTAACGGACAGTGCGACGGAATTTAATGAAACAACATTGAATGTCACCGTCACACCGAATACTCCGCCGACACTCGGCACTTACCCGAACACAACGGTTAACGCCGGATCAAGCGGGGGGGTAGTCACGCCCGCTGCTGCGCCGACCGACAACGGCACGGTTGCGACATTAACGGCGGCGGCACCCGGTTTTACCGGAACTTTCGTCGGTAACACGACGACTGGAACGGTGACCGTTAATAGCGCGGCTCCTGCCGGAGTTTACACGGTTACAGTAACCGCTACGGATAACTGCGGCGCGACAAGTACTACAACATTCCAGTTGACGGTTAATGCGATACCGACAATCACGGGAGCAACTTTGTCGCGGCAGCAAGGCAGTCCGTCCGCAAATTCGCAGATTGCAACGGTCAATGACGCCGAGGACGCCGAAAACACATTGGTTGTGACAGTCAACGGCGGCGCTTCGGCGACCGTCAACGGCGTCACGGTTTCAAACATCGCGGTTGATGCCAGCGGCAATGTGACGGCTGATGTGATTGCATCCTGCACCGCGACAAACGCGACCTTTACGCTGACTGTGACCGATTCAGCCGGAGCATCGTCTAATGGGACTTTGACTGTTAACGTCACGCCAAACACGCCGCCAACAGCCGGAACTTATTCAACTACGAATCTGCCTTCCGGCGGCGGAACAACCGTTACGCCGTCAGCCGCGCCCGCCGACAACGGCTCGATTACGGGCGCGTCGGCAACGGCATCCGGTGCATTTACCGGCACGCTGTCCGTTAATTCGGCTACAGGCGTTGTGACAATTTCAAATGCCAACCCCGGCGGTTCTTTCACGGTTTCTGTGACTTTTACGGATAACTGCGGAGCAACGAGCACCCAACAATTTACTTTGAATGTAACTTATTCGATTTCGGGAACGGTCAGCTACGGTATAATTCAGGTAAACCAAACGCAGAAGAAAGTTCCAGACGTTTTGTTATCTGTAACTGGCGCTCCGACGGTATCCGACACAACCGATTCGATGGGCTTTTATCAGCTCGACGGTTTAACGGCGGACGGAAATTACACCGTGACGCCTACAAAGACGACGGATGCAAACGGCATTACTCCTTTTGACGCGACTATGGTTCTTCGCCACGTGGCATCTGGCGGTGCGGGACCGAACGCTTTATCTCCGGATCAACAAATTGCCGCCGACACAAACGGCGATGGAAACATCACTCCGTTTGATGCGACGCTGATTTTAAGATACGTCGTCGCAATGGGACCGACCGCGAATACGGGACAAGTCGGCACTTGGAAATTTGTGCCGCCTTCGACCAATTACAATCCGCTTTCAAGCTCGCAATCGAATCAAAATTACACGGCTTATCTGATTGGAGAAATTGACGGCAGTTGGACGCCGTCCAGTTCTCCGAATTCAAATGTTGAAGCGGAAAAACAAGAAACGGCTCTCGTC
>DASVTY010000071.1:0-12992 GCA_036387315.1 Pyrinomonadaceae bacterium
TTGAAAATAAAATAAACTAACAACTAACAACGAACGACGAACGATTATGCTTTCAAAGCAATCAGCTCGTAAATTTTTTCCGGCGGCTCGTCGCTCAAAGCCAGGCGTTTTGCCCCGACGACAAGCTCAGCCATTTCGCGCGCGTTTTCCTTGTAACGATTATCGCGGGCGATTAAATCTTCAATCACGCGGCGCTCGCGTTCTTCGCGCGTTGCGTTCTCGTCCAAATCAGCCGCAATTGCGTATTCGACGGGCGCGGTGAAATTTTTCAATCGAACGTGCAGTGAATTGGTCAGTTTTTGCGCTTCGGCGCGAATCTTGTCGGTTTCGAGCAAAGAATTTTTAAATCCGAGATGCCCGGTCAAACGAATCTCCAAAATCGGAGCCGGGTTTTTCGATTCAACGTTGTGCGGCGTCACTTCACGCTCGATTTGCGACATCACGCCGTCAGTAATTTCTTCGGGTCTTTCAATCCCGGAAACGTCAAACGCGAGACGGTGAAACGGGCGCTGGACGTAATCGCGCAAATGTTGTGCGTTGATTGCGCCATCATCGGAAACTTCGACCAAAAACGCGCCGCGTTCTTCGCGGTATTCGTCAATCGAAGTGACTTCGAGCGAGCCGGGATTAAAAGCCCAATTGTCAATCTCGAAACGCTTGTGCGTGTGTCCCAGTCCTACGTAATCGGTCAGGGATTTTAATTCTTTTAAATTTGTTAAAGTTAACGCGGGAATCGGATGCGTTTGATGCCCTTCAACGTCCGTGTGGAGCATCAAAATGTGGAATGCGCCTTCGCGACGGTTTTCTTTGATCGCCGCCGTCAGCATCGGAATCGCCGTGTTTGCCGAAGCGCCGTACCAGGTCGAGCCGAAAATTCTCGCGTTTTTGATGTCAACGAACGAACCGGAGCAATCTTCGGCATCCCACTGCTGAAACTCGAATTTACCTTTTCCGTCTTTGTCGGCAACCGTTTTGGGTTCGAGCAAAATCAGCAATTTCCAGCTTGCCAGAGAGCGAATCCAGCTATGATCGGTATCGTTCGGCGTTTGGTCGTGATTGCCTTCGATGCAAACGACCGGAATATTGTGGTCTTTTAACAATTGCAGACCGGCGACGGCGTGATTCATCGCCTGCGGGTCAACGTTGCGTTTGTGGAAAAAATCGCCGCACATCAAAACGAAATCAACCCGCTCGGCGACTGCATAATCCTGCAAAACGTTATACCACGCGCGGAAAAAATCTCTCGGACTTTCTTCGAGATGATAACGAGTGCAGCCGAGGTGAACGTCGGAAATATGTAAAAATTTGAGCGCCATCGTTTAAAAAACCGTAAAGCTATTATACAACATAAAGCCGAATTTATCGGCAAACAAAACCTCAGGAAGTTTGGATTTACAAGAGTTCGATATTTAAAGCAGCGACCGGGCTTTACTCAAATCGGAGAAGAAATGCGTTAATTTTTTATGAATTTATGTTCGGGTCTTGTGAATTTTTCGTTTTATTAGTTTAATACATTCAAAACCGACTGCGGGCGAAAGAGCGGCAGCCCGTTATTTTTTCCACACGATTTACAACCGAATGATTGAAATGCTCGAAGGTGAAATAAAGCCCGGAGACGAATTACTGTTTAAGCACGGCAACGACGAAACCGCGCGGCTTCGCGTGATTAACGTTTTGATGATGCACGGCGAAACGGTAATTATCGTTTCCATTAACAATGAGCCTCCGGTTCATATTGACGAAGACTTGCTGCGAATGCAGTGTATCCGCTCGAAAAACGAATCGAGCTAACCAAATCCGAATCGAAATTGCCGCTTATTTTCTCAACTTCGCGGTTTTTACTCTGACTTTGCCGAATTCGGTCAACAAAGGTTTGAGACGACTGATTATCTCGTCGTGCGCCGCGCCGTTCGTCGAAACGACTCCGTTGTGATTTTGCACGTCGGGCGTGTTGTAGCGAATTCGTTCGCCGTAAAGGTCGGTCATTCTCCCGCCCGCTTCTTCCAAAACGATTTGCGGCGCGCAAGTGTCCCAATGTTTCGTGCGCGCGCTGAAAGTTATGTAAACGTCGCATTCGCGCATCGTCAGCAGCCCGACTTTGACGCCGACCGAGCCGCGCCGGATTTCCTTTTTAAACCCGAAATATTTTTTCAAACGTTGCTGGCGCGGATTGTAATGCGAACGCGACGCGGCGACAATCATTTCGGAAAAACGAGTTTTTTCGGAAACCGTTACACGCTGCCGTTCTTGCGCAGCCAATTCGAGCCACGCGCCTTCGCCGCGAACAGCCCAAAACAATCTTTCGGAGAGCGGCTCGTAAAGAACGCCCAACACGGCTTCGCCTTCAACCGCGAGACCGATTTGCACCGCAAAATCGCCTTCACGCTTGACGAATCCGTAAGTGCCGTCAATCGGGTCAATAATCCAGGCGCGTTTTAAAGCCAGACGCTCGCTCGTGTCAATCAATTCTTCGGAAAGAATCCCGTCGTCGGGAAAATTTTCCCTCAGTCCGGCGACGATGATTTCGCTCGCCTGCCGGTCGGCTTCCGTCACCGGCTCGACGAAATTATCAAGCCCCAGCTTTTCCTCAATAACAAACGAGGTGTTGTAAAAATCCATTATTTTGACGCCCGCCTCGTGAGCCAGCTTGATTGCAGTTTCCAGCTCGTCGGAAAACCGTCCTGTAATTCTCGGATTGTTCATTCAAATTCAGTTTGCCACAAAATCACGGCAAAGTTCGTTTTGCTGCCGCCCGATAATTGTAAATTCTGCATTTTAAACTGTACATTGTTTGACGATAAATTTATTTGTTAACGGCGAGGTTTTAAAACATGAACGAACCGCAGAATTTTCGAGAGTTTTGGGATTTTTATGTCGCGGAACACAGCCATCCGACGACGCGCATTCTGCATTTTATCGGCACTTCGGTCGGCATCGCTTGTCTGCTTTGGTTCGTTTTGCGCGGAACCTGGTATTGGTTTCCGCTCGCGCTCATTCCCGGCTACTTTTTCGCCTGGATGAGTCATTTTTTCGTCGAACACAACCGCCCGGCGACTTTTAAATATCCGCTCTGGTCGTTTGCCGGAGACTGGAAAATGTTCCGGCTGATGCTACAGGGAAAAATGTCGGCGGAAGTCGAACGAGTCAGCCGGAATTCAGGAAATCAAACTTTTGAATTTGACAAGTAATGCGACTAAAGCGAATTTCTTTGTATTTTTGAAAGCCGGAGCTTCATTCGAGCGCGTTTGAAATCATTTCGAGCGAGCGGTTTTGACGATAAGAAATATTAAAATGCCCGTCGTCGAATTCTTCGTGAATGTGCGGCACGTTGTTTTCTTTCAAACGGCTGCACAAAATACGCGCTCCCAAATCAAGTCCGAATTCGTCGCGCGTTCCGGCGTCAATGAAAAGCAGCTTGAGCGATTTTAGATTTTCGACGTATTTCTCAACCATAAAAACCGGATCGTGCACCCGCCAGCGTTCCCAAACTTCCGGCAAAATTTCGCCGGTTTCCGAATCAAACGGCAAATCAAAACCGAACGGAGAGTTTTCGTTCGGCGAATAGCAGGCGCTCATTCCGATTGTGTTGAGAGCGGCAAAATCGTCTTTGCCTTTGCGCTTGGTTTCGTCCCAGAATTTCTCGATGATTTTCAGCGGCTCGCCTTTGATTGCGCGAACGGCGTCGGCAAATCCGGGCTGATACGAATATTCAAAATAACAATCGCCGCTCGTCGAGCAAACGAGACCGAATTTGTCCGCATGCCGCATTGCCATCACGAGCGCGCCGTAACCGCCCGAAGATTTGCCCATCACGGCGCGCGAATTTTTGCCTTTGACGATGCGTAAATTTTCATCAACAAACGAAACGATTTCTCCGGTCAAATAATCTTCGTAATTTCCGGTTGCCGACGAATTGATATACTGCGCGCCGCCGTAGCGCGTAAAACAATCCGGCATCACGGCAATCATCGGCTTTATTTTGTTTTCGGAAATTAATTTATCCATTCGCTCGGCAAAATTCGGCTGAAAAGCGTTGTCGTTTAAAAGCATCCGTCCGCGCCCGGTAAATCCGGTTAAAACATAAACCGACGGATAGCGTTTTTCCGGCGTTTCCTCGTAACCGGGCGGTAGATAAACATATAAATCGCGGACAAACGGATCATTGAGCGGATTGTTTTTTAAAACTTCGCTCGTGTGTTGTAAAACTCTGACGGTTCCCTTGGTCATAAATTCGGTTTTAATGCAAAACAGTTGATAGTTTAAAGTGTACAGTTGACAGTTCGATTGCGAAAACTATCAACTATTAACTGTCAACTGTAAACTGTTTGGCAAGAGATTTTTGCTGCCGCTGTTTGTCGGCATCGAGTTTTATGTTCGCTCAATTTAACGTAAATCCGAACGCGCTCAATTCGACAATTGAATTTCTAACGGCGATGATTACGCCCGCGTTGTTGATTTCGGCGACCGGCTCGCTCGTGCTTTCGACTTCGACCAGATTGGGGCGTGTGGTTGACCGCGTGCGCGTTTTGGAACAACGCTTGAGCGAACTGATTATGACCGAAGATAAAACGGAAATTCCGCTTTACGACCGGCGTTTGGAGACAATCGTCAGCCTGCTCGACAAAGTTACGAGCCGGGCGCGGATTTTGCAGCGCGCAATGGGCGCTTTTTATTACGGTCTGGGCTTTTTTATTTTAACCAGCGTCTCTATCGCCGTCGCCGGATTCGCCAACACTTATCGCTGGCTGCCGATTCCAATCGGAATTGTCGGAATCATTTTTTTGTTTTACGGCAGTCTGCTGATGCTGCTCGAAACGCGAATGGCGACCGCTACGGTCAATGCCGAAATGGATTTTACGTGGGAACTGGCGCGCACCGTCGCGCCCGAAGCTGTGATCAGCAAATACGGACATAATGCTTTTGGAAGAAGAATTAAAACCAAAATTCACGAAACTATTGGCAGCGGGCGAGTTGAGAAAAAGAGTTGAACGACTCGAAAAACTGCTCGAAAACTGCACCGTTTGCCCGAAAGATTGCGGCAATAATCGTCTCGAAGACGAAATCGCCGCTTGTTATTCCGGGCGACTTCCCGTCGTTTCCAGCTACACTGCGCATTTCGGCGAAGAACCCGCTTTGAGCGGAACGAACGGTGCGGGCAATATCTTTTTCGGCAACTGCAATCTGCGCTGCGTTTATTGCCAGAATTATCAAATCTCGCAAATCTGGCGCGAGCAGAAAAAGAACGAAACTACGCACGAGCGGCTCGCCGAAATGATGCTCGAATTACAGGCAAAAGGGTGTCACAATATCGGCTTTGTCTCGCCGACGCATTTCGTCCCGCAAATGGCGCGGGCGATTTTAATCGCGGCGGAAAACGGCTTGAATTTGCCGATTGTCTATAACACCAACGCCTATGATTCGGTAGAGGTTTTAAAACTGCTTGACGGAATCGTTGACGTTTATCTGCCCGATTTGAAATACGCTTCATCTGACGCCGGATTTGAATATTCAAAGATTCGCGAATATCCGCGTTTTGCTCGCGCCGCAATCAAAGAGATGTTCCGGCAAACCGGCGACGAGCTTGTTTTTGACGAAAACGGTTTGCTCAAAAAAGGTTTGGTCATTCGCCTGCTGGTTTTGCCGAACGATTTAGCAGACATTGAAGAAAATCTGCGCTGGATTAAAAACGAACTGTCGCCGCGCGTCGCGATTTCTTTGATGGCGCAATATTACGCGACCAACAAAGCCGCGACGGACGCGCGTTATATTCTGCTCTCGCGTCGAATTACCGAGCGCGAATGGCAAAAGGCGGTTTCGATTCTTGAAGATTTGGAAATGGAAAACGGCTGGATTCAGGAATACGAATCAGCCTCGCATTATTACCGCCCGGATTTTACCGACCGCGAAAAGCCTTTTAAAGACATTCGGGATTTTCAAACTGAGGGAACAATCTCTTAGCTAAAGTGTCTAAATGTTTCGGAGGCAAATATGAATCCGATTCTCCGAAACATTCTGTTTGTGACCGTTTTTTCTTTTGCGCTTTCATTTGATAGTTGTTTTTTTGGAACAGCTTACGACGCTCGCAATCAACTTCACCCGGAATATAGTTGTGGTTGTATGGGATGCGACGATACTTACGGACAGCGGTGGGTATTGCTTGGATTCGCACTATTTAATTTCTTTTCAGGTTCCTTAGTCGCCATATTTATTCATTTGCACCGCAATGAACAGGCGGAGAAACACTTCAAGGAATTCTCAATTTTCAAATCGTAAGGCGTGATATTATCGTCAGCGTTTTATTTTTTAATGATGGACGCTGAAATTTTGGTTGAAGTTACGCGCGGCGGCATTATCGAATCAATTCATCGCGGGCATTTGGCGGTTGTTGACGGCGACGGAAATTTGATTGCGAGTCTCGGAAATCCCGAAACCGTTACATTTCTGCGCTCGGCGGGAAAGCCTTTTCAGGCGATTCCATTTTTGTTAAGTGGGGCGGCGGAAAGATTCGGTTTTACCGAAAAAGAAATCGCTCTGGCTTGCGCTTCCCACAACGGCGAGTTGATTCACACCACCACAGCCGCGCGGCTGCTCGAAAAAGGCGGTTTTTCGGAAAAAGATTTGCGCTGCGGCGCGCACGACCCCTTTTCAAACGAAATTGCGCTTTCGCTGATTCGTCGCGGCGAAAATCCGTCACAGATTTACAATAATTGTTCGGGCAAACACGCTGCGATGCTCGCTTTTGCCGGACAAATCAACGCGCCGACCGAAAATTACGATTCGCTCGAAAATCCGATTCAGCAGCAGATTTTAGAAATCGTCGAAAAATTTTCCGATTTGTCTCGCGATAAAATCGGCGTTGGAATTGACGGATGTTCCGCGCCGAATTTCGCTATGCCAATTGTAAATATGGCGCGAATGTTTGCGAAGCTGGTTTTGCCGCCCGAAGATTTCGACGCCGAAGCGCGCGAGGCTTGCCGGCGCGTTATAACGGCGATGATGTCACACCCGGAAATGATCGGCGGCGAAGAACCAAAACGGCTCGACACGCTTTTGATGCGCGCTCTGCGCGGGCAAATCGTCTCGAAAATCGGCGCGGAAGGCGTTTATACGGCAGGCGTTTTGCCCAGCCGGCGCTGGAAACACGGACTTGGAATCGCGCTCAAAATCGAAGACGGTAGTGACCGCCGCGCCCGTCCCGTCGCCGTTTTGGAAGTTTTGCGGCAGCTCGAAATTTTGAATCCGCAGGAATACGAATCTTTAAAACCGTTTGCCCGAATCGAATTGAGAAATCATCAAAAAACGCTCGTCGGCGAAGCCGTGCCGAACTTTAAGATAAGATTTGAGTTAAAATGAAACTCGAAAACCTGACTCTGAATGAAGCTAAAAAACTTTTGTCAAATTGGAGTGCAGGAACATTTCCGACCGTTGCGGCATCGGTTAAATATCATTTTCGGAAACACGGAGTTGAAGTTTTAGCACAAAACATTGGAGAATATTTGAGAAAAGCAGACGTTCTTGCCCGCAGCTTGCGCGGAGCGAAAAAAAGTTATTTAGACAACGGCGCAATCCGTTACGCAAAAAGCGGTTTATTTATTATAAAAAACATCGAAGGAAAAACCCTTTCTTTCGGAAGCGAATAAAATGCGATGAACGATAATATTGAAGTAAAAGTAAAGGAAATCCAGCGACTTTACGCAGAAGATTTGTCTTCACCGTTTCCGTATCAAGACTGCCGCAGGCTGCAAGATTCCTTTGAAGCCGGCGAAGATTTTGCGGCTCAGCTTAATTTGTATTTTTCAACCGTTGCCGGATTTTGCAGTTGGGGAAAGCGCATTTTGCATTGGAATGAAACGAAGCGAAAAGAAGCTGCCGACCTTCTTGCCAAATCATTTTTTGAAGATTTGCCGCAGTACCAAAAACTTGAAAAACATATCAACAAAATCGAAACGCCCGAACTTTATAAAGAAATTGAAAGACATGAAACGATGCGGCGAACGCTGTTGGATATAATTTCGAGATTGGAAAAATCGGGTAATAAACAGGAGATTGAAGAAATAGCCGCTTAGAGTTTAATAATTATGCCCGAAGTTGCAACAAATCAACCGCCCGCGCTCGTAATCGCGCCGGACGGTTCGCCGACCAACGAATCGCTCGCCGCTGTGATCGAGTGGTTTTTGAATTACGACGAGCGCGTCGCTGCGATTCGGCATCCGCACAACGAGCAGCTTTTTCAATGGAAACAGGAAGATTCCAAGAAATTCGGCGAAGAAGTTTATCCGTTTCCGAGCGCCGAAGATCGGATGGCAATCGGAATTTTTCAGGCTTTGGGCGAAAACAACTCGGAAGCGGATTTGCGCGAATGGGTTTCAGAATTGCTCGGCGCTTTGCAGCAGGCGAACGAAACCCGCAATCAAATCATTCAGGATTATAAATTTTCCGTCGAGCGGCACGAATCGCCGCTCGACGAAGCCGCGCTGATTTCTTCGACAATCGAGCAGAGATTGTATTTAACCGCCTGCTGGCTCGCCACTCTTTGCACGGCGGAAGCGCGCATTCTCGGCTGGGTTTATCAACAGATTTACGGCAAATCGTTTCAGCCTTAGTTAATCACGAATTAAATCGGCTTCGGAAAGAGTTTCAGATTTTTGCCGCTTGCGCGCCGCTCGCCACAATTGTGCGCCTTCTTTCGTTAAACTAAAAAGTGTTCGGCGGTTTTGAAACAGCACTTTCGCCCAATCGCGTTTGTTCATTTGCGGAAAATAAATTCCGCGAAAGAATAACCGCGATACCATATGACTGATTCGATAACCAATCGGTTTGTCTTTGAGGAATTCAATCACTTCAGCGTTTCTTTCGGGGCTGTACGAGCGCGCCCAAGCCTGAAAAGTCTCCTCTTTGGCTTCTTCAATCGTCATTTTCAAAGGATTGTGCGCCATAACGAACGGCGCGAAATCGAGCCAGTGTTTCGGACGGTCGAGGCGTCCGGCTTTTTCCAGACGAGTGTAAAGCGGCGTCGAAGGAAACGGCGTTAACTGCCCGAAAACCGGAAGACCGGGTTGCCACGATTCGATTTGTTCGAGCGTTCGCGCCGCGACTCCGGGCGTGTCGTTGTCCATTCCGAAAATAAACGAAGTAATTGCGTAAATATTGCGTTGCGCGAGCCGGTCGAGAACGGTTTTGTAATCCGACGGGCGCGAGAAATTTTTATTGACATCAGCCATATTCGCAGGATCAATTGATTCCATTCCGATAAAAATCCATTTGCCGCCCGCTTCTGCGATTAAATCAATTAACTCCTCGTCTTTCATCAGCAAATTCGCGCTGATTTGCGCCACCCAGGGCAATTGAGCTTCGGCGGCGATAACGTCTTTCAAGAGAGATTTCAAACGCTTGATATTGATGGCGAGATTATCGTCAATAAAGAAAACCGCGATCTGACCTTTTTCGCGGCGAGCGCGCGCTTTTAAACGCAACAATTCTTCAACTACCGATTCGTTTGTGCGAAAGCGAATCGAATCGCCAAAAAATCCGGTCACAGTGCAAAACTCGCAGCCGTAAGGACAGCCGCGTCCGGTTTCGACGGGAACAACGTGAAAGCTGCCCCAACCCCCGCCCATTTTCGCCAAATGCGGGCGCAGAAATTGCGGCACGAGACTAAATTGGTCTAAATCCAGAGTTTCCCAGGGAATGTGCGGATAAGGCTGGAGCGAAGGTTTTTTATCAACTCCTTTGGCGTCGGTTTCGGGCTGGTAAACTTCTTTCAGACAATTGTTTGCCGCATCCGCAACGATTAAACCCCAGGTTTCGTCGGCTTCGCCCAGAGCAACCGCGTCGGCGTGGCGTTTTCCACCGTCTTTTCCGAGCGCCTCATCAGGGCATTCGGTAACGTGCGGTCCGCCCATCACGACTTTAATTCCGGCATCGCGCAGAGCATCCGCAAATTTATAAGCGCGGGCGACCATTCTGGTCATCGCGCCGATTCCGACCAGACCGATGTTTTCTGTTTGGCAAAACTCGACCAGATCGGCTTCGCTCATCGCTTTCGCGTTGCCGTCAATCAAGATTACTTCGTGTTCTTTGGGAGTTAATGCTTGCAGCAGAAACATCCAAAGATGAGGCATAAAATTGCGAGTGATACCGTTGTCGGGATTATAGAGTAAAATTTTCATTCTTTTTTTGCAGCTTTTTGTAGCTTACAGGAATTTCACTCTTTCTTGTACCTTGAAAGAGCAATTAAAGCCAGCCGAGAATGAAAATTACAGAAATTTTACTTTAAAAACCGCCGCCTCGCCCGCCGCTGCTTGTGCCGAAAGTGTTGCACTGACGCATATCACCCGCTTGAAAACCGCGCTGAAACCACGAAGCGCGCTGCTGCGACGAGCCGTGCGTAAATGAATCCGGCACGACGTAGCCCTGACTCATTTTTTGAATATTGTCGTCGCCGACCGCCGCCGCCGCAGTCTGGGCTTCCTGTACGTCGCCCGCTTCGAGATAGCCTTTATTCTGCTCGTAATGCGCGAAAACTCCGGCGTAGCAATCCGCCTGTAATTCGAGCGCGACCGAAAGCTGATTCGATTGCGCTTCGTTGCGCGAACGTTGCTGAGCGGCGGTTACTTTGTCCGATGTTCCCAAAACGTTTTGGATGTGATGCCCGACCTCGTGCGCCAAAACATAAGCCTGCGCGAAATCGCCGGGCGCTTTGAACTGATTTTTCAGCTCGCGGTAAAACGCAAAATCAATGTAAATCTTTTCATCGCCCGGACAATAAAACGGTCCGACCGCAGAGCTGGCGCGCCCGCACGCCGAACTCACAGAGCCTGTAAACAACCTCAATGTCGGCACGCGATAGCGCACGCCCGCTTGTTTGGGCAAAATGTCGTTCCAAACGGTTTCGGTGTCGGCGAGCACGACAGAAATAAATTGTTTCATTTCGTCGTCCTGCTGCGCCGGTGCGCCCGAACGCTGTTGCTGCGTCTGTGTCGGAGCCTGCTGCTCTTGACCGGGCAGTTGATTTAACAATCTCTGCGGGTCAACGCCGAACAAAAGAGCCAGAACGATCACAATCACCGTGCCGCATCCGCCGCCGAGCGCCAAACCTTTACCGCCCATTCCGCGTAAATCTTCAATGTTTGAACTTCCCTGTCTGCCTTTCCAAAGCATATCGCGCGCGCTCCTTCGTATTAAATCCGGTCGTTTATTTTATATTAATCCAATTGTTGGCAAATGTCGTTCCCGTTTTTTAGCGAGCTGAAAAATGCGTCCGGCTTGACAGTATTCACAACGGCTTTCTATCATCCTTAAAAGCATTTAGCCGGACTATATTTCCCCGACATTCGGCGATGCGTTATATTCTAATCGGAGAAAACAAAAGTGATAAAACTCGATATAATTAATCGTTTGGCTGATGAAACCGGAGTTCCGAAACAAAAAGCCGAGCAAGTTGTTGATGCGCTCTTCGGCGCGATGAAAGATTCACTCGTGCGCGGCGAGCGCATCGAATTGCGCGGTTTCGGCGTTTTTACGGTCAAGCCCCGCAAACGCGGAGTCGGTCGCAACCCGCGAACCGGCGAAGAAGTAGCGATTCCAATCGGCAAAACCATCCGCTTTAAACCCGGCAAAGATTTACAGCCCTCAAACGGCAGCAAGACAGCGAAGAGAAAAAAATAGGCATCTGACGAAAAGCAATCTTTTTTGATTTTGTTGAAAAGCGACTGCAAACCGTAAGCAAACGTTTGCAGTCGCTTATTCTGTCAAAAGGGTTTTATTTAATGGCAGACAGCTTTTATTCGGATTACGATTTCGAGCCGTTTTACACTGCGGAAGAATTGCGCCCTTCGCCTAAAGATTGGCTGCGGCACGGCTTTTTGTTTCTGCTCACGTTTTTTTCCGCGACCATCGCCGGACTGGTTTTTCCGTTCGGTGAAATAAATGTGCTGGAAAGAATTCCGGTTCCGACCAATTACTTCGACTACATTTTTTTCGCGCCATATTTTTTCTCGCAGGGCTTTGCCATTGTCTTTCGCGAAATCGCTTTAAACCCGGCGATTATTGTCAACGGCTTGCTGTTTTCGAGCTGTCTGCTGGCGATTTTGACCGCGCACGAATTTGGTCACTACATTGCCTGCCGCATCTACGGTGTTAAATCAACGCTTCCCTATTTCCTGCCGCTGCCGTTTTTAAGCCCCGCAGGGACGCTCGGCGCGGTGATTAAAATTCAATCGCCGATGCCGACACAGCGCGCGACTTTCGACATTGGTGTCGCCGGACCGCTCGCCGGTTTTGCGGTTTTAATTCCGGTGGCGATTATGGGTTTGGCGACAATGCAAATAGCGCCGCCCTTAGCAGCAACCGAAGGCAGTATAATTTTTGCAGACCCGCTCTTGACCAGATTTTTGGGCGCGCTGATGGGCGTTGATCCGACGCAGGGCGTTATTAATCCTTTTTATGCGGCGGCTTGGGTCGGTTCGCTGGTGACGGCTTTAAATTTATTGCCCGCCGGACAGCTCGACGGCGGACACGCTGTTTTTTCAGTTTTCGGCGAGCGAGTTCATTTTGGAGTCGGGCGCGTCGCGTTTGCCGGAATGTTGATTTTAACGGCTCTCGGCTGGCAATTATACGGCAGTCCGGGAACGCTCGTTTTTACGATTTTGCTCGGTATTTTGCTGCGTTTTCCGCATCCGCAGCCGCTTTTCGATCATCCGCTCGACCGGAAACGCAAGGCGATTGCTTTGTTGACACTAATTGTTTTCATTCTTTCGTTTATGCCGTTTCCCGTTCAGATTCATTAAAATGGCGATAGCGTAATTTAGACAGTTTTCCCCGCGCTGAAACAACGATGTTCTCAGGCGCGTAAAATATTTTGGAGAGTAAAGCGCGTTTTCGATTTCGGTAAACGCGCCTCTCTGTTTTATAATCAAAGTTTTGTACTTTTAATACAATTATTATGGACGAAAAAGACCGCGACGATATGATGGAACGCCTGCTCGAACTCG
>DASVTY010000072.1:0-52628 GCA_036387315.1 Pyrinomonadaceae bacterium
AAGTTATCGCCGAAGGCAATCTCGCCTGGAAAGAGCAAAACTTTTTCGGCGCTGCCGACAAACAAGGTTCGAGTTATTTGAAGACCGCTTTGCGAGCCGTGATTGAGAAATTCATCGAGCGCGCTCAGAAAAAAGGCGAAACCGTTGATTTTGATTTAACGACTCCGTTTATTAATTTGCCGCAGGAAGTCCGCGACACGTTTTTTTATGGCGGCAAAGGGCGTTTTGAATTTACCGAAGGAAAATATAAATACGAATCCGAATGGAAAGGCGCGATCAGATTTTTGCACGACCGCTTGCAAAACGCGCCTTCAACTAAAGTGCGCGAGGCGCTCGAAGATTTGGTTTCGCCGATTGTTTGCCCCGAATGCGGCGGTAAGCGCCTCAAACCTGAATTTCTGGCTGTTAAAGTTGTTGGAAAAGGCATCGCTGATTTCACGGAAACGATGATCGAAGAATCGCTTGCCGAGTTTGAAAAACTGACTTTGAACGAACGCGAAGATAAAATTGCGGGCGGCGTTTTGCGGGAGATTCGGGAACGAATGAATTTTCTGCAAAAGGTCGGACTCGGTTATTTAACTCTCGACCGCGCTTCGGCGACTTTGAGCGGCGGCGAAGGGCAGAGAATTCGGCTGGCGACTCAAATCGGCTCGCAATTGCGCGGCGTTTTGTATGTTTTGGACGAGCCTTCAATCGGTCTGCATCCGCGCGATAATCAAAAACTTCTGGAAACTCTCGGACAACTGCGCGATTTGGGAAACACTGTTCTGGTCGTCGAACACGATGAAGAAACAATCGAACGCGCCGATTATGTCATAGATTTAGGACCCGGCGCGGGCGTTCACGGCGGCGAAGTCGTGGCATTCGGAAAACCCGAAGAAATCGCCGCAAATGAAAATTCAATTACCGGAAAATACATTTCCGGCGCGCTCAAAATCGAAATTCCGAAACAACGGCGCGAGCCGAACGGCAAACAAATTACAGTCAAAGGCGCGCGCGCGCATAATCTCAAAAACATTGACGTTTCATTTCCGCTCGGAGTTTTGACGGTCGTCACAGGCGTTTCCGGCTCGGGAAAATCCACGCTGGTTCACGATATTTTGTATCGCTCGCTCGCGCAGCACGTTTATGGTTCTCTAGCGGAACCTGCGGAACACGACACGGTTGAAAATTTGGATTTGGTTGATAAAGTCATCGAGATTGACCAATCGCCGATTGGCAGAACGCCGCGCTCGAATCCGGCGACTTACGCAGGGCTTTTCACGCCGATTCGCGAGCTTTACGCGATGCTGCCCGAATCGAGACAGCGCGGTTACAAAGCCGGACGTTTTTCATTTAACGTCAAAGGCGGACGCTGCGAGGCTTGCGAAGGCGCGGGCGTGAAAACGATTGAAATGAATTTTCTGCCCGATGTTTATGTGATGTGCGACGTTTGCGGCGGCGCGCGTTACAACCGCGAAACTCTCGCAGTCAAATATAAGGGCTATTCGATTGCCGATCTGCTCGGAACTTCGATTGAAGAAGCGTTGGAAATTCTCGAAAACGTGCCGCAAATCAAACAAAAGCTGCAAACTCTGTTTGATGTCGGTCTCGGTTATATCAAATTAGGTCAATCAGCCACTACGCTTTCGGGCGGCGAAGCGCAGCGCGTCAAGCTCTCGAAAGAATTATCAAAACGCGCGACGGGCAAAACGATTTACATTTTGGACGAACCGACAACCGGGCTTCATTTCGCCGACGTGCATAAATTACTGGATGTTTTGCAGCGGCTGGTCGAAGTCGGAAACACCGTTATTGTTATCGAACACAATCTGGATGTTATTAAATCGGCGGATTATGTCATTGATTTGGGACCCGAAGGCGGCATTTACGGCGGGAAACTTGTTGCCGCCGGAACGCCCGAACAAATCGTCAAAAACAAAAAATCGCACACCGGCGCGGCTTTAAAAACGCTGCTCAACGGCAATTCAAAAACGAAACAAGCCAAGTAAAAGATTGTTCTCTAATTCAAGCTTGGATGTCCGTGTCAGTACCGCGAACGGTAGTGAGCGGGTTTGTAAACTTACCCGCTCACTACCGTTCGCGATACTGATTATTTCGTTGCTGCCCGGACACTGATTCCATAACCGCTCTAGTTTGTCGGATTTATTTAGAATTCGGACCAATCATGGTTGGAGGAGGTTGAGAATCAATTTCCGCTTTAATTTCTTTGTGTGAAGATTCGGTTTTTACGCCCAGCCTGATGGCGAGTTTTTCCGATAAATCCGAATCTTTTGAATCGAGTTTTTCAAACTCTCTTAACGCGAGATTTCTAAAACCCGCTTCCTCGTAACAAAGCGCCAATTCAAAACGCGCGGCGTTTAATTCCGGCTGTTTTTTGAGCGCAGCATTGAGATAATCAATCGCTTCGTTCGGTTTTTTATCTTCTCTTAAAGTTTTGCCCAGCTCGTAAAGGCTGAAAGCCGCGTTGGCGTTGACTTCGACCGCATTTTTAAAGGCTTTGATGGCATCGTCGCGGCGCAGAAGTTTGTTATAGCAAGTGCCGAGCAGATGATACGCGCTCGAATTGAACGGATTTATTTTGAGCGCGTCGTTAAAAGCGATAATCGCCATTCGGTATCTGCCCGCGAGAAAAAACGATTCGCCTAACCGCACGCGCAATTCGGAAACATCCGGTTGGAGATTAGCCGCTTTTTGAAACGATTTAGCCGCTTTCTCGTATTCGCCAACCGAGGTTTGCGTGATGCCGTCGCGATAAAAATCAAAGGCTTTGCCCCAGGTTTCGGGCGTTATTTTCGTGCCGTCTTCGAGATAATAATTATCTGCATTTTCGTGCGGTTTTGGAGTTAATTCTTCGCGTTCAGCCCTATAAACGGTTTGGATTTCGCCCGTATTTACACTCCTTCCATACAAATATTCCGAGCGATTGTTTGCGGCATTATGATCGGCGGATAATTTGAACGGCATTGTGACAAGCAGCGAGGCGGCGGCGACGCCGATTGTCCAGCCGATTGCTTTTGTTTTCAGCTCTGAAACTTTTCCCAGATCAATTTCCGCGCTGACAAACTCTTCTTCAATTTGTTCGGATTTGGACGAGAGAGTTTGATAATTATTCGCAATCTCGACGGAAAGACGCTGAAGGCGCGGCAGACCGTTTCTGATTTCCGTTTCGAGCCAACGGCGTTTTTCTTCAAATTCCGCCTCGATTTTTTCTTCGATCCGACGCTTATTTTGCGGCGTCAGGTGAAAAACGAAATTTCTCTCCAATTCTATGCGCCAAGCGAATAGGCGATTTTTATGTTGCTGGCTAAAATACGGAACGCGCCGTAGATTCGCAACCGAAATGTCGTCGGCGCTGACGATCTGGAATTTGTTTAATTCTTTAATCTGCGCTTCGGTCAGATGTTTGATTTCGGCTCGGCGCAGCGGAAACCCTTTGAGATAAAAAATAAGCTGACGCCGCTGAAACTCGTTTTCAAGCTCTTTGAATCTCGCCGCGCGCGCCGCAGGTAAGTTTTTAAATTCTGTGACTGCGTTTTTTAATTCGGCGCGGGCATTGGTGAAAACTTCTTTGCCGGCAAGTTTTTTCCATTCTTTTCGGAATTTTTCGAGATTCCGGCTAGCTGAATCGAAAACTTCCTGTGCTTCGTTTTTAGCCGTTTCGCTCAGCGATTTAATCACTGCCGTGCAAATGTAGAAAAAAAGAATTAGGGTTGAAAAAAACGCCGAACCGAAAAAAGTGATGACAAAAATAATTGCCAGACTTAACGCGGCTAAATAAAGTGCCAGATTCCGATTAAATTTCGCCACCGCTTCGGCGATTTGCGGAGAAGCGGGTAAATCCGGGACGCTTCCCGAAATTTTGACCGGCAATTGCGACGGAACGTCGGGTGGTTTGATGGCGTCAATCAATCTGCCGATTGTCACCAAATCGGCGTTGGGGTCAGCAACAAAGTTTTCGTTGAAACGCGCCGGAAAAAACAAAACTCCGGTTTGAGCTTCGACCGCGCACCAGGCGCATTTTTCCAAATCGTTCCAATAAAAATGAGATTGATTAAAACTGCATTCGCGCAAACCGGTTTCGAGCGCGTCCAGCGCATCAGCCCATTCGCGGGCGGTCGGGCGATTTTTGATTTCGAGAAATGCGCGTCGAAAAAGCGATGCGACATTGGGCGAAACCGCGTCAAGCGGCAAAGTTCCCGGCGGCTGATTCATTTGTCGCTCAGGCGCATCTTCGCCGTAAGCGAAACGGCGTTCGCGAATCGAATTTTCGAGCGTATTTTCGCCGTCGCCCAAAAATTTGCCCGAAAACGGATGACGCCCCATAAAAAGAAGCTGGAAAATTAAAACGGCGAGTCCGAAATTGTCGTGATTTTCGGTTCTGGCGACTTCGCGCAACGATTTCCCCTGCAATTCGGGCGGCGTGTGGGTAGAAACTCCGACTTCGCACAAAAAACTGCGTTCGGGCGCGTTGAGATGATAGCTGTCGCAATCAATCAGGCGGACGGTCGCGTCGCGGGCGATCACAATATTTCCGTGATTAACATCGCCGATTGAGTGTCCGTGCTGATGAACGACCGCAAAGGCGCGCGCCGCGTTTGCCGCCGCGCGAATCAGAAAACGCCAATCGGCTTCAGGAAAACGCCGCCGTCGGCTCGCCGGATTATAAAGCTCGTGAATCTGAGTGCCGAAAGAAAGACGCGGCATCAAAAATCCGATTGTTTCGCCCGCTTCATTCTGCAAAACGTCAGTCACCCAAGCCGACAGCCGCAAGAGCTTGTCGCTTTTAAGCGCGACCATCTGCCGCAGCTTTTCGGCTTTTTCGGCAGAAACGGAAGCGTGATAAATTTTGGCGACCGATTCCGGGCTTTCAAGAATCGTAAAAACCGAGCCTTCGCCGCCGCGCCCAAGCTCTTTGCCGGGCGTTAAAACGTCGCCTTGTGAGTTGTAAAACCGAGCCATTTTATTAGTTTTAAAAGCGCGAAGCTAAAATCAAAGTTTTATCGTCGTCGGTTCGCTCGTTAATTTTAGGCGAATTCAAAAAAGCCGACAACTTTTCTTCCAAATTTGTCGCCGGGTGTTTCGCGCGCAAAGGAGCGAGCATCGAGCGAAAAAAAGGTTGATGCGGTTGTTTCGATTGAAAATCTATTGCCAACCGTTGCAAGCCGTCTGTAAAAATTGCCAATTCTTTAATCCGATTCTCAAAATATTGGAATTGTAATTTTTCAGCCGCAGATTTATCCGTCACAAAATTCGTCGTATTAGCATATTCGCCCTGCTGCGGAACTGCGAAAAGGCGGAACTCGTCTCGTTCTAACGAATAAACAATCGCGCCGTCGCCGATCTGAGCGAAAACAGTTTCAGTTGCGCTCGCCGCAACAGCCAAAAAAGTGCAGGCATAATCGTTTAAATCCGCATTTTCGCGGTGTGTTATAAGCTGGTGCGGCAACGTTTTCAAAAAACCGGAAAAGAATTCTTCGTTTAAATCCGAAACTTTCCCGCCGTTTTCGAGCAAAGCGGCAACGCCGGAAACGAAAAAATCGCAAGCGACGCGCGCGCCTTCTTTGGCAAATTTCGCGCTGCCCGCGCCGTCCGCGACCGCGATTGTTAAAACCTCACCCGCGTTTGTGTCAAACACGCGAAAAGCAAAGGCATCCTGACAAGCGGCGTCGCGGCGAACGTGAGCGGTTCCGGGAACGGAGGCGGCGATTGTTTTCCAATTTGTCGGCATCAATCAACATCAGCCCAGCCGTATGGTTTGTAATCGGGAAGTCCGACGCGGTCGCCCGGATTTGAATAAGAAACCGCCTTGAGCGAATCCGAAAGCCAGCGAAACAGCGGGCGAAACTGGATTCCTTTGAGCCGCAAAGGCTCGCGCACCGAAATTTGTTTGAGAATGTCGAGCCTCGCGTTGTTGACCGCCAGAGCGAAAAATAAAAACGATTTGTGTTCTTCGCCTTGCAGAATCAATTGATGCGCATTTCGCCAATCATCGGTCGGCTCGCCGTCTGTAATCAGGAAAATCCAGGGGCGATAGAGATCAATGCCATTTTCGCGCAAAATTTGTTTGCGTTCTTTTAAAAGCTCGACGCCGACCGCAACAGCTTTTCCGAGCGGCGTGTCGCCTTTTGCCTGCAAATTCGGCGGCTGAAAACGATTGGCGGCGACGAAATCCGAGATTAATTCGACCGGACCGAACGTGACGACCGCAACTTCGACTCGTTTGGCGGTCATCGAATCTGCAATTAGTTCGTTTTTAAAAACTCGCAGAGCTTCGTTTAATTCGTTGATCGGCGAACCGCTCATCGAAGCGGAAGTGTCTAAAAGCAGCAGGCAAGGGCAGCGCGGCTCGGGATTTTCGGCAAGCTCGGCGTCAATAAAAGGTTTTTGTTCGTCTTCAAATCCGATGAGGTTTTCCATACCAAAATAATACCCGTAAACCGGATTTTAATGGAAAATTATTGCTTGATTATTTTTCTGAATCAAGGACAAAAACCTTTGCGCCCTTTGCGGTTAAATTTAAAAAAGAGAACCGCAAAGGGCGCAAAGGTTTTGCAAAGGGCGCGAAGATCAATTCAGTTTCTACAAAGAATCGTATTTTAAACCTTTTGAAATTTAATTCGGCTCAGGTACTCGGCTTTTTCTGTAACCCAGCAAAAGATAAGTTATCAGCGCGGCAATGACGATAATCGTTACACTGAGCGGCAGCGAAGCGGCGCGCTCTAAAAGCTTGCTTTGACTTTCGGCAAAGCCGAAAATAGTTTTGATTCCGAACCAGACCGGCACAATGGCGATTTGCGCGGTCGCCGCCAATCCGATTAGCTCGCGGCGTCCGACATCGTCCGTGTTCGCCAAAGCACCCGCAATTCCAACCGCGAGAGAAATCAGCGCGCCGACGTAAAGCGGATTAAATTCATCGTATTTGAGAGGCGGGCTGTTAAATGATGCAACCGCGACGCCGCTTAAAAACAAGATAGCTATCGCAGCTAAAAACGCTAGAAAGCCTTGACCGGCGAGCCTGAATTTGCCGGTTAAAACACCGAGACTGATTGCCATCAGAGTCGGCAAAAGCGGCAAAAAAAGCAGCCCGGCAATAATCAACAGCGTTTGGTTTTGAATCAAACCATAGGCGAGAAACGACGCGCCGATAAAAAATCTGCCGACAAATCCAACGGTAATATGGGAAAACTGCCAAAGCTCCTGATAAATATCAAGCACCGGCTCGGCGAGCGGGCGCGTCATCTCGCGGATGTTTTCATTTGAAATCAACGCTCGGGGCTGTCGAATGTTAATTGAATAATCCTCCGAGTTGTAAAAATCGGCATTTAGCAGATTGTCAATAAAACGCTTGCCTTTCGGCGTTGAAGTTTGCACGTCAATAGTGTCTTTGGTTTCGCGTTTACCATCGGCAGATAAATCTTGCTGCTGCTGAATTGAAACGCTTTTGATTCCGGTGGAAAATGCGATTTCGGCAACTTGCTGCGCACTGCCTTCGGGCGCAGACACTTTTATTAATCTCATAATTCTTTACTTTTCTTGCTTGAATAAGAATTTAAGAGATAATTAACTAATTGTTAGTTCGGCAACGTACAAAAATGTCAATTTACGAAAATTTCGAGCCGCTTAATTTCGAGAATATTAAGACTTATCCGCTCAGCGAGCGTCCGAGCAAAATCAAAATCGAGAATTTCTCGCAAGTCGTGAACGAAAACGACAGCCTGCAAGAGTTTTTGGATAAATTGCCCGATGTTTTGGCTGTTAAATCTCTGCGCGAGATTGCGCGGCAGATTTGCCGCGCAAAAAGTCTCGGAAAACCCATTGTTTGGGGCATCGGCGGTCACGTCGTTAAAACGGGACTCGCACCAATTTTGATTGATTTAATGCGGCGCGGTTTCGTGTCGGCAATTGCGTCGAACGGTTCGGTTTTGGTTCACGACGCGGAAATCGCCCTCGTCGGTTTTACATCCGAAGACGTTGACGCAAGCCTCGGCGCGGGCGATTTCGGCGCGGCGCGCGAAACCGGCGAGCTTTTAAATCTGGCAGCAAAAAATGCGATGCGGGAAAACATCGGTTTGGGCGAAGCAATGGGCAGGGAATTGACAGAATCGAAACCTGAAAACGAAAACTTTTCCCTTCTTTTTCAGGCTTATAAAAATAAAATTCCGTTCACCGCGCATTTAACAATCGGCGCGGACATCGGGCATTTTCATCCGTCGGCTGACGGCGCGGCTCTCGGCGTGGCTTCGCACACGGATTTTCGGCTTTTTTGTTCGATTGTACGCGCACTTGACGGCGGCGGAGTTTATTTAAATTTAGGCTCGGCGGTCGTCCTGCCGGAAATTTTTTTAAAAGCCGTTACAATCGTCAGAAATCTTGGCTTTCCGCTGGCGGATTTTACGACCGCGAATTTCGATTTTATTCAAAGCTATCGTCCGGCGACAAACGTCGTCAGGCGTCCGGTTCAAAACGGCGCGGGGCGCGGATTTTCCGTTACCGGACATCACGAAATTATGATTCCGCTGCTCGCCGCGCAAATCATTTGCACCGAGAAAACGAGCGAAGATTGATTAAAACGGTCTATTTTCACAAAAACGAAAATAACTTATCATATCCGAGACGAATGAAACCGAAACTCATCATCAAGTCGCTTCAGCACGGGAATAAAAGCAGGATTCCGTTTTACGTTTTGCTGGCGGCTTTGATTTTAACCAGCATCAGCGCGGTTTACGTCGAATACACTACTCGCGAAATGGACCAGATTCGATTTGAATCGGCGGTAAAACGCACAAAAACTAAAATTATAGAACGAGTTGATACATATATAACGATGCTGCGCGGAACGGCAGGTTTGTTTTTAGTCAAAGACGACATAACGCGCGATGAATTTAATCTTTTCGTAAATCGTTTTCGTTTACAGGAGAATTACAAAGGAATTCAGGGAATTGGTTATGCCGCGCGGACGCGACCTGAGGAAGTTCCGCAACTGATTGCATGGCAGCAAAAACAAGGCTTTAATTATTTTAATATTACACCGCAAACCCCGCGCGAAGAATATTATCCAATCGTTTATCTCGAACCGCTGGAGGACAAACGTAACAGAGGCGTTATCGGTTTCGATATGTTCACCGAAGAAACGCGGCGCGAAGCGATGGAGCAAGCGCGCGACACGGGAGTCCGTGCCGCAACGGGCAAAGTAACTCTTAAACAGGAAATTGATGATCAAAAACAAGCCGGATTTTTGATTTATCTGCCGGTTTATCGCGGTCATTTCGTGCCGGAAACGATTGAGGAGCGGCGCGAAAAATTATCCGGTTTTGTTTATGCGCCGTTTCGCGCCGACGATCTTTTGCGCGAAATCATCACTCAGGAAGAAAGCGGTGAAATTGATTTCAAGGTTTATGACGGGGCGGAAGTTAAACCGGAAGCCGAAATACATGATTCAAAGCGGGTTCGGGGAGCAACAGACAATCGTTTAGCCTCTAATCGCTTCAAGCCGGAACAAATAAATATCGCCGAACGAACCTGGACGATAGAGTTTTTTGACAATTCGCGTTCGAGCCGTCTTTCCAGTAGCTGGCTGGGATTTTACGTTCTGGTTGGCGGAGTGTTGATTAGTTTTGTTTTGTTCGGCGTAACGGCATCACAGGTTCACGCGCGAGCGGACGCCGAAAGGTATGCCACCGAATTGCTAGCCTCCGAGCGGGAAGTGAGGCAACTGAATGAAACATTGGAACAGCGCGTTATTGAGCGCACCGCGCAGCTTGAAACCGCTAATAAAGAACTCGAATCGTTTTCCTATTCGGTTTCGCACGATTTGCGCGCCCCTTTGCGCCATATTTCCGGTTTCGCAGAGCTGCTTGAAAAACGCGCCGCCGCGTCGCTCGACGATACGAATCGGCGTTATGTCAAAACCATCAGCGAAGCCGGAAAACAAGCCGGACGCCTCGTGGACGACCTTCTGGCGTTCTCGAGAATGGGACGCACCGAGATGATGAAAACGACCGTGGATATGAATCAAATCGTCAGCGACGCGCAAAATGATTTGAAAATTGAAACGGAAAGTCGGAATATTGAATGGCACATCGAAACTCTGCCGGCGGTTGAAGGCGATCCGGCGATGTTTCGGCTGGTCTGGCAAAATCTGTTGTCAAACGCCGTGAAATATTCGCGCAACCGCGAAAATGCGATTATTGAAATCGGTTGTCGAGCGGAGCCGGACGAAACAATCTTTTTCGTCCGGGATAACGGCGTCGGCTTTGATATGCGTTATGTTAATAAATTGTTCGGCGTTTTTCAGCGTCTTCACGCGCACGAAGCGTTTGAAGGAACCGGAATCGGTCTGGCAAACGTCCGCCGGATAATCGCGCGTCACGGCGGGCGAACCTGGGCGGAAGGCGAGATTGACAAGGGCGCGACAATTTATTTTTCGTTACCCAAACACAAGAATGAAAATGGTCTCGGACGTGAGAAAAATCTTATTGGTTGAAGACAATGCAAACGACGTGGAGCTAACGCTCGCCGCGCTTAACGAATATCATCTCGTCAACGACGTTGACGTGGTGCGCGACGGCGAAGAAGCGCTCGATTATCTTTACAAACGCGGCAAATACGAAGCGCGCGAAACGCAGGAACCGGCTGTGGTTCTGCTCGATTTAAAACTGCCGAAAGTTGACGGATTGGAAGTTTTGGAAAAAATCAAAGCCGACGACAATTTAAAAACGGTTCCGGTCGTAATGCTGACCAGCTCGCGCGAAGAACAGGATTTGGTGCGCAGCTATCAGCTCGGCGTCAACGCTTACGTCGTCAAGCCTGTCGAATTCGGCGAATTTATGAACGCTCTTAAAGAACTGGGTTTGTTCTGGGCAGTCATCAATCAACTGCCTCCGAGAGCTTAATTACGAATTACGAATTACGAATTACGAATTGTGGAATTTATATTCGGATTTAAAAATATTCCTTCATTCGTAATTCGTAATTTGAAAGCGCGTAATTGATTAAGGTGTCGTTAAGGATTTTACATCTCGAAGACAGTGAGCTTGACGCCGAGCTGGTGCAGGCTTATTTGCTCGACGGCGGTTTTGACGCCGAAATTGTTCGCGTTGACACGCGCGAAGAATTTTCGGCTGAAATCGAGCGCGGCGGCATTGATTTGATTTTGGCGGATTACAATTTGCCGTCGTTTGACGGCTTAGCCGCGCTCGAAATCGCGCGCGCCAAATATACGAACATTCCTTTTATTATTATTTCCGGCGCGCTCGGAGAAGAAACCGCCATCGAAACTTTGAAAAGCGGCGCGACCGATTACATTCTCAAACATCGTCTCGAAAGATTGGTTCCGGCTGTTAGCCGCGCTTTACGCGAAGCGGAAGATCGGGGACGGGCGCGCCGCGCCGAAAATGCCTTGCGCGAAAGCGAAGAGCGTTATCGGATTGTCGCCGAAACCGCCTCCGATGCAATCATCAGCATTGACATTCAAAGTAATATTCTTTTTATCAACAGCGCGGCGGAAAAGATTTTTGGCTACAAAGTCGAGGAAATGACCGGACAGTCTTTGTTGATGCTGATGCCCGAAAATTTGCGTAAAAGTCACCGGGAAGGGATTCACAGGTATCTTGAAACCGGCGAACGCCGGCTTTCGTGGGATCGAGTCGAAGTTTACGGTATTCGCAAAAACGGCGAAGAATTTCCTCTCGAACTCTCTTTCGGCGAATTTAATCAAAACGGAGAGCACATCTTTATCGGCATCGCCCGCGATGTTACCGAGCGAAAGCTCGCCGAAACCGAACGCGAATCACTGCTCGAGCGCGAGCAGGAGGCGCGCCGCAAAGCCGAAGAAGCAAGCCGCCTCAAAGACGAATTTTTAGCCACCGTCTCGCACGAATTGCGAACGCCTTTGAACGCCATTTTGGGTTGGGCGACAATGCTTCGCAGCGGACAGCTTAATCAGGAAAACACCGTCCAAGCCGTAGAAATCATCGAGCGCAACGCACGCGCGCAAGTTCAGCTCGTCGAAGACCTTCTCGATGTTTCCCGAATTATCAGCGGAAAACTGCGGCTCGAAGCGGATTTTATTGATTTCAAGACGATTGTCGAAAACGCAATCGAAGCCGTTCAACCGGCGGCGGAAGCGAAGTTGATTAAAATCGAAACGGATTTTCAATCAATCAACAACAAAATTTTCGGCGACTCCAACCGTTTACAGCAAGTTATCTGGAATTTGCTGACGAATGCCGTCAAATTTACGCCTTCGGGCGGCAATATAAAGATTGCGCTCAGCAACGAAAACGAATGTCTCGAGTTTAAAGTAACCGATACCGGAGAAGGTATTTCCCCGGAATTTCTGCCGTTCGTTTTCGACCGTTTTCGCCAAGCCGACGGCGCGACGACTCGCATTCACAACGGTCTCGGTCTCGGACTTTCAATCGTCAAACACCTTATCGAAATGCACGGCGGCGAAGTTTCCGCGAAAAGCGAAGGCATCGGTCAAGGTTCGACGTTCTCGTTTTGTCTGCCGCAGCAAAGAGTTGCTTTTAATGAGCGAGCGAGCGGCGAAAACGGCAAAGCCAAATTGCCGCCGGAAAACAATCATCATTCCGAACAAGTTGAGAATCCGCTCGCCGGTCTGAACGTTTTAGCTGTTGACGACGACGAGGATTCGCGCGAAATGCTCCAGCTTATTCTCGAACAAAACGGCGCTTCGGTCGTCACGGCGGGTTCCGCCGCCGAAGCTCTGGAAAAGCTGAAGAAGACGAAAACCGACGTTTTGGTCAGCGACATCGGAATGCCTTTGGAAGACGGTTACAGTCTGGTCGAGCGTTTGCGAAAGCTCCCGGCGGAAAACGGCGGTGAGATTCCTGCCGTCGCTCTGACCGGATTTGCGCGCGAAGAAGACAACCGCCGCGCGCTCCTCGCCGGTTTTAACAAACACGTCGCCAAACCGATTGACCCGGAAAATCTCGTCCGCGAAATTGCCGAACTGATGAAAGAATTGAATTAAAGTTTTCGAGAATATGCTGAAACGGCTAATTGCTTTGTTTATTGTTTCTGCGGCGATGACACAGATTTTTTACGCGCAAACGCAGCTTGTCGAAGCGAATTATCGCGTTTTTGACGCTGAAGGAAAACCCGCGAGCATCAATCAAATCGTTGACGCTTTGCAATCGGCAGACGCGGTTTTTCTCGGCGAGCAGCACGATGACCCGACCGCGCACGCCCTGCAATTTGAAATTTTTCGACAAGCATTTGAGCGCTACGGAAAATCGCGTCCGGTCGTGCTTTCGCTGGAAATGTTCGAGCGCGACGCGCAGTTAGTCGTTGACGAATATTTGCAGGATTTAATCAGCGAAGCGAATTTTATTGCGGCGAGCCGCGCGTGGAACAATTACAAAACCGATTATCGCCCGCTCGTCGAATTTGCCAAACAAAACAAACTGCCGGTCATCGCCGCCAACGCGCCGCGCCGTTACGTCAATCTCGTTTCGAGAAAAGGCAGAGAAGCTTTAAATCAATTGTCGGCTGAAGCGAAAAACAGTCTCGCACCACTGCCTTTCGCGGCGGCTTCCAAAGAATATTCAGAAAAATTTGGGGCTTTAATGGGCGCGGGCGGAATGACTTCGCACGGTGCGACTTTGCTCGAATCGCAATCGCTCTGGGACGCGACGATGGCTGATTCGGTGGCGAAAATTTTACAATCTAAGAAAAATGCGCTTGCGATTCATTTAAACGGCGGCTTTCACACCGAAAATCGTTTGGGAACAGTCGAGCATTTGCTAAAATACAATCCAAAGGCTCGCGTTCTGGTGGTGACAATCAAGTCGGTAGAAAATTTCCCCAATTTCGACCACGCGAAAGACGCCAAAGCCGGAGATTTTGTAATTCTCACCGACCCGAAATTACCGCGCAGTTTTAAACGATAACAATCTAACTCCGAATCTGCGTGCCAATCCGGTCGTCATTGGTGCGCTAAAACAAGTCTAAATCTGCTTTTGAATATTCTCAACGTTTTGCGGTTTGGGCGAATTGCATTAACATTTCAGCGCGTCGTCGGTTAAGAAAAACAAATTATAACGTGAGTTCGGGATAATAGTTGTTGAAAAATAAAGAGTTAACTCAAAACAGGATTTTCTTTGCGAACTTTGCGTTTAATTCTGACGATTTTTAAACGCAAAGTTCGCAAAGGTTTTACGCAAAGGGCGCAAAGATTTGTTTTTATTTAAGTTTTCTTATTTCCTTATACCGAACTCACGTAAATATAAATTATGCGGCGATTATTCGCTCAAGCCACGCTCGATTTCCGGTTCAAGATTTTATTTTGGGCGATGGCGATTTTGTTTTTAGTGTTGCCGGTGCGCGCCGAATTGCTGCCGATTAAAACTTATCTTTCCACCGACGGTTTGGCTTACGACAAAATTTACAACGTTTATCAGGATTCGCGCGGGTTCATCTGGTTTATGACCGCGAATGGCGTGAGCCGCTTTGACGGTTATAAATTTGCCAATTACATGCTGCTCGAAGACGGTCTGGAAAACAGTCTTGTTACCGATATGGTCGAAGACGCAAACGGCGTTTACTGGTTTAGCTCTTCCGCAAATAAGGTTTATCGTTTCGACCCGCGCGCCAAAGCCGAAAACAAATCGCAACTGATGCGAGAAAATTTTCAAACTATTAAGGTTGCCGAAGCGCCCGGCACGAATGCCATCTATACGATGTTCCGAACCGGCAAAAACGAGATTCTCGCCGGAACTACCACCGGATTGTTTCGTCTCGTGCCGGAAGAAAACCGTTTCGAGCCGGTCGAGCTGAACCAGCCCGCCGCCAAATCTCTATACGCCCTCGCCATCGCCGAAGACGCAGACGGCAGTCTTTGGATCGGACATCAATACGGTTTATCGCGCCGCCTGCCTTCGGGCGCAATTGTCAATTATGAAGTTATGCCGCAGCCGGATGGAACAGATCGCATCCGTTCGGTCACTGTTGACCGGCAAAACCGCGTTTGGATGATTACCGAGGTCGGGCGAAAATTATTGGTTTTAAATCCCGAACCAGCCGGAACGATCAACGCGGCGGACTCGTCAAAACGCAAGCTGCGTTTTCGGCAGGAAGAAAAATTGGGTGCGAATCTGCCGCAGGGATTCGCTTATCTTTTTCCGCCGGAAGAAAGTCTCGCCGAAGGTAAATTTCACGCGGTCAACGCAGTGCGCGACGGCGGAGTTTGGGTTTCGGCTTACGGCAAAGGACTTGTCGAATTTAACGGGCGCGAATTTCGGCTCTATACCAAAGAAAACGGTTTGAGCGACGTGACTGTCCGCGGCGTAGATGAAGACAATTTCGGCAATTTGTGGATTTCGTCGGATTGGGGCGCGATGCGGCTCAATCACGGCAATTTTATTACTTATCATACGGAAGACGGACTTGGCGGCGAGCGCATTTGCAGCCTTTTTCAAGACCGAAACGGCGCGTTTTACGCGGTCACGCCGGAATGGACGGTGAATCGCTTTGACGGCAAACGCTTTGCTTCGGTCAAGCTCGATTTGCCGCCGGTGCAAAACTACATTTCCGACCGCGTGTTGAGCGACCACGCGGGCGAATGGTGGTTTGCGACCGGAGCGGGACTTTATCGCTACGCGGCGGTCGAAAAAGTTGAACAAATCAAGGCGGCGAAACCCGCGAAAATTTACACGCCCGCCGACAATTTGCCGGGCGACAAAATTCGGATGGTTTATGAAGATTCGATACGCGATGTCTGGTTTAGCTATGAAGACAAACCCGGATTTTTGACGCGGTGGAACAGGCAAACAGACCGGCTTCAAACCTTCACGCCCGAAAACGGAATTCCGACGAACTGCGTCGCGCAAAGTCTGCGCGAAGACGGCGCGGGGAATTTGTATTTTCCCTGTTTCACCGAAAACATTTTGATTTTCCAAAACAATTCGTTTCGCACTTTCACGCACGAAACTTTTGTCAAAGATTTTTGGATCAGCGACATTCTGGTTGACCGAAAGGGCAGACTTTGGGCGGCAACGCCGACAAAAGGTTTGCTGAGAATCGAAAATCTGATTTCCGGCAATCCGACGACCAAAGTTTATACGCACGAAGACGGTTTGAGCAGCTTGAGCGGACAATTTTTGACCGAAGACCGGGACGGACGAATTTATTATTTGTCGGCGAGCGCGTTGGACGTGGTCGAGCCGGAAACCGGGAAAATCAAAAAATATACAATTGCCGATGGTTTGAACGGCACAGGCAACGGCGTGGCGTTTCGAGACCGCAGCGGCGATTTGTGGTTCGGAACTCACCGAGGCGTTTCGCGCCTGACGCCTCAGGCTGCAAAACCTCAGCCTCCGCCTCCGGTTTTTATCAGCAGCTTGCGAGCGGGCGGGAAAAACGTTCCATTGAACGCGATTGGCGAAATCGAAATTGCCGGTTTGACGCTCAACTCGGATGAGCGGCAGATGCAGATTGATTTTTTCGGTTTGGCTCTGGCAACCGGCGAAAGTCTGCGTTATCAATACAAATTGGAAGGCGCGGACAAAGATTGGAGCCAGCCTTCGACCGAGCGCGCGGCGAATTATCCGAATATTCCAGCCGGAAATTATCGTTTTCTCGTCCGCGCGGTTAATTCAGACGGCGCAGTGAGCGAAACCCCCGCGACAATCTCTTTCACGGTATTGCGCCCAATTTGGCAGCGCTGGTGGTTTTTGATGATAACTTCTGTTTTGATCGGACTCCTGATTTATGCGCTTTATCGTTATCGAATCGAGCAGGTTATTAAACTCGAACGAGTCCGCACCAGAATCGCCACTGATTTGCACGACGACATTGGTTCTTCGCTCTCGAAAATTGCGATTCTTTCCGAAGTTGTCAGACAAAAAACCAAAGGAAACGGCGCAAGTGAGCCTTTGGAGATAATAGCTAACACTTCGAGAGAAATGGTTGATTCGATGTCTGATATTGTTTGGGCAATCAATCCTGAGAGAGATTCATTAAGCGATTTGATTCACAGAATGCGAAGATTTGCCGAAGACATTTTCGATGCTCAGGATATTGATTATCAATTTATTGTTCCCGAGAATTTGAAAGAGATTTCTTTAGGAGCAGACATTCGCAGAGATGTTTATCTGATTTTCAAAGAATGCGTCAACAATCTGGCGAAATACTCCGGTGCAGAAGAGGCTTTGATTGAAGTCAACATTGAAAACCACGCGCTTGTTGTCAGGATTTCTGATAAAGGACGAGGTTTCGAAGTATCGCAGGCGATGAATGGCAAATCGAACGGGTTCGGCGGCAACGGTTTATCGAATATGAAACGCCGAACCGCAAATCTGGGCGGCAGTTTTACGATAGAATCGCAAATTGGAACGGGAACAACAGTGGTATTGAGCGTTCCGACTTCGGGTAAGAAATCCTCAGTTGAAAAAACACAGCGCGTTTAATCTATGGAAGATTTATTCAGACAAACAAACATCGGCAAAGTCTTTTACCTTAGCCTTCAGACTTGGTGTGTTTTACTGTTTGTCATTTTTGCGGCTCGCGCCGAGCGTCTTCCAATTAGGATTTACACGAGCGCCGACGGTTTCAGTACGAGCGCGTCGTTCGGACTTGTGCGCGACTCGCGCGGTTTTATCTGGCTTTGTTCGCGCGATGGGCTGGTTCGGTTTGACGGCTATCGCTTTATCACCTACAGCATCGGAGATGAGTCGGCGGATAAAGCGATTTTGGATTTGGTTCCGACGCGCAACGGCATTTATTGGATAAATCTCAATCGGGGAACGGATTATCGCTTTGTTCCGCAAAGCGAAGCCGATCAGGTGGAATCAGTTCAGCAATCGGCGGCGAAGAATGATTATCGAATTCCGCTTAAAGTCGAACCCATCAAAGAGGGGATTTTTCCGACTATCGAAGACAGCGAAGGTAATCTTTACGCTTCCGATGAAAAAGCCGTTTTTCTGGCGCGGGAAAAAGACGGGCAAATCAATTACGATCCGGTCGAGATAAATTTACCCGGAAATCCGACCAATAAATTAACCAGGTCATATTTTGAAGAAGCCCGCAGCGGCGGCGTTTGGATAGGCACAAACTGGGGATTACTACATCGTTATCCGAACGGGAAAACGATTCATTTTTCGATAGATCCGCAAAATGACAGAGACCTTGTTCGCTTTTTCGCCGAGGACGCGGAGAAAAGAGTTTGGATTGCGCATCCCGACGGGTTGATTGTTCTTAAAGTCGGAGAGCTTTTGGAATCAGAGAATCTGACCGCGATTAAAGCCGTTGTCAAAAAGGGAGTTTTCGGCGAAGACGGTCAGGTGCAGATGCCCGAAAAAGACGGCGAAGCATACCTCTTTTCCTTTAAAGACGTTTTGCTTCAGGATACGACTGACGAATTGAACGCGGAAAATTCCTTGAAACCGGCTATTACGCAAATGATGTGCGCGTCTGACGGTAAAATGTGGTTGACCAGCAGGCGCGGATTGGTAGTTTTCGACGGAAAAAGGTTTCACCACTACACAACCAAAAACGGGCTGACTTCGAACCTGATTGCGTCAGTTGTCGAAGATAATGAAGGTTACATTTGGTTTATATCTTATGGCGGTCTGCACCGAATAAATCCAAATGGATTAATCACATTTGATGAAACGGATAATGCCGAAAGGACAACAGTTAATTCAATCTTTGAAAACCGCGACGGCGAGCTGCAAATCGTTTCGGGCGATTTCAACATCATCGGTTTGCGCGGCGGCAATTTCAAAATGGTTCGACCGCGCCTTCCTAAAGACGATCTCCCTTTGTGGCAATCAAATGTCGCTTTGCTCGATAGTCAGGGTGATTGGTGGGTGACAAGCAACAAAAGTGTTTACAGGTTCACGGGCGTCAAAAGCATCGAAGATTTGGACGGCAAAGAGCCTTCGGTCGTTTATAACAGCACGAACGGTCTGATTGACGACACAAACGTTCGCATTTTTGAAGATTCGCGCGGCGACATTTGGGTTTCCACTAATCCAGCCGAAGAGCGTTCCGGGTTGACGAGATGGGAACGCTCGACCGGAAAATTTCAGCAATTTTTCCAGTCGGACGGTTTGCCCGAAACAGCAGTCGCCGTCAGTTCAGCCGAAGATAAAGCGGGCAATTTATGGTTCGGTTTTATCAACGGCGAAGTCGCGCGCTATCGCGACGGGCGCTTTACGATTTTAAATGAGCTTATCGTTCCGAACGCCTCGATTACAAACATCTTCACCGACAATTCGGGGCGAATCTGGATTTCGAACAACCGCGAGGGCGTGACCAGAGTTGACGACCCGGAAGCCGAGCATCCGACTTTCCGGCGCTACACAATCGGTGATGGCTTGACGAGCAACAACGTCCGCTCCGTAACCGAAGATTTGTACGGGAACATTTATATCGGAACAGTTCGCGGCGTCAATCGCCTGACGCCTGACACCGGGCGCATCAAGTATTTCGGCACGTCCGACGGTCTGGCTTCGGATTTCGTCAATACGGCTTACCGCGACCGAAACGGCGCAATTTGGTTTGGCACTCATAACGGTTTGTCAAAGCTCGTTCCCCAACCCGACAAGCCTTTGCCGCAGCCTTCGGTTTTAATCAGCGGCTTACGCATAGCCGGGGAAGAATACTCAATTTCCCCGCTCGGTCAGAAAGAAGTTTTTGTGCCGGATCAAAGCGCAGACCGCAACAATCTGCAAATTGATTTTTTAAGCATTAGCACCGGCGCGGACGCTTCGACTCGTTATCAATATAAGCTCGAAGGCGTCGATGCGGATTGGAGCCTGCCGACTGCGGAACGCTCGGTTACTTTGGCTAATCTTTCGTCAGGTTCGTATCGTTTTCTCGTTCAGGCGATTAATTTAGACGAGGCAGCGAGCGAACAGCCCGCCGTTGTCTATTTCACAGTATTGCGCCCGGTCTGGCAGCGCTGGTGGTTTTTGACAATCGCTTCTGTTTTAATCGGACTCTTGATTTATGCTCTTTATCGTTATCGAATTGAACAAATCATAAAATTAGAAAGAGTGCGAACCAGAATCGCTACTGATTTACACGATGACATCGGTTCATCATTATCCAAGATTGCAATTTTATCGGAAGTCGTCAGACAAAAAACCAAAGGAAACGGCGCGAGTGAGCCTTTGGAAATAATTGCCAACACTTCGAGAGAAATGGTTGATTCAATGTCGGACATTGTTTGGGCGATCAATCCTGAGAGAGATTCATTAAGCGATTTGATTCATCGAATGCGAAGATTTGCCGAAGACATTCTTGATGCGCAGGATATTGATTATCAATTTATTGTTCCCGAACACTTGAAAGAAATCGCCCTCGGTGCGGACGTGCGCAGAGATGTTTATTTGATTTTCAAAGAATGCCTTAACAATCTGGCGAAACATTCCAAAGCGACCGAAGCTGAAATCAAGATCAATTTGGAAAGCGAGAAATTAACTGTCGAAATCAACGACAACGGAGGCGGATTTACAGTGCCGTCAATACACGTAACAACCGATTCCGTGCCTGCGAGCAACGGTTTTGGCGGAAACGGTTTGAGAAATATGCGGCGTCGAACTAAAAATTTCGGCGGCGATTTTCAAATTGATTCGGAAATAGGAAAAGGCACCCGAATCGTTCTGCAAATTCCGGTTAATAAAAAAATATTCGCAGCCTAAATGCGATTGCTGTGTATATGCACAGTGTCAAAAGGGGCGCGAACGATTATGCTGAAAATGCAGCAAAATATTTTTAAGCCGCAGCAAACAATTCAACTAACAAAAACAATGGAAGAAACAGCGTCGAGAACGGGACCGATAAAAGTGGCAATCATCGAAGACGAGCGCGACATCCGCGAGGGTTTGGGAATGCTCGTTGGTTTGACCGAGGGATTTGATTGCGTCGGAAAATACGGTTCGATGGAAGAAGCTCTGCCGGGAATTCGTCATCGAACGCCCGACATTATTCTGTCAGACATCGGTTTGCCCGGCATGAACGGCATCGAAGGCATTCAGCGAATCAAGGAAATGTACCCGCAGATGACGATTTTAATGCTTTCGGTTTATCAGGACGACGACCGTATTTTTCACGCCCTGTGCGCGGGCGCGGTCGGTTATCTGCTCAAGAAAACGCCGCCGACGAAAATTCTGGAAAGCCTGCGCGAAGCCGTTTCGGGCGGCTCGCCGATGTCGCCGGAAGTTGCGCGAAAAGTGATTACGATTTTCAAAGAGTATCGCCCGCCCGAAAAGGTTGATTACGATTTAACGCCCCACGAAATTCGCATCTTAAAATTGCTGGTCGAAGGTCACAGCTATAAAACGGCGGCGAAACAGTTAAACGTCACCCCCAGCACCATTTCGTTTCACCTCAACAACATCTACGAAAAACTGCAAGTCCATTCCAAAACCGAAGCCGTCGCCAAAGCCTTGCAGCATCGGTTGATTAAATAAAGAGAACGCAAAAACAAAGATCGAAAGAAAAAACGGCAAGCCTTAAAGCTCGCCGTTTTTTCTTTGCACTCGAAACACCGGCTTTGTTGAAGACAAAGCAGGTGTTTTTACTTCTGGAATAAATTTCTTTTATTGAAAGCGGATGAAACTCGCCTGTCAAAATACGCAGTTTGGTTTTAACCATAAAGTCGAGATTGCCGGAATAAAATTCGCCTCGTCTTAAATCTCCATATTCTACTTGCATTAAAAACATTTTCATCAAAAAAACTTACTGTGTGATTACACGGTGATTTCGATTTTAGATTCTCCTAAATTCATTTCAACGATTTTTAGAAATCGTCGTAGCCGGGCGGATTGCCCAAAATAAAAGTTTAATGCAAAGGCGTCAACCGGCTATGAAAATAATAATGAAAGTAAATCATAAGGAAGAAAAGGAAAATGAAAAACCAAAAGAAATTATTCTTAACTTATTTCGTAATGATCTGCGCGTTGATTTTAACAACGATTTCAACGGCGCAGGCGGTGACTTTTACGGTCAACGTGGACACCGACCAAAAAGATATGAATCCGGGAGACGGAGTTTGCGCCGCCGCTTACCGGGCTTGTTCGCTGAGGGCGGCGATTCAGGAAGCAAATCTGAGACCCGGCGACGACATGATCGTCTTCAGCGCCAGCTTTAAAGCACCGAACCCGCCGAAAACAATCGTTCTCTCGCTCGGTGAATTGTTTGTAACGACCTTTAACGGCGGAAATACGCAAATCTACGGACCGGGCGCGCGGCAGTTGATAATTGACGGGGATCACAAGAGCCGCGTATTTGTTACCAATTCGCTGCCCGGGCATAACGACATTATTTCGATCAGCCACTTGACGATTCAGAACGGGATGCTCAAAGACGCCTATAACAGTAAAGGCGCTGGCATTTATAACAATACCAACTTGATTTTATCTAATGTGACCATTCGGAACAACGATACAAATCCCGGCGATTATGTGCAGGCTTTTGAGAAAATCGGCGGCGGTATCTACACCGAAGGTGGCTTCGTCAATATAACAAACTCCACTATCAGCAATAACGCCGCCGTCCAGGGCGGCGGCGTCTATAGCATGCACGGAACAGTATATATCTCCGATTCGACCATTAGCGGCAATTCATCGAAATCCGACGGCGGCGGAGTTTATTTGCGCGGCGGCTTCGAAACCTCGTCAATTAAAAATTCAACCTTTGCGGGCAACTCCGCGCAGCAGTCGGGCGGCGGCATTTTCATCTACCAATACGGAAACAGCGCGGTGGTTGTCGGAAACGCCATCGTCGCCGATAACTCCGCGCAGATTGATAAAGACGTCAGCGGATTGTTTATTTCAAAGGGCAATAATTTGATTGAGTCGCGCGGAAACAGCACCGGTTACATTGCTTCGGATTTGCCGGACGGAACCGACCCGAAGCTCGGCTTTCTGAAAAACAACGGCGGACCGACCGACACCCGCGCCTTACTTCCGAACAGTCCGGCGATTAACGCCGGAAACGACTGTATCGCCTCTTACAACTGCGTGGACGAATTTTACTATGACCAGCGCGGTTACGGTTTTCCGCGCAAAGTCGGAGCATCCGTAGACATCGGCGCGTTTGAATTTCAAGGCGAAAATTCGGCGGTTGTTCAAATTAGCGGCAAAGTCTTAAAGCCAAACGGACGCGGTTTGAATAATGCGGCGGTTACTCTGACAAGTACTGATGGCGAGCCGCTCTCGGTTGAAACCGATTCACACGGCAATTTCAGCTTTGATAGCGTGACGCCCGGCAGATCATACATTATTTCTGCCGAAAGTCGTCAATACAACTACACGCCGCAAAACATATTCGTCACCGAAGCGCGCGAAGACTTGAGCTTCGTACCGAACGAAACGCGTTAGATGCCGGATATTGTTTGATAACACGGCGCAAATACGGTTGACAAATCAGTTTGTGTTCCGGCTTTCGGGGCGATTTTAAAAGGCTGAAGGAAGTCGGAACACATTCAAAAAGGTCTAAGCGCTGAACCAAAATTTTAATTGAAAAAGGAGAACTCTTTTATGATTGGCGAATTAACACTTAGTTTTTATTCATTGATACCCGGATTGTTTACCCCGCGCAGCGGCAACAGTCGAAGACGACAATTAAATGTGCTGGTTTCAGAAGCGAACCGCAATGCCGCTTCAGCGAATCGAGAAAGCTCGTACGGCGAAACGGCAATAAGCGCGATTGAAAAAACTTTTACAGAGGATAAACCCGAGATTTATCGCCGGAATTTATCTGAAATCGCCGCCTGGCATTTTCGTTTGAGCGCCGAAAAATATCGCGAAGCCGCCGCCGTATTTGCAGTCGCCGCCGAATTTGCGGTTTTGAAGATAAATCGGAAAAAGCTGCAAGCCAAAGCCGTCGAGCTGCGCAAGCGCGCCGAGCAAGCCGAAAGCGCTGCAAATTCAATTCAGGATTTTAATCAAAATAAACTTTCAGCCGCGTAAGAGAGAATGATTGGACAACAGAACTTAATTTAAAGCGGCGATATATTCATATTGAGAAAAAACTATTAGCGAGCGCCGTTTTAGTCTTTGCGAAAATACACAGCACTAACTTTTTACAAACAATCCAAAATACCGAAAACCGAAGGTTAAATTTAAACCTTCGGTTTTTGCTTGTTAATAACTGGTTTTCAAGTGTCGGAAGTTACTGTGTAAATACACGGTGAAACTGATTTCTTAATCCTTTATTTTCTCTCTACTCATTTTTGAGGAAGGAAATATAAATGAAAAATAAAACGAAAAACACAATTGCAATTCTTAACAGTTATTTACCGAGCAAATTCACATCACGAAAAACGATTGTTTCGGGTGAATGTGAAATTGTCCAAAACCTTTTCAAACGCAAAACAAACTGTACTGCTTTTCTCGTCAGCGCCGTTTTGTTCTTGTTCTTGTCTTTGTTTTCAGCGAGCGGCGAGGCGCGAGCCGCTTCCTACACGGTGAATTTGGACACCGATGTGGGTGATGCCAAAGAGGCTGATGGCATTTGCGACTCCGATTTGGCGATGCCCGGCGAGCAATGTACGCTGCGGGCGGCTCTTACGGAATCGAATTATATAGCCGGCTTTGACTCTATCTCGTTTTCTCTGCCGCTACCGAGCGTTATCTCCCTTACCGGTCTCTATGGTGAATTGCAAATCTACGACAGCGTGAGTATTAACGGACCCGGCGCGCGCGCATTGACCATCGAGCGCAATGGCAACCAGGGATTTAACAACTTCCGCATTTTCCAGATTTCCGGTTCAAATACAAGCACCAGCATCAGCGGCGTTACCATTACAAACGGAAATTCTACTAACCATTATTCATCAGATTCGTGTTTCGGTGAGGGCGGAGGTATTTGCGCTCGAAGCGGCAGTTTGAGTTTGACCGACGTAACCGTTAGAAACAACACTAGTAGATCCGGCGGCGGCATTTACAATGGCGGCAACCTGAGCGTTACGCGCTCTACCATCAACAATAACCAAGCCTCTACCGCTGGCGGCGGCGTTTATATCTCATCGGGAGGCACGGCAAACATTATTAACTCGACCATCAGTAATAACACAGTGTCCAACAGTTCGGACGGCGGCGGCGGCATTTACAATTATGGCGCGACGCTGCTGACGAACGTAACCGTCAGCAGCAACACGACGACCGGTCCGGGAGGCGGAGTTAGAAGCGCTTCGGGAACTTTGAGCGTCCGCAACACGATTATCGCGGGAAACAATGCTGACACCAATCCGGACGTTGCCGGCACGCTCAATTCGCTGGGCAATAATTTAATCGGCATCTCGGCGGGCAACAACGGCGTTACAAACAACGTCAACGGCGATAAAGTCGGGACGAGCGCAGCGCCAATTAACCCGCTGCTCGACGCTTTGCAGAGTAAGGGTGGTCAAACCGACACGCGCCCTCTGCTGCCGGGCAGTCCGGCGATTGACGCGGGCAATAACTGCGTCGCGGAATCCGCCCCGACCGGCTGCTTAAATGTGCCTCTGACGAGCGACCAGCGCGGGGTAGGTTTTCTGCGCCCGCTCGACGGCGACAATAACGGTACGGCGACGGTTGACATCGGCGCGTTTGAAGCCGCAGCGATAGCCCCGACGGCGGCTAGCGTCACGGTCGGCGGGCGAGTAAAAACTGCGGACGGCAGAGGAATTAGAAACGTAATCGTCACGATTACGTTTCCCTCCGGCGAGCAGCGCAGCATAGTTTCCGGCGCGCTCGGTTATTATCGTTTTTCAGATGTTCCGGCGGGCGAAACTTATGTTTTCACCGTCGTCGCCAAACGATACTCGTTTACCCAGCCGTCGCTGCTCCGAAACATCGCGGGCGACGATAACGGCATTGATTTTATCGCCGAAGCGCCTGTTTTCGCTGCTAACAAAATTACGGAGCAGTAATTTCTTTTCTGCGAGAATACACAGCCGGCAATTCGCAGAACAATTTAACGAGAGCAAAAACCGAAGGTTTATAAATTAAACCTTCGGTTTTGCTTGTTAAAAACAAATTAAAGTTACTGTGTAAATACACGGTGTTTCGGTAATTCTTTTTCTTTATTCTTTATCCCGTCAACGCCGAAGAAGGCGAAAATTTTAGTTTACAGGAGAAAGAAAAATGAAAAACTACACAGCAATTTTTACAGCAATAATTTTAGGTTTGATGTTTTTTGCAGTCGCCGACCGTGTAAAAGCCGGAGGGGGACCATCAAACGACAACATTACGGGCGCATCAAAGCTTTTTTTACAAAGCGGAACCGTCAACGGCTCCAATCTCGATGCGACGCGCGAGGCAGGCGAGCCTGAGCATTACAATTCGAGTCTTCCGGGCGTCAAAACCGTCTGGTATAAATGGACGCCGCTCAGCAGCTTTAGCGCGCAATTTGAGTTGACCGACAATTTCAGTTCGACGATTGCCGTTTATTCCGCCCCTTCCGAAAATGCCGGTTTCGCCCAATTAACCAAAATAAACACGGCAACCAACGCTGACTTTAACGGGTATTCGGAGCTGCGGCAGAGAGTCAAGTTTTTTGCCGAAATGGGTAAAACTTATTACATCGCAATCGGCGGCTACACTTTATTCAGTTCGATTACAGAAGGGAATTTTCAACTTAAATACGGAAGAAATCGTTTTCGCTATTCAACCGATTTCGAAACGCGCGACGATAAATCATCGCTTTCGGTATTTCGTCCGACCGACGGAGCCTGGTACAACCTGCAAAACAGCACATCGAATTTGCTCAATGCGGTTCAGTGGGGAACAAACGGAGATATGCCCGTTTCGGCAGATTATGATGGCGACGGGGAAACGGACGTTGCGGTCGTGAGAAACAACGGCGCGGTGAAAAACTGGTACATTTACGGCGCGTCGTCCGTGTCCGGTTTTCAATGGGGAATCGGTTCCGACAAAGCCGTCGTCGGAGAGTTTGACGGAGACGGGCGCGCCGACGCAGTAGCAATTCGCAATCACCCGGAAGGCTCTTACTGGCATATTCGCCAAAGCAACAACGGCGCGCTGCGTTCCATGTTTTTCGGCAGAAACGGCGACAAACCGATTTTGGGCGATTTTGACGGCGACGGTTTAACCGATCCCACAGTGACGCGCAATTACGCACAGGGAATGTTTTGGTACACATTAAAAAGCACGACGAATTACACGCAATTTACCACGCAGCAATTCGGCTCGGACGGAGACGTTCCGGCGGCGGAAGATTTTGACGGCGACGGTAAAACCGACATTGCGGTTTTCCGCCCCTCAAACGGTCACTGGTACTTTTTGCGCTCGCTCGATAATCAATTTCAAGCTCAACATTTCGGCGCAACCGGCGACAAACCGCAACCCGCAGATTATGACGGCGACGGGCGAGCCGACTTTGCCGTTTTTCGCCCGTCAGCGGGAGCCTGGTACATTTTGCGCAGCGGCGATAACCAATTCTTCCCCAAACAATGGGGCGCGGCGACGGACATTCCGGTTTCATCAATGACAACGCTTTCGCAATAAGCTGAAGATTGAATTTTCTGTGAAATCCAGAGTAGGTTCTTAGCGCTCGGCGGTGATAAACAGTTCGTTACCACCGCCGAGCGCTAAGAACCTACAAAACTGAAACAAAACTCTATTGCAAAGAATTGACGAAATATTTTAAACCTATGCAATTTTTGATTTTTAAATTAAGGAACCAAATTTATGAAAAGCAAACTATTCGATTACCTTTTTTTCGCCGCGGTTTTGGTGCTGCTTTTATTGTTTGCGCTAACGGTGCGGTCGTAAATTAAAATGAACAGGTACATTGGAACAATTATCTTCAGCGCAATCGGTTCGGTCTTTATGACGGGGGCGGTAATGAAAATAATCGGCAACATATTCTTTCTGCGCCTTTCGCAAAAGGCAATCGGCACGGTTGTTTATCTAAAGACGGCGCGCGTCAGAAGTCGGCGCAGTCATAACGTATATTTACCAGTTATCGAATTTGAACCGGTCGCCAATCATAAAATTAGAATCACCGCGACCGTCGGATCAAACCCGCCTGATTATCAAATCGGCGATACGTTGACAGTGCGATTTCTGCCCAAAAGACCGGGCGGCGGCAAGATTCATTCGTTTTGGGAAATGTGGTTTTTGCCAGCACTCTTTTTTACGGTGGGTGCGGCGGTTTTCGGGACGGCAATTCTTCTTTTTCTGAATTAAAACAGCCATTGTTTTTCCATCCGACTGTATGAATGCGCAGTCGAATGTTTCGCCGGAGATTCTTACCGGCTTGGAATCGCAGGTTTGAAAAATTCAAACCTGCGATTTTTGTTGCTTCAAAACAGGTTTTCTCGCTCGAAAGTTACTGTGTAAATACACGGTGCAACCCACCAGCCGATTGTCTATTTTCATTCTCGGAATAATTTTCCGAGGAGATAATAAAAATGAAAAATACAGCAAAATCGCAATTAAAAAAATATTTCTTAGGTCTTATGCAGCTAATTTGCGCGGTCGTTTTTTTGACGACCGCAGCCTTTGCCGCAAATTATACGGTGACAAATACCAACGACAGCGGCGCCGGTTCGCTGCGCGCGGCATTAACAGCCGCCAACAACAGCGGCGCCGCCGATTACTTCATTTTCTTCAACATTCAGGGAAGCGGCGTTAAAACGATTTCTCTGCAATCCCCGCTGCCGCAGATTAATATGTCGAGTGACGGACATTTGCGGATTGACGGAACATCCCAGCCGAATTATTCCGGCGTTCCGTTAATCGAACTCAACGGAGCAAATGCCGGAGCCGGCGCGGACGGTTTGTTTCTAGCGCGTGGATACCTGGATGTTAAAGGATTAATCATTAACCGCTTTGCCAATTACGGAATTCGTGCCGAGTGCCTTTCCAATTGCACAAGCACTTCTCCAACGCCTCTGATCAGGATTGCGGTTCGCGGTTCTTACATTGGAACAAACGCTGCCGGAAACGCCGCTCTCGGCAACGGCGTCGGCGGCATTTATTTTCAGTCAAACGGCTTAACGGATTCATACATCGGAGCGGAGCAGGTTTCCGAACGAAACATTATTTCAGGAAATGGTTTATATGGAATCGTTCTCCGGGACGGTTTTGTGCCAACTTCTAACAGTGCCAGTTCCAATATATATGTTCACAATAATTTTATTGGCACAAACCAAAACGGTACGACAGCAGTTCCTAACGGGACGGACGGCATCAATATTAACTTTAACAATAACGGCACAACCAGATTTCATATCGGAAGCGCTGACGCCGCTGAGCGCAACATCATTTCCGGCAACGGCGGCAATGGGATTTATATGAATGCCTCGTATGGACACGACGGTTTCGTTAAAGGCAACTATATCGGAACTAATTCCGCGGGTACGGGAGATTTGGGCAATGTGCATAACGGCATTCACGCACTCGGCGACAACACCGGAAGCGGCAATATAGTCATCGGCGGCAATCTGGCAGGCGAAGGCAACGTCATCTCCGGCAACAACCAAAACGGGATTCTCGCCGAAATGCAGGAAATGTGGATCACCGGCAATCGGATCGGTACAAACGCCGCCGGAACCGCCGCGCTCGGCAACACACAGCATGGCATCCGAGTCACCCGAAGCATAACAATCGGCGGCACCGAGTGGGATGACTATGGCAATACCGTCTCCGGCAACGGCGGGGACGGTATCAGAGTTGTTTCTTCCGATCCAATCAATATGTCGATTCAAGGCAACAAAATCGGCGTAAATTCAGGTGGAACGGCGGCGATTCCCAATCAGGGCAACGGCATTACCGCCAGCGCTAAGGTAGGCATCAGCACGCTCAATACTATTGGCGGCAACATCGGGCACGGCATTGAATTAATCGGCGGAGCTTCCGACATCGAAATCTTTAATACTTATATCGGCACAAATGCCAGCGGCGCGGATTTGGGGAACGGTGGAAACGGAATCAATATTTTTTCAACCGTGTCAAAAGTTTACATCGGAGAAAAAGGTGCGGGCGTGGGACCGAACACCATTGCTTTCAACAACGGCGACGGGATTTCACTTCAGCCCGGTTTTGGCGCGGGAGCGGTGGCTGACAATATCTCAATTCGCCGGAATTCGATTTACTCAAATTCCGGTTTGGGCATTGATTTGGGTCCGACGAACGGAGTTACGCCGAATGATCTCAACGACGCCGACACGGGACCGAACGGATTGCAGAATTTCCCCGTTCTGCACAAAGCCTATCCTAATCAAATTCAAGGAACGCTTGACAGCATACCGACACAGGGCGGCGACAAATATAAATTGGATTTTTACACAGTTGATTCGTGCGACGCTTCAGGCTACGGCGAAGGTCGTTATTATCTCGGTTTTATGGAAGCGCAAACCGGGCAGGGAGGAAACATAAATTTTAATTTCCCGCTTTCGTCTCCGCTTTCCTTTGGGCAATCGGTCGTCGCCACCGCAACAAGTCCTGCGGGCAATACTTCGGAATTTTCGCAATGTCTGACGGTCACGTTGCCTCCGGGAAACTTCTCCCTCGATGCGGCAACATACAGCATTAACGAAACCGGCGGCTCAATCACCGTCACGGTAAACCGAACAGGCGGCTCGGGCGGAGCGGTTTCCGTTCAATACGCAGCCTCGAACGGCACGGCGACAGCCGGAACCGATTATACTGCAACGAGCGGAACTCTGACTTTTCTTACCGGACAAACAACCAGAACTTTTACGATTCCGATCACGAACGACACGACCGATGAGCCTGACGAAACAATCAATATCACACTTTCCAATCCGACGGGCGACGCAGCTTTGGTAAATCCGTCAGCAGCAGTTTTGACAATTGTTGATAACGATAATCCGCCGACAATTTCAATCAAAAATTATTCAGCCCAGGAAGGCAACAGCGGCACGACTGCTTTTACCTTTGATGTAAAGTTGTCCGAGGCATCCGGCTTGCCCGTTTCGGTCAACTGGAAAACTTTGAGCGGCGGGACTGCAACTCCGGGAAGCGATTATACGGCGGCAGGCAGCACATTGAATTTCGCCCCCGGCGAAACTTCCAAGCAAATTACGGTACTGGTTAACGGCGATGCGGTTTCCGAACCCAACGAATATTTTCAGGTCAGTATTTACCAGCCGGTCAATATCACGCTTGACGACAGCCTAGCCAACGGAACGATTTTTGATGAAGATAATCCGGGCGAACTTCAATTTTCGCCAGCGGTTTACAACGTAAACGAAGGAGTCGGAACCGCAACCGTGACTGTCACGCGGACGACCGGAACAGCCGGAACCGTGACGGTAGATTATGCGACGACAAACACCGGCACGACATCGTTCCCTGACTTCACGCCCGCGTCCGGGACTTTGACTTTCCTTGACGGTGAAGCGACGAAAACTTTTTCGGTCTCAATTACCGATGATCAAATCGTCGAGCAAACCGAATGGATTGATCTGGTGTTGTCGAATGTTACGGGCGGGGCAGCCATCACGGGGGGAAATGCCTTGATTAACATTGACGATAATGATACAGCTTCCGCAACATCAATCAGCGGAATTGTTAATTACGCTATTACACCGATCAATCAATCGCAGAAAAAAGTTCCCGGCGTGCTCGTTTATGCTACGGGACCGGGCAACGGCGCTGCTACGTCAGATTCTGATGGAATTTACCAGATTAATAATCTAACGGCTGGCGGAAATTACACGGTCGTTGCTTCCAAAACAGGAGACGTGAACGGAATTTCTCCTTTTGATGCAACTCTTGTCTTAAAACACGTCGCGGCAAACGGACAAGGACCGAACGTTTTATCTCTCAATCAACAAAAGGCTGCCGATGCAAACGGCGACGGAAACATTTCTCCGTTTGATGCAACGCTGATTTTAAGATATGTCGCTGCCGGAGGACCAACTGCCAATACGGGACAAACAGGTAATTGGAAGTTTCTGCCGGGAACACAGAATTACCAATCGCTGGACAATTCGTTATCGGGTGAAAACTACGAAGCTGTTTTGATTGGTGAAATCAACGGCAATTGGACGCCTCCTGCTCCCGGTTCGCTTGCTCCGACCGATAATCAAGACGAAATCGCTGTAGCCGTCGGAGAAACGGAAGCGGAAATCTCGCTGCCCGACAACGCATCGGCTGCGAGCGGAAGCATTATCGTTGTTCCGGTCTCATTCGCCAACAAAAGCGGGAAATCAATTTCGGGTTACAACTTCGCCGTTGAATTTGATCCGAATGTTTTGCAGCCCGATTCGGCAATGCCGATTGACACGAGCGCAACTCTTAGTCGGGAAATGACGGTTGTTCACAATACGGCACAAACCGGGCGAATCGGCATTGCGGCAAGCGGCAATTTAATTGAGCGGATTTCAAAAGGCGATGTGCTGTTAAAGCTGCGCTTTCGAGTGGTCGGAACGGCAAATGATTTGAAAAACCCGGCAACGGCTTTAACATTTCATCAGCAGCCGATCATTGAAAATGAGTCCGGCGCAGCGTTAGCTGTTAAAAGTGTGAACGGTTCAATCAGAGTTTCTGCTGGCGATGCGGGTAAATCTGTGACGACTGTTTCCGGTCAAGTAACAACTGCTGAAGGACGAGGTATTCGCAATGTTTCGGTGACGCTCACCGACGCAAACGGTGAAACGCGCACGGTGTTGACCGGAGAAGGCGGCGAATATAGCTTTGCGGACGTTTCGTCTGGCGAAACTTATACCATCAGCGTCAGCTCAAAGCGTTTCCGGTTCAACTCAACATCGCAAATGAGGACGATTTTTGCCGACGCTGAAGAAATCAACTTTACGGCTCTCGAATAAAACGCCGCACATTCATCCTTTTTCCATAAAAAAAAGCCGGAGATTCGAATCTCCGGCTTTTTTCGCGGAATATTGCGTCAAAAATCAGCGCGGGAAATGCAATTTCGGTGATTGCAAATTATTCGTGCTTAAGATTTTTAAATTTTCGGCGCTGTTCCAGCTTGGCAATATTTTGTTCGGCGACATTGCTGAGCGTGCAGTTAAACTCGCTGGCAATGCGCGAAACGTACCATAAAACATCGCCGATTTCGTCCAAAATCTTTGCCCGCCGCTCGTCGGTTATTTGCCCGTCGTTGCGAATTGCTTTTTTTACCTGTTCGGCGACTTCACCCGCTTCACCGTTTAAACCCAGAGTCAAATAACCGATTGCGGTCAATTTCGGTTCGCGCGGATAAACCGCGAATTTCTCGATTGCCTGCTGATATTCGTCAAAGTTCATTGTTTTTGTTCATCAATTGATTTAATTTGCCATTTTTCGCGCGCTTGTTTCAAAGCCTGTTGAACTTGCCGGCGCGAAGTTCCGCCGATCTGATTTTTTGAATCAAGCGTCGCTTCGAGCGACAAAGCCTCGAAAACATCGGCTTCAATTTCGCTCGCAAATTTTTTCAATTCGGTTAAATCAATCTCGTGCAGCTCGCGTCTTTGCGAAACGGCAAAAAGAACGATTTGCCCGGTTAATTCGTGAGCCGTGCGAAACGGAACGCCGCGCCGGACGAGATAATCAGCCAATTCGGTCGCGTTCATAAATCCGGTTTGCGCCGCGCGACTCATATTTTCGGTTTTCAGCGAAATGTTTCTGAGAACGATTTCCGTCGCTTCGAGCGAGGCGAACGCTGTTTCAAACGAGTCGAAAACGGCTTCTTTGTCTTCCTGCAAATCTTTGTTATAAGCGAGCGGCAAGCCTTTTAACAGAGTCAGCAATGCAGCGTGATGCCCGAAAACGCGGGCTGATTTTCCCCGAATCAATTCCATCGCATCGGGATTTTTCTTTTGCGGCATCAGGCTCGAACCAGACGCAATCCGGTCGCTTAATTCAAAAAAGTTGAATTCGGTTGAGGAATAAAGAATCACGTCCTCGGCAAGTCTGGAAAGATGCATCATCACTAGCGAACAGGCATGTGTAAAATCAAGCAAAAAATCACGGTCGCTGACAGCATCGAGACTGTTGCGGCTGATGTCGGCAAATCCCAATTCATTCGCCACCGATTCGCGGTCAATCGGATAACTCGTTCCGGCAAGAGCCGCGCTGCCGAGCGGCGATATGTTCGAGCTTTCCCGCGCGTGAGAAAAACGAATTGAATCGCGCTCAAGCATTTCAAAATAAGCCAGACACCAATGAGCAAACGTAACGGGCTGAGCGCGCTGCAAATGCGTATAGCCCGGGAAAATCGCGTCTCCATTTTTCTCAGCCAAATCGAGCAGAGCATTTTGCGTCTGAAGCAAAACCGCTTGCAGCCGGTCAATCGCCGCCCGCGTCCACAAACGCATCGCCGTCGCAACCTGATCGTTGCGGCTACGCCCGGTGTGCAATTTTCGACCGGCGTCGCCGATCAATTCGATTAATTTGGCTTCGATAAATGAATGCACGTCTTCGGCGTCGGCAAACTCGTCGAAATATTTCTCGCCGTTTTCCTCAAAACGCTCTTGCATAATTTGCAAGCCGCGCGAGATTTCGGCAAATTCGTTTTCGCTCAAAACACCTGCGTTCTTTAAACCTCCGGCGTGAGCCAGACTCGCCTGAACGTCGAACAAAAATAATTTTCTATCGAAGTGAAAAGACTGATTAAATCGTGCGAAAACCTCGTTTGCCGCTTCGGTAAATCTGCCGCCCCATAATTTTTTTGATTCGCTCATTTGACAATAACAACTCAGATTTCTATTTTATGCATCTATGCAACAGTTATGCGAAATATTTGCATAAGTCATTTTGGAAAGCAAGAATTGAATGTACAAAGAAAAGCGGCAGGAAACAATTTTAAATTTGATTCGGGCGAAAAATATCGGTCGGCAGGAAGAGTTGACCGAATATTTGTCGAAAGCCGGTTTCGCCGTCACTCAATCGAGCGTTTCGCGCGATCTGGTCGAGCTGGGGATTATTAAAGCAAACGGTTTTTACGCGCTGCCGCGAGCTGAAAATAAGAAAAACTTCGGTTTAATCAGCCTCGAAACAGCCGGAGAAAATCTGATTGTGGCAAAGTGCGAGTCCGGTTTGGCATCGGCTGTTGCAGTACAGATTGACCGCGCGAAAATCCCCGAAATCATCGGCACAATCGCTGGTGACGATACGATTTTTATTGCGGTTAAAGATTTCAGAGAACAGAGAAAAGCGATTAAAAACATTTGGGAATTATTTGAAAGCTAATGGAAAAGAAGATTAACAAAGTTATTTTGGCATATTCGGGCGGGCTTGATACGTCAGCAATGCTGCTGTGGCTCAAGGAAAAATACAATTGCGAAGTCGTCTGTTTTTGCGCCGATGTGGGGCAAGGCGAAGAGTTAACGGGTTTGGATGAAAAAGCGAAAGCGACGGGAGCAAGCAAACTTTACGTCGAGGATTTGCGCGAGGAATTTGTCCGAGATTATGTCTGGACAGCCGTTAAAGCCAACGCGCTTTACGAAGGCGTTTATCTTTTGGGAACGAGTTTGGCTCGCCCGGTAATTGCTAAAAAGCAAATCGAGATTGCGATTAAAGAAGGTGCTGATGCAGTTGCGCACGGTGCTACAGGTAAAGGCAACGATCAGGTGCGTTTTGAATTGACTTATTACGCTTTGAAGCCTGATGTAAAAGTGATTGCGCCGTGGCGACATTGGGAGTTTAAAGGGCGAGCCGATTTGATTGCGTACTGCGCCGAAAAGGGAATTCCCGTTACGGCGACCGCGGAAAAGCCTTATTCCACTGACAGAAACTTGATGCACATCTCTTACGAAGGCGGAATTTTGGAAGACCCTTGGGCTGCGCCGCCGGAAGACATTTTTCTATTGACGAAATCGCCGGAAAACGCCAGAGACAAAGCTGAAGAAATCACGCTGACGTTTGAAAAAGGCGAGCCTGTCGCGATTAACGGCGAGACATACGGCGCGGTTGATTTGCTTTCGACTTTGAATTTCATTGGCGGCGAACACGGTATCGGGCGCGTTGATCTGGTCGAAAACCGTTTTGTCGGGATGAAATCGCGCGGAGTTTATGAAACGCCGGGCGTCACGATTTTGCAGACGGCGCACCGCGCGCTCGAATCAATCACGCTTGATCGGGAAGTCGGACGCCTGCGCGATTCGCTTTCGACCAAATTTGCCGAATCAATTTATTACGGCTTCTGGTTTGCGCCTGAGTTTGAGATTTTGCGTTCAATGATTAACGACACGCAGAAAACGGTTTCGGGCGACGTGCGCTTGAAACTCTACAAAGGCAATGTCACTGTGACGGGCAGACGCTCACCGTATTCGCTCTACAAAGAGCGCATCGTCACCTTCGAAGATGACGCGGGCGCTTATGACCAGCACGACGCCGAAGGTTTTATTAAATTGCAAGCATTGCGTTTGCGATTGCAGAAATTTGAGTAGGAATTAGCCACGAACAAACACGAAAGGACACGAAAATGGAAGAGAAAATCATTTATAAAGATTTGTCTTACAAAATTGTGGGACTAGCTATTCAAGTTCGTAAAGAGCTTGGCTTTGGTTTTCTCGAAAAGGTTTATGAAAATGCTTTGATGGTTTTGTTGGAAGAAAATGGAATTAAAGCTGAACAACAAGTTCCTATCAAAGTACGTTTTCATGGTCGCATTGTTGGCGATTACATTGCGGATATTTTAGTTGAGAATTCTATTATTTTAGAATTAAAAGCCCAAGATAAACTCGCTGACGTTCACAAGGCGCAAACTTTAAATTATTTGAAAGCAACTGGTTTAAAGCTCGCGATATTAATAAATTTTGGTAAGGACAGACTTGATCATGAACGATTAGTTTTTTGAAAAATTTCGTGTTCTTTCGTGTTTGTTCGTGGCTAATTTTGAGATTTGAAATGATTATTCAAGAAGTTGACAAAATCGGTTCAGCAGCTTCGCTGCTAAGATTAACGAAAAAAGTGGCGATTGTTAAAGATTTGAGCGAGCCGCGAGTCGGTGATGTGGTTGTCGTGCGCGCTTTGAGCGAGAGCGTTACTTACGGCAATCTTGAATTGCCGTCGGGACGGCTTGCGAAAATCAATCGCAACGACGTTTTGCTCGGCGTGCTGGGCAAACGCCGCGCGCTCAAAGGTTTTGTCGGCGACGTTCCCGAATCCGTCAAAGCGGGCGACAAACTGCATCTACTCAATATGGGCGGCGTAATCGGGATTTGCAAAGGTCATCATTCTTCGCTCTCGGACGCGATTGAGGTCGAAGTTTTGGGCGTCGCCTGCGACGAAATCGGGACGGTTTTAAACATCGCCGACAACGCTTTGCAGCCGACTGATTTTCTCGAAAAAAGCGCGCCGGTCGTGATTGTCGCCGGAACTTGTATGAATTCGGGCAAAACCGTCGCAGCGACAGAGATTATCAAACAAGCGGCGCACGCGGGATTAAAAGTGGCGGGCGCAAAAATGTCGGGCGTGGCTTGTCTGCGCGACACGCTGAATATGCAGGATCACGGCGCGATTGCGACTGCGAGCTTTTTAGATTGCGGTTTGCCTTCGACGGTTGACGCGGGCGATTTGTCGCCCGTCGCCAAAGCGATTTTGAATCATCTGAATTCATTCGAGCCTGATTTAATCGTAGTCGAACTCGGCGACGGAATTGTCGGTGGTTATGCGGTTGATTCGGTTTTGCAGGACGCGGAAATCAAAGCGGCGACTTCCGCCTTTGTTTTTTGCGCTTCGGATTATGTCGGCGTAATCGGCGGCATCGCTGTTTTAAAAAATCTGGGAATCGAAATTGACGTGATCGCCGGTTCGGTGACCGATTCGCAAATGGGCGAAGATTTCGTGCAAAACCAATTCGGCATTAACGCCGGAAATGCGCGAAGAAACGGTTTGCGCTTGTTTGAATTGATAAATTTTGCGAAGCGCGAAGAAATGGTTTTTGCTTGAAATGATTGTGATTCGGGAATTACAGGAAAAAGATATTTTACCGATTGCCGAAGCATTTGATTCAATCGGATGGAATAAACCTGTTTCGCAATATCAAAGATATTTAGCCGAACAAACAGAAGGCGTGCGGAAAATCCTTCTGGCTTTTGAAAACAATAATTTCGTGGGCTATCTGACGATTCTATGGGAATCGGATTATCCGCCTTTTAAAGCGGAAAACATTCCTGAGATAAATGATTTTAATGTTTTACCGAAAGCCAGAAGAAAAGGCGTAGGGACAAAATTAATGGACGAAGCCGAACAAATTGTTTCCGAGAGTTCGGAAATTGTCGGCATCGGCGTCGGTTTAGAAGCGAATTACGGCGCGGCTCAAAGGCTTTACGTATTACGCGGCTACGTTCCTGACGGCAGGGGAATCATCTGGCAAAACCGCTTTCCGAAGTACGGCGAACAGGTTACGGTTGACGATGATTTGAATTTATACTTTAAGAAAAAATTAAGATGACCGAGAAAATAAAAATTGCGATCTTCGGCGGTTCAGGCTACGGCGGCGCTGAGCTTTTGCGGATTCTGCTGTTTCATCCGAACGCTGAAATCATTTTAGTAACTGCAAACGAACACGCCGGAAAAGCTGTCGGCGAAGTGCATAAAAATCTGTTCGGCTTAACGAATTTGCGGTTTGAAAAATCGCCGGAAGATTTGTCCGCTCTTGAAAATATTGATGTCGCGTTTTTCGCGCTGCCGCACGGACAGGCATTGAATCTGATTCCGCAGCTTCCCAAAAATGTCAAAGCGATTGATTTGTCGGGCGATTTTCGTTTGAATGATGCTGATGCTTTCCAACAGTTTTACAAGCTCGAAAAATCCGCTCGTCAAAGCGATTTCGTTTATGGATTGACCGAAACAAACCGCGAAGCAATTAAAACGGCAAATTACATTGCAAATCCGGGTTGTTTTGCGACTGCGACTTTGCTCGGTTTAGCACCGCTTGTTTCCAACCTGTTGATTTCAGGGCGCATTATTGTTGACGCAAAAACCGGTTCGTCCGGTTCGGGCGCAAAAGCGGCGGCGAATACGCATCATCCCCAGCGCGCAAATTCGTTTTACGCGTACAAGCCTTTCGCGCATCAACACGTTCCCGAAATCGAACAATGTCTGAAATCTGTCGGCGATTTTACGAGCGAGCTGGTTTTTATGACGCACAGCCTTCCGGTTGCGCGCGGCATTTTTGCTTCGATTTATGTTGAATTAAAAAAGGAAATGACTGCGGAAAATCTGCGTGAGGTTTATGCGGAGTTTTACCGGGATACTTTTTTCGTCCGATTAGTTGACGGCTCGCCCGATATAAATTGGGTGAAAACAACGAATTTTTGCGATTTAGGATTTGCGGCGAAAGGCAAATCGGCGGTGATTTTCTCGGCGATTGACAATCTGGTCAAAGGCGCGGCGGGACAAGCCGTTCAAAATATGAATTTAATGTTCGGTTTGGATGAGAAAACGGCTTTGATTTTCACGGGCAGCAATCCGTAAAAAAGCGATGAAAAGACTGTTTTCCAGCTTGATTTTGCTCGCTGTTTTGTCGTTCACAGCGGCGGCGCAGGAATCTTATAACCGCGCCAATTTGTGGGAAAAAGAAATTGCCGCGTTTGCCGCAGCCGACAAAAAAGAGTTTCCGAAAACCGGAGGAGTTTTGTTTGTCGGCAGTTCGAGCATTCGCGGCTGGAAAACGGCTCAAGCCGATTTCGCCGAATTTCAGGTTTTGAATCGCGGTTTCGGAGGCTCGCATCTCGAAGACGTAAATCATTATTTCGCCGAAATTGTTTTGCCTTACAAACCGAAACTGATTGTTTTGTACGCGGGCGAAAACGACGTTACGGCTGGCAAAACAATCGAGCGACTTGTTGCCGATTACAAGAAATTTGTCTCGTTAGTTAGGGGAAAATTGCCGAAGTCCCGGTTGATTTTCATCTCGCTCAAACCGAGTCCCGCGCGTTGGGAACAAAGAGAAAAATTTCAACTTGCGAACAATTTGATAAAAGCCGAAACCGAAAAAGACAAACGCCAAAAGTTTGTTGACGTTTGGCAGCCGATGCTGAACGAGCGAGGCGAGCCGAAACCGGAGATTTTTCAGGGCGACAAATTACATTTGAACGCGGAAGGCTACAAAATCTGGCGCGCGATTTTGACGCCGCATATTAAAAAGGGAATTAAAGGGAATTTTCGATGATTGCTGTTTCAGAAAAAACTAATTTTGCCGACATCGCGGCAAGCGAAGAACAATTTCAGCTTGCGACATACGCCAAAATGAACATTGCCGTCGAGCGCGGCGAAGGAGCTTGGATTTATACGAGCGAGGGCGAAAAATATCTCGATTTATACGGCGGTCACGCCGTTTGCGCGACCGGGCATTGCCATCCGAATGTCGTCAGAGCCTTGCAGGAGCAAAGCGGAAAATTATTGTTTTATTCAAATCTGGTTTATTCAGAGATTCGCGCGCGCGCCGCCGAAAAGCTCGTTTCCATCGCGCCGGAATCTTTGACGAAAGCGTTTTTCTGCAATTCCGGCACCGAAGCCAACGAAAACGCAATGCGAATGGCGCGCTTTGCGACCGGGCGCGAAAAAGTCATCACTTTTTCAGGCGGTTTTCACGGACGCACGGCGGATTCGATTTCGGCGACTTTTTTGGGCAAATACCGCGAAATCGGCAAACCGAATGTTCCCGGTCATATTTCCGCCGAATTCGGCAATTTAGAATCGGTTCGCGTCGCGGCGGACGAAACGGTTGCGGCGATTATGCTCGAGCCGATTCAATCAATGGCTGGGGTTACGGAAGCCGCGCCTGAATTTTTCACGGGCTTACGCGAAATTTGCGATGAGCGCGGGATTTGTTTGATTTTCGACGAAGTTCAAACGGGCGTCGGGCGCACGGGAAACTGGTTTTTCGGAGGTTCGGGATGGGCTGGCGGTGTTGTGCCGGATGTTATTACGCTGGCGAAATCTCTCGGCAGTGGTGTTCCGGTCGGCGCTTGTTTGGTGAATGAAAAAACATCGGCAAAAATCAAAACGAACGATTTAGGCACGACTTTCGGCGGCGGAATGCTGGCAATGGCTGCCGTTTTGGCGACTTTGGAAGCAATCGAGCAGGACGGAATGCTCGAAAACGCCCGAAATGTGGAGAATTATTTGCGCGAGCGTGTTCAAGAAATCCCGAATGTGGTCGGTTTGCGCGGTAAAGGCTGTTTGCTCGGAATCGAATTTGCCGAAGATGCTAAAAACGTTCACGCTCGATTGCTCGAAAAGAAAATCATTACAGGGACTTCGAGCAACGCGCGAGTTTTGCGTCTTCTGCCGCCTTTGTGCGTCGGAATTACCGAAATGGAATTGCTGGTTAGTGCGCTGTCGGAAATTAACAAATAAAAAATGTGAACTATCAACTGTAAACTATCAACTATTCTGCAATACAGTGAATAGTTGATAGTTTACAGTTTATAGTTTTGACTCTTCTACAATTTTGTTGATGGCTTAAATGCTTCGCACTCTTTAAATTAATGCTGCTCGATTTACAAAATACCCGGCGTGTTGTGGTTAAAGTCGGCTCGTCGCTGATGATCGGCGGCGACAATCAGGTGCGGGAAACGTGGCTGCGGACGCTGGCGAAAGATGTTTCCGAACTGCGTCGTCAAGAAATTCAAGTTGCAGTTGTCACATCCGGCGCGGTCGCGCTTGGGCGGCGGACGCTCCGTTACGGTAATCGCGCGCTCAAGCTCGAAGAAAAACAAGCGGCGGCAGCCTGCGGGCAAATCAATTTGTTTTCGCATTGGGAAAGAGCTTTTCAAGCAGAAAATACCAATCTGCACGGCGCGCAGATTTTGCTCACGCTTGACGACAGCGAAAATCGAAAGCGTTACCTAAACGCCCGGAACACTTTTGAAACGCTGCTTGCCGAACCGCAGATTGTTCCGATTATCAATGAAAACGACACCGTTGCGACCGCCGAATTGATTGTCGGCGACAACGACCGTTTGGCGGCGCGCGTCGCGCAGATGATTAGCGCGGATTTGCTTTTTTTGTTTTCGGATGTTGATGGGCTTTACACTGCGAATCCTGCTGTTGATGCTCGTGCCGTTCACATTCCCGAATTGCGGCAGATAACGCCTGAAATCGAAGCTATGGCGGGCGGTGCGGGTTCGCCCTTCGGTTCGGGCGGAATGCGGACTAAAATCGAAGCCGCGAAAATTGCTCTCGCTGCGGGCTGCGATATGGTTATCGGCAAAGGTTTCGCACCGCATCCGATTCAAAGAATCTTGAATGGGGAGCGCTGCACCAGATTTCGCGCGGCAGCGAGTCCGAAAAGTGCCCGCAAACATTGGATTTCGGGTTCTTTGCATCCGACCGGCACAATCATTGTTGACGACGGCGCGCGGACGGCGTTGATGAAAGGCAACAGTTTGCTGCCCGCCGGAGTTCGCGCTGTGCAGGGCGCGTTTGAGCGTGGCGACGCCGTCATTATCAAAGATTTGCGCGGTGGCGTTTTGGGTAAAGGTTTGTCGGCTTATTCTTCCGCCGACGCTCAGCGCATCGTTGGATTTAAAAGCAGTGAAATCGAAAGGATTTTAGGCTATAAAGGACGCGGCACTTTGATTCATCGCGACGATATGGCTCTTGAAATCGGTGGCGAAAGTTGAATTGATGAAAGCGGAATCTACTAGAGAACACGAAGATGTAAAGACGCTGATGCGAACGCTCGGCGAACGGGCGCGAGCAGCTTATCGCGTGTTGGCGAAAGCCGGAACCGAACAAAAAAACGAGGCTCTGCGGGCAGCGGCGCAAAATCTGCGCGAAAACGAATCGGCTTTGCTGGCGGCAAACGCCGAAGACGTTGCGGCGGCGCGGCAAAATGAAATTTCCAACGCTCTGCTCGACCGATTGCAGTTAAATCCGCCTCGCATCGAAGCGATGGCGCAAGGTTTGGAGCAAATCGCTGAATTAGACGATCCGGTCGGCAAAATTCTGGCTGAATGGAAACGCCCGAACAATTTGCATATCAGCCGCGTCAGCGTTCCGCTCGGAGTAATCGGAATAATTTACGAATCACGCCCTAATGTTACCGCCGACGCAGGCGGTTTATGTCTGAAATCCGGCAATGCTGCGATTCTGCGCGGCGGTTCGGAGAGCCTCAATTCGTCAACCGCGATTACGAATTGTCTTCACGCCGGTTTGCAAAGCGCCGGATTGCCGATTGATGCCGTTCAACTCGTTCCGACTCGTGACCGCGCTGCGGTCGGACAGATGCTGAGTCTCACGGATTTGATTGACGTAATCATTCCGCGCGGCGGAAAATCTCTGACCGAAAGAATTTTAAACGAAAGCCGGATTCCGACGATTTTGCATCTGGACGGCAACTGTCACACTTATTTTCATGCCAGCGCAAAACCCGAAATGGCAAAGCAGGTTTTATTAAACGCCAAATTGCGGCGCACCGGAATTTGCGGAGCCACGGAATCTCTGCTTGTTGACCGTTCGGCGATTACAACTCTGCTGCCGGAAATTCTCGAAGCGTTGTTTGCATCAGGCTGCGAAGTGCGCGGAGACGGAGCGGTTCAAGCTCTCGATAAACGAGTTGTTCCGGCTCAGGAAGCGGATTGGGCGACGGAATATCTCGACGCGGTGCTTTCGGTTAAAGTTGTTGCGGATGTTTCCGAAGCAATCGCACATATCAACGCTTACGGCTCGCATCACACCGATGCCATTATTGCCGAGAATACGGCGGCGGCAGCAAAGTTTTTGAGCGAAGTTGACAGCGCCATTGTTCTGCACAACGCTTCGACTCAGTTTGCCGACGGCGGCGAATTCGGAATGGGAGCCGAAATCGGCATCTCTACAGGTCGCCTGCACGCGCGCGGTCCGGTTGGAGTTGAACAGTTGACGACTTATAAATATGTTGTGATCGGCAAAGGTCAAGTGCGCCCGTAAAATCTATAACATTAAGTCTTGATTTACTCTAAACGCGCGCGGCTCGAATAATATCCGCAAAAACGCCAGCCGCCGTGACATCTGCGCCGGCGCCAGCGCCTTTGACGACTAAAGGCAAATCGGCATAACGATTTGTGTAATACAAAACGGCGTTGTCTTTGCCAGAAAGATTGGCGAAATTGTGCGTCGCCGGAATTTTTTGCAAACCGACGCTCGCTTTTCCGTTTTCAAACGAAGCGATGTATTTGAGCGAAAGGTTTTCACGTATTGCGCTGTCGAGCAGCTCGCGGAAATGCGGTTCGCTGCGCTCCATCTCCGCATAAAAATCTTCGACCGAACCTTCAAAACACGAAGCAGGCAAAAACGGCGTGTTTTCAATGTCCGACATTTCCATTCTGTAACCGGCTTCGCGGGCTAAAATTAAGATTTTTCGAGCGACATCCGTGCCGCTTAAATCCAGTCGCGGATCGGGTTCGGTATAGCCTTCGGCTTGAGCTTGTCGAACCACGGAAGCAAACGAGAGCAAGCCGTCGTAATTGTTAAAAACAAAATTGAGCGTGCCGGATAAAACGGCTTCAATGCGATTCACGCGGTCGCCGCTGCGAAGCAGATCGTTGAGCGTGTTAATGACCGGCAAACCCGCGCCCACGTTGGTTTCAAACAAAAACGTCGTATTAAATTCGCGCGCCAAGTTTTTCAAATGAACGTAGTTTTCATAACTCGAAGAACAAGCGATTTTGTTGGTAGCAACAATCGAAACGCTTTTTTCGAGCAATTTCGGATAGCACGCGGCGACTTCGGAGTTTGCCGTTGCGTCAACAAAAATCGAGTTTCGCAGGTTTTTCTCGAAAACGGTTTCAACAAATTCGCTTAAATTCATTTTCGCCGCGTTTTCAAACTGTTCGGGCAGATTCGTCAAATTAACGCCTTCTTCGTCAAAAAGCATTCGGCGGCTGTTGGCAACGCCGACGACGCGCAGATTAAGCCGCAGATTTTCGCGTAAATAATCAATTTGCAGGCGAATTTGCTCGATCAGTTTTCCACCGACGGTTCCGACGCCGATCAGAAAAACATTGACTTGTTTCGCGCCGGAGAAAAATTCTTCGTGCAGCGTGTTAATGGCTTTGCGAACGTCGGAGGAAGAAATAATGGCAGAAATGTTGCGTTCGGAAGAGCCTTGAGCGATGGCGCGAATGTTGATTCCATTATGTCCTAGCGTGGAAAACATTTTCCCGGAAATGCCGGGATGATTTCGCATTTGATCGCCGACGAGCGCGAGAATCGAAAGCCCGTTTTCTACTTTGAGCGGCTCGATTTTTCCCGCATTGATTTCGTAAGAAAATTCTGCATCAACAATTGCTCTCGCCGATTCGCTGAATTTTTCTTCGACTGCAACGCAAATTGAATGTTCCGAAGAGCTTTGCGTAATTAGAATGACATTAATTTGCGCGCGTGAAAGTGCATCGAAAAGGCGTTTGGAAAAACCTGGGACGCCGACCATTCCGCTGCCTTCGAGACTTAAAACCGAAATCGCGCCGATGCTCGAAATGCCGCGCACGATTTCCGTTTCGGATTCGGTCGCCGCTTCGACGAGCGTTCCGAAATCATCGGGGGCAAAAGTATTTTTAATCCAGATCGGAATTTTTTTCTGCAAGACGGGCTGAATTGTCGGCGGATAAATAACTTTCGCGCCGAAATGGGACAATTCCATCGCTTCCTGATAAGTGATTCGTTGAATGTTTTTGCTGTTGCGCACGAGTCGCGGATCGGCGGTCATCATCCCTGAAACATCCGTCCAGATTTCCAAAACTTCCGCTTCCAGAGCCGCCGCCAGAATCGCCGCCGTGTAATCCGAACCGCCGCGCCCCAGCGTCGTCGTTGCGCCATTTGCATCAGATGCTATAAAACCGGGCAATATGAAAAGTTTGGAGTTCGCGGCAGCAGAAGAAAAATCTTTGATTTGCCGGTTTGTCGTTTGAAAATCAACTGCTGCGAAAGTGAAATTTGAATCGGTGCGAATTAACGCGCGGCTGTCTTGCCAAACATTTGCAATGCCGAGTGAATCGAGCTTGGCGGCAAAAATTTTGGTCGAAAAAAGCTCGCCGAAACTGACAATCCGGTCGAGCGAGCGCGGCGTCAATTCGCCGAGCAGAAAAACGCCTTCGCAAATACTTTTCAATTCGTCGAGGTTTTTGTTAAGAAAATTTAAAGTTTCCGTTTGTTCCTGGTTTGGGTTGAGCGTGCGGACGGTTTGAAAATGTTTGTTTTCGATTTCTTCGATTTTGGCGCGGAAAGATTCGTCTTTGCGCTCGGCTGTTTTCGCCGCGTCTATAAGAGCGTCAGTCGTGCCTTGCATAGCAGATAAAACAACCGCGCAAACGTCCTTTTCAACCGCATTTCTGACAATCTCAATGACTTTTTCTATGTTCTCTGCATTTGCGACCGAAGAACCGCCGAATTTTAAAACTTTCATATTAAATTTTGCTCAATAAAATTTCTTTTAAGATTTCGTAATCATCCGGCATTTCAGTGCTTTGTTTCGGGCGTGAAAACAAATCTTTGACGGCTTCGGGCGTTTTGCCGAAAGTGCCGACAATTTCTTTGACCGAATCGAATTTCGCAGGATGCGCCGTGGCGAGAAAAAAGCCTTTTTCATTCGGATTTTTCTCAAGATAATTTTCCAGAGCGTAAAAACCGACCGCCGCGTGCGGGTCTAAAACATAACCGTATTGCCCGAAAACCCGCCGCATTGTGTTTGCGGTAATCTCATCGGAAATGCTGACGGCGGACATTTTGGCTTTTAACACTTCGGCATCGCCATCAAACAATTCCAGAATTCTGACAAAATTGCTCGGATTCGCCACGTCCATCGCGTTCGAAAGCGTGGCGACGGATAGCTGTTCGACTAATTCGCCCGATTGCAAAAATTTAGGCACAACGTCGTTTGCATTGCAGGCGGCGATAAAATGTCGCGCTGGCAAGCCGGAAACATTCGCCAAAAGTCCGGCGCAAATGTTTCCGAAATTGCCGCTCGGAACTGAAATTACGGGCAAGTTTTCTTCACGCCACTGCTGCAAAGCGTAAAAATAATAAAACTGCTGCGGCAGCCACCGCGCGACATTGATCGAGTTTGCAGATGTCAGGAAAACTCGTTTTTTTAATTCTTCATCGGCAAGCGCTTGTTTCGCCAGTCGCTGGCAATCGTCAAAACTTCCCGCGACTTCGAGTGCGGTGATGTTTTGTCCGAGCGCCGTAAGCTGTAATTCCTGAAGTTTTGAAACTTTGCCCGACGGATACAAAATCACGACTTCCACCGCTTCGACGCCGAGAAAACCCGCCGCGACCGCGCCGCCCGTATCGCCCGAAGTCGCCACAACGACAATCGTTTTCTCTCCCGTTTCGCCGGAAAAATACTGCAAGCAGCGGCTCATAAATCTAGCGCCGACATCTTTAAAAGCGAACGTCGCGCCGTGAAATAATTCGAGCGCAAAAATGTTTTCCGAGATTTTTACGACCGGAAAATCGAAATCAACGGTTTCCGAACAAATTCGGAAAAGCGTTTCCTCGTCAATCTCGCCGCCGACGTAAGGTTTTATCACCTCGAAAGCAATTTCCGCTTTCGATTTTTCGCGCAAACTCTCAGAACTGACCGTCGGAATCTGTTCGGGAAAATATAAGCCTTTGTCCGGCGGCTGACCTTTGATGACGGCTTCGCGGAACGTGACGACGGGCGATTTTCGGTTTGTGCTAAAGTATTTCATTCGATAAAACGGGTGAGAATGAAGATATAAATGATAATACGATTCGACCGTTTTGCGAAATCCGCCTAAGTTTTCTTTATGAACGAAATTACCGTTTTAGCCCCGGCGACGGTTGCCAACGTTGTTTGCGGATTCGATGTTTTGGGATTTTGTCTCGAAGAGCCTTGCGATTTGATGACTCTCAGGACGATTGATGAAAAAACAGTCCGAATCATCAACCGCGATGAATTCAATTTGCCGACAGAGCCGGAAAAAAACGTCGCCGGAGCGGTTTTGTTGGCGATCTTAAAAGAACTAAAAGCCGATTTCGGATTTGAAATCGAAATTGAAAAACGCATTAAACCCGGCAGCGGAATCGGTTCGAGCGCGGCGAGCGCGGCGGGCGCGGCGGTCGGCGCAAACAAATTATTAAACGGGCGTTTTTCTAAACAGGAATTGGTTTATTTTGCAATGTTCGGCGAAGAAATCGCTAGCGCCGCGCGGCACGCAGACAATCTCGCGCCCGCAATTTTCGGCGGTTTTACGCTGGTGCGTTCGGTTGACCCGCTAGATATTGTCGAAATTGATTTTCCGCCGCTTTTTGCAACCATATTGCATCCGCAAATCGAAATCAAAACAGCCGAAGCGCGCCGCATATTGCCGAGAGAAGTTCCCTTAAAAAGCGCTATCAACCAATGGGCAAACGTCGGCGCGCTCGTCGCCGGATTGTTCAAAAAAGATTACGGTTTGATTGCGCGCTCGCTTGAAGACAAAATCGTCGAGCCGGTTCGCAGCCGTTTGATACCGCAATTTGACGAAATCAAAAGCGAAAGCATTCAATCGGGCGCACTCGGTGGTGGCATTTCCGGTTCCGGTCCTTCAATTTTTATGCTTTCTGAAACCGAAGAATCTGCGCGAAAAGTTGAAATGATAATGCGGCAGGTTTATCAGAATGCAGCTATTAATTTTTATACTTACGTGACAAAAATAAATGCCGAAGGCGTAAAGATTCCTGAGAAATCAAAGCAAATTAAAAGATGAATAGAAACTTTCTCAAAACATCAGATTTTTCACGCGAAGAGCTGGAACAAATGCTCGAAGCGGCGTTTCGTTTTAAGCGCGGCGAAGATTCGGCAAAATCGCTTGCCGGAAAATCCGTCGCGCTCGTGTTTTTTAATCCGAGCTTGCGGACGCGGGCTTCGATGCAGGTCGGCGTTTATGAGCTTGGCGGAAATCCGGTGATTTTAGAACCGGGAAGCACTTCGTGGACGCTCGAACACCGCGAAAATGAGGTGATGGATGGAGATAAAACCGAACATCTCGCCGAGTTTGTCAGAGTTTTGGAAAGATACGTCGCGGCAATCGGCGTGCGGACTTTTGCTAATTTGAAAGATTGGGAAGCAGAGCGTCTTGAGCCGGTTTTATCGGCGTTTGAGCGTTATTCTTCAAAACCGCTCATTAATCTTGAATCGGCTATGCACCATCCGTGTCAGGCTCTGGCGGATATGATGACGATTCGGGAGCGGTTCGGAAATCAGAAAAAGAAAGTTTTGCTGACGTGGGCTTGGCATCCGAAGCCTTTGCCGATGGCTGTTCCGAACAGTTTCGCGCTTGCGGCGGCGCAGTTCGGACACGATTTGACAATCGCGCACCCGGCGGGATTTGAGCTTGACGACGAGCTTGTCGGCGAAATTGAAGCGCAGGCGAAGGAAAACGGCGGCAGTCTCGAAATTACAAACGATGTGAATTCGTCGGTTGAAGGCGTCGAAGTCGTTTATGCCAAAAGCTGGGGCAGTAAAAACTTTTACGGCGCGGCGGAAAAAGACATCGAATATCGCGCGCAGTTTCGCCCCGATTGGATTGTTGACGAAGCGAAAATGCGGCTGACGAACGACGCGATCTTTATGCATTGTTTGCCGGTGCGACGCAATGTGATTGTGACTGACGCGGTGATTGACGGGGCGAATTCGGTTGTCGTTGACGAAGCGGAAAACCGTTTGCACGCGCAGAAAGCCGTGTTGGCAAAATTGGTTAAATAATCGCCGATGAGAATTCGCGTTCGTGACCACGTTAATCCGTTTTCGCCGCGTTTCTCAGCGCCGCCTGTGCCTTTAGATTTTGCGGAAGTTTTCCAAAATCCTGATTTGCCGCTGCATCTCGATTTGGGCTGCGCTCTCGGCGGATTTGTTTTCAAAATGGCGCGGCTCGCACCCGGTATTAATTTTCTCGGCGTTGACATTCGAGAACCGATGATTGAAAGAGCAAAGCGGCTCGCGGCAGATGCAAGTCTAAAAAATCTTCATTACGAGTTCTGCAACGCGACGATTTCAATTCAAAACCTTTTACGGAAAATGCCGCCGGGCGCGCTGCAATTTGTGACGATTCAATTTCCAGACCCGCATTTGAAAAAACGGCTCGCCAAGCGAAGAATGATTCAACCGCAAATGGTTGCGGATTTAGCCGAATTTTGCGCCGAAAAAGCGAAAATCTTTGTTCAATCGGATGTCGAAGAAACTGCCGCCGACATTAGCGAAAAATTTGAGCAAAATCCGAAATTCCGGCGCGCGCACGATGAAATATGGCTTGCGGAAAATCCTTTTCCGGTCAAAACCGAACGCGAAGCGGTTGTCGAGACTCAGGAATTGCCCGTTTTTCGAGCGATGTTCGAGAAAAAAGCTGTAAAATAATTTAAAACATTATAACTGCAATGGAAATGAACAAATTAGACCTTTTGCGTGAAGCGCTGCCTTATATTCAAAAATTCAAAGGCAAGACTTTTGTCGTCAAATTTTCCGGCAAAGTCACCGAGGACAAAGCTAATCTGGCGTCTTTGTGCGAAGAACTCGCTTTGCTGCATCAAGTCGGGATTCGTCTGGTCGTTATTCACGGCGGCGGAAAGCAGTTGAACGAGTTGGCGGAAAGAATGGGTGTCGCGCAGACCGTAATTAACGGGCGGCGCGTGACCGACGATGAAACTCTGGATTTGGCGATGATGATTTTCGCCGGAAAAATCAACACGGAGATTCTGGCTGCATTGCGGCAAAGGGGAATCGAAGCGGTCGGTTTGTCGGGAGTTGACGGAAACATCGTCCACGCGGAAAAACGTCCGCCGAAAGAGGTTTTGAACCGCGCGACGGGCGAGCGCGAAGAAGTTGATTTCGGTCACGTCGGCGATGTTTTGGAGATTAATACCGATTTGCTCTGCGTTTTGCTCGACAAAGATTATTTGCCGGTTGTCTCGTCGCTCGGAGCCGACGACGACGGCAATGTTTTCAACATCAATGCCGACACAATCGCCGCCGAAATCGCCGTTCGGCTCGAAGCCGAAAAACTGGTTTTGCTGACGGATGTCAACGGCATTTATCTTGACGCGGCGAAACCCGAAACGAAAATTTCACGGCTTTCGATTCGGGAAGCCGAAAATCTAATTGAATCGGGCGCGGCGACCGGCGGGATGATTCCAAAGCTGCAAAATTTGATTTCTCTGTTAAAACGGGGAGTTAAATCGGCTCACGTCATTTCGGGAACCGAAAGCAACGCGCTTTTGAGCGAGGTTTTTACGGACGAAGGCACGGGAACGATGTTGATTGCCGAGTGAATAAGAAAAGGAGCGCAAATGTTTGCGCTCCTTTTCATTTTGTCTATTGTTTCGTTTTCCAGCCAGCTACTTCTTTTTCAAAGTTTGCCATTAAATCGGCATTGACCGCAGGCTGCGCAGCTTTACCGACGGTGACGGCTTTTTCGCCGTACGTCACGGCATCTTTGTAGTTGCCCATTTCGGCGGCGATTCGAGCCTTGCCGCGCAAAGTGTTGAATGCTTCGCGCACTTTCAAAGCTTCGTCAACCCAGATTGCGGCGTCTGCATAAGCCGATTTGATTTTGTTATCAACGATAAAATTAGCGGCGGTCATCCGCGAGCCGACGTATGGCTGCGCTTTAGTCGCGTCGGTCGCTCCGGCGATTTGCTGACGAAGTTTTCCCAACACGCGATCCTGCACGCCGACAACCTGGATGGTAAAAGGGACTTTCAATTTTTCCCATCTAATCACGGCTGTCGCCGTGGTCGGCGTAACCTCTTCAAATTCAAACATCATCGTTTCGAGCGAATTCGGTCTGGTTTCGGGTTTCGTTTTAATCCGCAGAGCATCATTTTCCGGTTTGTAGGTAAAACTGCCCCATTCGTCATTTTTCTTGCTGAAAATAATCGTCCATTCGTCTTTGTTCGGAATTGTGTGCAAACCGTATTTTCCCGCGGGCAAATCCTGACCGTTGATTTTAACGTTTTCCGAAATTTCAAAAATCGTGTTTTCGTTCGCGCCCGTGCGCCAGACTGCGCCGAAGGGAACTAATTTGCCCCAAACTTCGCGCCCTTTCGTACTCGGGCGATGATAAACGATGGCGATGCGCGTGTCGCCGACCGTTTGCGCGACTTCGGCGCGCGGCGATTCGCGCGGAATCTGCACCTGCTGTGCAAATGCGGAACCGGCTAAAGTTAAAGCAAACAATGCAGTAAAAATTAATTTATTCCAGATTTTCATTTTATTTGTCTCCTCAAGTTTTATTCTTCGAGTTTTTTACGAGCCTTTTCGAGAAAGGTTTTAATCATCGCCGAAACGCGCTTTTGCATTTCGTTGCTAATCAGCGTTTCGCCCGCCAAACCTGCGAGAAAATGCAGCTCGCTCGCTTTATTTCGGCGGATTTCGACGGTTTGCGAAATATTGACGCGAGTTTTTCCGCCCGCCTGTTCTTCAAAATCGGCGGCATAGCGCAAAAAGTTTTTAGTCTCCTGCGGTGCGGGCGAATATTCGATTAAATTCGCGCTGTTTTCCGCCAATCGAACGGCAAATTTTTCGGTCATAGAACCCAAAATCGGAATCTGCGCCTTGATTGTCCACAAAGCAGTGCCGTCCGGTTGCGTTTTAATGCTTTCGATATTCGGCATTTTCTCGACAAAATTTCGCACATCGGCGAAAAACTCACGCACCTTTTCAGCCGTCGCCCGAACCTCAAACTGTTCGCTGTAATTTGCTTTAATCTTAAACATAACGTTGTTCGTTGTTCGTCGTTCGTT